>JAJCXO010000291.1 GCA_029263395.1 Acidobacteriota bacterium | reverse complement strand
GGCAGTCGAAGGCAATGGCCTTCGAAATCTACGTATTCCCATTTCAGCGCCAGGATCTCCATCAGTCGACAGCCAGTGAGGATAAGAAGCCGGATTGCCGAAACCGGTTCCTGCGATATCGATTCTGTCCGCTCACCTTCGGCCAAGATCTCAGACAAGCGTGCCAGTTCGGTCGGCGAAAGATGGCGTTCCCGTTTTGGCATCTTGTATCCCTTGACGTGCCGGGTCGGATTGCTGCCTTCAGGACGCCAGCCCCAAACTTCAGCTAGGCTGAAAGCTTTTGACAACAAGTCCCGCGTAGTGTTCGCTGCGCCAGGTGTTGCTGCCATGCTGGTGTGCAGCTCTGCGACGTCGGTGCGGGAGATATCGATTACCCGGCGATGACCGAGGCGGGGAAGGATGTGCTTGCGGAGCCTCCGCTGATCTGCCGTGACGCAGACTGGTTTCTTGTTGATTTTCGAATGCTCTTCGATGAATCGTTCCGCCAGATCTGCCATGGTGGGAGACCTGCGATACGCCATCTGATCCGCAGCAGGATCGGTGCCCTGTCGTGCCTGCCTGAGCGCGTCAAGAGCCTCTGTGCGGGCTTGGTAGACGGTGAGCTCCCCATAGCGACCGAGTTGGTAGAATCGCTGCTTGCCCTTGATCCGATAAGTCAGAAGGAACACCTTCCGCCCGGATGGGTAGACACGCAAGCCGAAACCAGCCAACTCGGTATCCCAGATGTAGAAGGCACCACGAGGATGCGAAGTGGGCGACTTATACCGAGCAGCGTCGATCACCCGCTTGGTTAGCTTCCTTCTGTTGGGAGCCCTCTTGGGTCGTTTCGCGCTGGCTGCTGTCTCAAGGGTGGTCGTCAAACCTGGCTTCACGGGTCACCTCCTGGTCTTCTGGCGAGCAAACTATGAGCAAACACGCGAGGTCGATTTCGGTAGCGTTTTGGCGTGCTCCATAGTAGACATACTATCACCGCAAAGCGTTTAATAGCAACGTTTACGTAGGATATGGAGACGTATGGTAGACCGTCGTAGACGCGAGAACAATTGACGCTCAATCGTAGTCTCTCGACGTCGAGGAGACTGCGATCGATGTTCGACTCTGGACTTCTAACGGTACCGAGACTGCGATCGAGGCTCAATCGGGGTATCCCGACCGTGCCTAACGTAGGATCGATGCTCGATCCGGGTCTCCCAGCGGTACCGAGACCACAATCGACGTTCAATCGAGCTTTCTGGGCTCTTTCCTGGACCTGCTAACCTCTCCGCCATGTACGAATCCGTCATCGATACCGCCCCTAGCCCGTTGGTCGAAGCGGTCGAGGAGAACCTCCTCGGACATGTGGTCCTTATCCAGGACCGTCTTCCGGATATGGATGTGGAGCGTCGCGACGGTTTGGTTGTTGTTGATTCTGGGCTCGGGGTAGATACTTTCAACAAGATCCTCGCCGCCCGTCTGGCAGAGCGTGATGCGGACGCACGGATCGACGAGGCTCTCGCCGATGTGCGGCAGACCGGGCGACCTTTTACCTGGTGGGTTGGTCCGTGTTCACGGCCAGTGGATTTGGAAGCGCGGCTGCGTCGTCGCGGTCTGCGGGAGCAGGAGCGTGAGCTCGGCATGACGATCGATCTCACCAAGGTGCCTGATCAGGTGCCCCTGCCCGCCGCCACCACGATCGAGCGGGTTGCGACCGCGGCACAGCTCGCCGACTTCGCCAGCGTCCTGGCCAACCTCGGTGATCCGCCCGACCGCGATATCCAGCACTTCTTCGAGCGAGCCGCGGAGGTTGTGCTCGTGTCCGAGTGCCCAATGCGCCTCTTCGTCGCCACCGTTGATGGCGAGCCCGCCGCGGTCAGCGAGCTTTTTATCGGCGGCGGCATCGCGGGCGTCCACATGGTTGCAACCGCCGAAGCCTTCCGTCGACGCGGCTTGGGCATGGCGCTGACCTGGAAGGTTCTCGACGAAGGCCGTCGAGCGGGGCTGACGGTCGGGGCGTTACAAGCCTCAGCAGAAGGGCAGCCGGTCTACGAACGCCTCGGCTTCGAACCCTGTGGCTACTTTTCTGAATATGGGCTCGGTTGATTTGTGGTCTTCGTCGGGCGATGCAAGAGCTTTTTCGACGCCTTGTTTCTGGAGGTCAAACCGGTGTCGACCAGGCCGCGCTCCGTGCCGCCTTCACGGCTGGGCTGGCGATCGGGGGTTGGTGTCCGCCTGGTCGACACTCGGAAGGCGGGGTGATTCCCGAGATCTTTCCACTGATTGAGACACCGCATGAACGCAGCGAGCTTGCGCCAGATGTCCCGAGATCTCAGCGGACGGAATGGAACGTCCGCGACTCCGATGCGACGTTGGTTCTGAAGCCAGAGAATCTTGCGGGTATTCGGGATCCCGGGACCGATTGGATGTCGACGGTTGCGTTGCGCTATCAGCGGCCGATCCATATCTGTGATCCCAGTGATCCAGACGCTGAAGAGAAGATCGTGGATTGGATACGGGTTTTGGGGATCCGTGTGCTCAACGTCGGCGGTCCCAGCGAATCTTCAGCTCCTGGAATCGGCGACTCAACCTATCGGTTAATGTTGGAGGTTCTTCGAGGCGTGGTTGAGAGGATCTGAGTTTCCTGGTTTGGGCGTCGAGGCTTAGCTGATTTTCCAGTACCCCCTCGGCTGAGGGGTTGCCAAAGGCGTCGTGAGACCGTGCTTCGCGATGCCGTGTTTCTGCGGAACTGCGGCTCTCGGTAATTTGCCGGGCGCGACTGTTCCCGTTGCGGAGGCTCTCGGTAACTTGCCGGGCGCGACGGTTCCCGTTGCGGAGGCTCTCGGTAATTTACCGGGCGTGACTGTTTCCGTTGCAGAGGCTCTCGGTAATTTACCGGACGCGATAGTTTCGGGTGCGAACGGGGTGGGGGAGTCGAATGGACTAACTATTTGACTCATTTCGAGGTCCCTGGCCGTTTTCAGGAGTGATCGAGGCGACACTGCCAGTCTGCAGGTGTCCTATTGGCACGCACCGTCGACGAGCACCGTCGACGAGCACTGTCGACAAGCACTCGTCAGGTTCTGTCGCCTCTGCACTGGGTCCGGTACACTGCGACCGTGGACCGATTTGCCAGGTTGCTTCGATGGTTGGCTGTGCTCGTCACGGTGACGGGGTTGGTTTGTCTTTACCTCTTTTGGCGTCCCGCCGATCTATCCGCCGCCTGGATAATTCTTCGCGACCTAGGAACGATCGCGCTATCGTCCCGCGTCGTCCAGGTTGCCGCCGGGCTGGCAGTGGTGGCGACCATAGGGGCGCGGTTGCTGGATCAGGGCGCCCACCTTGGCGAAAGGGCCCCGCAAGCTTCGTTGGTCGAGTTGGCGCCGGAGAGCCGTGCGGCACCGATGTCGGCACGTTTGGTCTCAAAAGATCTCGATTTCGGGCGCCATTTCAAGCGACGGCCGAATGCGCCCGCCTTCGTGGATGAGTTGCTGAGCGCCGCTATTACCGTCGGTGCCAGCGATGTGCACATTCAACCGCAGGATCTCCACACTCGCGTCGCCTGGCGGGTCCGAGGAGAGCTCACGGAGGTGTTGACAGTGCCGCGGGCGCATCATGAATTGGTGGTGCGACGCCTGAAGATTTTGTCGAGTCTGACGACGTATCAGACCGACCTACCCCAAGATGGTCGTCTCAATATCGAGACCCCAAAGGGTGCGGTGGATGTGCGAGTGTCGGTGCTGCCGACCCACCACGGTGAAAAAGTAGTGCTGCGATTGGCCCGTGCCGGCCATGGTCTGATCGATCTGATGCAGTTGGGTATGCCGGAGTCCCTGAGGCTGGACTTCGAAGACCTGTTGACGCAGCCGCAGGGTCTGATTGTGTTCACCGGGCCAACCGGCTGCGGCAAAACCACAACGCTGTACAGTGCACTCTCCCACATCCACCTGAACCGTGGCGAGACTACCTCGATCGCCACCATTGAGGATCCGATCGAGATCGATTTGCCTTTTCTCAGCCAGACGCAAGTGGATCATACGGTTGGCTTGTCGTTCAGCCAGACGTTGCGGGCGGTGTTGCGGCAAGATCCCAACGTGATGATGGTGGGCGAAATTCGCGATCAAGAAACCGCCGACACCGCGGTTGAAGCCGGACTCAGCGGGCACCTGATTTTGACCACCCTACATTCGGAGTCTACGGCGGGGGTGTTCAATCGGTTGATCGATATGGGTATCGAACCTTTCCTGGCCTCTTCGTCAGTGCTAGCCGCGGTGTCGCAGCGGTTGGTGCGCCGGCTCTGCGTCGAGTGCCGTCGTCCGGTCGAGCGAGATCGTAAAGCAACACGGCAGATGATCCAGGCCGGAATCAACGCCACCGCCGCCGAGAGCCTGTCATTTTACGCCGCTCCAGGTTGTAAGGCCTGCGACGGGACCGGGGTGGCTGGCGTGACCGCAATTTTCGAGCTGTTGCGGATGACCCCGCGTCTGAGAAATCTAGTCACTGACAAGGTGGCGACGCCAACCATTGCCCAGGCCGCGGAGGAGGAAGGGATGACACCGCTGCTCCGTGCTGCCATCCTGGAAGCGGTGGCCGGCACCATCAGCCTCGACGAAGCGTTGAGGGTGGTCCGGTGAGCGGCCACAGCTGCATGAGATATTTGGCATGAGATATAGCGTCACCAGGTACCGTGCGGCTGGCTGTCTGCGGATCGTGGCGGGCTTTGCACTCGTGGTCCTGGCCTGTGCTGTTTTCTGGCGGCCCTTGACGAGGACTTTGGGCCCGAGCGTCGCGCCGACAGTTCAGCAGCTCGACCTGCCGCAGCTGTGGCGCCCGGCGCCGGCCAAAGGTTTCCTGGTGCGCATCACCTCCGAGCCCAGCGGTGGGACGGTATCCCTGGACGGCGCAGAGCGCGGCAAGACGCCGTTGTTCGCCAACGTCGCGTGT
The DNA here is from genome assembly GCA_029263395.1 of Acidobacteriota bacterium. GTDB lineage: Bacteria > Acidobacteriota > Thermoanaerobaculia > Multivoradales > J023 > JAAELT01. The sequence goes on along the minus strand of JAJCXO010000291.1, from coordinate 27,738 downwards.
GACGAGGGGCAGCAGATTGCGATTGTCGTCGAGAAACAGGGTTCGGCGCTCTGGCACCGCATTGTCAGCTGTCGCGTTGGTAAAGAGCTTACGGTGCGGGCTCGGCTGGGGGCAGATTAGCCAACCCCGGCAAGCCGTCGAGACTGGCAGCGTTCTTGAGCCTTTTGTATGCCTCGATCCCTTCTGGGCCCTTACGTTCTGCATAGTCCGGCAGCTGAGTCCGGTTGCTCTGGAAGGCCATCACCGGTACACCGAAACCGCAGGAGTCCGAGATCCGGGTGCATTCGACCCGGATTACCGACCGCGTGCCTTCGTAGGTCGGGAACTGCGCGACCAGGTCTTCATACTCCGGGTGGCCGGGCTCGATGGCCTCGCCGTGGCCATTGAGGCGGACGATCTTCGGCGGGCCGTCAAAGGCGCAGAACATGATGACGATGCGTCCGTTCTCGCGCAGATGGGCGATTGTTTCGACGCCGCTACCCACCAGGTCGAGGTAGGCGACGGTGCGTGGCCCGAGGATCTTGAAACTATCGAGGCCTTTCGGAGAAAGGTTAACCAATCCGTCACCAGCGAGCGGCGCGGACGCGACGAAGAAGAGATGCTGACGTTCGATGAACGCTTTGACTTTGCCGTCGATGCTGTCGAACACTTTGCCCATCTGTTGGCTCCCTAGGTGTGTGGTCGGTCGAGGTGTTCGGTTTGTTGCCGAGCGACCGTATCAAACCACCGGCTGCACTCTCCATAACACCCTGGGTCTTTCCCCACTGTGATGGCCGCTCAGGGTCGGCGGGACAGCGCGGCGCCGAAGGCTACCCCGAGCGCAATGCCGATTGCGAGATTGTTGAACACAACGCCGAAGGCCACCCCCAGAGCGATACCGATGCCGACGGTCGAGGACTTTTTAGAGGGCGGTTTCGGGTCTTGCGGATCAGTCATGCCGTGCTCCAAATCGAGAATCGAACGTTGAAGTGTCTTGATGTTCTACGGCGCATCATGGGTTGGCATTCGCAACACTGAGGGCGCTCGATTGGAGCTCCAGGCTCGGTCCGAGCCAGCAACTTGCGGAAACTGGTAATAATGTGACAAAATAATAGGGTGTAGTGGAGACCTCGATGTCTTCGTCGGTAAGACGATAGATCGGAGGGTATTTGTTGCGATTGCAGTACAGTGTTTGGCAGGGCACTCGTGCTTCTTTGGGCAGAGTGCTGGCAGGATTGCCTGGGGGGCTATGTTTGGCAGCGGCCACGGTCCTTGGCTTGATCGCCCCACCTGCGTTTGCTGCACCCGCTGCGCCCACAAACCTTGCTGCCCGCCCCGCCAATGCGCAGGCGATCGTCACCTGGACCGCGGTGACCGGCGCCACGAGTTACAACGTTTATCGCAGCACCACGGAGGGTGGTCCTTATGGTGCGGTGCTGGCCAGTGGACTCACTGGCACGTCGTTCACCGACGCCGCGGCCGCCAACAACACTTCGTACTATTACGTCGCGACCGCGGTGGACGGCACCGGTGAAAGTGGTGTGTCGAACGAAGACTGGGCGACACCGCGGGTTGGCACTTTCGTCGGTGGTGGCATCATCGGCAGCTCATCGAGTCCGAGAACAACCACTTGGACGGTCGCCAACAGCCCCTATGTGGTGACCGGCGTCGTCGAGGTGCGAGGTAATGCGGCCTCGGGCAGCGACCGGACCTCGACGTTGATCATCCAATCCGGCGTCACTGTCTACTTTGAGCGCGGGACGCGACTGATCATAGGCTCGACAAATACCCTCCCCGGGTTTCGCGGCCGCCTGCAGGCGACAGGGGTGACGTTTACCGCCAATCGCTCCACTGCGGCCGCCGGCGACTGGCAGGGGATCCGCTTCGACGATTCGGCCACTGACGGTGGCTCGAACAATTTCCTCGACGGCTGTGTGGTGGAGTTTGCCGGCGCTGACGTCAGTGGAGCGGTGGTCATCAACCGCTCGCGGCCGGTGTTCCGTAACGGCACCATCGTCCGCGACTCTTTGTCCAGCGGAGTCCATGTCACCACCGGTGCAGCGGCGACTATTACCGATAGCGAGATCGAAGGCGGCGGCACGCTACCCGCGGTGCGGGTGCAAGGCACGTCGTCGATGACGTTGACCGGCAACACCCTACGCGGTGGCAGTTTCCCAGCCCTGATCGATGCCAATGTGGCGATTTCGGCATTGTCCGGCAACACGTTGGATGGTTATGCCTTGGAGCAGGCCGGGGTGGCGGTCAACGGTGGCCTGATCGGCAACTCGAGCAGCACCCAGACTCGGACTTGGCCAGGCGGCGACCTGCCGTTCCTGATCCTCGGGGACGTCCGAGTGCTCGGCAACGCGGCGACTGGCAGCGATCGAACCTCGACTTTGGTGATCGGTAGCGAAGGAATGCCGACGACGGTACGTTTCGCTGCGGATGCCGGGCTCACGATCGGTACTGATGACAATACATTGGCAGGTTTTCAAGGCTCCCTAAAGGCGACCGAAGTGACCTTCACCACCCGACCGGCGGTTGCAACCCCGGGATTCTGGGAAGGGCTCTACTTCGCCGACTCATCGGTCAGCAATTTTCTCGACGCGTGTGTGGTGGAGGGCGGTGGCGGTACCGGTACCAGCGCCGCGGTGACGGTCAGAGATTCGGCTCTGGATCTACGCAACGCATCGGTGATCCGGACCACCGGTAATCGTGGCCTCTACCTCAACCGTGGTGGCTCGTCCGTGACCATGTACGGTGGTGAGATCGAAGGCGGTGCCGCCGAAGGGGTGCGTGCCATTAGCCGATCGCAACTGTCACTGGTCGAAGTGACGCTGCGCGGTGGTACCTATCCGATCATTATCCAACCCAACGTCGTTCTGCGGACCCTCGGCGGTACAACCATCGAGGGTTACGGGCCAACCCGAGACGGGATCGCAGTCGAGCCTGGCATCATGGGCTCTGGCAGTAGTACCCAGACCCGGATTTGGCCCGGAGACCTGGATTACATCGTGCTCGGATTGATCGAAGTGCGGGGCAATGCGGCCACCGGCAGCGATCGCACGAGCACCCTGCGCATCGGCGGCGAGATACCGACGGAGGTTCGTTTCGAGCCCGATGCCGAGCTACGGATTGGGCGCGATGACAGCACTCTGGGCGGGTGGCAAGGACGGTTGTTGGCCAACGATGTGACCTTTACCGCCAACAGCACAACACCGACCCCAGGCTTCTGGAAAGGCATCCATTTTGGCGATTCGGCACGCAACGGTGCCGCCAACAATCTATTGGACGGGTGCGAAGTTTCGTGGGCCGGCGGTGGTGGCGCTGTTGGCGCCATCGAAGTGGTGCGGATGGGCCTGACCTTGCGTCGTACTAAGGTCCTGGCTCCGCAAACAGCAGGTGTTTACGTGGTCAATGAATCGTCGGTCACGATCAGCGACAGTGAGATCGAAGGCGGTAGTGATGCCGGTGTCCGGATCTTCGGCACCTCATCTTTGACCATGAGCGACAGCCTGCTGCGAGGTGGTTCGTATCCGGTGCGCATGCAGGCGAATGTCTCGATCGCACGGTTTCAAGGCAACGTCGCACAGGGTTATATCCCGACACGGGCTGGGATTGGGGTTGATGGCGGTGTGATCGGCAATGGTAGTGGCACGCAATCAAGGGTTTGGCCGGCAGGTGGCATGCCCTATCTGATCCGTGGCAACTTGGAAGTGCGCGGTAATGCGTCGACCAGTAGCGATCGCACCAGCACGCTGTTTCTGGGCGAAGGAGTTTCATTGCGGTTCGACGCCGGTACCCGGTTGTTGATCGGCAGTGACAGCAGCACGTTAGGGGGATTCGTCGGCCGGTTGAACGCTTTGGGAGTGACGTTCACCGCCAACTCCGATACCCCAACCCCTGGATTCTGGGGTGGCATTTACTTCCGAGACTCAGCGACCGCCGATCGCATCGAGAACTATTTGGATCATTGCACGGTGGAGTGGGCGGGCGGTGGAGCCAACGGCGCAGTGGAAATCAACCGGACTGCGGTCGGGATCCATGAATCGCGAATCCTGAACACCTCGTCGGCAGGTCTTTACCTGACGGGTTCGAGCGCCACCTCCGGCTTTGTGAACGGCGGCGAGATCGAAGGTGGCTCGGACGCCGCAGTCCGCCTCCGTGACCGAGCCGTCCTGGCAATGTCCGGTTCGACATTGCGGAGCGGCGCCTATCCGATCCGCATGGGGCCCAATTCGAATCTCACTCACCTGAGCGGCAATCTCATGCAGGGTTACGACTTCGAGCATGCGGGAATCGCGGTGGATGCCGGGATCATGGGTGCAAGCGGCGGTGTGCAGACCCGGGTTTGGCCCGGGGGCAACTTGCCGTACATTGTGTTGGGATCGATCGAAGTTCGGGGTGATGCTGCGACCAGCAGCGACCGGATCAGTAACTTGATTATCGGCGCTGATACCGAGGTGCGTTTTGCGGCCGATACCCGGCTCTTCATCGGTAGTGATTCCAGTACCCTGGCCGGCTTCGCTGGCAAGCTGCAGGCGACAGGGGTTGTCTTTACGGCCAACTCGGAGTCTCCTGTCCCTGGTTTCTGGCAGGGGATTTACTTTCGGAATTCGGCTTTCGCCGACCGACGTGAAACCTACCTCGACCATTGCACCGTGGAATGGGCCGGGGGCGGGGCCAGCGGCGCGGTGCAGGTCAATCAGACCACGGTTGGGTTGTTCGAGACCAGCGTGCTTGGCTCGTCGGTTGCTGGCGTTTATCTCAGTGGTTCCAATGCTTCGACCGCCGTCATCACCGGTGGCACAATCGAAGGCGGCTCGGATGCCGCGATCCGCATTCGTGATCGCGGGCGTTTGTCGCTGGCCGATACGACGTTGCGTTCTGGCTCCTATCCGGTGCGGATTGGACCGAATTCCGAGCTGCTGTATCTGCGCGGCAACCGCATGGAAGGATACGCAACTGATCGAGGCGGTATCGCGGTTGATGGCGGCGTCATGGGTGCAGGCTCTGGACTCCAGACACGCTTTTGGCCGGGCGGTGATTTGCCCTACATCGTGCTGGGGTCGGTCGAAGTTCGGGGCACTGCCGCGACCAGCACTGACCGCACCAGTACATTGATCGTGGGCGCGGACACGACGGTGCGCTTCGCCCCCGGGACGCGGCTGTTCATCGGTTACGATGACAACAATTTTGCCGGCTTCGCCGGTCGGCTCGAAGCCACCGGGGTGGTGTTCACGACCAATACCGAAGTACCGGTTCCAGGTGCGTGGCAAGGTATCTACTTTCGCGATACCACATCGTCTGGTAGCTATCTCGACGACTGCACGGTCGAATGGGCGGGGGGCAGCGCCAGCGGGGCGGTACAGATTCGTCTCGCCAGCGTCAATCTGCGCAATACCAGGGTGCTCGGCACATCGAGCGCGGGGGTATATTTGACCTCGGGTTCGGTGGCGACGATCACCGAGAGTGAGATCGAGGGTGGTGCCGGGCCCGGGGTGCGAGCGCTCAATGGCTCGACCATCACGGTGTCCGGCAGCACGTTGCGTGGTGGCACCTTCCCGATCGGTATCGGTCCCAATACGGTCTTGACCGCAATCCAAGGCAATCGCTTGGAAGGTTATGCCTTCGAATCCGCGGGTATCGCGGTCGATGGCGGCATCATGGGGCGTGGCAGCGACGTTCAGACGCGAGTCTGGCCGACCGATTTGCCCTACATCGTGCTCGCCGATTTGACGGTTCGGGGTGATGCTGCAACCAGCAGTGATCGCACTAGCACGCTGTTGATTCAGGGTGGTGGCGAAGTGCGTTTTAATGCCGGCACCGGATTGATCATCGGTCGCGATTCCAACTTGCTTGGCTACGCGGGTCGGCTACAGGCCACCGGTGTCACTTTCACCGCCAACACCTCGACTCCCACCCCGGGCTTCTGGAAGGGTCTGAGCTACCGTGATCAGGCGATCAGTAGCGACCAGTTTTTGGTCGACTGTACGGTTGAATACGGAGGTTACGTCAGCGCATCGAGCACTCTTGGTGCCAACCTCACGGTTTACCGGTCGACGCCAACGTTGGTCGGCGTTACGTCACGAGCCAGCAGTCACGACGGTATCTTGGTTGCGGAAGCCAGCCCGTCGATCACTGGCGCCCGCTTGTTGCAAAACGTTCACGGCCTACGTTTGGTCACCAGTGGTTCGCCGCAGATCAGCAACAGCGATATCGAAAACAATACGGCGTTCGGTATCCGTAACGACACCGGTACGCTCCTCTTCGCCAACAACAACTGGTGGGGTGATGCCAGCGGTCCGTTGGATGACTCCGACGATTCCGCATCGGGTGGCTTCTTCAACCCGGCCGGGCTCGGTGATCGGGTCAGCAACAACGTCGACTTCAGCGGCTGGTTGGAACTCAGCGCCCATGTACCGGTGCCGCCCGCTATGCTCACGGTGCAGCCCGGTGGTGGTGAAGCGACGGTTAGTTGGCAAGCCAATAGCGAGCTTGATCTAGCCGGTTATGCCGTTTTCCGACGTCAGCTGCCGGTTGGGGCCGAAGTGCGAGTTAATGCTGATCTCGTGCAGGTGTCGGCGAATCCGATCTTTGTCGATCGCGGGTTAGTCAATCAAACCGAGTACTGCTACCGAGTGCGAGCCGTAGATGGCCAGGGCCGAGAGAGCCAGCCGTCACGGGAAGTCTGCGTCACACCAAAGAACGATCTTGCGGTGCCGACTTGGAACGATTTGGTTGGAGTGCAATTTGTCGAAGCTGGGGACGGTTTTGCGACATTGCATTTTGAACCGGCATCCGATGCCCAGTCGTCGGTGTTGTACAACGTCTATTACAGCACCTTGACCCCGGTCGATCCCTCGAGTTCGGCCACTCGCAGCTTGCTTGCCGTCGCGCCGGTGGCTGGTGTGGCGGGATATAGCTTGGAATTGACGGTCCCTGGCTTGTCCGCCGAGCGCTGGTATTTCAACCTGCAGGCGGTGGATGCCGACGGCAACACGGACGGCAACCAGGTCGAGGCTTCGGCTTTAATCAATGCGACCGGTGGAGCTTTGGCCGAACAAGCGCCGTGGGCTGGCGCCACATTCGACGGTGTGATGGTAGATGCGGCTGGTCATGCGGTGCTGGACGCGGGCGTCACTGAAGGGCAGGTCACGTCCGGCATATTGGAGTTGCCGGCTGGTGCCGATCTCACAACACTTGCGTGGAACGCTCTCGAGCTACCAGGCACGACGGTGGATACGATTGCGGGGGGAGAGCTGACCATCGAGGTGCGCGCTGCTGACGCTCCCGGATCGATCTCCGCCGCACGCTGCGCCGCACCGCCGGCCAGTCTGTCAGCCTGGTGGCCTGGTAACGGCAACTCGCGGGACATCCAAGGTGATCGCGATAGCGTTCTGCGCCGCGGCACACGGTTTGCCGATGGTCTCGCAGATGCTCAGGCTTTCCTCTTCGACGGCACCAATGACTACGTCGAAGTCGATATCAATGTCTCCGAGACCTCCTACACCCTCTCGCTGTGGTTCCGGACCACCTGTGCCAGTTGTGGCCTGTTCTCCGTTGATGCCGGAGCCCTGGGGGCCAGCGGTCACGACCGCCACCTTTATCTGTCGGGAGGCAACCTCTGTGGGCGGGTGTGGAACAACGAGGTGGTTTGTACCTCCGGCACAACGTTTTCCGATGATGCTTGGCACCATGTCGTGCATGTTTTCGGAGGCAGTGTGGGTGGGCAGAAGCTCTACGTTGACGGTGTCCAACGCGCTTCCGGCTCTAAGTCGTCGTCGAATTTCACTGGCCAGACGGGAGTCAACATCGGCTTCTCGAACGATGCCAGCAGTGACTATATGAACGGTCGTATTCAGCACGTGGCGCTTTTCGATACGGCGCTGGACGCGCCGGCGATCGACGAGCTATATCAAGCGGGTGGTGCCGGTATGTGTCAGCCGGACAGTGATGGTGATGGCGTGGCGGATACCAGTGACGCCTGCCCAACAACTCCTGCACAGACCGCGGTGACTGCCGCCGGTTGTGTGGTGGGAAGCTGTTTCGATATCCCATCCGGCGCCGTCTCTTGGTGGCGTGCCGAGAGTGATGGCAGTGACGCGATCAACGCCAACGATGCCACCTTGGCCGGGGGTGCTACCTATGCCGACGGTCTGGTCGGTCAGGCCTTCCAATTCGACGGTTCGAACGACCGGGCCGAAGTTGCCAACTTCGGCACCTTCACCAACGCTTCGGTTCAGATGTGGGTCTATCGCGAAGGTGCCACCAACACCCGAGAGAGCATCCTTTCCTACAAGGAGGGGGATGGTGCGAATTGTGGCTTGCTGACCGTGTTGAACGAAGGCAACAACGGTCAGCGTCCGCGACAATTTGTGCAAGTCAACGGCGTGTGGCGGTCGGTGGAGGCTGACAACGCGGTACCGTTGGCGTCCTGGACGCATCTAGCCGGTACTTACGATGGCTCACGCATCCGGCTTTACGTCGACGGTGTGCTGGTGGCGAGTGGTGCCTACTCCGGTGCCATGACCCAATGCACGCAAAACATCGGAATTGGCTCGCGCGCCAGCTTCGACAGCCGGTACTACCCAGGTCGGGTTGACGAGTTGGCGATCTTCGATCGTGCGCTGACGGCAGCCGAAGTCCAGGCCTTGGTTGAGGCTGCGGAGGCAGGTATGTGCACCAGCCCGAGTCCACCGCCCGGCGGTCCACCGGGTACGCCACAGATCGAACAGGGCTGGGTGCGATTGACTCAAAACCAGGCCCAAGGACTGCCGTCCGGCCGTTATGTGCAATTCCGTGCGACCCTGCGCGGTACCGTCGCCTCCAGTCCGGTGTTGCGGAGCGTTTCTTTGGGGTACTGATGAGTCGACGCCGATCCATGGTCCTATCGATGCTGCGGGTGGCGCTCTGCGCCGCACTCGCACCGATGGTTGTGGCTTCTAATCCAGCGCCACCCGAGCCGGTGCCGGACTTCTCGTTCACCGGGTCGACCTGTCCTGAGTGTCCGGGAGCCGATCTTGTACTCGAGCCCGACGACGGCAGCACCATCACCGCCAAGGGTGCAACCGACGTCTACCAGCTGGTCTACACCAACCAGGGGGTCGACATCGCCACCGGGGTGGTTTTGACTGCCACCGTCCCCGACAACACCACCTTCAATCCCGCTGAGAGCTCCGATGGTTGGCGCTTGAAGGCGGGAACCGACGGCACCTACACCTTGGATCTATTCGATCTCGAGGTAGCCGAAACTGGTGCGGCGCTGTTCGCAGTGACGGTCTCGACCAGCGTACCGGTCGGCACCACCATCAGCTTCACCTCGCAGATTGGTGATGACGGCCTGCATGGTCCTGACAAGACTCCCGGAAACAACGCCGTCACCGATGAAAATCTGGTCACCCGTGGCCCAACCTTTGTCTGTGGGACGATCGCTGTCGACACCACGTGGATGGTGCTCGACGGCCCGTATATCGTGACCTGTGACGTGGTCATTCCGAGTGGCATCACGCTGACCCTCGAGCCCGGCACCGTCGTCAAGTTCAATAGCGAGATTGGCATGGTGGTCCAGGGCACGCTGCTGGCCGAGGGTACTGCAGCCCGCATGCCGGTCTTCACCTCCAACCGCAGCCGCTTGCGGCGTGGTGATTGGGATGGCATCGATGTGACCAGCGGCGGTGAAGCGAGGTTCGAGCACGCCCGGCTGGAGTACGGCGGCTCGACGCTCGATAGCTTCGATGCGCTGGTTTACGTCGCCCAGGGTGCCAGCGTGAGCCTGCTGAGCTCAACCCTGGCGTTCAGCGATGAGCTTGGTTTGTGGAGCAACGATGGCCTGGTAACAGTGGAGGACTCGACCTTCCGCGGCAATGATCGGGCGGCGGTGAAGTTGACCGCACGATCGCGGTCCAACGCCTCCAGAGTCACCGACAATACCTTTGTCGACAATCATGGCGCTGCGGCGGAGCTCGAGTACGTCAACGGCGCCACCGGCGAGGTCAGCGGTAATGTCGGTACAGGAAACGAGATTTCTGGCGTGCAAGTGAGCGGCACCCTGGCCGGCTTGGTGCAATGGGGGATCAATCCTCAGCTCCCCTATGTGATTTCGAGCGATCTGACGGTGACCGGGGGCGGCGAGCTGCGGATCACTCCGGGAGCGGTGGTCAAGCTACAGAGCGGCTCGTCGGATCTGATCGTCAACGGCATCTTGAACGCCGTCGGCAGCGCAGACGAGCCGATCGTTTTTACCTCGATCCGCGATGACTCGGTTGCCGGGGACACCAACAATGACCACAACACCTCGAGCCCGAGCCCGGGTAATTGGGGACGGATCTACTTCCGCACCGGCAGCCCGCGCAGCCGGCTCGAACATTGTGTCGTGTCCTATGGCGGCAACGCCGCGGCTGGAAACTTGGCTCAGATTCGAACCGATACCAGTGCGTTGACGGTCGACGGCTGCACAGTGACCGAATCCGCCCAAGTCGGTTTGTTTGCCTCCGGGGCGTCACCCGAGATTCTCGATTCGCGGTTCGAAGCCAACGGCAGCCATGGCGTGCAAGTTCGTTTCTCGAGCACCTTGGGCCGGGCACCTGTGAGTCTGCGAGACAACACGTTCCTCAATAACGGTGGTCACGCTGTATTCCTCGACTTGATCAATGCCACCGGTGGCGTCACCTTGGCGGGCAACGCGGCGGCCGGCAACACCACCAACGGAGCCGCCATCCGTGGAGCGATCTACGGCGACTTCACGGTCGATTCCAGCGAGCAGGTGAATTTTGCGCTGCGACTGGTCGGTGATCTGACGGTTGCCTCGGCAGCCACCTTGACTCTCTCTCAGGGTACGGTGCTCAAGGGTGACGCAGCGACTCGCGATCTGCACATTAGGGGGCGGTTGGTGGCGAACGGTACCGCCGGCCGACGGGTGGTTTTGACGTCTTTCCAAGACGACTCCCAAGGTGGCGATACTAATGGCGACGGCAATACCTCTAGCCCGGCGGCCGGCGACTGGGGGCAAATTTGGCTGCGCGCTGGCAGTATCGGTAACGAGTTACGCCATACCGTATTGGCCTACGGTGGTGCCAGCGTGACTGACACCCTGGCTGCGTTACGGGTCGACAGCGATCAGTTCACGTTGTCCGACACCGTGATTCAGCACTCACAGCAAGATGGTCTTTATGCCTCGAAGGCGACGTTTGACCTCACGGGGGTGCGGATCGAAGACAATGCCGAGCACGGCGCGATATTCAACGTCTTGCGAGGTCGGGTCGATCTGAGTCTGTTGGGCGTGACTTACTTGCGCAACGGCGATCATGCGGTGTTTCTGAATCTCGATGAGGTTGCCGGTCAGATCACGGCCCGGGACAATGTCACTGCCGATAACGGTACCGACGCGGTTGGCATCGTCGGAACCATCACGGGCGACCTCGAGCTCGACTGGAGCCAGCAAGTCAACTTGCCACTGGCGCTGGCGGGGGACCTCACGGTTCGCCCGTCCGCAGGCTTGACATTGTCTCCTGGTGTGGTGATCAAGGGTGCCAGTGGTAGTCAAGATGTGCAGGTCTGGGGCAGCTTGAATGCTGTCGGCACCGCCGCCCAGCCGGTGGTTTTCACTTCGATCCATGACGACTCGTACGGTGGTGATACCGAGAACGACGGCGCCGCGAGCAGTCCGGCTGCCGGCGATTGGGGGCAGATCCAGCTACGCGTCGGCAGCACAGCCAACGTGTTGAACCACTGTGTATTGGCTTATGGCGGCGCCGCTGGGTTTACCAATACGGTGGCTCTATTGCGGGTCGACACCGATCGGTTGCAGATTTCTGACACCGTGGTCCGTCATTCGGCACAGAACGGGATCTATGGCTTCAACCGGAGCTTCGATCTGACCGGAATGACGATCGAGAACAATGTCTTCTCAGGCGCTTTGTTCACCGACCTCACCGGCGAAGTCGACTTGACGATGAACGCCAATGTGTTCCGCGACAATGGCGACCATGCCGTGTTCCTCGATCTCGAAGAGGTGGCGGGGCGGATCGTCTCGGGTGGTAACACCGCCAGTGGCAACGCCACCAATGGTGTAGCCCTTGCTGGCACGATCGTCGGCGGGTTGGATGTCGACTGGAGCGGTCAGGCAGACTTCGCCCTGCGGCTGACCGGCGACCTCTTTGTGCGTCGAGGTGCAAATCTGACTCTGTCACGGGGTACGGTGTTCAAAGTTGGCGCCGCCGGCCACGATCTCGACGTGCGTGGCACCTTGACCGCAGTGGGAACCGAGTTTCAACCGGTCGTGTTCACTTCGTTGCAGGACGATAGCCGCGGCGGCGACACCAATGGTGACGGTGGGGCGACCAGTCCAGCACCCGGCGACTGGGGCCACATTTATCTGCGCGCTGGCAGATCGGACAACCTACTGCGCCATGTTGTGTTGGCCTATGGGGGATCCGCAAGCCAGAGTGCCGTTGAGGCCATCTTGCGAGTAGATACCGAAAATCTGCTGGTCGAGGATACCCTCGTTGAGCATTCCGCCCAGGATGGTATCTATGGCTTCAACATCGACATCGACTTGACGCGGGTCCGGCTCGAGAACAATGCCGGGAACGGTCTGAGACTCGAAAATCTGACCCGGCAGTTGGATCTGGTCCTCGACGGCGGCACCTTTAAGGACAATGGTGGACATGCCGTCGACTTGGATCTGCACGAAGTCAATGGGCAAGTCACGGTTCGAGGGAATGCGGTGTCGGGCAACGGCACCAACGGCATCGGTGTCGTCGGATCGGTTTACGGTTTGTTGGCGATCGATCTCAGCGCCCAGGCTGACCTCGCGTTGCGTCTGAACGGCGATCTCACGGTACAGTCGGGAGCAACCCTGGATCTGTCCCCGGGAACGGTGGTCAAGGGGACTAGCCCCTCGAACGATTTACATGTCTTCGGCTCGCTCGTGGCCGACGGTACCGCTTCCCAGCCGGTGGTTTTCACCTCGCTGGCCGACGATAACTACGCTGGCGATACCAACGGCGATAGTGGTGCCACTGTTCCGGCTGCTGGTGATTGGGGGCAGGTGTGGCTCCGGGTTGGCAGCTCTGGTCACCTGCTGCGGCATTTTGTGCTTGCCTGGGGTGGCTCGACGACCGACGCCAGCACGTTGGCGATCTTGCGTTCCGACGTCAGTGACGTGTCGATGTCGGACGGCTTGGTCCGCGGCTCGGCGCGAGATGGTATTCGAGCTCAGGACGCAACGTTTGATGTCTCGCGGGTTGTTTTCGAATCCAATGAAGACAATGCGTTGTTCTTCAACGACCTCCACGGCCAGGTCGATTCGACTCTGACCGGCAACACCTTCATGGACAACGGCGATCATGCCGCGTTCTTCGATTTCGAAGATGTCCATGGCCAGATCACGGCGATCAGTAACGGTGCTTCTGGCAATCCCTTCAACACCGTCGGCGTGCGCGGTCGTATCACCGGTCCCTTCGACATCGACTGGTCGCAGCAGACCGGCCTAGCCCTGCGGCTACACGAGGATCTGCGGGTTGAGCTCGAGGGTCGACTGACGCTTTCTCCCGGGACAATCTTTAAGGGCACTGCGGGGGATCGGGAGCTGGTGATCGCCGGTCAGCTGATTGCCGAGGGCACCGCCGCTCAACCGATCGTCTTCACTTCGATACGAGACGATACGAGGGGCGGCGACTCGAACGGTGACGGCGCCGCATCGAGTCCGGCAGCGGGTGATTGGGGGCAAGTATTCCTCGGTGGAGTGAGTCATGGCAACCGCCTCAGCCACTGCGTGATCGCCTACGGCGGCGCGACCGACATCAGCGGAATTGTTGGCAATTTGCGCCTGGATACCGCGGCGGCGGTGATCGACTCTTGCTCCTTCGAGCACAGTGCCACTGCCGGCCTGCGGGCGAATATCACCTCGATGCTGCCACCGATCACCGCCAGCAGCTTTACCGACAACGCCACGTTCGGTCTCGACAACATCGGCGTCGCCACCATCGATGCCCGCGGCAGTTGGTGGGGGGCGTCCAGCGGGCCGTTGCATCCCACTCTCAATCCGTCGGGTACCGGCGACACGGTCAGTAACAACGTGCTCTTCGACCCTTGGCAGACCGCTGCGCAGCCTTTTGCCGGGCCACTTACCGGAGGGCTCGCTGGTAGAAGTCTGAGATTCAGCAGTCGAAGTGCTAGCAGTGCCGACCGTGCTGATGCTCGGCTGCCTTCGTCACCAGAAGCTCTCAGTCTGGGGCCGGTCACGTTGAGTTCTCCAGAGTTTCAGAACCTCACCGGTCATGAGATCACCGGCGGTACAGCGCCCCACACGACTAGCCAGGATGGTTCGCCGCCGCTGCCAGCCGGCTTCTATGGCACGGTGAGCGCTGGTGGCATCGCAATTCCCGAGGGCACCTTGATCACCGCCTGGATCAACGGCGAGCTGTGCGCCGAGGTTCCGTTGCGGCTCGAGAACGCTGTACCGGTATATGCCCTCAATGTTCCCGGGGACGAGGTCAACACCCCCGAGGTCGAGGGCGGCGTGATCGGCGACACCATCGTCTTCAAGATTGCTGGCGCCGACGCCGATCAGACCGCGCTGTGGCGCGATGCTCTTTACGAGCGTCTCGATCTGACGACGACTGCCAATGTCGATTTGGCGGTCAGCCAGGATAACGGGACCGATACCGTGGCCGCTGGCGAGATCGTTAGCTACGTGCTGACCGTCAGCTCGAGTGGTGCCGAAACTGCCACTGGAGTGAGAGTCACCGACACCCTGCCACCGAACTCGAGTTTCGTCGCGGCTAGCGATGGCGGCGTGGAGTCGGGCGTTTCCGGGGTAGTGACCTGGCCGCCCTTCGACCTCGCAACCGGTGCCAGTGTTACCCGCATCGTCACGGTCCAGATGGATTCCGCGCTGCCCGCTGGCGTCGACACCTCGAGCAACAGCGTCAGCGTGCGGGACGACGCCAGCCAAGGCATTGACGCGTCGCCGCAGGATAACGACTCGGTCGAAACCGACGCCGTGGACGCTGCTCCTGACCTATCGCTCACCAAGACCGATGGCCTCGACAACGTGGTACCCGGCGCTATCGTGCGGTATTCGTTGACACTCGAGAACGTCGGCACGCAGGCGGCGACCGGGGTGACGGTGAGCGATACACTGCCGCCAGCGATCACCTTCTTCGCCGCCAGCGGCGATGGTATCGAGCGCGACGGAGTGGTCGATTGGCCGCCGATCGAGCTATCGGCCGGCGCCAGCGTAGTTTACGAAGTGACGCTACGACTGGACGACCCGCTGCCGCCGAGTCTGCTGGTGCTGAACAACTCCGCCACCACCACCGATGACGGGGCCAACGGTGCCGATCTAGATCCGTCGAACAACTCGGCTAGCGATCTCACCACTGTAACTCGCTTGCCAGATCTCACCGTGCCGAGTGTCGACGTCTCGGCGACAGTCCTCGATCTGGAGACATTGACGCTTTCCGGGAGCCTGCTGCTCGAGCTCGAGAATGGAGGAAACCTCGATGCGTCGCCGTTTACGGTCACCGTCTTCGAGGATGCTGATGGCGATGGGGTCTACACCGCCGGCAGTGATGTCGTCCTCGGAGAGGAGCCTTTCGGTGTGCCCCTTGCCGCGGGTCAGACGACTCCCTTCGCGGTGACGGTGTCCGGCCAACAAGCTTTCCGTGGCTCTCCGATTCATGTTTTTGTCGACAGTGCCGAGGTGGTTGCGGAGCTCGACGAGACCAACAATGTCAGCAGCTCGGTTGCAGCTTGCCAGGCTATTCCGACACCTGAAGATTTTAACCCAGTGGTTGAGCTACGTTGGCCCGACGATGGTGGCAATGTAGAGGTCGATTTTTCCCGGGATTCGATCTCGACGCCGATCATCGTGCCGCTGACCGACGACAACGGTGACGGTCGATACGACGAGAACGACGTACCCTCGATTGTCTTCGTCACCATCGACCTGACCTTCCCGCTCAATCCGCAACCGCGCATCCGGGCGATCCGCGGTGACACCGGGGCGCGGCTGTGGGATGTCATCCCACCGGTCTCCAACTTTCTGATCACCACCCTGACCGGTGCGGCGGCCGGCGATATCGACAACGACGGTCGCCCGGAGATCGTGTTCTCGGCTTTTGACTTCCGCGGCCCAAGTGGACGTCCCAACCGCCTCATAGCGTATGAGCACAACGGTTCTCAGAAATGGATCTCGAGTTCGTATAGCACCCATCCCGATGGCGATACCCTCACCAACCGCGACAATCCATCCATCGCTGATCTCGACGGTGACGGGGTGCCGGAGATCATCGTTGGCGCCAACGTGTTCAACAACAACGGTTCGCTGCGTTGGCGTGGCACCGGCGGCCATGCCTACCAATCGGTGGACAATCTGGAGGATCCCCGCGGCGGTGCCATTTCGTTGGTCGCCAACCTCGATTTGGTCGGCGGCCAGGAACTGGTGACCGGCAACACGGCCTATCGTTCCGATGGCTCGATTCTGTGGCAGCTGGCGATGGATGATGGTTATCCAGCGGTGGCGAATTTCGACAGCGATCCCAATCCCGAGATCGTGGTGGTGTCCCGTGGCACGGTGCGTTTGCACGAGCACGACGGCACCCTGATCTGGGGCCCGGTGGAGTTGCCGGGGGCGGGCCCCGAGGCCGGAGGTGCGCCAACCGTCGCCGACTTCGACGGTGACGGCGCAGCGGAGATAGGTGTCGCCGGCTCCACGACGTACACGGTGTTCGAGACCGATGGCAGCGTCAAATGGCAGAGCACCACCCGTGATGCCAGCTCGGCGATGACCGGTTCCACCGTCTTCGATCTCGATGGTGATGGTTTGTTCGAGGTAATCTATCGCGACGAGCAGTATCTGCGGATTTACCGTGGTGCTGACGGCGTGGTGTTGTTCGAAGAAGCGATCAGCTCCCAGACCTTCAACGAAGAGGTGGTGGTGGCCGATGTCGACCGTGACGGCAACGCCGAGATCATCATCTCGAGCGATCGGGCGCCGGGCTTTTCCGGCTTCCCGGCACGCACTGCCGGCATCTGGATCTTTGGCGACGCCAACGACAATTGGGTCGGCACGCGGACGATCTGGAACCAGCATCAGTACCATGTCGCCAATGTGCGCGACGATGCACGGATTCCGAGTCAGCCTGAGTTCAGCTGGCTGACTCACAACACCTATCGCGCTCAAGTGGCCCCGCCTGAAGTGAGTTTTTCGGCGTCTGACCTCACCGCCTCCCGTGGTCGGGTCGATGTCTCGGACTTCCCGACCACCCTTGGTTTCACCGTCCGCGTCGGCAACGCCGGCGGCACGTTTGTCGCGGCCGGTATCCCGGTTGCCTTTTACACCGCCGATCCGGCGGCTGGCGGTGAACTGATCGCAACCACCACCGTCGGCGACCTGGAGCCGGGCGGATTCTCGGATGTCGGTGTGGTGTGGCCAGCGCCGCCGCTGGCGCCGGGCACGGTTTTCATCGTGGTTGATGACGACGGCACGGGACAAGGTTTCCAGACCGAGTGTGACGAGGCCAACAACGTCTACGCTTTTGCCTACGACTTGTCCGATGTTGGACTCTTCTTGCAGAAGACCGATAGTCAGCCTTCGGTGCACATCGGTGATGCCACCACCTACACCCTCGAGGTCACGAACTACTACCCGTCGACCGCCACCGGTGTTGTCTTGAGCGATACCCTACCGGCGAACACTAGCTTCGGGGCCGCCTCGGACGATGGCGTCGAGTTGCCGCCGGGAACTGTTGCCTGGCCACCTTTCGACCTCGGTGCCGGGGAGACGGCGACTCGGACGCTCACCGTGCAGGTAGCGACCACCGTGGCGCCAGGCGTGCGGTCGATTACCAACAGCGCGACGGTGACTGACGATGGCAGCCTGGGCGCCGATCCGACGCCGCAGAACAACACCGCCACCGACGTCAATGACTTGTTGGTCTTCCGCGCCGACGCCAATGGTCCGTATACCGGCGACGAAGGCACGGCGATCCAGCTCGATGCCTCCGGCACTATCGATCCGCAGGGCCAGGTCACGGCCTACGAGTGGGACTTTGACGGTGACGGCTTCTTCAACGATGGGTCGGGTCCGAATCCCACCGTGACCTTCGACGACGAGGGCAGCTTCACGGTCTCCCTGCGAGTCACCGCCGCAGACGGACTGCAAGACTTCGCCAGCTCCCAGGTTGATGTCTCGAATGTGGCACCGGTGATCGACGCTGGCGCCGACCGGACAACGCTCGAAGGTGATGCGGTGGACGTCGCCTCGACCTTTGTCGATCCAGGTCGCGACGACACCCAGACGGCGGCCATCAACTGGGGTGACGGCACCGTCGAGGTTGGCGTCGTTGGTGGCACATCGACCGCCGGTACCGTATCGGGCAGCCACATCTACCCCGACGAAGGCGACTTCACGGTCGAGATCTGTGTCGCAGACAACGACGGTGCGGAAGCCTGTGACAGTTTTGCGGCGACGGTGGAGAATGCCGCTCCGGTAGTTCAGGGCACGGGTACTTTCGACCTCACCGCTTGGCGAGCGGAGTCACATCTGTCGTGTTACGACAGCGAGGCAGTGTGGACCGTGGCGCCCGATGGCAGCAGTGTCACGCAGGCGCAGAACAGCGTACCCACGATGTTCTACAGCAACTTCTTGGCGGTCGGCACTCGCGTCGAAGGCAATATTCGGGTGACCGATCCCACCGGTGTCGGCAACGGCGATTTCGTCGGTTTCGTCCTTGGATTCTCCCCCGGTGATACCGAGAACCCGGACGCAGACTATCTGCTGATCGATTGGCGGCGAGAAGATCAGAGCTTCAATTTTGGCTGCGGTGGTGCTGCTCAGGGGGCCAGGGGACTGGCGGTGTCACGCGTTAGCGGCATTCCGACGGATGCCGAGCTCTGGGCACACGACGATCGGGACTGCAACGGTTTCGAAAACCGGGTCGAAGAGCTGGCCCGTGGCACCAACCTGGGCGACACGGGCTGGCAGTACGATCGTGACTACGCCTTCAGCCTGGTGTCGAGCCCAAACCGACTGCAGGTGTTCGTCGATGGTGTGCTCGAGGCCGATCTTGCGGGTGACTTCCCCGATGGTCGAGTCGCCTTCTACGGCTACTCTCAGGCTGATGTGACCTACAGCGGTTTCAGTGTCGTGTCGCTAATCGCTGACGAAGGGCAGCCGGTGGACGCTCGGGTGACCTTCACCGATGCCGGTATTTTCGATACTCACACTGCGACCCTCGATTGGGGAGATGGCTCTGCCTTGGCGGACGGTGGTCTCGGTGCGATCGAAGACTTCGACTTCGTCGTTGGCAGCCACGTATATCCCGACAACGGCGACTTCATCCTCCAAGTGTGCGTCACCGATGATGATGGTGGTGTCGGCTGCGGCGATGTACCGGTCACCGTTCGCAACCTACCACCGGTGGTCGAGGCGGGCGAGAAACTGCTGCTGGCGGCGGGTGAGCCGGTTGCCCTCGAGCCATCGACATTCACCGACAGCGGCGTCCTCGACACTCACACCGCGACGGTCGATTGGGGTGACGGCACGGTTGCCACCGGCACGGTTACCGAGGTTGGCGGCAGCGGCACCGTCGCCAGTTCCCACACCTACGCCACTGAAGAGAACTTCGTGGTTGAGGTCTGTGTCACCGACAACGATGGCGGTACCGGTTGTGACAGCTTCCAGATCAATGCAGTGCTCGACCTCGGACTGACCAAAGAAAGCGGTGCGGAGGCCGCGATCATCGCGCCGGGTGAAGTGCTGGAGTACACCATCACGGTGTTCAACAATGGCACCCTGGAAGCAACCGGCATCGAGGTGACCGATCCCCTGCCCAACTTCACCAGCTTCGTCGCGGCGTCCGACGACGGTGTCTACGATCCGCTGACCGACACCGCCACTTGGACACTGGCGAGTTTGCAGCCGGGGGAGACCCGGGTGCTGATCTTGACCTTGCAGGCGGATTTTGTGCTGCCGGTGGGTGCGGTGATCGAGAACACCGTGTCGGTAGTCGACGATGGTGGTCAAGGACCGGACGTCAAACCCGGTGATCCCGACGATGACACCGGTGGGGATACCTCTGGCACGCCGCCCGATCTCACCATCTTGACGCTCGACCGCAGCGGTGTGGTGGTGGATCCGGAAGACTTGACGGTGAGCGGCACGGTTGGCGTCGAGATCACCAACCAAGGTGGCGACGACATAACCGAAACCTTCCAGGTGACGGTGTTCGAAGATACCGATCTCGACCGCGAGTACACCGCGGACGTTGACCAGATCCTGGGCGCCGCCGAGGTACCGGGTCCGTTTGCCGCGAGTGCAACACTCACTGTGCCGGTGAACGTCACTGGGGTCGTGCGTTTCCCCGAAGATCTGATCTGGGCTCTTGTTGACAGTCGCGATGATATTGCAGAAGTCGAGGAGAGCAACAACTTGCTGTCGACCGGTGCCGACTGCCGGCTGCAGACGGTCCTACCGAGCCGCACCTACACCCTCGACGCCGAGTTCGACGAGGGTGTGTTGTTCAACGTCAACCACAATCCACCACATCACGACGAACTGCGACTGAATCGCATCACCGAGCCTTTCCCCTTCCTTTGGGTGGCGGCGTCGGGGCGTGGCACGGTAATCAAGATCGACACCGTGAGTGGGCAGATTCTGGGCGAGTATCTCTCCGCGCCGAGTGGCCGTGGCCGCGATCCTTCACGCACTACGGTGGACCTGAACGGTAATGCTTGGGTCGGCAACCGCGCCGAGAGCTCCGGCAGCAAGGGCTCGGCAGTCCACATCGGGTTGGCGGAAGCCTTCCAATGTATCGACCGCAACGGCAACGGGGTGATCGATACTTCCGCTGGCTTGGGCGACATTCGGCCGTGGGCGAATGCCGGCGGTGTCGATAACAACGGTGGTGTTATCACTGCCGAGGACGAGTGCATCTTGCACTATCTGCGGACCACAGGTACTGGCGTGCGCACGGTAGCGGTCAACCGAGACAACGATGTGTGGATCGGTGGCTTGTCGAATCGAGTCCACGATTTGGTCGACGGCGACACCGGCGTCATTCTCGACACCATTCGCCCGGCGTGTGGTGGTTACGGTGGGTTTGTCCATCCCGACGGTACCTTGTGGTCAGCTCGTACCTTGCTGCGCTACAACCCGGTGGCCGACACGTTCGACTGTATCGACGCACCGAATTCTTACGGCTTGGGGGTCGATAGCGAGGGTGATGTCTGGAACAGCCAATGGACCGATGGCACAGTCACCCAGTTGGCGCCGGATGGCACCATCCGTGATGTCTTCCAGACCGGTGGTGGTCAGTCTCGCGGTGTGGCGGTGACCGGCGACGACAATGTTTGGATTGCCAACTCCAGTTCCAACACGGTCACTCGGCTGTCCAACGATGGTGACTTGCTGGCCACCATCGGGGTTGGCAGCACTCCGACTGGAGTCGCAGTGGACGCTGCAGGCAAGGTGTGGGTCACCAACTTCAGCTCTAACAACGTGATGCGGATCGACCCGGCAACCAATAGCGTTGACCTCACGGTCAGCCTCGGTGGTGGCGCGACGCCCTACAATTACAGTGATATGACGGGTGCTGTAGCTCTCGGCCGCACCGCGCCTCAGGGCCGTTGGTCGGTGATCCACGATAGCGGCCAGGCGGTTACGCCTTGGGGTCGGGTCAAATGGAGCGCCTATGTGCCAGCCGGTGCCGGTCTGAGTGCTCGGGTGCGTAGCGGTGACTCAGCGGGTACGGTCACGGCAGGTGCCTGGGTAGACGTAGAGAAGGGGCTCGAGATCGAGGTGCCTGACGGTCGCTTCTTGCAGCTCGAGCTCAATTTCCTGCCATCACCAGCTGGCGATACACCGATCGTGTTCGATGTCACTGTCGAGCCGCGCAGCGGGTTGCCTGATCTTTCTGCCGAGTTTCTCGATGTTGTCCACCGACTCGACGAAATCGAATTCACCGTCCGTATCGGAAACGGCGGGGACGCGGCGACGCCGGCCGGCACACCGGTGGCGCTTTACGATGCTGATCCGTCGATCGGCGGTAACCTGATCACGCTGTATAGCAACCTGCTGCGTCTGGCGCCGGGCGAGTTCCAAGACATTCGTCTGTTTTGGCAGTCGCCGCCGGCCGGTACCCATCCGGTGCATGTGGTCGCCAATGATGACGGCACTGGCGCCGACCAAGGCACCGTCGAAGAGTGCGATCGTGCCAACAACACCGACATCGAGATCGTAATTCCGGCGCCGGACTTGTTGATCCCGGCGATGGATCGCAGTGCTGCGGTGACCGATTTACAGACGCTGCAGATCTCCGGCAGTTTGGCGGTCGATCTGCGCAACCAGGGCAACCTGAGTGTCACCGACGACTTCACCGTGACGTTGTGGGAAGACGTCGATGGCGATGGCGAGCTCAACGTCGCGGTCGACAATGTGCTGGGCCAGGCAGTCCACAGCGGTACCGTTGCCGCAGACCAGACCGTGACGTTGACGGTACCGGTCAGCGGCCCCGTCGCGTTCCGCGACAATGTGATCCATGCCTTTGTGGATTCGGGCGAGGTCATCGCCGAGCGCGACGAGGACAACAACCTCAACTCGACCGGTGCCTTGTGCGAGGTGCAGGCGCCTGCAGGGCAGTTCACACCGACCGTCGAATGGCATTGGAGCGGCAGCTCTATCTTGGCGAACTCGGACCAAGTGATGTCGACGCCGGCGGTGATCGATCTCACCGCTGATGGCGTGCCCGAAGTGATCTTCCCGACTTTCACGGGTAACGCCTGGACCGCCAATGCCCACTTGCGGGCGGTAGACGGCCGCGACGGCAGTGAGCTCTTCACCGTCAGCGACCCGGCCCTGGACATCTCCGGCGGTGCCGACATCGCGGTCGGCGACATCGATCTCGATGGTCAGCCGGAGATCGTAACCCTGGCGGAATCCAAGAATCGACTGATCGCCTTCGAACACGATGGTAGCTTCAAATGGCGCAGTCACAGCGTGCGCGGGACCGCTGGTGGTGGCGGTGTGGCGATTGCTGATCTCGATTCAGACGGCGTACCCGAGATCGTCTTCGGCTCAGATGTGTTGAACAACGACGGCACCCGTCGCTGGTCCGCGTCATCGAGCCGTGGTGACAATCACGGTACGGTCGGTGGATTGCCGCTGGTCGTCGATCTCGACCTCGTCGGCGGTTCCGAGGTAGTGGCGGGCAACGTCGCCTACCGCGCTGACGGCAGCATCTATTGGAACGCCGGCTTGAGTGATGGCTTCAACGCTGTTGGTAACTTTGATGCCGACGAGTTCCCCGAGGTGGTGTTGGTCGACAACGGCTCGGTTTATCTGCTCGAGCATGATGGGTCCGTCAAATGGGGGCCGGTGACGTTGCCGGGCGGTGGTCGTGGCGGCGCGCCGACCGTAGCCGACGTCGATGGCGACGGCCAGCCCGAGATCGGCGTTGCAGGCGGTAGCCGATACGTCATCTTCGAGACTGACGGCAGCGTCAAGTGGCAAGCCGTGATTCAGGATGGTTCCTCTCAGGTCACGGGTTCCTCGGTTTTCGACTTCGAGGGTGATGGCTCGGCCGAGGTGGTCTATGCTGACGAGCTGTTCCTGCGGATCTATTCGGGGATCGACGGCACCGTGTTGTACCAGCTTCCACGCGGCTCAGGCACGGTTTATGAGATGCCGGTTGTCGCGGATGTTGATGCTGATGGCAATGCCGAGATCGTGGTTGTAGCCAACGATTCGTTCGGATTCGGCAACGAGCGTGGCGTCCTGGTGATTGGCGACTCCACCGACAGCTGGGTGCCAACCCGGCGGATCTGGAATCAGCACACTTACCACATCGGTAATATCGCCGACGACTCCAGCATCCCGCGTCGTGAGGAGCCGAGTTGGCTGGAGCACAATTCCTACCGACTGAACCGGTTGAATACCAGCGTATTGGCGACACCCGATCTCACGGCTTCGATGCTCGCGGTCGACTTGGCGAATCCTGGGGTCGAGATCCCGATCACAGCCCGCATCGGCAACGGCGGTGCCATCTTCGTACCCGCTGGTTTACCGGTCGCTTTCTATGATGGTGACCCGTCAGCTGGCGGCACGCTGATCGGCGTGGCGGCGACGAGCCGGGTGCTCGACCCCGAGGACTTCGAGGACGTCCGCTTCGTCTGGTCCCCGGCACCCGCGCCCGGCGACTTTACCGTCTTCGTGGTCGTCGACGATGATGGTGCTGGCGGCGCGACGGTGCGGGAGTGTGACGAAAACAACAATCAGCACTCTCTGAGCTTCACCGTACCGACGGTGCCCGACCTGACCTTGACGAAAGATGATGGCCGAGACGGCGTGGTGCCGGGTCTGCAGCTCACCTACACTTTGACCGTCACCAATGTCGGTACCCGCGATACGGCCGGTGTTGTATTGATCGACACCCTGCCGCCGCAGTTGACTTTCGTCAGTGCTAGTGACGGCGGCACGGAGAACGGCGGTGTGGTCACCTGGCCGGCGATCAGCCTAGCGTCCGCTGCCGGCGTCGAGAGAACGCTCGTCGCCCAAGTTGCCACCGACTTGCCGCCGACCGTCACCGAGTTCATCAATACCGCGACCGTCACCGATGACGGATTGGGCGGGCCGGATCCGACCCCCGAGAACAATAGCGCCAGCGATACCAACGGGCGGACCAACAATCCAGTAGCGGTGGATGATGTGGCGACCACCGATGAAGATCAGCCGGTATCGATCGAGGTGTTGGCCAACGACTCTGATGACGACGGCGATTTACTGGCCGTCACCGAGGTCTCGGATCCTCCAAACGGTACCGCCGAGGTCCAACCCGACGGCGCGGTGCTCTACACCCCAACGGCAGACTTCTTCGGCAGCGATGTCTTCACTTACACCATCGCCGACGGCACAGGCGGTGCCGACACGGCCACCGTGACGGTCACGGTGGTTTCGATCAACGATCCGCCAGTGGCAGTGAACGATCTGTACCAGACCGATCAGGACCTGCCGGTGGTGATCGGTCCGTTGGCGAATGACAGTGATCCTGAAGGGGATCCACTGGTTTTGGTCGAGACGCCGCAGCCGTTTGGCGGTTCGGTGATAGCAAATCCCGACAGCACATTGACGTACACGCCGGCTCCAGGTTTTGTCGGGGTCGACAACTTCCCGTACACCATCACGGATGGCAACGGTGGCAGCGCCACGGCGTTGATTCAGGTCAACATCTTGCCGGTTGACGAAGAACCTCCGGAGATCGAGATCAGCGGCGTCGTTGACGGCGGTTGTGTCAATACCGACGTGGTCCCGGTGTACATCGCCTATGACGAGAGTCGGTTCGAGATCAGTGCGACCCTCAACGATCAGCCGTTCGACAGCGCCACTCCGGTGACCGCGGAAGGCGACTACACCCTAGTGGTGACCGCGGTCGACGAATTCGGCAACAGCGCCACCGAGACAGTGACGTTCACCATCGACAAGACGACGCCGGTGGTCGAGGTCGTCGGCGTACCGGACGGGCAGTGTGTCAACGTTCCGGTCACGCCAGAATTGACAGTCACCGACGATCATCTCGGCTCAGTCACGTTCAGGCTCAACGGCGAGCCGTTTACCAGCGGCACACCGGTGACTGCGGAAGGTGACTACTCCCTCGAGATCCAGGCTGCCGACGCCTGTGGCAACATCACAATCGAGACCCGCAGCTGGACAATCGACGTCACCCCGCCGTTGATCACTGTCACCGGTGTCGCGGATGGCAACATCACCAACACCGATGTGACCCCACTCATCGACGTCACGGATGTGCATCTCGGACCGGTGGTGATGACGTTGAATGGTGCGCCGTTCGTCAGTGGCACAACCATCACCGCCGAAGGTGACTACACCTTGGAGATCGACGCTAACGATGACTGTGGCAACAGCTCCACCGAGACGGTGACGTTCACCATCGACAAAACGCCGCCGGATATCGTGATCACCGGTATCGTAGACGGCGCCTGTGTGAATACCGACGTTGTGCCGGTGATCACCGTGACCGATGACCATCTGGAAGGATCAAGTACGACCCTCAACGGTCAGCCGATCACTAGCGGCTCGACGGTCACACCGGAAGGTGACTACATCCTGATCACAACCGCGACCGACACGGCGGGTAACGTCGCCAGTGAAACGGTGACGTTCACCATCGACCGCACGCTGCCACTGATTCAGGTCACCGGCGTCATCAATGGTTCGTGTGTCAATACAGATGTGGTGCCGGTGATCGCGGCGACGGACGATCATCTCGGCGTGGTCGAGATTACGCTCGATGGCCAGCCATTCGCCAGCGGCACGACGATCACCGCCGAGGGTGACTACGTATTGGCGATCACTGCCGCTGATGAGTGTGGCAACAATGCCACCGAGTCGCTGAGCTTCACGATCGACAAAACACCACCCGCGATCTCCGTCGCCGGGGTCGTCAATGGGTCGATCATCAGCACGGACGTTGCGCCGGAGATTTCGGTGAGCGACCTTCATCCTGGCCCAGTGACCGTTACCGTCAACGGCGTACCTTTCGACAGTGGCACGATCTTGACTGACGAGGGTGACTACACGCTCGAGGTTGTGGCGGCCGACGGTTGTGGCAACAGCGCCAGCGAGACCATAACCTTCACGATTGACAAGACGCCGCCCGCTGTGACGATCACCGGATTTACTGATGCCGACTGTGTCAACGTCGATGTCACCTCCGTGATCGCGGTGACGGATCTCCATCTCGACGTTGTGAGTACGACCCTCAATGGGGTGCCTTATATCAGTGGCACGGTCGTCAGCTCGGAGGGTGATTACACTCTAGTCGTCGATGCCAGCGACCAGGCGGGGAACAGCACGACCGAGACACGCACCTTTACGATCGACAAGACGGATCCGGCGATCGTGATCAGCGATGTGCCGGACGGCCAATGTGTGAATGTGGATGTGACGCCGTTGATCGACGTCACCGACACGCACCTGGGTCCGGTGACGATCACGCTGAACGGTCAACCGTTCACCAGCGGCACAACCGTGACGGCGGAAGGTGACTACACACTTTCGGTGTCAGCGGCCGATGATTGTGACAACGCGTCGAGCGAGACGCAGAGTTGGACAATCGACAAGACGCCACCCGCGATCACGGTCACCGGGATTACCGACGGTGCTAACGTCAACACTGATGTTGTGCCCGTGATTGATGTCACCGACACGCATCTGGGTACGGTAACGATTACGCTGAACGGTCAGCCGTTCACCAGCGGAACGCAAATCACCGCCGAAGGTGACTATACGCTGGTTGTGACGGCGGCTGATGACTGTGGCAACAGCTCGTCGGAGACGTTGACGTTCACGATCGACAAGACGCCACCCGCGATTACGATCACCGGGTTCGTTGATGGTGACTGCGTGAATATGGACGTGACGCCCGAAATCGACGTCACAGACCTGCACTTGGATTCGGTAACGACAACGTTGAACGGTCAACCGTTCACCAGCGGTACGGTGGTGACAGCGGAAGGTGACTACACGCTGGTGGTGATGGCCAGCGACGTGGCAGGCAATTCGTCGAGTGAAACCCGGACGTTCACGATCGACAAGACGGACCCATCGATCACGATCAGCGACGTGCCGGATGGTGATTGTGTGAATGTGGATGTTGTGCCCGTGATCGCTGTGACTGATACCCACCTGGACGTGGTGACGATCACTTTGAACGGCCAGCCGTTCACCAGTGGTAC
>JAJCXO010000290.1 GCA_029263395.1 Acidobacteriota bacterium | reverse complement strand
ATGGCGATCCCTCCTCTCAAGTGGCTCAGATTCAGTTTGTGGTATCGTTTTCGCGAAAGAACTTGATGATGCGCGCTGGCCCCGTCTTGGCGGCGAAGCGATCGTAGATGCGGGCAAAGGCTCCCAGCTCTTCGAGCGCTGACTGCCACTCTTCGGCGGTGCCTCTAACGTTGGCGTAGGCGCGAACCACTGAGATTAGAGCGAGCACCATTCCAAGCTCGTCACTACCTTCGAGGAGGCAGAGATCGCAAATCGCCGCATCGTCGAGAAAGCCGACAGGGCCGCAGCCGGTCTCTTGCTTGCCGCAGGCGGCGCACTGGGTGCCGGGATTCGCGACGATCCGGATCGTGTAAAGAGGCTCGTCGGCTTTGGTCGATCGAGCCAGGGCGGCGGGGTGCGGTCTCTGATCGACTTCGGGTTGCGTCGGGGAAGGCGCGAGAGTGCCCTCGGCGGGCGTGCGGTGGGGATCGGCGCTAGACTTCGCTTGGTTGAGCATGGGGTTAGATCCTTTGCTTGGCCGGGCTCCCGTGGAGGTGATGACTCTGCGGGGGCCGTTTGGGGTTGAGGAAGCACAGTGCTCCCCTGGGCCAGTATGGCTATGCTGGGCTGCGGCGATTTGTCAACGATTTAGCCGCATAGCGGCGATAACCTTTATGTTGCTCTACGATGTCATCGAAGCGTCAAGTTCTTGATCAGTTGAAGCGGGATGATCTGATCGCCGCAGTGGAGGGCTCCGAGCTGGCGGTGCCTGACCACCGTGTGCGAGATCTCCTGGCTCGCTCTCGGGCTGCTGGAGGGAGGACGGTAGCCCAATGAGTGCGCTACCGCCCGGCCTAAAGGACGCCGACTTGGCACCCATTTTCGATGGCTCCGGGAAGAGTCCAACGAGGGCGGGCAAAATCGAATCGCCGACGCTATTGAAAAAAATCCTGGCCTGCGAGCCTAGCTCCGAGGATGAGGAGCTAGAGGCCGCTCGCCGCATCTGGAGGGAGCCCGAACGTGTCACGAGTTGTAGATAGGGAGATTGACTCGCTCCAGGGCAAAGCGGCAGCGAAAAGCGGAAGTTCCGTCCCCGCCTATCTGGGGACTCCACCAACACCACCAGATCTTGCCCCCCCTGCCGTAACGAGACAACAGACCTTGCCGTTTTCTGACCTCCGCTGGCAGGACTTCGAGAGGCTCATTTACCGGCTTGTATCGCTAGAAGTTCGAGTCGAGCAATGTGTGAAGTACGGAAGACGGGGAGAAAAGCAGGAAGGCATCGATGTATACGCTCGGCCTCAACTGGGGAAGAAATACTGGACCTACCAATGCAAGAGGGTCAAGAGGTACACAGCATCGAGCATAAGGACAGCTGTCGACGTGTTCTTGGAAGGTAAATGGGTAGACAGATCAGATTGCTTTGTGATTTGTGCTTCTAGGGCATTGAGTTCGACGAAGCAGCTAGATGAACTCGAAGTCCAGCACAAACGGCTCAAAACTCGGGGAATCAAACTGGACTGGTGGGACCAAGAAAAGCTCTCGCTTCGTCTCAAGAGCACGCCTGAGCTGGTTGATGACTTCTTCGGTCGGCAATGGGTGGAGGTATTCAACGGGGCCCAGACGGCTGATGGTCTCGGCGACCGCTTCGATGTATTTGCGCTCAACGACTTTCGAGGCCGCTTCAGGAGGTTCTACAAGAACATCTTCAGGAAGCACGACCCTGGTCTACCGACAACAGCCTTCTCATCATTGCGTCCATTAGGACTTGCTGAAAGATATGTCGTGCCTGATGTCATCGACCTCGCGGATCCTCCAGAGCTTTCGATAGCCGAACCCGCTGTTGATGATCTCGAGGAGAGATTTCGGAACTTGGGTCCCAAGGCTGAGGAGCGACGCCCGGTACGGGCGGCGGCTGGTGCAACTTACGTCCTGCACAGACGACAGTCTCTTGCGGACTGGCTCGATCGAGGTAGTAGATTCCTGATAGTCGGCGGACCAGGAATCGGTAAGAGTTCGCTGCTGCGCTTTCTGACGCTAGATCTTCTAGCAGAGAGCCCAAAGCTCGGGTTGCTTGCACCCAAATGGGGAAGTTGCCTGCCCGTATGGATGCCTTTCGGGCTCTGGACGAAGTTGATCGCCGAACGCCCTGGCGAGGCACCAAGGTCGCTTGAGGTGGCTTTGGAGGCTTGGTTTGCTAGCTGGAGCGAGGGTGGGTTGTGGCGCCTTGCGAGCAAGGCTCTTCGGGATCGGCGAGTGCTCTTGCTTGTTGATGGCCTCGATGAATGGTCAGATGAGTCCGCAGCTAGCCTGGCTCTTCAGCTGCTCCAGGTCTATGTCGAGCAACGTGCCCTTTCAGTCGTCGTCACCACACGGCCTCGCGGTGCTCAACAACTGGGAATGGCCCAATGGGACTGCGCTGTAGGGGAACTCGCCGGACTATCCCAGTCACAGATGGCGAACCTAGCCAGGAATTGGTTTGGATGGTACTTCCAAGCACAGCAAAGCAAACAAGGTGCCGATAGGCCCGAGCGATCTGACCTTGCGACGAAGGAAGCAGATTCTCTCGTCGCAGATCTTGAACGCGCAAGCGATCTTCGTGAGCTGGCGCAAACCCCGCTCCTTTTCACCCTCTTGATGGTCCTCAGGCTCAGGCAGGTCCGGTTGCCCGCCAATCGTTTTTTGGCATACGGTGCTCTTGTCGATCAACTGCTGATCGAGCATCCTCGGCGCCGGCGACAGGCAGCCTTCTTGACCGGCGAGCCGATTACCGGACTTACGGACCGAGAACTGAAGGGATCGCTCGCCCATCTCGCTTTTAATGTGCTCGCCGAAGAAGCCTCCGGTGTCGCAAGCCGCGATAGTGTCGAAAGCTTCATTCGCGAGTACCTCTCCGACACACTTGAGGGACTTGGCCGGCCGTCGGCTGAGGCCTCGCTCTTGGCGAACCAGATTGTGGCCACAGCAACAAGTGAATTCGGCTTGCTAGTTGAGGTAACTCCTGGTGAGATCGGCTTTCTGCATCGAGCGCTTCTGCAGTACCTGGCCGGCTACCATCTTGC
The DNA here is from genome assembly GCA_029263395.1 of Acidobacteriota bacterium. Taxonomy (GTDB): domain Bacteria; phylum Acidobacteriota; class Thermoanaerobaculia; order Multivoradales; family J023; genus JAAELT01. The sequence goes on along the minus strand of JAJCXO010000290.1, from coordinate 3,991 downwards.
CGGTCTTCCTGTATCTGAGCAACTCAACTTCGTCCGCTCGCACAAATGGGATAGCGAGTGGCACGAGTCTATCCTCAGCCTCATAAGTCGCCTTCAGCGAAGGGATGATGTTGCTCAAATCGTCAAGGAGATCAAGACAGGGGCAACAGTGACGCCAGACAGATTCCCTTGTCAGTTGCTCCTAGCCGAGATTTGCTTCGGCGATTTCGACTGTCCACCAGCACTCGTGAACAAGCTGGCCAGGGATGTATTTGAGGAAATTGAGAACGGCCCTTGGCTGAAGCACAGAGAGAGACTCCTTCAGAGCGCGTTAGACGGCCTGGGAGCAGCCAGGCCGATCAGAGATACTGTGTACAGACGCCTCAAGGGCTGGTTTCCGTGCACCAGCGAATATCGAACCGGCCTTTTCGAGGCAATGTCGCATTGGCCGAGTGAGGAAAGCGTCATTGAGACACTTTTCCGCGGTCTCAATGATGAGGAGCCGAGCAACCAAGTGGCTGCGGCAGAGTCACTGGCACAGGTTGCTGGAGGGAAGGACAAGTCGGCGGATGATCTGTTGGCGCTCTTCTTTGAACCGTTCACGACTCGGAGGCGGGCGCCAGCGCTACTTGCGCTTCTGGGCGGCTGGGCTGAGGACACGAGAACTCAGCGAGCGGTACGCGAGGCGAGAAAGTCCAATCTTCCCGAGCTTCGACTCCTCTCGATGAGAGGTCGGATTCAAGAAGAGTCGCATCTACCCGAGGACCTTGAGACGTTTTTGAAGGAGCTTCGGCAGCCTCTGGGGTACCCATGGAGCGAGATGGTAGCGCCGATCCTCCTCAAAGGATGGCCTCGTTCGGAGCAGGTAAGGGACCTTTGTCTCTCGATTGCCAGAAGTAAGGGAAGGAACATCATACATATTCCGAATGCAACTTGGGCGCTTCTCACGGGTTATCCCGGCGATGAAGCCGTAGTTGAATACTGTGTGGAGCAGATCAACTCAGAGAGGTTTCCTTTTGTCGGATTCGGATTTGGTGGCGCCGCCTGGAGAACCCTAGCAATCAATTTCCGGGACAACCCGCAGATCGTTGAGGCGACCGACAACTGGATGGACCGAGACGAGGGGCAGCGGTTTCACGAGCCTGCAAAATCCTACGCAGCGTTGATTGGCCGGACGGACAAGGCAAAGCAGCACTTGTTGCACGACCTCACACGTTCACAAATCCCTTTTTGGGCCGCCAATGCTTTGTTAGAGGGATGGGGTATGGAAGACCCGAAAGTGAGCAAAGCTCTTAGTCGAAAAGCAGATGCCTCTGTCGCTGAAAGTTCTCTGATAGCGCATCATTTTCCCAGCATCCTGGGCGAGAATCGCAAATGTGCTAGGCGCCTGTTTCAGCTCCTTGAGGACGAAAGCTGTCCTCGACCGGATCTTGTAATGAGAGGCCTTACTCAGTTGGTCGAGCTAGTAGACGCGGATCGCGTCGTTTCGTTGGGCTTGCGTGCACTCGACCGGTGTCCTCAGGGACAGGTAGTAGAATCCTCTATAGTAAATGCTCTAGTTGAGAACTATTCGCAAGACGACCGAGTACGCTCTCTGGCATTGGGCCAATTCATGTTGCGTGATGGCGAGAAAGCGTTAGTAACAAGGGCATACGGGCATGACGCTGAGATTAGAGTCAAGGTGCAGAGGATTGCAACGCCGCTTCCTCAGCGACTGAGAAGCGAGATCGTACATCGCTTGCTTCTCTTAGCAGAAGGAGATGTCACAGCGCGGGAAGTGCTCGCAGACTACAATTTGGAGACACAAGCAGAAATTCAAGTCCAAGCTGCTGTAGGTCTTTATTCAGCACTTGCAAGGCTTGATACTGACCAGGCTGAGCACATCGAAAAGCTAAGGCAGGATGTGGCATCGTACGGGCCGACCTTTGAGAGTAGACGCCAAGCGGCTCTAGCCGGTCTCATTTGCCTGGGCAGGCTGGACGTAATGGTCGGACTGAGAGAGACCATTGGGGAGGATCGCCCCATAGCGGTCACCATTGACAGCATAGGTCGACCAAACTTGGTACTGGCTAGGTTGATCGCTGAACGCTTCGCCTACATTTCGCAAGTCTTTGAATCAGATCTTGAGAGTCGCTTGACGCGAGACGGAAAAGGAAGTCTCTGGGAGTCGCTTACACTTGTTGCTGATGGGCTCCCGGAGATGTCATCGTTTCTCAGACGTCGCTGGGAAGAGGAACGATCCTGGAATGTTGGTTTGACCACGCTCATTGAGTTCGAGCGCTTGTGGCCCAGAAGCGATCTTTTACTGAGATGCTGCTTGAAGCTCATAGCCGAGGAAGAGGTCAGCCGCGTGAGAAACCCACGCTCTCTAACAGCTGGCGAGATGGTTGGTAGGTCTTTTCGAGGGGACTCAACAGTGCTTGAGATTCTCTCCAAGAAACCAATTCAGTTTCCAGTATCCGAGCCGCTACTGGTAGCACTTTGTGAGGGTTGGCCCGGCAGCGACACCTGCTCTCGAGCGATCGCAGTAGTCACCGAGGGAAAGCAACATCTGAGGGCGATTACCCTCGCCCAGGTGACGGCAATAGAGGGTAACGCGAGGCAGGTCGTCAGCCTATTGTTGGACGAAGTACAAATGGCACCCGACCGGCGGACCAACTACGAGGATCTTGCGAACCTGAGCCTCCGCCGTTCTTACCTTAGGCCCTTACTGCGCCGCGTGACCGATGATGACGACGTTGCTGCGCTGCTTGAGCAACGACTTAGAGATGGCGGGACCTTTGAAGCCGCTAATGTACCCTTTCTGCTACAGCTGGGACGTGGATTAAGGCGGGACCTCCGAGAGTGGTGTTTGGAAAGGCTCCAGCACTACGAGGAGTATTCACTAGCCGATGAAATTCTGGTCGCAAAGGGGGTCGTGATTCCGGTGCCGCAGGCTCTTGTTGATGTTGTTTACGGGAGCAGACCCGGCGGAGGGTACTCTCGGTCTTGAGGCATAGCTCACGTTCCTGCCCGGGAACGTTTCGCAGCGGCTTCCATCCGCGACTTGACGTCACTCCTTAGGTACAAAAACTCAGCCAAACTCTCATGCAGCCTCGCGATGGTAGTAATCCAGTAGCCCACCGACGCGCTCGCACCGCTGAACCGCGGCCTCCCAGTTTGCTGCTGGCGGAGCAACACAAAGGCAGCGCCTGAGCCCTTGGTGAGTCAGAGCCTCCACGATAAAGCGATCGGCGTCGTTACCTCAACTCTCATGCCATTGTCGTCGGTGCGCTACTGCCCCCGGCTCTCGCGCGTCACGTCGTGAGGCCCCATCGACCTCGACCACCGCAAAGTGCGTCGTAAGTGCGTCGCAAAGCGACCACTGTGAAACCCTGTAAAGACGAGACCTGCGTCGCACGCGTCGCAAGATTCCAGGCCCTATCTATCGGGCCTTGCGCACGGTATCCCGTGGCCTGCCGCGGTTACCGATCGCCACCACCTCGGCCTTGGGTGCCCCCGACATAATCGCCGCGATGTGATCACCGATTCGCTCGTTCGCCTTCCTGATCGGATCATCCGCCAAGTGCGCATATCGTTCCGTCGTTGCGATCTGCGTATGCCCCAGGAGCTTCCCGACCTGCTGGAGCGGTAGACCGAGACCGACGCCGAAGCTGGCGTAGCTGTGCCTCAGATCATGGATCCGAACGCCCTCTAGACCGGCCTGCATGCGGATACGCCCCCATGGATTCTTGAGCGACTCGATCGGTCGGCCAGCAACCTTACCAGGGAGGACGTAGGGGTTGCCCTCTCGTCGTTCAATGGCTGAGAGCACCTGAAGGGCCGGCCCGTTGAGGTAGACAGTCTTCGCGCCGGTCTTGGAATCCGGCAGCCGCAGACAGTGCCCCTCGAAGTCGACATCTTGCCACCGGAGGTTCAGGATCTCACTCACCCGGCAACCCGTCAGAGTCAGCAACCGGATCGCCGCGATGGCTGGTGGCGACACCGACTGCCTCCGCTCGGCTTCAGCCAG
>JAJCXO010000289.1 GCA_029263395.1 Acidobacteriota bacterium | reverse complement strand
CCTTCGGGGGGGTAGGGCAGCGAGGCGATGAGCCCCTGGGCTGTGGGAGCTGTGATCGTCCGCTGCACAACGCCGGTCGAGGTCGGGCCGGCTTCGATGGTGGCGAAATCGAAGCTAATGTGGAATTGCTCGAGGGTTGCTTGTGGAGTGCGTTGACCGAGCGGCAGAATAACTCGCAGACGGTCATCGTGGTGCAACGCGGTAGCTAGCCTCACGGTGAGTGGATCGCGGTTATTCGGCTTCAAAGCCTCGCGGTGCATCTTGCTCAGCTTCCCCCATAGCCTGGGTGTAGCCTCCTGCACCAGCACGATGTCGGCGCCGCCGCGTTCCACTGAGACGACGTCGAGAGGCTGGCCATCCTTTGAGAACCAACCGCTCATTCCGTCTAGGGGTGGTAGCTTGCCGCGCTCTAGGAGCACAACGAAGGCTGTCAGCTCTGTCGAGACTTCGCCCGATTTATCCCCGCCGACGATCATCTCGGTGTGAGCCAAGCTAGTACCAAATTGCAGCTCAGCTTGCAGTAGATGAACTGTGGTTGGGTCATAGGACGGTAGCTCGAAGCTGCTGGGATCACTAATTTCGAGTGGCACGCCATCGAAGCTCACGCGCCAGGCGTCCGGTACGGTGCCTTCAGAAGATTGCCACATCAACTGTACTTGGCGGGCTTCACCGGCGGAGTCGACGAGGACCAACTCGGCTCGACTGCGGGGCTGCGGGAGGTTGAGCCATTGGGCAACGCGAGAAATTTCCCGCCCTTCCGCGTCGTAGCCGATCGCGAGCAGTTCGTGTGGCGCTAGCTCTGACCCGAAGTCGCAAGTCAGGACCCAGGGTTCTCCGCGGAGATGGCCGATACTCCTGCCATCGAGCCGCAGCTCAACTGAGACGACCTCACCGCTGACAGAGATTTCAACTGGTTGGATGCCAAGGACCAATCCGAGAAAAGCAGATATAAAAGCTACCATGATGATCATTCTGACATGGCGCCCAGAGGCTGTCAGAAGAATTGTGTGGTTTGGGACCGTCCCGAGCCAAGATGTTCCGGGACAGGGCTGATTGGTCTATTCTGAGACTCGGCCGTCCTGAGCGCGTTCGGTAAAATGCCGGGGGGCTACCAAGCCTCGACCCGGAGATCTTCTATGCGGTCGAAGTGATGATCGTTCGTTGCCAGGATCAAGTCATGTTGCAGGGCGCATGCAGCGATCCAGATATCGTTTTCAGGGATCGGTTGGCCCATTTGTTGAAGGCGAGCTTTAAGCTCTCCGTAACACCTAGCGGTTTCGAGATCCTGCGGGATGACCGGGCAGATCTCTAAGAGACGCTCTACCCGTTGGCGATTCGCCTCGTACTGTTTGGACTTGGCCGCACCGAAGAGAAGCTCGCCAACTACAGTGAGGCAAAGCAGGATTTCGATCCTGGTACCCCGGCGTGGCTCGAGATCAATGTTGCGATTGAGAACTCCGATGACGACATTGGTGTCGAGCAGATACCTACCATGCATCCGGATCTACCCGCTCACAGCCTTTCTCGATCGCTTGCATCATTTCGATAGCCGATTCTTCGTCCAGAATGCCTGCGATTGACTGCAAGTCTTCGACCAAGGCTCCTGTGGTCGGCCTTGGCACCAAGCCGTGAACCAACTCGGCAGCGCGAATCTGCTGAGCGGGCGAAAGCCGGTTCAGGTCACTCAAGACTCTCTCTTTGATTGCTGTTAGTACCACGATAGCAACCTCCTTACCTCACAACATTGTATCCATGGCTGGTTGTTGAGGGTAGTTGGGCTTGCAGAAATGCCAATCTGGCGGAGCTTCGGGGCGCTTCGCCTTCAGTCTGAACGGACATTGCCACCGTTGGCTGATCAATACCGGCGATCATCCGGAGCGTGGCGCACCAACTCGATGTAACGTGCAGTGCGATCTGCCGTCTCCTTGTCGCACAGCGATTCCACGACATGGAGTGCCATATCGATGCCCGCCGCGACCCCTGCCGAAGTGACAACACCGTCGTCGACCCAGCGTCGCTTTCGATCTACCTGGATTGTTGGATCGAGACTCGCCAGCAAATCGAGCGCCGCCCAATGGGTAGTCGCCTTGCGGCCGGCTAGTAGACCGGTCTTGGCGTAGAGCAGCGCACCGGTACACACCGACGTCACCGTGCTCGCTGCTTCGGCTGTCGTGCGGACCCAATCGAGCACCGGCTGGTTCTCGAGCAGCGGACGCGTGCCGAAACCCCCGGGAACGACCAGCACGTCGATCGGTGGTGCGGTATCGAAGGAATACTCCGGCAGCACCCGTAGGCCACCGATCGCCAGCACGGGCTCCGCGGTCGATGCAACAGTGAAGACGTTGAACGGCGCGTCAGGATCGTCAGCCGTCGGTTGTGCTTTCGGCATCACATCCTTGGACACGACCCGTGAAAAGACCTCGAAGGGCCCAGCGAAGTCGAGTACTTCGACGTCCTCGAAAATCAGGATGCCCACGTTGAGTTTTTGCATACACTATTCTCTACAGCAGGGCGCGCTGCTACGCAAGTTGAGGCGGTCGGTTTGACGGTTGGTGCCTCCGATCGATAAGGGTGCTCGATGCTGGGCGCTACCAACGGTTAAAATAGACGCTCTGGTGTTGGTTGACTGAAAGACATCCCATGGAACTACAGTTTCGACACGCAACCCGTGACGACGTTCCGACGATCGTTGCGATGCTGGCAGATGACTCACTAGGGTCGCGACGCGAGCCGGTGAAAGATCCGTTGCCGGTGGCTTATGAGCGCACCTTTGCGGTGATTGCGGCGGATCCGAATCATCAGCTGGTGGTGGTGGAGGCTGCAGGTGAAATTGTCGGGACACTGCAGCTGAGCTTCCTGCCTTATCTCACCTATGGTGGCGGCTGGCGCGCTCAGATCGAAGCTGTGCGGGTGTCGTCACAGAGCCGGGGTTCCGGGTTGGGGGCGAAGTTGGTGATGTGGGCGATCGAACGTGCTCGCGAGCGAGGGTGTCATTTAGTGCAATTGACCACTGACAAGCAGCGTCCAGATGCGATCCGGTTTTATGAGCAGCAGGGTTTCCGGTCGAGCCACGAAGGCATGAAGCTGCATCTCGAGGATCGTCAGATCCGCTGAGTGGGAGGTACGCGCGACGATGCCGTTACCACCGCCGCAGTGCGGTTGCGCCCGCCCTGGTTGGGCTGCATCCCGAAACCCAATATCTACTGTGCCGCGATATGCACTGTGCCGCGATGGTTGACGGAAGATCTCACAGGGGAAATGTGTTGTCTTGGCCGGCGAGGTGGTCGACACTAGGTGTGTCACCGTCCAGCTCAAGATGGTTCGCTATCGCGCACGCAAGCTCAAGACTCCAAGGAGTAATCATGCCGTCACCAGCCAATAAGCCGATGATCCGATCCGCGCAAACCTCGGAGGCGGCGCACCTGAGTCGCCTGGCGATGCGTTCCAAGGCCTATTGGGGATATTCCGCTGAGTTCATGGAAGCGTGTCGGGACGAGCTGACCTTGACGTCGGCGTATGTCCAAGTGACGCCGACCTATGTGGCCGAGTTCGACGGCGCGGTGGTCGGTTTCTACACCTTGGCTCGGATGTCCGCCACCGAAGTTGTGCTCGGTTACCTATTCGTCGAGCCGACGGCGATCGGCAAGGGCCACGGTCGTGCACTGATCGAGCACGCCAAATCGGAAGCGCGATCGTTGGGTTACGACACGATGGTGATTCCGGGCGACCCCAACGCTGAGCGCTTTTATCTAGCAGCCGGCGGGAGGGTGGTGGGGACAACACCTTCGGAGAGCATCCCGGGGCGCGAGTTGCCGCTGTTGCACATCGATCTTTGAGAGTGACCGGTTTTACCACTCGAGTTCGAGCGCCTGCGTGAGGAATTTGGTGAGCGGCGCGCCAGCACGGCAGGTTGCGGCGAAACGCTCGAGAAAGTCGGGGTGGATTGCATCCGCTTCCTCGAACGTGGTCATGGCGACGAAGTCTTTGCGTTTGAGATCCTCGATCATGGGATGTTCGGGATCAAATCCCTTGGGGCCGCGCTTGAGAGACTCGCCACCGAGCTCGAAGGTTGCTTTGAAGTTGTTGCTACCGATGGCACGCTTCCAGGCTTGTGGGCGCTCGATGAGGGTGTCACGAATTTTCTTCAGGCTCGGTGCGTCGGGATGCCAGATGCCGGCGCCGCCGTGAATCTCGCCCGGGGCGAGGCTGAGGTAGAAACCGGGCGCGTGGACGTCTTTGCCTTGTTTGTGACGGAACTGCGCCGCGACGTTGGTTTTGTAAGGGATCTTGTTTTTCGAGAAGCGGGTATCGCGGTAGATCCGGAACAGGGAGCCGCCGGATTTTCGAGGGTCGGCGACGAAGTGGCGGCTGATCTTGCGCAGCGGACCGTTGAAGTCGCTGATGAATTGCAGCATCGGCTCACGCACGTCGTCTTCGTAACGCTGCTTATTGGCGTGAAACCAATCGCGAGTGTTGTTCTCGGCAAGCTCGCGCAGGAACTCGAAAAGCTGGGGGCCGATCTGGGGCTTTCCGGTCATGGAATCCTCCAACAAATCGTTATCGGGCAGGGCACACTTCGTAGTGGTCAACCAGGTATCAGCTCCGACAACTCCTTGTGTCAGCCCTGACAATTCACAGTGGGTAGCCGATGTCCTCGATCTCGTCGCGAATGCCGCGTAGCCGGGCTTTGGGATTGAGCGACCGGACCAGGAATTCGGTCAGCCGCTCGTGACGGTAAATCTGTTCGACAGCGTTGGGATTGAGACGGTTACCGTAGTACTCCTCACCCCAATGCTGATAGGTCTCGGGATTTCCGTCGAGGAAGCGCAGCAGTTTTGCCGCGCCGTCTGGGTCTTTGCTGGCGGGGAAGTCGACCGGTCCGGCGTGCCATTCCGCGTCGGACACTTGCTGCCATAGGCAGAAGGTCGTTTGATCGGTGGCAAATGCCAATTCGCCCAAAAAGTTGGCGAAGGCGTCCGGCACCGCGTCGAGGACGCCGGGCCAGGGGCAGCCGTCCGCCATTTCGGACTCGACCACAAAACCCTTCATGATCGCGCCCTGTGTGTTGAATAGGATCAGCCAGTCGTCACCCTCACCGTTGCGCATCGACGACAGCATCTCGCCTGGCGCCCAGGCAGAGTTGAATGAGAAGTAACGATACTCCCATTCCGGGCACAGGATCGCGTCCAAAGTCGCTAGCGCTTGGCAAAGGCTGCGCAACTCGTCGATCCCAGGTAAGCGGGTCAGATTGTCGACGGAAGTCACGGCCGAATTATAGCGGGACTTGTCGCTTGCGGTGCAGGTCAGTTGACCCGGGTTGGTTCAGTTGACCCAGGTTGTAGTCGTCGCCTGTTCGAGCTGGCGTTGTTCTTCGGCCTCCCAGGCCTCGACCTGCTCGGCGTTGCGCTGCCGGCGTCGCTTGAAGGCCCACAGGGCGAGGGTGGTGATCAGCATCCACAACGTTGCCGAGCTGGTCAAGAACGGAATCCATCTGTTCCACAAATTGAGATGCTGCCAGAAGCGTTGTTCTTCGAGCGCCAGGGTGGTGCCGGTGGCTCGGCGGAACGCTTCAGGGAACGAATGCCTAGTCTCGATCTGATCGAGGATCCTGGCCGCCACAAACGAGCCGTGGCGATCACGCAAGAAACGCATGAAGGCTGCCGACAGGGCATAGGCGCTGGACGCCGAGTGGGAGCCGCCTTGAAAGCGTCGCTCGATTTCTTGCAGTGACACACCATCGCGTCGGACGGTGGCCAGTGCTACCCGGGCGCGGTCTTCGAAGCTCCATTCGCGGGCCGCATGGATCGCCAGACCTTCGTTGAACCAGCGCGGGATCGGCTGGTGGCCAGCCGCACGGCCGATCAGCACATGCGCAATCTCGTGGGTCAGCACGGTGTCGATTGTGTTATCGGGATATCCCGGGACGCGGCTTGGAATGAGCACCACCAGGCCGGCGCCAGCAATCGCATAAGCCACGGCCCAAGACGGTGCTCGGCGTGCGTCGGCCGAACCTTCGACGGCGAGCACCACACGAATCGGTGGTCC
>JAJCXO010000288.1 GCA_029263395.1 Acidobacteriota bacterium | reverse complement strand
GTGGGCACCTTCGTCGAGCACGACTACGAGCTGATCTTCAACTACCTGCATCCCTCGGACACCTTTTTTTATATGCAGTCGGTACCCGACCAGGATCCGTGGGGTAGTGAGCTTCAGTACTACATGAACTCCAATCCGCTGAGTGACAGCCAACTCCTGATGTGTGCCTACGCTCGTGACGGCGTTGGCGACGTTTGCGATGGTTCGACTGATATCCCGGTTGGCCCGTTCCTCGCCACGGACTTCGACCAGGACATCATCTGGGCTGATGGTTTTCTGATTCGCTGGCCCGATATCTGATTCGACCAAGCCGACGACAGTGGCCTTTGTTCGGCCTATAGGCTACGTGTCCCGTTGTTCAGCCCATAGGCTACGTGTCCCCTTGTTCAGCCCATAGGCTGAAAGGACGCATGAAAGCCGAGGTGAATCGGCTCCTCTAGGGGAAGCTTGGCCACCGGACCGCGAGCCACATTGAAGGCATCGAACAGCACAAACGCGAAGGTCTCGTTTGCCGCATCAAATTGCTGACAGATGACGGTGCCACGCCGTTCGTCTGCCGGATCTCCAAGAAAAATCGGCTCGCCGCCAAGGTAATGGAACGGCGGTGCCTGGTAGGCCTCGATCTCGCCGGTTTGCCAATTCGCGTGGACAACTTTGTCGAAGAACTTCCTGCCGACTTTCTCCGAGGCAGAAATGCCCAACACCCAGAAGTCACGGGTTTCTTGGCCTCCCAAGCGAGGGTCAATCGCCGGGAAGTCACACATCTCACGATAGTCCAGGGTCTGTGTTTCGACTACCTCACCTGCTTGCGGATCGACAGCGTAACGTTTCGGCCAGGCTAGTCGCACATCGGTGAAGAACTCTGGCACAGCGTACTGATCGTAGACCGGTTGTTCGAGCTCGACCACATCCACCATCAATCGCCCGTCGGTCTCGAAACAATTGATCAGATGCAGACAGTAGTTTGCTCCAATCGCTAAGTTGGCCACCAATTCGCCGGTTTCCCGTGACGCTATGAGTAGGCTGCTGCCTCGCTCAGGCTCCCAAGACAGCGCCTCCAAGAGGGTCTGATCTCGCCGCATCAAAGCTTCGACGTCGAGGACATACGGGCTCAGATAAAAAACCACATAGTTCGGGCTCAACCCAAAATCGTGTACCGAGCAGGGCAGCTCTATCGGCAACCGTTTGCGATAGCTGAGCTCCCCAGTGCCATCAAATCGGTAGAGATTGAGCGACGGATGTCGAGCGGAAAAAGAGATCCCAAAGTTGAACATCTCTCCCGACTCAACATCGATATTCGGATGCGCTGAAAGCGGACTGATGGCATTGAGGCGACGATTGAACGTGTATTCCCCCCGTGTCTCGAGGGTCTGAGGATCCAGCTCCCAGGGTAAGCCCTGCTCACCAAACGCCAGCAGGGTCCCACCCCACGGCCAGACGCTCACGTTGACCGGCGACTCCAAGCCGAGACCTCGCTTCAATTGGTCACCTTCGAAACCGGTACCGAAGGTCCTAAAGACCGCAGCTCCCGCGTCCTCTTCAGTCACATATTTGGTGCTGCGGACAAAGCGGCTGACGAACCGAACGCCGTCGTCGGTAAAGTGGAGCGCAGCGACCATACCGTCACCATCAAGCCAATGGCGGTAACTCAGATCGCCCTTGATCAGACCGGCCGGACCATTGACATAGTAGGAACCCCGGACGTAATCCGGCACCTCTCCCTCGACCGGTGCAATAGGGTAAGCCGCCTCTCTTGGCACCTTGCTGAAGGCGCGCTCGAGAAACGGCACATGGTCGACTGTCTGCGACAAGGCGCTCGTCAACTCGCTATCTCCATCGGTACAGTCGACGCTGCGGCATCGGCTTCAGGCCGTCGAGCTCCCGCCTCCCTGAACCGATCCATGACATAGGGATCAAACGGCCAGGGATACATCTCTTCATCATCGACGCAGGTGGCATAACGCAGCCGCATCGCCCCGGGGTCGAACTCGAGAGTCTGGATATCGAGTCCCTCAATAAAACGGCGGTTGGTGAGTACCCGCTTGTCGTCGAGCACCACAGAGGCGACATGGGCGCCGATAAACCGCGCCAACTCTTCGAGATTGGCAACCTGGCGGCCGAGAATCCTCTTGGCTTCGTCCACCTCGACGCCAACCTGGTAGAAGGTCTTCTCAGCCTCCCGCAGCATACCGATCTCCATGAAATCGAAGTAGAGCGGTTCCTGCGGTGGCTCGATCGCCGTCTTCTTCCACTGATAGAAGGCACTCAAATGGCCCTGGACGGCCTTGTTGATAGGGCCGAGCTGAGAGAACAACCGCATGAAGGCCAAGAGGAAGCGTCGATTGGTGAAAAGATCATTGATGAACGGGAACACATAACCGCCAAAGTAGACCGTGAGCTCCCAGGCGTATTTCAAGCTGAATACCTCCTGGTCACCGAGAGCGTCGTAGCTCACCGCATAAGTCGGCACATAAGCCTGATACACAGCGCGCATCATCTGTTCATACAGGCGACACTTGCTGGCCAATTCTTCGTTGTCATCCGTCTGGATCGCATCGACGATCAAGGTGTTGTAGATCGAGATCAGGTCACTGCCCGGGCTGTACAGAGGATCGGTAAATCGGCCGGCCTCACCGGCGAGGGCCCATCGGTCCGCGCTGATGGTCTGCGCACAGTCATAGGAAAAACTTGCCAGGCCATTGGAGTCGAGCACTTTACGCTGCGGAAGATCGCGGGCAAAACAGGGGAACTTTTCGCACACCCACGCGGTAGCCTTCTCCACTGTCGACACATCGCTGTAGTTGACCACCGAGCGATCGAAAACCAGCCCGAGACTGGTTTTCCCTTGGAGCGGGATAACCCAAAACCACAAACCTTCAGCACAGAAATGGTTAGTCGCGAGCCACGACGGCAGATGGCCAGTGTGACGGCGCTCAGGCTTGGTGCGAATCTCGCGTGGCGAAAGGTCGGTCAATTTGTCGATGTCGACCAAACCGTCGACCCACCAGAAGAACGCGCCATGGTGGATCGAGTTCTTACGCGTCAGGCCTTTGCGACGCGCCAAGAACTTGCCGCGGCCCGAAGTATCGACAACCCAGCCTGCGGTCACCGCGTGCGACTGCTCTCCCTCAACTGCAAAAGTCACCGTATGCGGACTGCTTTCGGACTCAGGAGCAGCCGGCCTAGAGGCAAGCTCTTCTTCGATCGATGTGATGGACTGCCGGAACGCGAAGCGGTCGCTCTCCAGGTTGAGACGTAAGATCTCGGCTTCGAAGGTGTTCCGATCGAGCTGGTAACTCGGAATATTCGAAAATGGCCGAATGTAGGACTTGCCATAGTCTTCGAATCGACTGTTGTCTCTGCCTCCGCTCGGCCAATAGAAGCGCAGGTTGTATTTCATGAACTGGTTGCGCCACAAGTACTCTTCCAGGTCGAGGACACGACTGTAGTAGTAGCCTGCGAGTTGGACTGATGACTCCCCGACTTTTTGGTGGGGCGGCGGGGTCTGATCACGCTTCTCGAGCAAGAGAATCGTCTTGTCGGTCTCTAGAAGAAGGTGCCGGGACAGGGTCAACCCCGCCAAACCGGCACCAATAATGACGACGTCGTAGTGGCTTTCAACGACCTGCTTCTGACTCATTGCTGTCGACTCCTTGATGATGGCTGATGCCGGCAGGGCGAGCCGGCGCGCTGCAGCAGAATGCCCGAAGGATCGCACTGATTGTAACGCCAGTCAGACCTCATAGCCGAGGTTCGATATTCCACACCGTCGAGCATCGACATATTTGATCGGGTCTTGACCTCTTCTTTCGATAGATCGAGCAATCCAGATGAGCTCTGATCGCAAGCGCCTGTCAGCCCTGTAAGGTGCCGGGCATGCGCTCAGCGATACGCTCGGCTAGCGCAGAAATCGTCAGGAATGGATTGACGCCGATCGAAGCCGGAATGATGGCGCCATCAACCACAAACAGCCCGTTGTGGGTGCCACCGTCGCCGTCAAAGACGCGGCCATCGGGATCGACAACTCCATGGTCGGCATCTTCCCCGAGACGACAGCCACCCATCGGGTGGGCAGTGATCAGGTTGGCCTTGTGGTCTTTGGCAAATGGATTGACTCGATCAAGCTGGCGATAGGTACCGCCGAGGGTCCTGGCATGCTCGTGTAGTTCCCGATCGATCTTCTCGAAAATCGGATCGGTTCTAACACTTGGCCAATCGATCGCCAGTTTGTCGTCGTCCTTCAAGCTCACCACCCCGCGGGCATCATCCACCGCCATCACCAGATAGACCATCGAGTGATTGAGGGCCCCCTTGGGATCGCGGCGGATTTGGTCACGAGCGATGCGTTTGACCTCGGCTGCCCAATCCCCCTTGTCCATATCGTCACCGAAATGAGCCAACGCCGGCAGAGTTCGCCGGAAAGTGCCGACCAGGGCACTCGGCACGACGGTGAAGTCTTCGACGGTGATGCGTTGGTTATACGGTCCGGAACGGTCGTATTGAATCGCGCCTACGATCGTCGGCCCAGGCTGGACATCCGAAAATTTGCTATCCGGCCGGTTGCCATACCCCATGACGTTGGTGCGATAGTCAGTGTTGTAGACCAGCCCCAGAAAATCACCATTGCCAGAGAAGCCGTGCCCCAGTGTGCCCGAAGTCGCGAGGTTGCGCTCGCCGGCCGAACGCAGGAGGATCTCAGTCGAGCCCAGGGTGCCAGCGGCCAGCACAACGTTGCGTGCCTGCAGGCTGGTCATCTCACCGTAACAATCACGCGAGTTGCGTCGATAGTGAACGGTGTAGCCGCCACCATCGGCATTCTTGGCGACCGACCGCACGTCGATCTGAGTGAAGATCTCTGCCCCCTGCTGTTTGGCCCAGGGGAGATAGTTCATGTACAAGGTGTTCTTGGCGCCGACGTTGCAGCCCGGAAAACAGTCGTTGCAGTTAATGCACGGCTTCTGCTCGACGCCAACATGGTTTGGGCCATCCACATCAAAATTCACGGTGAGGTTGACGGCGCCGAACTTGGCATCCTGAAGTTGCGCTGCCCGCTTGCCGAGCATCTGGTACTTGGTGCGAGCGGCCAGGTCAGGATGTGGGCTGGCCCGCAACATCTCCTCGGCCCGCTGATAGTAGGTCCAGATCCCCCCCGAATCAGCCAAGTCGCGGTAGACCCTGGGCCACCGTGGATCGTCGAAGAACTCTCGATCCGGTCGAAACGCAACGTTGAGGTTGATCAAGGAGCCACCTCCCAGACCGCTCCCCTTCAAAACATCGATGTCTTTGCAGAGGTAATAGTCAATGAGGCCAAGGGGATTCGACTTGAGGCGCGGGCTTTTGGCGATTTCCGTGAAGGTGTCGGGGAACTCACCGATCTTCCACTCCCGGCCTCGTTCGAGTACGCAAACCGAATGGCCTTTCTCGGCCAAACGGGCAGCGCTGATCGCACCGCCGTAGCCAGAGCCGATCACAACCGTTTGGTATTCGCTCTTCAACGATTCCGACGGACTTGCAAGCTCTCGGGTCATGACTCAGCCCCTTTCTTGATGGTGAACAACCTCATTCTATTGTCGCTTCGCTCACATCCAAGATTGGACGCAGCCAATCCAGCGTGCGGCCGCGCCTAGTCGGCGCGACTCGTAGCTTCGATATCAAGACTCATCAGAGCCGAGAGCCCTTCCAATAAGGCTCGCAGCTCTTCATCACACCCTCTGATATGCAATCAGAAGTGCCACTCGAAACCGGCGAGCACTGACTTGATTTCGTCGGAGATAGCAAATTCCGTGCCATCGACATGGCCTTCGTACGACAAGAACTGCCCGCTAACCTCATCCCGAGGCGTGTAGTAGGCCGCCAGGTTGATCGTAAGTTTCGGTGAGGCCTTGATTCCCAACCCGAACGTGTAGTGTTCCTGGAAGGTCGAAGGGGTACCGAGGCTTTGAAACACTCGCTCGCTGGTGATCGGGGTATCGTTGAAGTTCAACCCGCCACGCACGGTCAGCTTCGGAGAGGCCTCATATTGGACACCAATCATGGCAATCCAGATGTCGTCCCAACCGATCCCGCGAAGAATACGCGTCTGGGGATCGAAGAATTGGCCCTTGAAGCCATCCGTGCTGGTGTACTCGACAAATTTGGCGTCGATGGCAATCTGGAGTTTCGGGTTGGGCCGAATACCAAATCCGGCCGTCCAACTCGGTGGCCCGTCGACATCTTCACCGAAGCTGCGCTCCTCGGCGTAGTTGGTCAATGCTGGGTTGGCATGAATCGCGTTCCACTCGTACTCAGAGAAGCTCTGGGGAGCCAGGTAGTTGAAGCCGAAGCTCCACGTCGAGTTGATCTGCCAAAACAGGCCAACCTGGGGCGTAAATGCCCAAGCCTCAACCTGCTGGGACGCTGGCGGGTAGTAACAGTAAGCATCCGTCGGATCGATATTGGGATCGGCTACCTCATTCCGAAAACCGCCGTAGGTTGTGCTGCAATCAGCGGGTGCCACCGGGAACGGTGACACACCGAAGGTACCGCGGAAGACATTGAGAGCGAAGCCCAGCGACAATTTGTCGTTCACCTGGTAACCCACCGCCAGTGGGATCTTCGTGATCACCAAGTCGGTGTGGGTACGACCGTAGCCAAAGGGCTGCGGCTGGAACGCGGCATCGTTCTCGTTGCCGGGCCAGTCGGTTCGGAAAGCAGCAAAACCCAGCAGCCCAAAACCATACGCGAACGGGCTATTCGGCGGGTTGTAGGACCAACCGAACGCCGGGATCACTCCAGAATCCGTATCCGCCTCGTTTGTTCGTGTGACAAATCCGACGATCGGGTGATTGGAGCGCGAATTTCCGCCGACCGACTTGTCGAAAACCGGTCCAGTGCTGCGGACTTCTGGAGCATCCTGAAACAGCTCGACGCCAAAATCTACTTGCCAGCCTTCCAGTTGGGTCAACAGCGCAGGGTTGGTGTAAACCGCCGTGATCGCGTCGGTAGGAAGACCAACACCAGCACCGCCCATCGAACTATTTACAGGCCCGATGCCATGCAACAGATGGCCGTTACCCGCCCAAATCGGCGAAGCGACAGCTACCATCAAGGCACAAAAAAAGATTGCTTTTCTCGACACTTTAAATCTCCTTCCAGAAATTGAAGCAGCAGATCGCTGACACAAGGCTGACGCCCATCACATCGACGCCATCGAGCAACACACAAGCTCAAGCAGGGTCTAAGACAGACCTGAGCGCAAACGCATGAATGAACTTGATGCCCGAAGCTACTCGGAATCACCTGTGAATGACCAAAGCTCAAGAAAACAGCTTCTTCATCGTCTTCACAGCTCGACCTCGGTCTGCTTTCGATCCAAAGTCTTTCAACCTGAATCGCCGGTTTTGCTTGAATGTTGGCCGCAACAACGCGTTATGACATCTTTACCTAGGCGCTCATCGTTCAGCAATAGATACTCAGATCCATAAAAGTTTTCGGCCATCCAAGGATAGATCTATAAAGGATTCACCTAGGACCTAGCAATAGAACTAGCTCTCGATTTCCACTCAATCATCATGCTGGTATCACCGTCGTTTTTCTGACAATCCTCGAACTACATGATAGATTCACAACCGGCTTAGTCTTGCCAAAACTACCCAGCTGGCTGCCCTTGGCGACCAGCCACAACGCCTCCGGGGCCTAAACGCAGAAGGATCCTCAGGTCCCTGGAACTTCCGGGAGAAGAGCGATGACACGGGTGCTCGACACAACAACCTTCGTGGTCCTGGGTGAGGGGCTGGCAGCCGGCGCTGGTCACTTCAGCCTGAGCGAAGACGTACAGGAATGGAGCTTCCCGGCTCAAGCCGCCAAGAAGCTTGATTGTTCTTTCTCTCAGCCGGTGCTCGAATCACCCGGTGTTGGCAATATCGGCTTCCAGCATTTACCGGCGATCGTTCCGGATCTGCTGCAAACCTCAGTACTCGAAGAGTTCACCCAGGACGGCGCGCTCGATAATCTTTCAGTACCAGGCTTCGGCGTCGCGGACGCCCTCGGCCGACGCCCCAAAGCACCAATGGTTTGGACCGACGACCCTCAACAAACCGTGACCAACTTGATTCTCGGCATACCCAGCCTGACCACTGGGGATGGCAAATCGCCGACTCAAGTCGAGGCAGCAAAGGCACGTCATCCGACCCTGGTGCTGATTGCCCTGGGTTATCAAGAAATGTTGGAACCGCTGGTGCCTGGACATATTCACGCCGGCCGAACATCCGATCTCAAGGCCTTCGAGAAGCACTACCGAAAGATCCTCGACGAGATCTCGAGCACTGACACGACCGTCGTTGTGGCGACGATTCCCAACCCCCTCGACACCGCCTACTTCTCGAGCCTCGAGACGGCAGCCCGCATCCTCCGAACCGAAGTCTCCTTTCTCGAGGCTCAGTATGGTCTCGAGGCTGACGACCTCATCAATCTCGACGGTTTGATTGAGCTTGGGAATGAGTTTCTAGGGCGCCAGATCTCCGGCCAGCTGGCCGAAGGGTCGGTGATCTCCAGAACCGAAGCCAAGCGCATCTCCAAAGCTGTTGCAAAGCTGAATACCAAAATCGAAGCTCTGGCAGCCAAGAAAGATGCACTGGTTTTCGATCTCCATGATTTCCTGGCCAAGGTCGCCCGGGATGGCGTCGAGGTCGGAGACCGAACGCTCACCGCGGACTACCTGGGTGGCTTTTACCTACTCAACGGCGTCTATCCAGGGCGCACTGGTCATGCGCTGATCGCCAACGAGTTCCTCGCATTACTCGGCCGCGAATGCGGCCGACGCGTCGGCCAAGTTGACGTCGCCAACGTCATGCGAGACGACGGCAACACACTCGCCAAAATCGCCGACGGTGGAACCTTCACGGACGAGTATCTGGTGCCGCGGACCGAAGCCGACATGCCGCCGCTGCCGCCGCCCGATCCGTCGTTCCTCAATTTTGTTCCACCGTTTGACCCGAACAAATTCAACATTTTTCCGATCCAGACCACCTACCCGGATACACCGTTTGATTTCGGCGGCGTCAAGGCGATGAACAAATGTGTGCCGGCGGTCGGTATACCAGCCGGTGGCTTTTCTGACCCCAGGTTGTTGAAGCCCCTGGTGTTGCCGGAAGGCTTGGAGCAGACACTGGAGCTCAACAAAGAAGACAGCTATTTCGGAGACGCCTTACGAGCAGTCGATGCACCTGACGAGAAGCCGTTCCTGCAGGGCTTGCCGACCTTCGGCGCTAGCGGCAACATTCTCTTTGGTGGACTGGTGATGACCGACAGCCATCTCACCGGCCGGTTAAGTATTCGCTTTACCGAACCCGACGAGGACGGCAAGACACACTTCGAAATCACGCATCCAGATGGCTTGCGAGGAGATGACGGAGTGCTGGCTGGGCCGAAGCTCTTCAAAATGCCCGCCCAGCAGAACAAAGTCGTGGATGTACCGGGATTGGTCTCCTCTGGCACCCTCGACCTCAACACCGGCTACGTCAACAACTTCCGCTACAACGTCGTTTTCATCAACACTCAGATCTATACGTTGTTCAAGGTCAATCCAGGGCTTCCTCCAGGGCCGCTACCGCAAATCTTTCCAGGGGCACCAGCGGGCGGATCAACTTGGGCTCGGTTCGACCAGCGAGAGGATGGCAAGCTCGACATCACCCTGGCCGGCAACCTACTGTTACCCCTTGGCAAGGCAACTCCTGATGGCGCCCCGATCCGCTTTCCGCTGCCGTTCGGCAACCCGAATCTCGAATGCGCCAGTGTCGTAGCACGCGGTACGAGTTTACACCCCCACATCCATCTAACCACCAAGGCCACACCGGGACACGACCTGGGCGAAGCTGCCCCAGAAATCCCAGTCAATACCGTCAAAGAGTTCGCGACGTTTGTTCACAACAACAACTTTGGCGACGTCTTTGGGCTTCACATTGACGAGCTCGGGGGCGAAGGCACCGGACGCTCTCATCTGATGGGCCGGTTACGGTTCCAGTTCGGCCCTCGCTTTGGTAACTCAGTGCCTTTCAATGTCAGTTTCCTGCCGCCGGGAGGCTTGCTGAGCGAAGACCCCAAGCCCCTTCCCTACCTGCCACCCGGGACCGCCCGCGGCATGATCGGCTTCAACGAGCAACTGATCTTTCCTTCTGGCGTGACCTACCACCAGAAAGGCTTGTCGTCGTCGATGGATCCAAACAACTTGGCTCTTGGAGCAGTTGATCTCAAAACTGGTCTGGTCCGCGGTGAATTCTTGAACCGATCTTTTGTAGTGCAGAACCTTTTTGTCAACTTGTCATCGATAGAGCCTTGTACACCAGCAGACTCTTTCAACTATCAGGGCCCTGCAAGATTCGAGACCGGACCCAACGGTCAACTCGTGTTCAGTGCCAATTGCGAGGTTTTTATCCCTTATCCCAAGGGCTTCAAATTTCCAACACCTGCTGAGGACGGGCAGCCAGGTTTCTTGGTGGTCAGAGAATCCAGACTCGATCCCTTCGTCAGACTACAGGCGATGCACGGCGGCACGCCGTCGACCACTGTCTTCAGTAGTGGGCCCAAGAACAAACCAATCGAAGGCGTGTCTTCGATCAATCAGAAATTCACCTACGTATTCTCAATTCCCAGCGATCTAGCCGAAGCCCACAAGGCCTTCTTCGAGTACACCAATATCGACGACGAGGGTACCTTCAAACTAACCCATCTGTCCTGGGTTCGGGCAACCAATTCGCGTGGATCAGCGGCCAAAGATGGGGAGGCTGATACCATCACCTTCAGTGGCTTCGGAAGCTGGAGTCGGGATTCAGAGCTACATCAGGTTTCGGTACATGTTTCGACTGCAAAGAACGAACCTTACGTCGGTATTCAAGTCGACGGTGGAACAACTTCGAACGTCAACACCAAGCCCACGGACATCGAGGCGACCATACCTCTCGCAATCGACGAGTAGGGCAACTCGAGCAGGGAGGATTGATCATGGGTCTGATTCAAGATGTCGGTGGCAAACTCTTTCAGAGCTTCTTGTCGCTGGATGATCTGGTTCTCGGCCAAGGCGTGCTCTCGGAAGGCCGGTCGCAGCTCGAGCTGACAGGGCGCTCTGTCGCTGGTTCCATAGCGGTCGGTTCAAACATCGCGGTGCGAGCAGCCCACGCTGGCATTCAAGCAGGTGCCAAGACCGCATGCGCAACAGCATCTGCTTTTGAAGGGTTTGTGCCAGGAGCTGGCCTCGCACGATCGTTGGCGCAACGAGTCGACAAGGAAGCTACCGCCGCCGGTGAAGAGGCATCCAAGATTGCGAACTACGCCGTCGAGTTGGCCAATCGCGAGGTACCTCGCAACCCACTGACGCAGGAGAAATGGCTCGGTAAGAGCATCCCGTTCGGCTATGGCTGGAGTGAACTAGCGGCAGACACAGCGATCGGATCCATCGGTAGACTCGCTGCTTTGCCGCTGGCCGTCGGCCGCGATACAACCATGATGGTGGCGTCTTCGACGGCCGGGCGTGAGCTGATTGAAGCTTCTCTGAAAGGCCTGGGAATCTTACTGAGTCCCCTACCCGGGTCCCAATCGACAGAACTCGACACCAGCAGCCTACGCGAAGTGCTCATGGCGCTGACGAGCAGTTCGGGTGATCCTGCAGCCCGCAATCTCACGACGCTGACCGAGGCGGCGGCCCGCTTCATTTTCGGAGATACTCGCAGGCTTCACGAGGGTATCGTAGAGGCTATCGATCAGATGCGTTGGCTCGCTGAACATGCTGAGCTCAGCGAGCTGATGTCCTCGATTCCGGTCACTGCTACGCTGCAGAAACGCGCCCGACGGATCGTCGACCATGCGCCCAGTCGCTTCCTCAAAGCTCTGGAGCCTAGCTCGGCGGGTGAGTCCCCGCAGCCCGGCGCTGTACTTTCAGCGATCCTCACAGACGTCAACCCATTGCGAATACTGGTAACTGAATACCCGATCATTTTGGCACTCATGGGTACCCACGTTAATCTATTGATGACAGCAGGCATGCTGGATGTTGGCAAGATCGAGGCTTACGTCAAGACAGAGAACACAGCGCTAGCCTCCAGACCCTGGAGTGCAACCCACCTCGAAGCGACACTAGGCCAAGCTCCAGAGGCGCTCTTCGAGGCCACCATTCAGGTCGCTCGAGATACGGTGTTCACCTACACTGCCGACGTGCTGGGAAGGAGAAAGGCTCTTGCACGGATGGAAGACCTCTACGGTGAAGGCGTGCGCAATCGCCTAGAGGCTGACATTTCTCTCGATCATGAACTCCGCCGCCTTACCAGGGCCCGACAAGATGCCAAGCTACGCCGGAAGATCTCCGATATCGAACGGACCGAGGCGCTGACTCGTCAGCGAGACATCTGCCAAGACCAATTGGACTCGCTTCGAGCCTTCACCCGCTCACTCTCCGGCTATCAGCCGAAAGAGATTGCGCAACGCACGAGCCTACTGTCGATCTTTGTTAGCTTGATCGACCAGAACTTGGCCCTACGTGGCTCCGATGGCGGACATCACGAAGAACGCATGGAAGCGTTGAGTCGATTCGAAGCGTGGTCTAGCAACTCATAGAGAAGCGCTGTAGCCCAACTCTTGCCACAAGGCTCGCAGTTCTGAGGCTGCTGAGCCTCCGGGCTCAAATTCCGTGACGGACAGCCCTTTTCCAATCGCCATTTTCCATGCGACTCGGGAGTGGATCCGAGTGTTCAGCAACACAGCGCCAACTTCTTCGGTAAGCTCCTCCAGAGCCTCGAGAGCTTCTTGCGCTACGCGCGTCCTTGGAATGACTTGATTGAGCACAACGTGAGTCTCGAGATCACGAGTCGAACCGATCTCGTCGATCAATGCGAAGACATCCTCGCTCGCCCAGATATCGTAGGCACTCGGCGTAATCGGCACCAAAACCGAGGTGGCAGCCGCCAAGGCCGAACGAAATGTTTTAGTCTCGCGAGCACCGGTGTCTAGGATGACCAGATTGTAAGGTTCGCAGAGTTTGGGGATCTCGCGATGCAAGATCGGCTGGCTCATTTGGATCACCCGAAAGGCAGGAAGATGTTCGTCACGTGTCGCCGCAAACACAGCGCTCGAAGCCTGTGGATCGGTGTCGACAAGCAAAACTTCGAAACCGTTCAGAGCCCCCTCGACCGCAAGATTGGTCGCCAAGGTAGATTTGCCCACTCCACCCTTCGAATTAGCGACAGCAACAATACGCTTCTGTGAGGCCATATCAGTCGTCCGACGCCAGAATCTTGTGGCGACCTGTGAGGATACAACCATTCGTCTTACAGTCGTGATGAACCGTGTTGTTGAAACCTTCCTCGATCAAACGCTCGAATCTTTGACGCCTTACGTCGAGGAAACCGAGCGCACCATCGAGGCCATCCGGCGGAAAGTAGCGATGGATCGTGAGTTGCTTGTAGGGATTCCCGGTCGCCATTCGATCTACCAGAGGTTCAGCGGACTGCAGAATGCTCCTGAGCTGGTCAGGGGACAGTTTATTCAGCTTCTCCTGCAGCCTCGTGAGCTCTCCTACCTTTCCTTCCAACTGTCGCGAGACCTCCGTCAGCCTCTTGCGGGCGTCGTCTCCGAGCTTACCCTTGGCTTGTCGCGCCTCGAGATCCTCGAGCTCGCCAAGTAAATCGAGATCCCCGATGTTTCGAATGTAGTCGAGCCCCTGATTGAGCAACCCGGCACGTTCGATGTCTTGATTGACCGCATTGGCCCAACTGATGATCTGTGTGCGATAGAGCGTTTGCAGCGTACTCTGCAACGCCGCAATCGGCATCTTGTCTACATCTGTATTCATATAAATAACATGTAATACCAACTCCGTGTCTGGATCGTAGCTACCCCGCTCCATATCTGCCACTTGCATGGCTTCTCGCACCGGCAAATCATAAAACTTCGGATCCCGTAGAGGATCCTTGATGATCTGGCGCATCGCCTTGATTGCTGGACTCAAGGGGGTATTCATGAGAACCGCGCCATCGACATAACTCTGCGAACCCACTTTGGCCGGCGGATATATGCCTGGCACCGCACTCGAGGCACGGATCGCTGCCGGCCCGAGCTTGTCTGTCATATCACGGTTCTGAAACTCCTTGACCTCACCAAATGCCCAATTGGTAGCGGCAATTCGCAGGAGTTTCTTAGAATTGCGAATCTTCTTGTAGTCGATTTCCTCACGGAGAGTAAGTTCCCACGGCTCAACTGCGATGAAGCTACTGATGTTGACAAAATCCATCAACCGCTGAAGAAACGGCTCTTTGGATGCCACCAGGTTGAACGTCCGATTGATCGCTTCCCAGCTCACATACCCACTATCGGCTGCCAGCTGTGCCAATGGGCGAAGCCCAAACGGTTTGGCCAAGTATGATCTAGGATCAAGCAGCTCCAAGGGGTTCAGGCGCAAACGAAATCCCCCGTTGAGCGGCCCCTTCCAAGCCATCCTCTCCAACCACACTTTCTCGAGCTTGCCGACTGCCGCCGGCCCATAATCCCCCCAGTGAGAAACCAGAAACGAAGCATTGAATGAGCCGATGGACGTACCGGTGAAAACTTCTGGCTCCATAGGCTGCTCGAATGTCGCCCGTGATTTGCCGCTGAATAGTGCATTGGCGACACCCAACTGGTAGGCCCCGTCTGCACCTCCTCCAGAAAAGATGACAGCGTGTAGATCTGGTGTGGTCATAAGGTGAAGCTCCTTAGTGCATTACGCGCTGCGTCCTGAGCGAACCCAGTCCGGCAGGGTCTCTGGATCAAGCCAATCGGAAACCTGACGCCAGGTCATCAACGATCCAGCCACCACGTTGTAGTGCTGATCAAGATGCGCGGCCAAAAAATTCTTGTGGAGTTGTCGTTTGGAGACGCCGAGGTTCTTCGCCGCAACACCACCGGTGAGGACGTTCGCAAGGCTGATGTAGCTCTGGACGACATCGACACTTCCTGGACGCGGTACTCGCTTCCACATCTTCTGAACGGGCTCGAGGACCGACGAAGCAGTCCCTAACGACAGCAAATCTGCCAACCGTAGGCCCCAGCCCATAGGATCGAGTGATACGTTGACTACTTTCTTTGGTCGGCTGGCGACAAAGGCCATTCTCACCTTGACCTCACCACTTTTCTTGACGTGGAAACGAATGGTCTGGAACGCAGCTTCGAATCGGCCCGGCCCGTAAGCCAACAAACTCTCCTCGACGGCTGGTAGGAACGCATAACCGAACCCGAAACAACCGAGGTCATCAGGTTCTTGCGGCGCCTGGTCGTCGACAATCATCGCTTCCGTGAGGATCAAATGACTGTGCTCCGCTTGTGGCAATGTGCCATAAGGCAAAACTGGGCCAAACGGAGCAAGTGTCAGCTTGGAGTCGAAGATGACAACTTTGACAACAATCCACTCGTATGTTGTTCCGATCTCGCGCAAATCAACAATGCAGAACCGATCGTGGTCATCGAATTTGCGAGGGGTATTATCACCCTTGAGTTTGTAGTACACCTGCTCAAAACCGAATCCTCGCCGCCGATCTCCTTCATTGGCATACCAACTCAGAGGGCGCAAATACGAAGGTGCTGGTGGATGAACTTCCCCGGGAAACGACTCGGGCTGGCGGAAGTCGCTCACTCTTAGAAAGTATCGGAGCACAAACTCTCGTACTTGCTGGCTCATCCAGTCGGCGACTTCAGCACGCGACGTTGCCGACTCCTGCGGCATCTTTGGGCGATCATATAGCTGCTCTTGGACATTGCCCATGACCGCCATCGATGAACCATCAACTGTTGCTTCATCGAAAAAACCAAAACTCACCTCAGGCCGATTATGCGTCGCCGAGAGTTGGAAGCGGTCAGCGTAACTCTCTTGCTGATCTACAAAGCTCCACCACTGCGCTAAGTCTTTTGCATCTGATAGTGCCTGGTCGAAACTCGCCAGAGCTTCGAGATCGTCCTCAGACAACGGTACTCCGTTGTGCGGGGACCCAGCGACAGGGGTTTGGTTTGATTGCTTAGTCATCGAAGCCTGCTCTAGAGGACTATCATCAGGCCATCGAAGCGCCCGAGATCAAATCGCTCTACTCACCTTTGGTCCAGTAGTAGCGCGTTCTCATCCCTTCTCCCTTGCGCTGGACTCGATTGCCATCGATGAGTCTCTTGAGATTTCGGCGAATCGCATTACGCTCGGCGCCGGTCCCTGCCACCAATTCTTTCATTGCCAATCCATCGTCCACGCCAGCTAGCGCGGCAGTAATCGAGGCTTCGAGGTCATCTGTCCTGGGTGGACTCTTGACTGATTCAGCCGCTGTCTCCACGATCTTCGCAGCCGCCGACTTGGGCGTCTTGGGCGTCTTCGGCGCCGACTCGGTTGCCTTGGACACCACCTTGGCTGTTTTAGGCGCTGGCCTGGCGGTCTTGGGCGCCGGCTTGACTGGCTTGGTCATCGTCTTGGCGGCCTTGGGACTGCTCGAGTCTGCACGGACCTGCTTCGTCTTGCTGGGGACAGCCTGCTCGATCACCCCAACTGCCTCGGATTTCGCCCGTGCCTTCTGTCGACCAGCAACCGATCTCTTGCTGCGGGTCGCCTTCCGCCGGGTAGTTTTCTTCGAGTCGATCTTGTTGCGGGATTTCTGACGCTTCGGCCTATCCGAGCTCGACTTGATGACTGGCTTGACCACCGTCTCGATAACAAGTTCATCCGCCACATTGATGGCTGACTCGATACCATCGGCGACCGCCACGGGCGCCTTGTCGACTAGTTCCACCGTACGATCGCTCAACGATTCGCGGTCGGCCAGCGGCCGAACCGGCGGATGGCTCAACCAACTGAGCATTCGTCCCACAACACCGTCGATGCTCCGCTCGAGGGAAATCAACATAGCCTATACACCTCGCCGGTAGTAGAAGATTTCGCCGGGTCCGGAGGTCTTCTTGACGTCACCCCAACTGTCGAGAGCCGCAGTCATGGGCTGCCTGATCGTTCGCTCCCACAACATCTCGACCAATCCCTTGGGTTGATGGTCACGCAATGTTTTCAAGGTCGATTCCTCTCCAACGGTCTCGGCCCACAAAACAGCAGCCGATGAGACCCCGTTGCTGATGGCATCGAACTCATCTGCAGCAAAGTCGTGGCCACCCACAAAAGACTCGATAACTTCAGGTTGTCTCAGATTGACCAGGGTTAGAGCCCAAGCCAAACCTGCTAGACCATTCCATCGTGCCTCGTCGTCAGGTGTTTCTTGCCGCAGCTTTTCGACGGCGCGGCCGGTGGAACCAGGCCAGGCTTGAGTCGCCACAAAGTAGAGGCCTCTACCCAGCCCATGCCAGAATGCCGCTCGCTGATCGACGCTCTGACAACGAGTGATCGCAGCATCGATCTGGCTCACCTTGTCAGGAGCCAGTTGGCGAGTAATGAGCCCGACAGCTTCAAATGAAGCCATGGCAAAGCCAGGTCGCGAATTGTGCTCGCAAAGCTCGGCAAATCGCTTCACTGCGGTCTCCAACGCTGGATCGTCAGCGGACATTTCGGGGACAACTCGGCGGGCGAGCGAGAGCCCCATGCCGGTGTGTAGTGGGATCAAGCTCTCCACCGGCAACGTTTCCAAAGCCTTTTGGCACAGAAGATCGTAGGGCTCATCCACATCCCAGGCAGCCTCGGTAAACGCAAAGCCCAAACCTTCCGTCAGCCAGAGCCTCAAATAGGGGTTGCTGCTACTCGCCTGGTTCAGCTGAGCCCGCAGACCGTCGGCGTCAAGATCCCTGAAACCGAGAATATGATCGGCATATTGAAACCCTTCGAAAGCCTCGAGTTTATTGCGCAGCTCCCGCCAGGCCCATCGACGCTCGACCGGCATCGCTGCCTCCAGGATTCCCGCGGATTGCCTCAGCACAGTAAGCGAACCTCGGAGAACTGTCTGAGAAGCCATACTGCGAGACACCTCGAGTGCCGGGTCCATCACTCCAAACACTGTATCGATCAGCATCTGCTGCCAACGATCACCGGCGCGGTAAGCGTTGACGAACTGATCATCTAGCTGCGAACGAGCAACGTCGGATACCGCATCGAACCCAGTCACGGCTGACCGCGGCGATCGCATCGTAGCCAAGGACGAGGCAATCTGTGAAGCCTGGCGAAGGCCGAACAAAGACATCGCCCACGAGAAGCGCATCATCGATTGGATGGCATCTGTCATCGTACTCTCCTCACACCATTCAGTACTGCGAAACCAAGGGCAAAAAACACCAAAGCGAGGATTCGATCCGCCCACCCAGCGCTGAGCCCAAAACCGACCGCCAAAGCCGACCACTGGTCAGCCACTAGGGCAAGCACCATCATCATCAAACATAGAGACGTCACGACAACATTCGAGTTCTTGCTTCCCTGGCCCGCCGAAGGTTCTTTCGACGGCGCCGGAAAACCGGTCGCCCCATCCGGCATACTGAGGATCCGATCCAATTTCTGTGGCAACTCGACCAAATTCGATAAATAGGCCTCAGCAGTCTGCCCCATCGCCTGAGGCGATGCCAACTGTCGGAATTGATTCCAGCCAGCAAGCCAGTCGAGATCGCGCGATGCGGCGCCGAGCGGATCACCTTGCGGCTCGAAATTTCTGGCACTCCGAGCCGCCCAGAACAATCCCATATAAAACTCGTTGAGTCGAGGCCGGGCCCGGTAGCCGGCAACCCGCAGTAAGCGCCAGTGCAGAATCGCGTACTCCCCAAGACTCTCCCCGGCTGCGGTCCAGCCTCCGTCGCGAAACGGAACCGCTTGGCGAATCCGCGTTCTCAACTCTCCCTCGGTCGCGTCCGCCCGTGATCTAGAAACTTCTCGCAAGAGGCTAGCTGACGCACGATCCGGGAGGTGTTCTACCGTTGCCCTGATGTAGCTCCATAAATTGGTGCGCGAGGCTTCAGGAAGGGTCCCGAAAGTCCCACCGGTCACCGCCAACCTACCGTCAGGCATCTCGACGACATCGGCCTCGACAGGAAACTGCTGACCAACCAGCGCCATCTGTAGCCAAATCAATCCCAATCTACGGGCCATGTCGCTGGCATCAACTTCTTGCAGTGTCGATCCAGTGGCAATATCTTCGAGAGTCGAGCCGGGTAACCACTGCAAGGTCAAGAGGTTGGACGTTGACAGATCTCGGTAGACTTGGGGGACGGCCCAAAGGTCCGTGCGCCGAGCATCTCTCCCCAGAGACTGCAACGCATCGGCTTCGGTGACCATGTTGAGCCGCGACGCCAAGGCTTGGCGAAAGTCTGCGTAGATCTCGTCAAAGTGATCGCTGACGACGAAGTCCGGTTCGGTCAGCAAGCCCCGAAAGATCATCAAGGCGCCCAGCTCTGACTCGAATAGCTCACGTCGGCCAGGCTGGCCTACTTTCACGACGACACGCTCACCACCCTTCAGCACCGCACGGTGTGCCTGGTACTGCCACCGAACCTCAAACGGCGCTTCTTCGAAAACCGAGAAAATTTGTGTCACAGGCTGCCCGAGATCGTCCGTCAAGATCTGATGGACCAATGCCGACGGCGTCGCTTCCGCGACATCTGGAATGTCGCTGAGCACTAGGCAGTCAGAGGACTTCAAGAAGTCTGCACGTAGGGAGAGATAACGTCCGAATTCAGCGAAAACAGGCCCCAGCTCTTCCAACGCGAGACGCAATTCAAGAGCAGACGCTTCGGTGCTTTCAAATGACCGCTGCTGCTTCGCCAAGGAACGCCGTGGCCCTCGCAGCAGGCCCCGGTCAGCTAATACTTGCTCAACCTCGAGCTGTCGTGCACGCGCAGATCGAGACGAACCGGAAACCGTCAAGACGCCCCCTTCTCACCTGACCTCTTGTTTTTGACAAAAATCACGAGTTAGTCGACTCCCCGCGTCCGCGGCATTGAACGATAGATTCCAGGCATCTCGACCGCTGCTGGGTCAGAGCCATCCAAGCCTAACGCCTCGCGACCAGGGAGTTGCACAACCTGCTGCCAGATTTCGGCGGTTTTGGGCTCAGGTTGATGGTTGACGAAGGCTCTCAGAACCGGAGCGTGCGGTGTAATTTGGTTCCGCATCACCACCGCAGCCACGACCCCATCCACAAAAGTTGTCCCTCCGATATCTGCGCCGTGGTCAAACAGGACTTTCTCGAGAATCTTGGGATGTGACATGTTGACCATCGTGAAGGCATAGGAGACGCCGGCCAACGTATTTTGGCGAGCCATCTTGTGGGGCGACTCGTTCTGAGACATCTGTACAGCTCGCCACAGCGAGCCATAACCAGGCACAAAATTGATCGGTAGAAAGTACAGCGCTCTCCCCACTCCGTGCCAAAAGTACTGATGTAACACCGGATCTCCCAGCATCACGAGGCCGTGCTCCAGCACCGGCACTAGGTCCGGGAAGAAGCAGCGAGCATCGAGCCCTAAAGCTTCGATCGCCGAATCGACGTATCGATCCATCGAATTGTCTCGGCAGAGCTCCAAAAACCGTCCCAAACCTTCAAGAACTTCAACAACTGAGCTGTGGGGAGTAAGGCGACGCAACACGTGTTCAGCACAGGCCAAGCCTAGCCCACCATGCAACATCGGCAGGCTGCTCGTTGGCAAGCCTTCGAGCCGCTCTCCTGAGAACAAACCTCGCGGAACGACTGAGGCCCGAAGCGCAACCTCGGCGGTCTCATGTCCTAGGCCTTCAACAACCCAAAGGGCCTGGTACTCACCAAGCTGATAAGCCCGCTCAACCAACTCGGCGAGCGGTAGCTCCTCTCCGTTTGATGCCAAGTCGAGTTTGCTGCGGGCGCCTTTGACCAACCAATAGACCTCGAATTTGTTGCGCAGCTCCTGACGAGCCAAGGCTCCAACCTGCCCTGGGCTCGCGACTCGCATCGCCGTCACCGAGCGGTCTGCCAGTTCAGAAACCGTTCGGGACCATCTCCAAGGCACAAAGGCATCGGTGAGAAGCCCCACCCATTCCCCTTGGAGATGATCACCTACCTGAAATGCCGCCTGCAACACTTCCCCAAGTTGCCCCTGAGCTGCCCAGGTGACAACATCCAGACGATCTAGCTGACCACCACCGTATTTCGCAGCCGTCGATGGAACGCGGCTCGACCTGACGAGATTTGCGACCTGGGACACCCCCAGTAGACTCGTCGCCATCGAAAAACGAACTATCGATTTAGCGAGATCTCGCACGTTACCCCTCCGGCGCTCATCGATGGAAATAGTCACTCCTCATCATGGACAGAGGCCTCGACTACGTTGTCTTTCATGCCGGTCCAGGTCCGTTCGACCGACTCCCAAGTTCTATTCATCATCTTCCCCGGATCTCCCCAAGACCCACTGAAGGCGCGTGAAGCGGTATCAACCATACCAGCTTGGAAGCGATCACCAGCCTCATAGAACCCCTTCATGGTCTCTCCCATCTGCCCCACCGCGGCATGACTCACCGCGTTGAACGACTCCGCAGAACGATCCCAGCCATCCCGTGGAGAAATCAAGTTTGCAGCCTGCCGAGCACTGAGCACCGACATGGCCCATGAAAACCGAAACATCGATCGAGCAAGATCACGCATTTGCGCCTCCTTTTGACAGCATTTTCTGAAACAGTAACACTTTGGAACGTACTCTTTTACAGCAGTGGTTTCTACAAGAGTGGTCTTCTGCAAGAGTGGTCTTCTAAGACAAGAAACGCCAGCAATCGAATGCCCAAGTGTCTTTCTGAAGTGCCCTAGATCAAACGTCGCAGCGTGCTTGCCAACATGCCTCCAGCCGCAGCCAGGAAAATCCATTGAATCGTCCACAGGTTCAGGCCGAGATCAGGTGTCGCTGGGGATCTGGTGGCTAGCAAGAGCGCTACAGCCAGCGCAACACCGGTCAACTGGAAGGCTCGGGTGCGCAGGGCTTCGCCTTCGCTATCCGCTAGCCTGTCCTCGAGGTGTACTCCCATCTTCCCAGCAGCCAGGTGATCCAATAGCTGATTGGCACGCCGGGGGCCGTCTCGCAACAGCTTGCCGCTGGCCGCCGAAAAGTCGAGCAGGCGCTCGGGGGCATATCGTCCGCGTCGGCCTTCCCACAGCAAGTAGCGCGAACAGGACTCGATCAAGTACTCACCGACATCGAACACTGGCTCGAATCGTGTCACCAAGCCATCGATCGCGATCGAAGACCGAATGTACTTGACGATGTCACGCTCCGGCAGCACCCCCGTTTTGCGAGAGAGGACCAACATATCTCCCATGATTCGGGTGAAGTTGACCTTCAGGCGTCGCTCGCCATCTTCTTCTCGGTACCAATCCTGCGCGAGACGGTCCAAGCCGATACGAAAGGATCTAGGCTCGGCCTTCGGGTCGTACGCCGAAACCTCGAGGAATTGATCGTTCAGAGCATCCATATCACCGGCCGCCAAAGCCAAGGTCATCGCCACCAGATGCCGTCGACCGTGACGACTGATGACTCCCGTAATACCGAAGTCGATGTAGCCGACCACACTGTCGGGAAGAATCATCAAGTTCGCGGGATGGAGATCGGCATGGTAGATACCGTTCTTGAACGCATCACCTAAGAAATTGTCGATAATGTTGGCGGCAAACCGCTTGCGATCAAACCCGGCCGGCTCGAGGCGCCGAATCGCAACTTCATCCCCAACCTCCCGGGCACGCAGGTACTCGAGTAGG
>JAJCXO010000287.1 GCA_029263395.1 Acidobacteriota bacterium | reverse complement strand
GCGCCATTTGTGTCGATCGGTGATGTGCAGACCGTGGCTGCTTGGACCGAAGGTACGACGACGGTGTCAGCCGGCGCCAGCGTCCAGTTGCGGGTGCGAGTCTCAGACGGTGCCGGTCCTGGCGACATCATCGAGGCTGGGATCGACGATCTGTCGATCTGCCCGCAATAAAACGGCAGTTGGCTAAGGCGCCACTCGCGGCGCCCTAGCCTGTTCGAGACCTGACCGTTTCGCCTCCGGAACCACGCCTTTGGAGTGGCGGTCCGGGGGCGTTTTGCTTTGGGGGCTCTGCACGAGGCTCGAGACGGAATGATACGATGCAGCCTTCGCTCGCCCGAAAATCGTACCTATCTTCTCCGTCCAAGAGCCGCCCTCGAAGAGCCTTCGTATGCTTTTAGTCACCGGCGCCGCCGGCAAAACCGGACGGGCCGTGCTGCGTGCATTGAGCCGTCGTGGTGCGCCAACCCGCGCCTTCGTCCGCTCCTCCGAGCAGGCTCGAGCACTGGATTCACTCGAGATCAGCGAGGTCGTCCTCAGTGAGATAGTCATCGGCGACCTCACGGATCGCCGAGCGCTTGCCAATGCGGCTGCAGGCTGTGCAGCGATCTATTTCATCTGCCCCAACATGCACCCGGAAGAGCTCGCCATCGCCAACCTGATGATAGACGCCGCCCATGCGTCGGATTGCAGGCGTCTCGTTTATCACTCGGTACTCCATCCCCAAACCGAAGCCATGCCGCATCATTGGCAAAAGTTGCGGGTCGAAGCGAGACTCTTCGAGTCGGGCTTGGAGACGACAATTCTCCAACCCTGTGCCTACATGCAAAACGTGTTGGCCGCACGTTGCGAGATCGAGACCAAAGGCTGCTATCGAATCCCTTATTCGGCCGAATCACGCTTCAGCTGGGTGGACCTGGAGGATGTCGCCGAAGCGGCCGCCATGGTCCTGACCGAGCCTGGACACGAAGGTGCAATTTATGAGCTGAGTGGTCCGCAACGGCTCTCGTCCCGTGAGGTTGCGCAGCACCTGGCGCTCGGGATCGGCCGCGCAGTCCAGGCGCAGGTGATCCCTCTCACGGATTGGCAGCACGATGCCCGTCAACGAGGTTTACCCGCCGCTACACTGACCAACTTGAGCAAGATGTTCGAGTATTACGATCGTTACGGTCTGGCCGGGAATTCCCGGACTCTGGCAGCTCTGCTGTCGCGTCAGCCGACCGACTTCCGAACCTTCGTCGAGCGCGAGCTGGACAGCCCAGAACCCTCGATGCCATGAACGCCAGCGAAGAACGGATCGTCCGCCTGCTGCTCGCTATCGCCGCCGTCAGTTCCGTCGGCCTGTTGATTTTCGGACTGGGTTGGTATCGGGCGACGTCGAAACGACCCGACGTGACGGACCTTTCCCAGGAAGTTCGCCAGACACTGGTTCAAGAACTGATCGAAAGCAGCCCGGGCCTCTATCGTTGGACCTGGTTCGAGCCACGCATCGGCTACACCCTGGTGCCGAATACCCAGCTCACCGCCTGGAACGATACGTTCGTTGCCAATGAGTTGGGATTCAGAACCGGCCCCCCGGTCAAGCAACCGGGGACTTTCCGGGTCGTGTTTGTGGGAGATTCTTGGACCTACGGCATGGGAATCAGCCAAGCAGAGTCGTTTCCGGAAGTTTTTGCTGGGCTGGCCAACCGCTGGGGTGGGCAAGATGACCCGGTTGAAGCCTGGACTATGGCTCTCCCCGGCTACAACCTACTCAGTGGACTAGCGGCTCTCGACTACTTCTTCGAACGCCTACAACCTGACGCCGTGGTCATCTGCCCATCGGGCAACGACAATCACACTACACCCGTGGTGCTGCCCAATGGCTCCCTAGGAGAGGCGCCAACCCGCGATGCTTTTGGCGATCCGCATAACGTGACCTATCGTCAACGTCAGCTCGACTCTTACCGGTTTCGAGAGCGTTGGCGGGTCAGTTATGCCGCATTGCACGAGACGGTTGAAAAACTCCGACTTCGCCAAGTCCCGGTGCTCCTAGCCTTCGTCGCCCGCTGGGAAGAACCTCAAGTACACACCGCCCTCGCAGAGGCGGGGATTGCGACAACTTTCTTCGTCGTGCCACCGGAGTATACGATCGGTCGCTGGGAGGGCCCACCCCCCGTCGGTCACGGCAATGCCGCCGCTCAGCAGCTTTATGGACGTTGGGTCTACCGTGCCCTGGCGCATACCCTGACCTGGCCTGACCTACCTGCCAATACGACGGTTCTAGACCCTCCTATTTACGATCAGCCGACGATGCCTATCGACAACTCTGCGAGGACCGAGTGGGCCGATTGGACTCGAGACCAGGTGCCCCTGAGCTTCCGGCCTGGTGAGATGGCGCCGGCTCAAAAGACCGGCCTCCTAGACGGCGAGTCGGGAGCAATTGGTCGTGCTACGACCATTCTGGTACGTTCGCGGGCTGATTCGCGGTCTCTCCGCATTTCGGTTCGGCGAATCGTTGCGGCACCGTCGCTTTATCCTCTGCCGCTGACGGTCTCGATTTCATCCCCGAACGGCGGCACAAGCGTCGAGACAGTCGTACCGAGCCGGGGCCCCGAGCCATTCCAGTTCGAGATCGACATCCCTTCGGACCTGCGCCCGGGCTCTGCCCTCGATGTGGTACTCGAGGCCGAGCGGAGCGTCGCGTCCAGCGCCGTGCTCACCGGTCGTTCGTTGATCGTCGAATCGATCGAGAACGTCCCGTCTCACTAGATGCCTTCCCTTTGTGCCGTTTACGGCTTAGGGACGCGGTTCAACTGGACTTACGCCCTTCTTACGCCTATGCTTGGCAATGCGTCGAGACCTTACCCTCGGCCAGTAAACGATGGCCAACACTCAAGATCCTACCGCGCCGACATCCCGCGACTATGGCCACAGCCTGGAGCGCCTGAAAACTTCTTCAGGAGCCCGCAAGGAGAAGGTTCGACAGCGTCAGTTTGCCCGGCGCTCCCCCACCGCTCGCCTCCGTTATGCCGAGTTGCACGTGGCGTCGGCGTTTTCGTTTCTCGATGGCTCGTCTCAGCCTGAGGATCTCGTTGAACGAGCGGCAGCCCTTGGGCTACCTGCGGTTGCGCTGATCGATCGGATGGGCGTCTACGGTGCGCCTCGGTTCCACAAAGCAGCAAAAGCAGCCGGGATCAGGGCGTTGGTGGGTGCCGAAATCGTCTTCGCGGATAGTACCAGTGAGGCGAGAAGAACTCGCACTCGAACCACTCGACGTGAGGCCAGCCAGCGGGCGGCGGGGGGTGAAAAGCTGGTCCTGCTGGTCAAGAATGCCAAGGGTTACCGCAACCTCTGTCGCCTGCTGACGGCGGCGGCTCGGCATCAACCCAAGGGTGATGCTCGCGTGACTTGGTCGATGCTCCGCGGCCATGCAGCCGGCCTCCACTGTCTGACCGGTGATGCGGGTGGCGCGCTCGCCAATCGCCTGGCAAAGGATGGCCTCGAAGGTGGCAAGCAGCTCCTCGAACGTCTGCTTTCGACGTTCAATGGTCGGCTTCACATCGAGCTGCAACGTCACCGTCTACGGGGCGAAGAGCATTGCAACCAAGCTCTGATGACGTTGGCTCGCAGACTCGACGTGCCGATTGTGGCCACTGGTGGTGTGCGTTACGCCCGCCCCGAAGACAAGCCGTTGCACGATGTGTTGACGTGTTTACGACATTACACCCACCTGGACGCCGCTGGGCGGCACCTCGAAGCACACCGACTCAGGTATCTCAAGAGTGCTGAAGAGATGACCGAGCTGTTCTCGGACTTGCCAGCCGCCGTCGAGGAAAGTCTCGCGTTAGCGGAGGATCTCGACTTCACCCTCGCCGATCTCGGCTATCGATTTCCCGTCTATCCTTTGCCGCCGGGAGAAACCGAAGCCTCCTATTTACGGCAACTCACCTGGGACGCGGCACGGGTACGTTTCCGTCCGTTCACCGCTCGCGCTCAAACCCAGATCGAAAAAGAACTGGCGGTGATTGAGAAGCTCGAGCTCGCTGGCTACTTTCTGATCGTTTGGGACATCGTCAAGTTTTGTCAGCGCCACTCGATCCTCGCTCAGGGGCGTGGCTCGGCGGCCAACAGCGCGGTGTGTTTCGCGCTCTCGATCACCGCAGTCGACCCGGTCAAAATGGAGCTGCTGTTCGAGCGCTTCCTATCCGAGGAGCGCGGTGAGTGGCCGGACATCGATCTCGATCTGCCGTCCGGCAGCCGGCGGGAGAAGGTGATCCAATACGTTTACCATCGGTATGGCCCCCATGGCGCCGCGATGACCGCCAACGTCATCACCTACCGCGACAAGCTTGCCGCCCGCGAAGTCGGCAAGGCCCTCGGCTTCTCCACCGAACAGATTGGCCGCTTATCCAAACAACTCGGCCGGTTTCGCTACGACACCAGTCGCGGCGACAACAAATCCCTGCCTGAGGAGATTCAAGGCGCGGGATTCGACCCCGGAGACTTGCGGGTTCGGCACTTCATGCATCTGTGGCAGAAGATCCAGAATCTACCGCGCCATCTCGGCCAACACTCCGGCGGTATGGTCATCGCCGCCGGCCGCCTCGATGAAGTGGTCCCGCTCGAGCCTGCTGCCATGCCCGGTCGGGTCGTGGTGCAATGGGACAAAGATGACTGTGCCGACCTCGGAATCATCAAGATTGATTTGCTGGGGCTCGGCATGCTCAACGCCTTGGAAGAGGTTGTGCCATTGATCCGCACCCACGAAAAAAAGAATGTCGAGCTGGCACATCTACCTCCTGATGACCCCCAAACCTACGAGATGATTCGTCGCGCCGACACCGTCGGCGTCTTTCAGATCGAGAGTCGCGCCCAGATGGCATCCTTGCCGCGTAATGCTCCGTCGCGTTTTTATGATCTGGTGATCCAAGTGGCCATCATCCGTCCGGGGCCGATCGTCGGCGGCATGGTGCACCCGTTCTTCGAGCGACGGCAGGGGCGCCAGAAGGTGACCTACCTGCATCCGAGCTTGGAACCGATCTTGAAACGCACCCTCGGCGTGCCGCTGTTTCAAGAACAACTGCTGCGGTTAGCAATGGTGGCGGCTGGCTTCAGCGGTGGCGAAGCCGAGGAGCTGCGTCGTGCAATGGGTTTCAAACGCTCGATGGAACGGATGGAATCGATCGAGAAACGCCTGCGCCAGGGCATGGCAAAACAAGGCATCACCGGTGCAACGCAGGATCAGATCGTACAATCGATCACCTCGTTCGCTCTTTACGGCTTCCCCGAGTCTCATGCCGCAAGCTTTGCTTTGATCGCCTATGCCAGCGCGTACCTGAAAGCACATCACCCTACCGCATTTACCATCGCACTACTCAACGCTTGGCCGATGGGGTTTTATCACCCTGCGACGCTGCTGAAAGACGCCCAGCGTCACGGCGTCGGTGTCCATCCGATCGATGTCCAACACTCACAGTGGCGCTGCACTTGGGAGTCCGCTGCCGGCAGTGTTGGCGACTTTCGTGGTCGGCGGGCCGCAGGATCGATTCGCCTCGGTCTGCGTTACATTCGCGGCTTACGGGGTGAAGTTGCCCAACGGATTACTCTCGCCAAACAAGAGCAACCCTTCAGCAGCGTCGACGACCTGGTCGTCCGCTGCCAACTTGCCGACCGGGATCTACAGCGCCTCGCCCACAGTGGCGCTCTGGCGAGCTTCGGGCTCAGCCGTCGACAAGCCCTCTGGCAAATCGCCCGCCTCAGTCGCTCCGTCGGCCCATTATTTGCCGACGAACCTCCGCGGGGCGAGTCACCACTGCCTGAGATGAGTCCGTTGGAAGAGACCGTTGCGGACTTCCAGACCAGCGGAGTCACCACCGGCCCCCATCCCATCGCCTACGCTCGATCCAATCTCACAGCGCATGGCGTCACACCCAATGGCGACCTACCCGACATCGCAGCCGGCACTCGCATTCGGTTCGCCGGCTCGGTCATCGTGCGCCAACGACCAGGCACGGCCAACGGCATGCTCTTTGTGACATTAGAGGACGAGACAGGCATGGCACAGGCTCTGGTCACGCCAGACCTCTTGCAAGAAAACCGACAGCTGATCGTCGGCTCGCCTGGCCTCGTGGTCGAGGGCATTCTGCAGCGCAAAGACGGCAGCATGTCGATCAAAGCAGAAAAGTTCTGGCCTATTCAACACTTGCAGAAGACTCCGAGTCATGACTTTCGTTGAGCTCGCCCACCGGATTGGTGTCACACGCCCAAGTTGGTGTCGAACACCTGAGCAACAGATAGCGCAAGCCTGAACAGGAGTTGACACAAAGAGGTCGGCCGGCCTGCTAAAGTAGGCCCATAATTTCAAATGAGTGCAACGATGTCCGATGGATCATCCAACGAAGAACGCTTTCGAAGCCTGGTCGAGGCCACGCCCGATACAGTGATTCTGCACGCCCAGGGGAAGTTGCTTTTTGTAAACCCTGCGGGCGTCAGCCTGCTGGCGGCCGCTTCGTCCGAGGTACTGATCGGCCGGTCGATGACGGACTTTGTCCAGGCTGGGAACCGTGCAATTGTTCTCGATCGAGTCAATCCGCCGTTCACCGGCCCCTCCGAATTGATCGAGGACCGTATGGTACGCCTCGATG
>JAJCXO010000286.1 GCA_029263395.1 Acidobacteriota bacterium | reverse complement strand
GCGCCATTTGTGTCGATCGGTGATGTGCAGACCGTGGCTGCTTGGACCGAAGGTACGACGACGGTGTCAGCCGGCGCCAGCGTCCAGTTGCGGGTGCGAGTCTCAGACGGTGCCGGTCCTGGCGACATCATCGAGGCTGGGGTCGACGATCTGTCGATCTGTCCGCAGTAGGCTGAGT
Organism: Acidobacteriota bacterium; assembly: GCA_029263395.1. GTDB lineage: Bacteria > Acidobacteriota > Thermoanaerobaculia > Multivoradales > J023 > JAAELT01. Next base: position 9,736 of record JAJCXO010000286.1, on the reverse strand, counting down.
TCGCTAGACAGAGAGTGCATCGGTAGAAGGGGTCTTCGGTAGACCCTTGAAACCCTCGGACGCTCAGGTGTTCGGGGGTTTCTTGCGCCCGCTCAAAGTCGAGACTCGTACCCTAAATTAGTTAATTAGATGACGTCCAAGGTGCGCCGTATGTCCGGTCGCCCCCTGTGGACTGCGCGCGCAGATCCGGCGAGTTCTGGAGCTGCGGCGCAGCCCACAAGGCCGACCGAGCTCTCGGCGTGTTATTGGATGGGATCTAACTAACTAAGAGGCGAGAAACGAGTTTCTGGATGAAATCTAATTGGCTAGATCCCTTGGATGGGCTCTAAGTAGGTCGCTAACAAGACCTGTTCTCTGGAGTCTCTGGAAAGACGATGGTTCTCAAGTCTGAGAAGCCACGGTTATCAACCTTGATAATAGTTAACCATACAAACTGTTTTGTTTGCAGGCATAGTCTCTTGTTATAAGTATTAAGATAATAATCGGCGCAAATTTGGCTCCGGAGGGACATTGCAGATCTTGGCACGATCTTTGTAGTACCAGACTTACATATAGCCGAAAGCGTCTCGGTTTTTACCGAGAGCTGTCTCCCACGGTGGCCTGGAGCCGAGGGGGTGCCGGTCCTTGACCGGTCGCTCCACTCTCTTGCGCCGCTGAATCTGCAACTCTTAGGAGAGACTAGATGCACGAGTGTTCTGCCCGTAGGTCTGTCGTCCCGGTTCTTTTTGCCCTCTCGATGATGCTCATGGCCGGTGCCGGCTGGGCGTTGGCTCCGGAGTCCGAAGCTCTCAACGAAGGACGCAACTACGACGCACGCGTTGAGTACACCAAGGGGTTCGTCGCACAGAAGAGCCTGCAACAGGCTGACGCGCTCGAATCGTTGAAAGCCCAGTTCGACGATCTCGCAGTGACCGTCGATCACAAATTTGGAACCGTGCGCACTCTCTCGCGGCATACGGGTTTCCTCACCCAGCCGAATAAGGCAGCGGCCGAGCCCATGGCAGCAGCGATGGAATACGTGGGCAGCAATCTCGAAGCTCTTGGCCTGACCGCCGCGGATCTCGCCGACTATGAAGTCACCGATTCGGTGTACTCCAAGCTCAGCGGCGTCACGCACATCTATCTCCGGCAGAAGCATCTTGGCCTCCCGGTCTACAATGCCCAGCTGCACATTAATGTGCACGATGATGGCCGGATCCTGAGCATCAACAACGCCTTCGTGCCCAATCTCGGTGCGATGCAGAAGAGTGCCACTCCGAGTCTCAGCGCGGTTGAAGCGGTTGCTTCGTCGGCACTCCACCTAGGTGTTGATTTACAGGTGATGCCCAAGGCTCTCAGCGCCGACCTCGACGGTGCCCGTCGCACAACCATGGAAGTTGCCGAACTCTCCAACTCGCCGATCACAGCCCAGCTCATGTGGTTGCCGATACAGGCCGGCGATGCCCGTCTGGTTTGGAATTTTTCGCTCGAGCGTCCCGACTCTCAGCATTGGTTCGACATGACCATCGATGCTGAATCCGGTGAGGTCTGGACTCGGTTCGATTGGGTCTCCTCCGACTCTTTCCGCGTTTATCCCGAGCCGGTGGAAAGCCCGCTGCACACTAGCCCGTTGCCGCCCTCGGATGCCCGCGTCTTGGTGGTCAATCCTGAAGATGCCACCGCGTCACCCAACGATTGGTTCTCGGGCTCCGGCGTCATGGACGGCAACAACGTTCACGCCTGTGCCGACGTCAACGCCAACAACGTCTGTGATACGCCAGAGCCGACCTGCTCGGGTGGTACCTGCAGCTTCGCAATCAACTTGAATGCACAGCCGGGTGCATCCCAAGGAGCAGCGATCACCAACCTGTTCTACTGGAACAACATCATCCACGATATCCAGTATCAATATGGATTCGACGAGGTGGGTGGCAACTTCCAGGAGAACAACTTCGGCCGCGGTGGCGCCGGCTCCGATTCGGTCAACGCCGACGCTCAAGATACCGCCTTCCCTAGCCCGTGCAACGCCAACTTCGGCACGCCTGCCGATGGTGGTAACCCGCGCATGCAGATGTTCCTGTGTGACAACACCAACCCGGATCGGGATGGTGACTACGACAACGGTGTGATCGTGCACGAGTACGGCCATGGCATCTCGACCCGTCAGGTCGGTGGCCCAGGCAACTCGAGCTGCTTGGGCAACAACCAACAGCCCGGCGAAGGCTGGAGTGACCTATTCGCGCTGATGTACACCGCCGAGACTGGCGATGCTGGCACCGACGTACGCGGTATCGGCGCCTACCTCTTCGGAACGTCGCTGACCACCGGTATCCGCGATTTGCCTTACACGACCAACAACTCGGTCAACAACTGGACCTATTCGTCGATCGGTGGCGCGGGGATTCCTCACGGCATGGGCTCGCGCTGGGCGCAGGGCGCCTGGGAGGTCTACTGGGCCTTGGTCGACAAATGGGGTTTCGAGCAGGATCTGGTCAACTTCAACATCAACGATGCCAACGAAGCTGGTAACAAACGGGCGATGTACTACGTCAACGAAGGTCTCAAGAACACCGCCTGTTCGCCGACCTTCATCAACGCCCGCGACGGCATCATCCAGGCCGCGACATCGAGCTTCGGCGGTGCGGACGTCTGCACGATCTGGGAAGCCTTCGCCGCCTACGGTCTCGGCACCAACGCCTCGACTGGTGGCTCCAACAGCACCAGTGCAACCAACGGCTTCAACGTCCCGGCAGCCTGTGACGATCCGCCGCCACCATCCGATTGCCCGGCGGGATCGATCGACTTCAACAGCCAGGCATTGACGTCGTACTCCAACCAGAACACGTCGAACCAAACCTCGGTTGCCAACGGTGGGGACACCCTCCAGATGTCAGCGAACACCTGGGTGCGTACCACGCAGTCCTTCAACCTCACCGCCAATACGGTGATCGAGTTCGACTACTCCTCAACCGACCAAAGCGAGATCCAGGGTGTTGGCTTCGACGCCGACGATACGCTGAATGACGAGGCGGCACACTTCCAGATCTGGGGTACTCAGAACTGGACCGGTACCGGTAATGTGGGTCGTACCTCGCCGCAATACAGTGGCAGCGGCACCCAGTCGTTCTCGATTCCGGTAGGCCAGAGCTTCACCGGCAGCCGTCGCTTGGTGTTCATCAACGACAACGATTCGGGCACTGGTAACAGCAACTTCAGCTGCGTCCGGGTGTTCGAGTCGGGTGGTGGCGGTGGCAGCTGCACCGTTGATGACGACTTCGAAGGTGGCGCTGCGGCGTGGACCAACGATGGCGCTTCGACCTGCACCACTGGTGCCTACACTGTCGGTAATCCGACCAACCCTGGTGGTGGCGTCCAGATCGTCGGTTCGAACTCGGGTACCAACTCGATCTTCACCGCGGCCAACACCAGTGCCGGTAATGCGGATGTCGACGGTGGCAACTGCATTCTAGGCTCGCCGACCTGGGCGGTCTCCAATGCATCGACGTTGTCGGTGGCCTACTGGCACGGACAGCGCGACAATGGGGATGATGCCAGCGGTGATTTCTTCCTGCTCGAGTACTCCACCAACGGTGGCTCGAGTTGGAGCACCATGGCGTCCAACGGTGACTCCGCTTCAACTGCATCCTGGGGTACCGCGACCGCCCAGATTCCGGGTGGCTCGAATGTCCGGTTGCGGGTGCAGTGCTCTGATGGGTCTAGCGCCGGAGACCTGATCGAGTGTGGTATCGACGACGTGTCCATCTGTGACAACTAGTCGATCAGTGATGAGTCGGTCCGGGGGTTCGGCGTCTTGGTAGGCGCCGGTCCTCGGACCGAAACACAGTGGCCCCTCTCCTGTCGAGGGGCCCGTTGTCGTTTCTTGGCTGCCGCCTGCCGACGCGAACCTCGCCGGCAAGCGAGAGCAAAGAAAATTCAAGATTTAGCATGAATCTGCTCAGTGGATGCTGTTCCTCTTTGATCGAAAGAGTGAACGAAGTGACTGGGATAAGATTCTGGAAAATTCGACAGCTGAATCGACCCCTGGGCCACGTGTCGAGGGGCTTGCCCTGAAGAGGTCCGGATTCCGGAGCGATCGGGTTGACGAGCGCAGCGGTAATTTGGACCACTGGTTGGAAACCTCACAACCTGCAAAGGAGAAGTCGATGCAGTGTTCAACTCGCAGGAGATCCCTTTTTGGCATACTTGCCCTGGCGGTGCTGATCACAGGCGCAGTCAGCGCCGGTCCCCAGCCTGCCGCGTTCGACGAAGGGCGTAATTACGACGCCCGACTCGAGCACAATCAAGGCTTTTTGGCCGGCAAGAGCGCCACACAGTCCACCGCCTTGGAGGCCATGCGAAGTAAGGTTCGCGGGCTCGACGTCACCTTCGATGACACTCTCGGGGTGACCCGTTCGCTCTCCAACAAGACTGGGTTTCTCACCACTGTTCCGCAAAAGGCCGCGGTCGGACCGGTCGAGATGTCACTCGCATTTGTCAAAGCCCAGCTGCCGGCATTGGGGCTCAAGGCTACCGATCTCGACGGTTACGAGGTCACCGACTCGGTTTACTCCAAGCTCAGTGGAATCACCCACGTCTACCTGCGACAGGTGTACATGGGCCTACCGGTCTACAACGCACAATTGCACATCAACATCCATGACGACGGCAGAATCCTCAGCGTCAACAACGCCTTTGTCCCTGATATCGGGTTGAACCGCAAGAGCCTCGCCCCGGCCCTCAGCGCCAGCGAGGCCGTGGCTGCCGCGGGTCGCCATATCGGGGTGACCCTCGACGTCATGCCGAAGGCGCTCAGCACAGACTCGGGACCTGCTCAGCTCACCCGCATGGAGGTCAAGCAGTTATCCAGCTCGCCGATCGAAGCCGAGCTCATGTGGTTGCCGATCCGTGGTAGCGAAGTCCGCCTGGTGTGGAATTTCAGGCTCGAAACGCCAGACTCGCTGCATTGGTATGACATGACGGTCGATGCCTCCTCCGGCGATGTTTGGACGCGCTTCGATTGGGTCGCGTCAGACAACTTCCGGGTCTATCCGGAACCGGTGGAGAGTCCGCTGCACACCACTCCGCTGCCGCCGTCGGACGCTCGTGTGCTGATCGTCAATCCCGAAGACGCCACCGCTTCACCGAACGACTGGTTCTCGGGCACCGGCATCATGGACGGTAACAATGTCCATGCTTGCGCCGACGTGGATGCCAACAACGTCTGTGACTCGCCGCAGCCGACGTGCTCCGGTGGCACCTGTGACTTCACGATCGACTTGACCGCGCAACCAGGTGCCTCTCAGGGGGCCGCGATCACCAACTTGTTCTACTGGAACAACATCATCCATGACATCCAGTACCAATACGGTTTTGATGAAGTGGGCGGCAACTTCCAAGAGAACAACTTTGGTCGTGGTGGTGCGGGTTCCGACTCGGTCAACGCTGATGCCCAAGATACCTCGTTTCCGAGTCCGTGTAACGCCAACTTCGGCACCCCCACGGATGGCGGCAACCCACGCATGCAGATGTTCCTGTGTGACAACACCAACCCGGATCGGGACGGTGACTACGACAACGGCGTGATCGTGCACGAATATGGCCATGGTATTTCCACCCGTCAGGTCGGCGGCCCCGGCAACTCGAGCTGCTTGAATAACAGTCAGCAGGCGGGTGAAGGCTGGAGCGATCTGTTGGCCTTGATGTATACCGCCGAAACCGGTGATTCAGGAACCGACGTGCGCGGTATCGGCGCCTATCTCTTCGGTACCTCGTTGACCACCGGTATCCGCGATTTGCCGTATTCGACCAACAATGCGGTCAACAACTGGACCTACGAGTCGATCAATGGTGCGGGGCAGCCCCACGGTGTCGGTTCGCGCTGGGCGCAGGCTGGTTGGGAGGTCTATTGGGCCCTGGTCGACAAATGGGGCTTCGAGCAGGATCTGATCAATTTCGACATCAATGATCCGAACGAGGCCGGCAACAAGCGGGCGATGTACTACATCAACGAAGGTCTGAAGAACACCGCCTGTTCGCCGACCTTCGTCGATAACCGCAACGGCATCATTCAAGCTGCAGCCTCGAGCTTCGGCGGCGAAGATGTTTGCACCTTGTGGGAGGCGTTTGCTGCCTTCGGTCTCGGTGAAAATGCGGTTTCTGGTGGCTCGAACAGCACCAACCCGACCAACGGCTTTGCCATACCGTCGTCTTGTACGGATCCACCACCAGAATGCACCAACGAGATCAGTGGCCAGGACTTCGAGTCCGGCGCTGGTGGTTGGACCGCAAGCGGTGCGTCGACCTGTACAACGGGTTCGTTCATCGTCGGTACACCGGACGCCACGGCCTGGCAGGTTGGTGGCGGCAACCCGGGTCAAGCGTTCTTCACTCAGAACAACGCGGGCGGTATCGGCACCGATGACGTCGACGGCGGTACCTGCGAGGCACTTTCGCCGGTCGTCAGCGGCGGCGGCAACGACCTGACGGTGATCCTCGACTACTACCATGGTCAGCGGGATGCTGGTGACGATGCCGGGGATGGCTTCACCATCGAAGTGCTCAACAACGGCACGGTGGTCGATACCATGGTGTCCGTGGGTGACGTCACCAACAGTGCATTCTGGTCCACCGCCTTCACCACCGTCGCTAATGCTGGCAACGTCCAGGTGCGGGTCCGGGCAACTGACGCGACGGCTGACGGCGACATCGTCGAAGCCGGTCTCGACAACGTCCAGTTCTGCGGCACCGGTGGCGGTGGCGGCTGTACGAGCGATGCTCAATGTAACGATGGTGCGTTCTGCAACGGTGCCGAGACCTGCAACATCGGCACGGGCGTCTGTGAAGCGGGCACCCCGATCGCTTGCGGTGACGGTGTCAGCTGCACCGTCGACGCCTGTAACGAGGCCACTGACTCGTGTGACAACACGCCGAGTAACGCCCTGTGTGACAACGGTGCGTTCTGCGACGGTACCGAGACTTGCGATGCGGTCAACGACTGCCAGCCAGGCACTGCGGTACAGTGTGGCGACGGTGTGAGTTGCACCGACGACTCCTGCAATGAGTTGACCGACTCGTGCGACAACAATCCGAACGACAGCCTGTGTGACAACGGCCTGTTCTGTGATGGCTCGGAGACCTGCGACGCGGTCAACGACTGTCAGGCGGGCACCAACCCATGTTCGGGTTCGCAGACCTGTAACGAAACGACCAACGCCTGCGAAGGCACCGGTGGCTGCTTGTTGGAGAACGACTTCGAAGGCGGCGCGGGCGGCTGGACCGGGGATACCGGTAGCTGCACCACCGGCGACTTTGTGGTCGGTACACCGGACGCCACGGCCTGGCAGCTCGGTTCGGGCAATCCGGGTCAAGCGTTCTTCACCGCTCCGAATCCGGGTGGCATCGGCAGCAACGACGTTGATGGTGGGACCTGTGTGGCGCTGTCGCCGACGGTGAACGCCAACGGTGAAGCTGCGGTCTCCGTCTCACTCGACTACTACCATGGTCAGCGTGACGCCGGTGATGACGCCAGTGATGGGTTCACCATCGAGGTGCTCAACAACGGCGCGGTGGTCGGCACCCTGGTGTCGATCGGTGACGTCACCAACAACCCGGCGTGGACCACCGCGTCGACCGTCGTCAGCAACCCTGGCAACATCCAACTACGGGTGCAAGCGAGTGATGCCGCGGGAGCTGGCGATATCGTCGAGGCCGGCCTCGACAACGTGCAGATCTGCCCAACCACGCCGCCTTCCTGCGTCGTGGATGATGACTTCGAGGGCGGCGCGCCGGCTTGGGTCAACGACCCGGCGAGCACCTGCACCACTGGTGCTTACGTCACTGGTAACCCGACGCAGCAGGTCAACGGCGGGGTGACCACCCAGGTTGGCGGTGCCAATTCCGGCACCACTGCCATCTTCTCGGCCACCAACACCAGCGCTGGCGTCAACGATATCGATGGCGGCAATTGCATCTTGCTGTCACCGACGTGGAACGTGACCCAGGCGTCGACTCTGTCAGCCGCCTACTTCCACGGTCAGCGGGATGCCGGTGGCGACGCCGGCGACTTCTTCCTCCTCGAGTACTCGCTCAACGGTGGAAGTACCTGGAATACGCTGGCCTCCAACGGAGACGCTACCTCGAACGCCGCTTGGGCCAACGCGACGGCGCAGATCCCGGCCGGCTCGACGGTGCAGATCCGTATGCAGGCCGCTGATGGCACGGCAAGTGGTGACTTGGTCGAAGCAGGCCTCGACGACGTGTCGATCTGCTCGAACTAGCTGCCTGAAAGCTCAGAGCCGCAAGGCTCTGGGTAGAGCGATCAACCCCCGGTGCTTCGGTGCCGGGGGTTTTTTAGTGTGCGGGACGCGTGTGCGGGACGGCACCCGCCTCGCAGGGCAGCTTGCCTGCTCCTTGGCGTGGGCACCGAGAACACCTGAAGAGACGGGGGACCCTGACATCTTGGAGACTAGACTCATCAGGTTGCAAGGTAACGTCAAATGTTTCGAACTCGCGAGGTGAGCTCATGTTGAAGAGTCTGTTGAGTGTCCTCCTGATCCTGCTGGCTTGTCCTGTGCTCGTCGCTCGAGCCGCCGAGCACGAGACGCTCAAGCTGGTGGTTCCGCGCGGTGATGCGCAAGCCGGCCGTGAAGCGTTTGTCGCGTTGAGTTGTACAAGCTGTCACGCGGTGCAAGGTGACACCGAGTTGGCGAAACCCGTCGCAGTCATGTCGGTTCCGGTATTAGGCAAAGCACTGGCGAAACGAAGCCCAAGCAAGCTGTCGAGCTCCATAGTGTCGCCATCACATCTCGTTAGTAAGGAAGTCCGATCCAAAGCCGAGGGCGATCTTTCACCAATGGGAGACCTCACCGCCAGCATGACCGTCCGGCAGCTGATCGACTTGGTCGCTTATTTGCGGTCTCTCGACGGTTAGCCCCCGGTGCCTCGGCGCTGGGCTTTTTTCGGTGTGCCCGATCTCAGTAGTGATACCTGGCCTGGAGGAAGCGAACCGTGTCGGCCACCGACTCATAGACGACACGATGCTCTTGCGTCAGGCGCCGCGACCAGAAACCAGCAAGCTCCCCCTTGAGCGGCTCGGGTTTTCCGATCCCCGCGAAAGGATCTCGCAACACCTCACGGACGATCCGAAGAAGCCGAAGCGCGGTTTTGCGGTCGTTACGGACCCAGTAACTCAGGTCATCCAGAAAATGACTGGAAAAGACCGCTTGGCGTTCACTCATTCACACCGAGCTTGACTTGAAGCTGTCTTGCGGTCATGGCAGTGCCACCGCCCGATCGTACTTCGCGAATTGACTCGAAGAGGCGTCGTGCATTCTCTGGCGAGCGCAGTAAGTGGGCCGTTTCTTCGAGCCCGGTCAGCTCGGCGACACTCACCAGCGCTACATCGGTACCATTGCGTCGCTTGATGATGAGCGGCTCGCCAGACTCGGCCACATCATCACAGTAGGTCTTGAGATTCGTTCGCAGATCACTGTAGGTCGTTACATGTGCCATTGATGAACTGTACGCGATGTTGTACAAGTCTTCAAGACTTGAATGCTCTCGGTTCTTGCGGATGGTTCCGCACCAGCAGGCATCATCGCCTGTTGCGCGACCAGACTCATGGAATGGCGCTGTCGGGGCAGGATTTGTGTTGCCGCAGCCCGGCCCGGAAGGTGACACACGTTTCGAGAAGTCCCCGAGAAGTCCCCGAGAAGTCAGCTGTCCGGCCCGGAGGGTGACACACGTTTCGAGAAGTCCC
>JAJCXO010000285.1 GCA_029263395.1 Acidobacteriota bacterium | reverse complement strand
CATTTGGTGGCTGTAGACGAGGGCTATATCCAATGGATCCGCGTCCGATTTTTCCGTTGAGAGGAAGGGGCCACCTTGCTGCGCAGCAAGTGGCATGGCAAGAGCGAGAACACACGTTAAAACGAGTAGATTGCGGACAGGCTTCTTCAAGAGTGTTGCCTCCTTGGCGTGATGAATACTCGGGTGATGGGATGTTGGTGTTGTGTCAGCCGAAGGGCAGGGTCGGCAGTTTTCCTGGGGCTCGGGGACCGCAACGCGTGGTCCGGTCGTAAATCGACTGTTGGGCATAGGGAGCGGCTCGAAAGTCGGTTCTACTCCCACAGGCCATCTGGGCAAAAAGTGGCTATAAGTAGTTAGGGTATGAAGTGGTGAAGGGAAATAGCTCGTCAGTGATTTTGGCTAAGAATTAGTCATGCCTGGGGACTTGTTCTGCCACCTGGACTCGAAATCTTGACCCGCTCCGACACGTTCGCTAGGGTCGGGGCAACGACCGAAAGGAGAAAGAGGAATGGAGCAGCGCGTAAGCAAAGATCGGCGTGTCACCGCCGCCCTCGGCGCCTGCCTCTTCGCTCTGGCGTCAGCCCCGGTGTGGGCACAATCCGACGCAGAGTTGAAGCAGGAGATCGAGGCTCTGAAGCAGGGACAGCAGCAGATTCGTAAGGAACTTTCCGAGATCAAGACGCTTCTGCAAAAGCGTCCGTCCGCAGCGGCGCCTTCGGGTCCCAATGTCTCGGGCAAGGTGTTCAATCTGGGCAATAAGCCCGTCAAGGGGGAGCCGACAGCCAAACTGACGCTGATCGAGTTCCTCGACTATCAATGAGGGTACTGCGCTAGACACGTCCGTGAGACGTTCCCGCAGATCGCCAAAGACTACGTTGACACCGGCAAGATCCGTTATGCCGCGCTAGACCTTCCTCTCCAGATGCACAAATTGGCCTTCAAGGCTGCAGAAGCCAGCTGGTGCGCTGGTGACGAAGGTAAGTATTGGGAGATGCACGATCGTCTGTTCGAGAATCAGCGAGCTCTCGAGCCCTGGAACGGCCATGCTGAGGCACTCGGTCTCGATGTCGAAGCCTTCGACACCTGTCTCGCCAGTGCCAAGTATGCTGGCGCTGTTCGTCGTGACATGGCTGAAGCCCAGAAGGCAGGTGCTACCGGCACGCCGAGTTTTGTTCTCGGATACACCGATCAGGACGATCCCACCAAGGTCAAAGGTTTGACCTTCATCCGAGGCGCCCAGCCGTACGCTAAGTTCAAGGAAGAGATCGACAAAGCGATGCCGAAGGGGATCCCCGTCGCTCGCGCTAATCCGACGGAGTAGCGGTCCGAGGATTATTTAGCGTGGGCGCTTGCGCTCACTCGATCAAGGCTCCGGAGTGATCCGGAGCCTTTTTCATGTTCACATCCGGACAGTTCTGATCGTGGCGCTTGTGACGCTGAGCACCAGACTGGACTCTATCGGTTGGCCTCGAGGACTGCTCCGAGGACGTCGAGTCGGCCGCTACCGATGGTTCCGCCTAGTGGTTCGGACCTTACGCTACCGTGTTTCAGATCGAGTCGCAGCTGAGTAGCGGTCGTGTGATCATCGTTGTTCGTCGGGTAGCTGTCACGGATCAATGCGGCGGTACCGGCAACAAAGGGAGCACTGAAAGACGTGCCCCAACCAGCCGCGAAGACTCCGCCGGGATATGTGGTGACAATACCGGAGCCTGGAGCCGCCAGATCCACGAGAGCCGAGCCGTAGTTCGAGAACTCACTCAGCTCGTCGTCCAGAGTGGTCGCTGCTACTCCCACGGTGGCAGGGAGCATCGCTGGGTAGACCTGGGCCGGCTCACCATCGTTGCCAGCGGCGGCTACGCAGACGACGCCGTGCTCGCGAGCGTAGCGGATCGCATTCCTTAGCTCGCGGGAGCCTTGATCCATACTGAAGCTCATGTTGATGACGTTCGCGCCATGATCCACCGCATAATAGATAGCACGGATGATGTCGAAGAGATGAGCGGAACCCGAACCGTTGAAAACCCGCAACGGCATGATGTGGGCGCCGGGTGCAACCAGTCGGATGACGCCGGCAACCATGGTGCCGTGCCCGAAGTACTCAGGGAGATCCATCGCGGCGACGGTTGGCGCGACATCGCTGTTGAGTAGCACAACCATCGATCCGCCCAATTCGACCGCTTCGGCCGATCCGGACAGCGTTGCTTCGAGGATCGGTTGCAGCGACTGTTCGAGGATCGGCTGCAACGATTGTTCGAGAATGGGCTGCAGTGATTGTTCGAGAATGGGCTGCAGCGATTGATCGAGGAAGTCCCATTCCGAAGGGATACCGGGTGCTTCGAGTCGGAAATCGTACCCTGGCACCAGCGCACCGCTCAGCACCGAGTGGGTGGGATCGACGCCGGTGTCGATCACCGCGACGATCGTCGAGCCACAGCTGGTCTGTGCGGCCTGGCCCTGGTGGAGATTTACCAGCCGAGCAGCTTCCTGATCCGCAAAGCCGGTCCAGAGCCCGGCCGGCATCACATGAATCAGACATGGAGTTGACAAGCTGCCAGTCTTGAGTCGATCGATAGCGATGTCGCTGACTACCGGCGTTGCCCCCGATTCCTCGGTACCTGGTAGAGCTGCCACCTGTACTGCCTCGAGATCGCCGACCCGCGGGTCCATCTGGATCAGCTCGGCCACCTGTTCCGCGGTCATGGCCTCCGGACCTTCGAGGACGACAAGGTGACCTTCGGAGTTTGTCAGCGCACCGACCGCACGGAGTCCGTACTGCTCGACCAATCCAGGTATGTCCCCCGAAGCAGCTCGTACGATGAGTTGGTTGCCGTGAGCGTTGGAACGGCGGTACTGATTGGGGGAATCTGCGGCGATGCCTGTCGTACACATCGCCGCAGCAATCAGTACCGGTCCGATCCAGGCTGGGCGGTTCATCGTCCGACCTCCTCGGTCTGGCTGTTTTCCAAGTCTAGAGGTAGTTCTACAAAATCTTCGCCGATAAGAAGACACAGATCCAAGGGTTGGCGAGGTAGTCCTTCGAAGTGAAACTCGCCAAATCGGCTAGTCAGGGTGCGATCGATTTCATCCTGGCCTGCAAACACCAGCACTGGGATCTTGGCGAGCGGATCTTGCTGCTCATCCGGCTGCGTCACCTGCCCGACGGCGACCGCGCTACGCGGTTCGAGCTCATGCTCCAGACGAAGGTCCACGCGATAGCTGTCGGCCTCGAAAACCATCGTTCGATGCGATCGGTCGAGATCTCGGGTACCTGCCGGAGCCGGTTGTAGGAGGCTGTCGAAGGTCACACGACAACGCAAACGCCGCCGCATCGACTGCCGTTGATCTCGCCGATCCAACGGTTGCCGACTGCTGGCAATTGTTTTGGCGATGCGCACCGCGTGTGCTGGCACTGGGTTTTCGGCATCTGCTAGGCCCACATTGGCGACTCGACGCAGACTCTCGACCACTTTTGTGGTTTCGGCCGCGTCAGGATCAGTCGGCGCCAGCAGCTGGCGCATCGTCTCTTCGTCTTTAGGGTTGGCGACGCCGCGGACGAAGTCGCTCCAGTCAGTAATATCGAATTTGGCCATGTTGCGCTCCAGTGACGTGTTCGCACTCATGGTGCTTGACGTCGATCAGATCTGCAGAATCATTTCGAGTCAGTCTTGCCGAAAAGATTCGGCGGCAAAGATCTGTCTTCTCTCTGGTATAGGGTGAATCGACACTTGAAAAAATAGAGACAAGTCAAAAAAGTTTGGTTTGGGTGCCGTCTGGCTTGCCGACAAGCACGAAAGGTGCCCAGTGATATGGGCTTGGATACACTTGGCGGAGGTCGCGCATCGCTCGCCGTAAGGCTTGGGCGCGTTCCGCTCCAGCGGTCAGATGTTCATAAAACAGACGCATGAAGGCAGCGGTCGATGCGTCGTGGACGTCCCACAGGGTCACCAGGACCGACTGCGCGCCTGCGTAAAGCAAACCTCGGGTCAAACCGACCAGCTCCTCGCCGCCCAGCACCGCGTTGAGTCCGGTGCCGCAGCCACTCAGCACCACCATTTCGGCAGCAAGCTGGAGCTCGTAGAGGTCGAAAAGGCTGAGACGCTCCGTGCCCAGTTGGATGGCAGAGAACATCGGATTGTCGCGTCGGAACAGACCGTGGGTGGCGATGTGAAGATAGCGGCAGGCGGAACCGGAGCGTCTCAGAGCCTCCGCGCTAGCAGCTTCACCCAACAACAACGTTGACCGAGGCAAGGATGTGGCGACCGCTTGGGCTTCCTCGACGATGTGCGGTGCCCGTTCATCGGCAACACCCAAGACCAAGGATGTGTCATCGCAGCGAGTCTGCTTGATCGAGCACAGGTGAAAAACTTCGGCGCTGGGTGCGTAGGAGATGGTGAAGGTGTCGACAAGATAGGCTTCGCCGTCGTGCAAGGCATGGAACGGCACGTAATGCAGGAAGCCGTGGGGGACCACCACCAGGTGGTCGCCTTGCAGCCGGTCGCGGATCGGTGCGATCAGCGTGTCATAAAGCTCCTCGAGATGCGCTTGCGTAGCCTCGTCGGTGGCGGCCCGCGTTGTCTGTGGGCGATCTGGCGTCGAGGTCGAGAGTTGTAGTTGCAGGAATCGGTGCAGCCTACGAGCCCTGGTAGCCGGAGCTACCGGGATCACCGCCAGATGATGATGGTCCACGACGCAAGCGAAGATCTCGCCGCGCGCGATGAAGTACTCGATCAAGGTTGCGCCAGCGGGTAGCGAAGAACGGGTGGTCTCGAGATCGATCACTGCTCCCGATTGCAGTGAGCTGAACTCACGATCCATCGTCCGCAGCTCGCGCAAGGAGCGCAGCAGCACCTCCTCTTTCTGGCGTGTGCGGGACCGCAACCCGCCGATACACTTGCGTGACCGCTCGCCGACCCGCATCTCTTCGGTATCGATTTGGCGGTAAAGCCAGTTGAGCTCTTCGCGTAATGCCAGAACCTGCTCTCCAAGCTCGGAGGACGCGGGGGAGCGAGGTACCAGAGCATGGGCACGAAACCCCATCAGGTCCGCTAAGGCGCGGGATTTGGCGGCCTCGACATACGAAAAAGCCTGCTCGTCGCGACTCGGGGAAACGTCCTCTTCCAATGTCAGGCAGACGAGGCCTTCGTAGACAGCGTGTTTGTCCTTGAGAAAGGCGATCTTCAAATCGTCACCCTGTAGCTGACTGCGCAGTGTCTCTAGCCAGTGATGCGATCGCTGGTAAGCGGCGAGAGCTGCTGCGCGATCACCGGTTGCCTCCTCCACCATCCCGAGGACGAGGTGGGCGCGGTGCTCGAGGGCTGGCAGATCGAGGCTGGCGAGCCGGGAGAACGCGTCGTTACAAGCGCCTCGGGCACGGTCCAACTCGCCGAGGGTCAGCAGGAGCTCGGCGAGGTGGAGCTCACACATAGCCGCTCGCGGCGCCATGTCGAGCTCGGTAAAGGTCTCGCGAGCACCACGAGCAAGGCGAGTAGCGTCCTGCGGTTGGTGTTCTCGTGCCAAGACCACTGCCTGGTAGAAGTCAATCAGTGCTGGCCATAGCTGATTGTGTTCGTTGACGAACATCTCCCTCGCCCGTCGTAGCAGCTTGAGCGGTTCAGGAGATCGACCTTGGCGACTCAACGCCAGGGCTCGGAACGTCAGCGCCTTGGCGGTTTCGTAGGGGATCTTGAGCCGAGCGAAAATTGTGAAGGCAGTCAAAGCCAGGTTGGCAGCGTCTTCGACCAGATTCAGATCGAGGTAGATTTCTGCTTGATCGAGGTCACAGAGGGCGGTGTGGTAATCGTCCCCGGCTGCTTCACAGTCACGGCGGGCGGCCTGGAAGAGCTGGATTGCCCGCGTGTACTCACCCCTCAGATAGTGTAGGTAGGCAATGTTGTAGTCGATCTGGAGCAGAATCCGAGTCAGTCCATGGCGAACGCAGTAGTCGCGTCCAGCTCTGTAGGCTCGCAGGGCCTCGATGAAGTTATGGAGATTGATGTGGCAGACAGCAATGTTACGAAGGCAGATCGCCACGTCTTGTACGCGGTCGAGTCGGCGAAACTCGCCGCAAGCGAAGCGATAACAATCGAGGGCCTCTTCCCACCGGTCTTGGCGGCCGAGGATGATGCCAAAATTGTGCTCCAAGTTAGCGAGTCGGCGGTGATCAGCCAACGTCTCGAACGTACGTTTGGCGGCCCGGTACCATGCGACGACTTGGTCGTGTTGGCCTAAGAACGCGAGGTTCAACAGCGCGCTGGTGCGGGTAATGGCAGCTTCTTGTGGATCTCCGAGGTCTGTGAATCGATCGAGAGCTTGTTGATAAAGCTTCTGGGCGGTCTCGGTGTCGCCTAGGGAGTGGGCCACGTTGGCAGCTGATCGGTCGGCGAGCGCTCGGCTGGGCTCGTCATCATTTGCTTCGGCTAGCCAGCACGCAGTATCAGCAAGACAGCGCGCCCGTTCCAAGTCAACCCCGAACAAGCGGGCAACTTCGGCCCCGAGATCCACCACGATTTGCAGTTGGTCCAGCTCGCTGTGTCGACCAAAAAACTGCCGCCGTTGTGGGTCATCGCCGAGCGTCGCGATCTGCTCTAGGAGTCGATCGGTGTGTGCTCCATCAGACGTCATGGTAGTCCGTGGCGCGCCAACTGTTTCTGCAGGAGTTTGAGACATCTCCCGCGAGTAAATCCGATCGAACCCGTTGCTAGGCCAAGACTCTCCGCGATCTCTTTGTAGGGTTTGGGAGGGAAGGTGAAGAAGAGCAGGCGAACCAGCTCGCGACAGCGCGGTGACAGGCCGAGGATGGCTTCTCGCACCAGTTGGTCTCTGGCCAGCTGCTCGACGAGATCCGGCTGGTCGTCCACTGGTAGCTCGGGTCCCGTGTCATCGACATTGGAGATCTCGTGTGCTTGCTGGCGTCGCCACGTCTGTTTCCAGTGGTAACACTTATTGCGTGCCAGCGAAGTCAGCCAGCCGCGGAATGCCTTGGGCTGTCGGAGTTGTTGGAGGTCGTTGTAAGCATCCAGCCAAATGGCCTGAAAGATGTCGGTCGCCTGGTCACTTGGAACGCCGTAACAGCGAACGACCGTGAATACCAGCTGGCTGTATTTATCAACGAGCGCGTTCCAGGCAGCCTCTTCACTGTCCAGGCAAGCGCTTACCAGGCGGTCGTCCGGCCACGACGAGTCTGGTAAGTCGCGCCTTCGCAGAGATTCGATGCGATCAGTCAACGACAACTCTAAAGCCTCGGAGCGCTGTCTGCCGGAGTCGGCAATGTGTGGTTGGTTTCACAGTCTCTGGGTCTTCAGCTTGGGGTGCACGTTTCTGGTGTTATGTCCTAGAGCACTCCGGTTGGACTACTCCGGTTCGGAACGGACACGAATTAGTACCCAATGGGCTCGATGGCAGCATCATAGCCCGAAGTCCCGTACGAATCGTCTGACGGAATTGTGTCGAGACGGGAACGATCTCCCTATAGCGCCACGGCCAACCGTGGCTTCTAACGCCGGTCGCGACTGCGCCAGAACAGTTCGTCTACGTTCCACAGTGTGAAGTGAGCGAGAGTTGCTGGTCTGAAGTTGCCGAGGTCCTTGGCGGCACCAGTGAGCACGTTCGGGCTGACCAAGAAGATCATCGGCAGGTTCTCGGCGACCAGCAGTTGCACGCGGTCGTAGAGCCGCTTGCGTTCGCCAGCATCGAGCGTCCCGAATTGGCGCTCCATAAGGTGATCAATTTCCAGCTGCCAGGCGGGTAGGGTGCTCGGTTTGGCGAGTTGCCAGAAGTGACTGGCGCCGGTCGAGGTGAGCATCGGAATCGCCGAGTTGGGGTCTGCGTCGCCTCCACCCAAACCCAAGATACAAGCTTCATAGGTGTGGCTGTGAAGCACCCGATCGACCAGAGTGCGAAAATCGAGCGGCACCACGTGCACCCTTATGCCGAGCTCCAGCAAATCACTTTGAATGATGGTCGCGAGCTCGGCTCGTTCCCGATTGGAGGAGCTGGTGAGAATCGAGAATTCTACGGGTTGGTCAGTAGCATCGATCAGTGATCCAGCAGCGTCCCATCGGAAGCCATCCGAGCGCAACAACTGACGGGCACGGTCGAGGTCGCGAACCGGGGGAGTCAGTGTTGTGTTGACCCATTCGGAATAACCCGGAGGAACATGGGTGATGAGCGACGTTGCTTTGCCCTGATAAACCAAGCGGACGAGACTCTGGCGATCGATCGCCAGAGAGACTGCCCGTCGAAAGGCCAGCCTGCGGAACCAAGTTTGTTTGGTACGCAAGGCGTCCGCTCCGTCTGGAAGCTCATTGAGATTGAAGAATAGGAAATTGTAATCAGGCCCCTTCCCCAAGTCCTGCAAGATATAACTCAGACGATTATTCTGGCGTTCCGATACGGTCTGGCGCTCCGACACGGTCTGGCGTTTCAACACGGTCTGGCGTTCCGACACGGTCTGGCGCTCTAACAAAGCAAAGTTCTTGGCCCCCAGGCGATCGGTGAGGTGGGCGTCACCAGCCTGAAAACGGATCGCTTGTGCGTCCGCACTGGCTACAAACAAGAAAGTAAGGCGGTCGAGGTAGGGCAGCCGTTGGCCCTCGCTATCAACCTTCCAATAATAGGGATTGCGCACCATCTCCAAACGCTCCCCCGGGACATAACGAGCGAGCTGGAAGGGGCCCAGACCAACAATCTCTTGCGGTGGTGTTGCCAAATCCCACATCGTGTCGAGACGCCCTTCGCGATAGGCCTGGGCGAGGCGGTGGCGCGGTAGGATGGGGACGCTGTCGAAGAGTCGATCGCCGACCGCGTAGGGGGCTTTCAAATCGAACTTGACGCGATGGCCGTCCAGTTTTTCGACTGTGATCGACTGGCCATTGACCATCAGCAAAGCGCGTTGTGGTGCGGCGGTTTTGGGGTCGAGGATGGCTTCGAAAGTGAAGACGACATCGTCCGCGTCGAGAGGTTGCCCGTCGGAAAAGCGAATACCGCGCCGCAATTCCAAGGTGAAAAACCGGCCATCAGGTGACGCTTGCCAGCTCTTGGCGAGAGCCGCTGTTGTCAGCAGAGTTTGGTTGTCGATGTGGATCAGATCCGCCATCAGTCGTCGAGTGACGGTAAAGGTCGGGTTGTCGAGAGCAAAAACTGGGTTGAACGTTTTGGGTTCGGCCCGTAGGGCGATGACCAGAGTGCCTCCCGGCTGTCCAACTTCCTGGGCTACTTGCAGTAGCTCCTCGACGGGCGGCAGATTTTCAGCCTTCATCCGTGGTGCCATCAGTGCCAGGATAAGGCCGAAACTTGCGAGTCGCTGGCGATACCTCATACGTCTAAACTTCATATGTAGGGACCGATGCGTCGAGACCGAGACGTCGAATGGTGTGACTTTCCTGATGTCTGCCCGGAATCCTGTCTGCAAACAGAAGAATTGAGTTTACCGCAGCAGAACGGCTGTCCGAGAATCCGTAAGTTCTTCTCGCTGCGTCGCGTTTGCAGGTCCCACAACCTCAACCCTGGATGCTTCGATGTTGGCAGGAGAAGGTCCTGTAGGTGCTGGGCCTTGCGATAACATGATCTTTCGATAACGCTGGTAGTACCCCACAATCTTCCAGGGTAATTTACCCTCATATCTCCTCAGGACAAACTCGATGCCGAAGAACACAGCACACGAGGCGCTCGAACGTTTAATGACAGGAAATCGGCGATTTGTTGCAGGGCGGCAGCGCAGCGGCACCGCAAGTCCCGAGCGTCGGATCGAGTTGGTGGCCGACCAGGCACCCTTTGCTGCCATTCTCGGGTGTTCTGATTCGCGGGTACCTGCCGAGATCGTTTTTGATCAAGGACTGGGTGATCTATTTGTCATCCGGGTCGCCGGCAACATTGCGGCACCGTCTCAAATTGGTAGCGTCGAGTTTGCTGCCGAACAATTTGGCACGCGGTTGGTGGTGGTGTTGGGTCACAGCGGGTGCGGAGCCGTGCGGGCAACTCTCGCCGAACTCCACCGCCCGAGTGAGAGTCAGTCACCCGGGTTGCGAGCGGTGGTCGACCGCATAAGGCCCGCTGTCGAAGGCTTCCGTGACACCGAACTGTGGCACGATGCGGAAGCTCTGGAACAGGAAGCGATCCGTGCCAATGTCCGTCGAACGATCCAAGACTTACGGGGCGGATCGGAGTCCCTTCAACGCTTGATCGCCGAGGACGGATTGTTGGTGGCGGGCGCTGTCTACTCGTTGGAGACCGGGAGCGTCGATGTCTTCGAGGTGATGCCCGAGCTCAGCTGAAGCCGGTACCGGACGATGAGAGGCGGCCGCGAGCGCCGAACTCTCGATGCGTTCTTGGAGGGGATCATCCTAGTTTCTTTGCACCCTAGTTCCTTTGCACCCTAGTTCCTTTGCACCCTGCGGATGGCCTCATCGAGAGCATGTAGGAAGCGAGATCGATCCTTCTTCTGGAATGGCGGTGGCCCGCCGGTGGCGATCCCGACGTCGCGCATCTGAGACAGGATCTCGCGACTGGCTAGGGCTTCGCCGATCATGTCTTCGGTAAAGGCTCGGCCCTTATGTCCGAGGGCGATGGCGCCCTGTTCCAGACACCGCGCTGCCAAAGGAATGTCCGCGGTGATGACGATATCGCCGTCCCCCACGTGTTCGGCGATCCAATCGTCCGCGACATCGAGTCCGTCACCGACCACAACCAACTCGATCCGTTCGTCGGGCGGCGTCTGCATCCAGGAGTTCGACACTAGCTTTACCCGCAACGCATGGCGTCTGGCGACTCGGTAGATCTCCTGCTTCACCGGGCAAGCGTCGGCGTCGACAAAAATTTCAGGCATGATGATTTGTGCGATCGAGGTGACAGGTCATGGGTCGAGATCGTAACAGACCGGTCTCGGGACGCCGGTCGTTGATAATTTGGTGAAAAATCCAGAGTGCTGCCTCACCAGCTTTCGGCGACAATCGAGCGCTAACATCCTTGAACCCTATCGAATTGTGACGGAGAGCTGTCCTACCATGAAGCCAACAGACCTCATGCGCCTGCTGCTACTTTCCGCGATCTGGGGAGCCTCGTTCCTATTCATGCGGGTTGCGGCTCCGAGTTTCGGCCCCCTTTCGTTGATTTTCCTGCGGGTAGTTTGTGCCGCCTTGTGCTTTTCACCCCTGCTGCTGCGCCGGCAGGCCAGGACCGATTTGACTCGCCATTGGCGGCCTCTGGCGATCATCGGCGTCTTCAACTCGGCGTTACCCTTCAGCCTGTTGGCGTTTTCCACCTTGAGTCTCGAGGCGGGTTTTACCTCATTGCTCAATGCCACCACGCCGCTGTTTGCCGCTGCCGTCGGCGCAGCATGGCTTGGGATCTCTTTGCGTCGTACCCAGGTACTAGGCCTGATGCTCGGGTTCGTTGGGGTCGCCATCTTGTCTTGGGGCCACTTTTCTTTTCGTGCCGGCGGTAGCGGCTGGGCCATCCTCGCAGGTCTTGTGGCGAGCTTCTCCTACGGCGTTTCAGCCCATGTCGCCAAACGCCACCTGGCCGGAGTTTCACCGATGATCGTCGCGACCGGCAGCATGATCTCGGCCAGCTTGGCGATGCTGCCCCTTGGGCTCTGGGCTTGGCCGAAGAACTCGCCACCGGCGTCCGCCTGGGCTTACGCCATCACCTTGGCTGTCATCTGCACCGCTCTCGCTTATTTGCTGTACTTCAACCTGATCGCACGGATTGGTGCGACCAACGCTTCGACGGTTACCTTCATCGTTCCAGCATTTGCCATCGTCTGGGGAAATCTGATTCTCGGCGAGCAGTTGACACTGCAGATTCTGCTCGGGATGGCTGTCACCTTGTTGGGAACCGCCTTCACGATCGGTATCCTTCAACGCCAAGGAAAGGCGATGTGAGACTCAGCAAGAAAGAAGTCCTCGACAGGACAACAAGGTCTGGCCTGCGCCTGGATTTTGAACTCGACGATCGGTGAGTCGAGACATTGCGCAGAAAGAAAAAGTTCGCTGCACCTATTTTTGTGACGCTTCGAGCACCCTATACACACATGCGCCGCCAGAGTGCCTCCACCAACCTCGCCGATGGCGCAGGTACGGTTGTCAGGCTTATTTGCCCATGCAGGCCATCCCATGTGGCGGCTAACTGCTATTTGTAAAGGAGCTTTATGATTCATTCAAGCGTTCACAATCTCCGTGCTTCGGCGTGGAAACGGCTCGTCGTCGTGTGCTTCGTTTCGATTCTTGCGACCCTGCCTGTTTTCGGTCAGCCCAGCCACGAGGCCGCCGAGCAAGGCCGACAGCGCCTTGCCGACGCGACCAGCGGCTATGCCAAAGTGAGCCAGAGCCCGGCCACCGGCATGGCCAGCTTCGTGCGGTTACCAGCTGCTGTTTCGAAGTCGATGACCGCTGGTGAGACGATCGAAGCCAAGGCTGCTTCGTTCTTCGCTCAGCACGGTGGCGTTTTCGGCATTCAGGACGCCGCTCGTGATCTGGTGCATTTGGGGACCTCGAACAAGGGGATTCTCGCCCAGTCGAGCTACGCTCAGGTCCACAAGGGTGTGCCGGTATTCGCCGGTATCTTGCGGACTCATTTTGATGCTGGCGGCAATCTTGTAGCCGTTAATGGTGACTTCGTGCCCGATCTGGCCCTGGATGTCGAACCGTCATGGAGTGCCGATGCCGCGGCCAAGGTTGCCATCCGTGAGGTTGGAGGCGGCAGCAAGCTGATGGGATTGCTTAGTGCCACCGAAGGAAAGCTGTTTGTCTTTCGCACCGGCTTGATTCAAGGCGTGCCTGGCCGTGACCACCTGGTTTGGGAGGTCGAGGTTGCCGACAAAAATCTCACCGTACGTGAATTCGTTTATGTTGATGCCCACTTCGGCAAGGTTGTCGACCGGATCACCGGCATTCATCATGCCATCCAACGCGAAGTCTCCGAGTCGAGTCTGGGTAATGTGGTGTGGGTCGAAGGGGACACTTTCCCGACTGGCAACACCGACTGGGACAACGAGATCGATGGCGCCGGCGAGACCTACAACGTCATCGCCAGTATGACCAACGGTGCCTACCTGTCGTACGACGGTGCCGACGCCACGATGCGCACGGTCAATAATGACCCCACGATCAGCTGTCCCAACGCCAACTGGAACAGTGTTTCGACCAACTACTGCACAGGTGTGACCGGCGACGATACCGTCGCCCACGAGTGGGGCCATGCCTACACCGAATTCACCAACAACTTGATTTATCAATGGCAGCCTGGTGCACTCAACGAGTCCTACTCCGACATCTGGGGTGAGGTTGTCGACCTGGTCAACGGCCGGGGAACCGACTCGCCTGGTGGCGTGCGGTCCGCAAACGGCAGCAATTGCTCCAAGTATGGCGCGGGTCCGAAGCGCCGAGACGACACCTATCGTTGGCTCTCCGGTGAAGACGATCCAGCCTTTGGCGGTGCGATCCGCGACATGTGGCGCCCAACCTGTTACGGCGATCCCGGTAGTGTGACGGATGGTGAATATCATTGCCTCACCAGCGATTCAGGCGGTGTTCACATCAACTCAGGTGTACCGAATCATGCTTTCGCGCTGATGGTGGACGGCGGCACCTATAACGGCCAGGCGATCAACGGCATCGGTCTGACCAAAGCGGCCCGCATCCATTGGGAAGCGCAGAACATGTTGGTGCCGAGTAGCAAGTTCGCAGACCACGCTGACGCCCTCGACGCGGCTTGCTCTGCGCTCATTGGCGCCACGCTTTACGAGCTCGACGCCTCGAGCCCTACCGGGACGGTTGCGGCCGACGTGATCAGCGCTGGTGATTGCACCGAAGTTGCCAACGCCAGCGCCGCGGTCGAGTTTCGCACTAACCCGTCGCAGTGCAACTTCCAGACGCTTCTGGCCAGCAACGCGCCGGCCTTGTGCGGCGGTGGCACAGTGACGACGGTTGACCTGCAAGACTTTGAAGCGGGTCTCGGTGGCTGGACCGCCAGTAACGTGCCGGTTAATCCGTCAACCTTCTCGACCCCGGATTGGGCGACGGTCGGTAGCTTGCCCAAGGGCGAGGCGGGCTCGGCTGCCTACGTCGGCGATCTGTTGATCGGCGACTGTGTGACCGACCTAGAAAACGGTGTGTTACGTCTCGACAGTCCAGTAATAGCCCTACCGGCAGCACCTCCGAGCGCCAGTATCGCGTTCGATCACTACGTCGCGACCGAAGTAGGCTGGGACGGCGGTAACGTCAAGATCAGCGTCAACGGTGGTAGTTACACGCTCGTGCCGAGTTCGGCGTATAGCTTCAATGCTTACAACTCGAGCCTCAACACGGTGGCGGCTGGCAATGACAATCCGATGGCGGGACAGGCCGCCTTCACCGGCACCGATGGCGGTGATGTTGGCGGCACCTGGGGTCAGTCTCAGATCGACTTGTCCGGTATCGCCAGCGCTGGTGATTCCATCCGAATTCGCTTCGAGATGGGTCTCGATGGCTGTAACGGTGTTGATGGCTGGTATGTCGACGATGTCCATGTTCACACCTGTGGCAGCGCCCCTCCGGGATGCGACAACGACGGAATCTGCGAATCGGGGGAGGACTGCAACAATTGCTCCAACGATTGTGCCGGTGTCACCGGTGGTAAGCCCTCAAACCGTTACTGCTGCGGCAACGGAGTCCAGGAGTCGGCAGAGACCGTTGCCATCTGTGACGGTAACTTCTAGGCCAGCAATAAATTGCTGATGACGACGTTTCTTCGGGCCGGTATGGCCGGCAAGATTCGTCGGTTTTGATCCCGGCGGGTTGGCTTCGGCTACCCCGCCTTTTCTCTGCTGTCGCAAGGCGATGAGAATCCTCGCGATATGATCCCTTGATGGGGCTGCATAAATCGCTTGCCATCTTGATGTCTGGTGTTGTGTTCGCTGGTGCATTGGTTTTTGGGCCAGTTTCGACCGGGGAAGAATCCTCTTCGTCGAGGATCCGAGCAGCAAGTCTCGATCGCATCCAGCGCGAATGCCTGCGTGCATACCCGCCGGATCTTCTGGCCAGGATGGCCTCCGGTAGTCGCGAGGTGCCGGCTGCCGTGAAAGCCGACTCCAAGGCTCAGATGCAGTTTCTCGACAAGGAGATCCCGCTCGACAAAGGGCTGTTCTATCCGGTGCTGCTGGAGGATATGTTGCCGGCGTTCGAACGCCACATGCCGCCGGGGAGCCGCTTTCTCGACTTGGGAAGCGGTGACGGTCGGGTGGTTTTCATGGCCAGTCTTCTCGGCGCTGATGCCGTCGGGATCGAGTATGACAAGCAGCTGGTCAAGATCAGTCGAAGGGCGCGCAAGTCTCTGAAAGACCTGCACGAGCCAGACCGAGCTCGGATTATCCGGGGCGATTTCTTCGAGTCTTCTTGGGCCGACTATGACGTGATCTTCTTCTTCGATCTCAGCTCGTTTGAACCGGATCGGGTGCGGGAGAAGCTACGCCGAGAGATGAATCCGGGAGCGCGCCTGATCGTCGGTTTTGAGCAGGCGCCTTTTCCCGGGCTCGAAGTTTTGGAACAGGACCGTGCGACCCATCCAACCATCAAGGTTTACCGTCAACCGCACGAGTCAACCCAGCGATAGGTGGCTCGAGGATTCTCGCGAATCAGGCTGAGTTCATTTCGAGTTGGGGAGAGGAGGTCATCCAGCACCAACAACCAACCCCGTGGTGGGCAAGACGGGCAGTCCGGCGCGATCTGGGTGATATTGGAAGTTGTCGAAGACGGTGTTGCCGTTGGGGCGTTGTTGGACGTCGCCGGATTTGTGCCCGAAGGGGTTCATTCCATAAAGATAACGCAAGGTGAGCTGGCCGGCGGGGGCATTGGCCAAGTCGAGCACGACGCTCTGGCCGTCAGTAGAGAGTTGAGCACCACTGATCCCGTCGCCCAGGCGTAGAACCGTGGTAAAGCCGTCGGTCGAAAGCTCGAAACCTTCGATGGGCAATCCCGGACTTGGCACCGTCAGGGCAGTGCCTTGATCGTGGGTGAAATGCACCGTGACCTCGGAGCCTGACAATACGGCACTTGCAACGCGCGGGCCGGCGACGCCGCCAGCAAAGCCCGGCTCGTTCAAGAGGTTGAGGATCGCTCGGGTGTAGCGGTCGGCCAGGATCTGCATCTGGGACGCGGTGTAGTGCCCGTCGCCTCGACTGTAGCTGCTGGCGGCCAGGTGCAGGTCGATGGCAGTACCCGCTGCGTGGATGTGGGGGCGTTGCTGCGGCCAATCGATCTGTACCTGCCGAATGGCTGCGTAGGACGCATCTGGTGACTGTGGATAGTCGCCGCGGCCCTGGACTGCCTCGAAGAGTTCTAGGGGGCGACCCGTCGGTAGTTGGGCCTGGATTTGGTCATAGAAGGTATTCAAGTGACTCAGGTAGGTAGGTGCCGGCAATTGATTGAGGATATCTTCACCGCTCTGGAACCAGACCAAGGCTTCGAAATCGCCACCTACCGTGGTGAGCGCGGCGTCGAAGTTCAGACGGCCGATCCATTGCGGATCGGTCCACTCCAAGATGCTCGTCCCATCGATTGCGAAGTCGAGGATCAGGATCGGAATCTCCAGGGCTTCGGCGAGTTGGTTGGCGAACCGCACCCCGCCGTCACCGGTGACGTCACCGTAGTGTGGCGTTCCAGGATTGGACGCCGAGCGCAGGTAGCCACCGAGTTGGGTTGCCGAGACCCTTGGATTACCATAACCGTAGCGGTGAGTCAGTTGATGGGGTGACTCCTGGGATGCGACGCCGAGATCTCCGTCGCCGGTGAATGCGATCTCAGTGAACAGCTTGGCCATGCTGCTTTGACCCATGGCGGCGACAATCATGCCAACGCCCAGCCGGTTGGACGGTGTTAGATCCACTGAATGATCGTTGGTGAAACGTAGCTCGAGGCGATACCAACCGCCTTGAGGAAGGTTCGGCAAGGTACCGCTCCAGGTGCCACCGGTTGGCGCCGAGTCCACCGGCATCCAGTTGAGCTGGTCGAGTGGATCCCCCGAGAGGGCGTCGACGATGCGGCCTTCGATCGCCGTTGGGCTGCCGATGTAGCTGCCGCTGAGGGGCAGATCCGCGGTGGTGCCAATCCGTTGCAAGACGTGCCGGTCGACGAAGCTCGGCGACAGCGTCAAACGTGGCTCACTGGCGGTCAGGGCCGCAACTTCACTCGCGGTAAGTGCCCGGTCATAGATCCTGACTTCATCGATCGAGCCTGCCGACTCGAACTGACTGTTGAGTTGGAAGTGCCGACCCAAGTGCACCGGACCCGTGACGTCGACGACGGTTGTCGGCGTCACGGTGCTGGCGTCCGGCGCGCCGTCGACATAAACGGTGAGATGGCCACCGTCCCAAACCGCGGCTAAGTGGTGCCAAGTGCCATCAGCGATCGGTGTGGCCCCGACCAGGGTCGAGGCGTTGATCCGGATGAAGGCGGTGCCGGTGTCCGAAAGGTAGAGGTCATAGCCGTCGTCAACCGCGTCGCGCTGGTCGACGATCGACGAGAAGCTTGTTGGCGTGTCGTGGCGGACCCAGGCCGCGATCGAAAGGGCCGAGAGCGGTCCGGGGACAACGCTTGCGGGCGCCAAGCCACCGTCTGAGGAGCCGGTGAGACTGAGGCCGAGGCCTTCGATACCCGGCGCCCACTGCGGACTATTGACGAGGGTTGCGTCCTTACCCTGGCCCGAGGCGTCGAAGGCGATGGCGCCGCCATTCTCCTCGAACGGCCAGTGGGCTAAAAGGCCAGCGCCTCCAGAGCTGGTGGTGTCGATCTGAAAGCTGATCGTCAAGTCGTCGGCGTTAGCGTTGCCTGCCAAGTCGACGCAGCGCACCGCATAGGTGTAGGAGCCACCGTCGATCAGTCCTGTTACGGTGGTGGCGTGAGCCGATGCACCGGTGGCCGAGAACGTGTTGGGCATGGCTGGGTAGGCAACGCCGGGATTCGTTGACCAACGGCAATCGGCAACTTCGTCCGTGTCGAGCTGAAGTACTGTTGCCGTCGTACCAGCGGCCAAGGTGCCATTCGGGGACGCGTTTCCGCGCACTGGTGGGCTCTGATCGATCGGGCTGGTTTGTGCCAGGGCGGAGATTTCCTGGACAGTCAATGCTCGATCGTACAGTCGAACTTCGTCCATCAGGCCGGCGAATTCCCACTGCGCGTTGTCTTGGAAATGGCGCCCAAAGAGCAGTGAGCTCGAGGTGTCGACAGTGGTGGGCGGTATCCCCAGACTGGCGTCGAGCATGCCGTCAACATAGAGCGCTAGACTCGAGCCATCCCAGGTTGCAGCTAGATGGTGCCAAGTGCCATCGGTCACCAGCACTGTACCGGCGAGGGTCGAAGCGTTGACCCGTATGAAACCGCGACCGGTATTGGAAAGATACAGGTCATAACCGTCCGAGCCTGCATCCCGTTTGTCGACGATCGCGGTGTACTCCGCTCGGGGTGGGTGCTGGATCCAGGCCGCAATCGTCAGGGCACCCGGCTGATCGAGGAGTGGGCTAGCTTCAACCCCAGCATAATCCCCGGCTGCCTGGAGATCGAGGCCCGCACCAACTTGGCCAGAGCCCCAAACCGCGCCGCCTCCCAGCGTCGCATCATGACCGTTACCGGAGGTGTCGAAAGCGACGCCGCCGAGGTCTTCGAAGGGCCAGTGCCCAAGAAGGCCCGGCTCGCCGGGGGCAACCGAGTCGATCGTAAACTGGATGGTCACGTCGTTGGTATTGACGTTGCCGAGCGAGTCGGAACAGCGTAAATAGACGGTGTGGGTCTCACCGTCCGAGACTCCGTTGATGATCGTCGAGTGGCTCTGGCCTCCGGTGGTCAGGAAGACGTTGACCATCCCGTCGTAGGGCGTGTCACCGAGGTCGGACCAGCGGCATTCCGCTGCTTCGTCGGTGTCGACCCCGAGCGTCACTTCGACGGTGCCGGCCGGCAGCAAACCCATCGGTTGCGCGTTTGATCGCAGCGGTGCGGCGGTGTCGGTGATGTTGCCCTGGGAGAGGGTCAGCACTTCCGAGGCCGCAAGTGCACGATCGTAGATTTGTACTTCGTCCAGTGATCCGGAGAGCTCCCATCGGGAGTCATCTTGAAAATGCCGACCTAGAAGCAGCGGTGCTACGACATCAACGGTGGTGACCGGGATTATTGTGGTGGCGTCCAGCACGCCATCGACATAAAGACTCAGACTCAGGCCGTCCCACACCCCGGCCACGTGATGCCAAGTGTTGTCGGCGACCACCGTCGGACCCATCAGAGTGGATTGATTAACCCGCAGGAAGAGCCGGTCAGTATTGCTGAGGTAGAGGTCATAACCATCCGCGACGAGATCTCGGGCATCGACGATCGACGTGAATTCGCCGCGTGCGGCTTGCCGCACCCAAGCCGAGATCGAGACTTGCTGCAATTGCCCCAAGGTGCCAATCGGAAAGATTTCGACTGCGTCCCCGGTGTTCGAGAACTCCAGGCTCAAGCCCGAAATCCCGTCGCTGTGCTGGACTCCGTTCACTAGCACGCCGTCGTGGCCGTTGCCCGTCGCATCTATCGTGGCGGTTCCGGTCGGCTCCTCGAAAGGCCAATAGGCGACCGGGTCGGCGAAACTGAGCGACGGAACGAACAGAAAGAGGGTTGTGATCCCGAGCAAGAGCAGCATCGTTGTCTCCAGAGGTGTTCTGACCGGATGAATCCAGGGTGAAGAGCCTGGGTGATGGGAACGCCTGTAGACAGTGGCGGCAAATGGCTCGGAATCAGATCAAATTAGTTCTGAGAACTAATTTTGAAGGTGGCCGTGGTGCCGCGCAGCTCAACCTGTTGATTCGTCAAATAGGAGGTGATCCCGCCCGATGGGGCATGCGTGCTGATGGGCCCGATCCCGCCGGGTGAAGTGCCCCATCCCTTCAAACCCTTCAGACAAAAATACAAAAGCCGCTCTGCTATCAGAGCGGCTTCGATGTGAGGGCGACTCCAATGTCAGAGTCGCACAGAGCCGTCGTTTAGCGACCGCTCCACTGACTGATATCGCCGCTCTCGAACCCGTCCGCAAACAGATCCGGGTCTAATGATTCGAATCGAGCCATGGCGAGTTCATCGATCTTGAACAGGTCCAACGACTGGCTCAAGTCGATGTGTGGCAGGTCGGCCTCGAACCAGAAGGTAAACGCGGTTCCCCAGCGTAGGGCGTTGGTGTCGGCGCCCATATCGACAGCCGTCCATAAGATCCTGCCATTGGGTTCATCGATTTCGATGTCCCAGTCGGAGGTGTCGAAGGGCTCGCCAGAATGATGGTCGACGTCGCGAAAGCCGGCGTTACCGATATTGGTCGCGGCCGGAAAACGGACGACAAAACCGTCTGCCGAGGTGTCCGAGTTCATGTTGTAGATCGTGTACTCGTAGCGGTAGCTGTAGTCGCCGCTGGTGGCCGGGTAAACACGACGGGCAGCGTAGAAGCGTTCGGTCACCGTGTAGTCGGGATACGTTTGGCCGGTGGCAGGAGGATCGGCGGCCTCGCCGGTGAAGGACGTTCGCCGATCGACCGCGACAATCTCGACCAGCGGATCGATGGCCTGCCAAGCCATGATGGCCGGCTGCTCGCGGATCGTACTTCCAGTGAGGTTGATGTCCAAGTCGGGCATCGAGCCGACAACCACAGGACGGTAGGAGGCGTTGTTGAGGCCGTTGCCAGCGCGGGCATCGTCGCGCACAACGTAGTGGCCTTCCATCCAGTAGAGCGCTCCGGCGTTCAGGGCTGGATCGAGATCTTCCTCGGCGACGACAATGCGTTGATCGTAGTTGTCGTCGGTCTCACCACCGGTTCGAGTGGCCGGATGACTGGCTCCGGCGGCGTTGACTTCCGACCTGCGACCCATCGGGCGTGAGGCATTGAGCCCCGGACCGTAAAAATCGGTGCAGCCAAGTCCCAGTTGATCGCCGCCCGCCGGTGGGCTGACGCAGCTCGTGTTGGGGGTGCCGTCGTCGTTCCAGACGCAAGCGGAGTTGCTGGAGTTGGTTGATACGAAACCGTGCTTGAGGAAACTCATGCCGAGTTGCTCGAAGCGTCCGTTCTTGAGCCGGTAGAGATTTTGCGCGATCACCGAATGGTCAGAGTTGGTGGCGACGATCGGATGGAATTCGTCGGTGGTCAATCGACAGTCGCCCTGGGTGCCGTCCGGCGGATCACACCAGTCGACCGGGACGCTACCGATGTTGCAGGAATCGGTACCGACGCTGTAGCCACGGCAGGTGCCGTTGTAACCGGGAGGACACGCACTGGCGCCGCCGTTGTCGCCGTAGTTGTTGACGCCGCTCAGGTTGTAGATCGTTACATCGGGTCCGACGGAAAGGGCGCCTTCGGTCACTCCGCCTGCACAGAGTGCGGGGGAGGCTGCCAAGACGGTCAACGCGAGCGTGATGAAAATCACTCTTGGGCGTGCATAGCGCATCGTCGCAGGTTCCTCGTTTTGATGGGTCATGGGTACCTCAGAACGCGAGGACCGCACACCCCTCAAGGTGGCCACATCTCGGAACTGAGCATTCGGTTCTCCTAAGTATAGCCTGAGATACGGCTTCGTCCATAGCGATGGACTCATGGATTTGAACGAAGTTGAGCCTGGAGTTGTCGAGCCTCGACTGAGTCGGGATGGATACTGAGTGCCTCACCCACCTGCTCCGACGCCTCTTCGAAGCGTCCAGCAGCCGCCAGCACGCGGGCAAAGAGGACGCGTGTCTGGGGATCTGTCGGCGCCATCTCGACGGCCAGGGCATATTGATCGGCGCTCTCTTCGAAGCGACCCAGGGTGGCCAACATGCCGGCGAAGTTCTCGCGTGCCGGTAAGTGCCTCGGGTCGAGCTCGACGGCTCGTCCGAACTGCGTGGTGGCGGCCATAATTTGTCCAGCGTAGGCTTCGACCAGGCCCAGGTTGTAGGCCAGAGTGACACTTTCGCCGAACTCATCGACGGTTTCCTCGAAGGTTGCCTTGGCCAAATCCAAGCGACCGCTCTGAGTCTGCGCAACACCGAGGTTGATACGTGCCCAGAGCTGGTCGCCATCCGCTTCGACCGCACGTTCGAAATGGCTTGCTGCACTCGCTGGATCGCCGGCTTCGAACGCCCGGCGACCGAGTAGCTGATGCATCTCGACTGGCAAGTCGTTCTTTTCGAGCGCGGCCAGCGCGTGGGTTTCCAACTCCGCTTCCAGGCCCAGCAGTGCGGCCTGCCAGGCCATCTTGGCGTCCAATCCTCGGCTGTCGATCAGGCCCAGGTTGCGGACATTTTCGAACGCTGAGAAGCCCTGAGCGATGCGGTCCCGGTCAGTGGATTCGATTGCGGGTTGCGGGGCCACGACGTCGAATACCACCGCTTGCCAGGCCTTGGCCGAGCGGTAGCCAGCGTCGCCAGCATAGGTATGGTAACGCACGATCGCGCTATGGACCCAGAACCCCGCCAACAGGGTCATGCCAGCAAGTAGGCCAAACGCTGCCGGTTGCAGGCTGCCGCCGCGCTTGAACCGCCAGCCCTTGAAGGTCATATTCGGCCGTGTAGCGATCTGGAATGACATCAGCACCAGATACGCCAGCACCCCGGCCAAACCCAACGCCATGAGGAAGGGCACCTCACCGTAGAGGCCACGGAAGGTGAAGAACCCGGCGGCGAACGCTGCTGCAGCAACACCCTCTTCGGCCCAGCTCAACGGGAACCGCTTCATTTTGCGGCCATCGGCGCGGGGCTTGGTGACAAGCGGTAAGGGGCCCGCACCGTAGTAGAGCGCATCGTTGGGGCAGACGCTGACACAGTCGAGACACTTCATACAGCCACTGTCGACCACCATGCCGAAGTCGCGCACTTCCTCGTGCACCCGCACGTTCGAGGTACACACCGCAGTACAATGTCCGCAGCCCTCGCAGGCGTCAGTCACCCGAATGCGGAACGGGGACAGGCGTTCGGCGACGCCGAAGATTGCACCGTAGGGACAAGCGTAGGTGCAGAAGCCTTTGGCGCCGAGGAAGTACACCGTCAGAAAGCCGCAGATCAAGAAGGTGAGACCGCCGATGATCCAGCCCGGGAAGGTGGCCCAAAATTCCGTGGTGGTGAACTCGGTCTGGAGTGCGGGCATCGGTTGTCCAGCTGCCAGCCGATAGATCACCGGCCACAAGAAGGCATAAACGAAGGCGATCATCGGCACCCAGCGCAGCAGTCGCGAGCGTAGCGGTTTCGGCCGGCGTCCGAATTTTTCGAGCAGCGCTCGCGCCATATCCTGTAGTGCCACCAGGTGGCAGCCCCAGCCACAAAAGAAGCGGCCAAACACGGCGGTCAGGAGGATGGCGATCGAGAAGAACACCAAGCCGGTGTTGACCGTCCCGGTCAACGCCAAGGCCGCCGCCTCCGACGGCTCGACCGGCGTCACCGTGCGCCCTTTCGTCAGCCAATGGGCAATGTGGGCGGCAATCAACAGGTGGACAAGGATCAACACAGCTGCTCGCCAGCGTGTGCTGCGCGAGGTCCGGATGCGAGTCTTCGGTTGGATCACCGGTAGCCTGGACATAGTGAGCCCATCGTAACCCGTCGATCCTCTTCGAGGCGAGTCGGTGTGGCCCAGATGCTTGTCTGTGGCGAGGACATCTTAGAGATGTCCAAGAACGTCCATGGACATCTTGCGTTGTGCCTTCGGCAGCCATCTTGTGCCGCGTCGCTGCGGCGGTATCGCCCGCGTTGGCTTGATCGACTCCACCCTGGTGTTCTCGCGGCGAACAGCCAGGACCCGTCGGCAAAGTGCTGAAAAAAAGACGTTTACACGGTCGGTCATGACGCGAGATTCTGTGTTTTAGGAAGCATGGGGGCGGTTCTTGATCGGCCAGGGTCCTCCTCATTAACCCCCTACCAGACCTTGGCTCGTGCCTTGCAATTCAACCTTCTCAAGCCGCGTAATCCCCAACGGCAAGAGGGTCGGATGGGCATAGCGGCTTCGCCCCCCTGACGCTGCACCACAAGAGGAGAAGGTGACATGACTCGAGTTTTGATCGCAGCCCGCCAGCAACTCTTTCTACTAGGTATAGGACAACTGATCGACGAGATGCAGGGTATGGAGGTTGTCGGACGGGCCCGAAGTGGCTCGGATGCCATTCGACTCGCCCGGGAAATCCGGCCGGACCTGGTGATCCTGGATATTGCTTTGGAGGGACTCAATGGCATTGATGCCGCCAGGCGCATCAGCGCTAGCTACCCCAAGCCCAAAGTCCTCTGTATCGCCCAGCGATCGGACGCCAAGCTGGTGGCGGCGGCATGGCGTGCGGGCGCCACCGGGTATGTCCTCAAGAATTGTTCCCTCGAGGAGTTCCAGCAGGCGGTGCGGATCCTCTTGGCGCAAGGGACTTATGTTTCGCCAGCCGTCGCCGGCAGTCTCGTAGGTGCGGCTAAATCCGCTCGAGATCCGGCATCCTCAGTGTTCAGTGTGTTGACTGAGCGCGAGCGGGAAGTGCTGCAATGGTTGGCTGAGGGGCAATCTGCAAGTGAGCTGGCAGATCAACTCTGTATCAGTACCAAAACCGTTCACACTCACCGGAAAAACATAATGGAAAAGCTTCATATTCGTCGCTTTGCCAATCTTGTCAAATATGCCATCCAAGAGGGTTTGACATCCGAGGTTCCGGCCGAGAATTACGGCTATCGCGGATCCGTCCGCGGGGGCTCAGGTTTGGGCTTCGGCGATTACGGTGTCCATGCTCAGTCAGCGATGTCTACGGTTTTGTGAATGGATATATCAGACTTTGTCCGATGTTCCTCTGACGAATTTAGCGAGAAGATCACTGTTGAAGCCGTTGCAATCTAGAGAGTCGAATTAATCAAGGAGATAGTCATGTTTATGAAAACCAGAGAGTGGACGGATGCCGAAGACGGAACCAGTACGGATTGGGCGAGTATCCCGGGCAGTGAAATGAAGATGGACTTTGATGTGGAAAAGGGCAAGAACTACAAGATCCTTGTGCTCGCGCATCTCTCCCGTGTGCAGAGTAGTGCCGCCAACATCAATACCGAATTCAGGATACGGGTCGGTGACGAGGTAGTGGGGCGAACCAATACCGGGAATACCTATAGCTGGTCGTATCGGGCGGTAGAGTTTCATGGCTGCCTGGAAGAATACACGGCGTTGCATGACGAAGTGCATGTGCGAGTGGAATACCGGACTCAGGGTGGAACCGTTCAGTTCGCGGAGAACTCCGCTGGCAGTCAATCGCGTCGGCTGACGGCGATGTGGGGGCCTATCAAATAAGTCCACTTCAGTTCATGCCGAGGTGGATCCGACACGTAGTTCTTGACGACAAAACTGAAACGCTAAGGAGAACAGACATGTTTATGAAAACCGCAGAGTGGACAGATTCGGAAGACGGTACCAGCACAGATTGGGCGAGTATTCCAGCGAGTGATATGAAAATTGACTGTGATGTAGATAAGGGTACGGTCTACAAGATTCTGGTGCACGCCCACATGTCCCGGGTTCAGAGTGATACCGCCAACACAAATACCGAGTTTCGCATTCGTGTGGGTGACCAGGTCATCGGACAAACGAATACTGGGAATACCTACAGCTGGGCGTACCGAGCGGTAGAGCTCCACGGGTGTGTGACCGAGTATGCCGCATCACATGATGAGTTTCATGTTCAAGTTCAATACCGGACTCAGCGGGGCAAGGTATTTTTTCCAGACGACGCATCGGGAGCACAAAATCGTCGTCTGACAGTCCAGTGGGAGCCAGTCTAGGGCTACCCGTCAATATTTTCGAGATGTTGAATTGAAGTCGACTCGGCGATCTTCCCGCTGAGTAATGCGGGAATTGATCCATAAGATCAAGCCGAGGACGTGTTGATCGTCGATCCAGGGCCGATCTCGGTTCCCCACTTTGGACTGGTGGGGGATTCGACGAGTGCCACGGTCCGTCTTGCTGTTGCGGGCCTTGGAGACCGGAGAGGTTCAACCGTTCGGCAGTGTCGACCCGGTTGCAATCGACGGCCGCGGGATTGCCGCCAGTAGTCTCATGGATGCAGTCGATGCAAGGTTGGCCTTGCACCCTGGGTTCACAGCAGGTGATCACGCGTCTCGAGCTCGACAAGAAGCCCAATCACCAACTGTGGAGGCGAGGTTCGATTATTCCCTCGCTTCCACAGCGGGTGATATCGCTTCTGTCGGTCGACAAGAAGCCCATTCACCCACTGTGGAAGCAAGGTTCGATTATTCCTTCGCTCCTACAGCGGGGTTTTACGCTTCTTGGGCTCGACAAAGGGGCCAATCACCCACTGTGGAAGCAAGGTTCGATTATTCCCTCGCAATTACAGTTGGGCTCGGCAGTAGGGTTTTAGCGGGCCTCGTCGTCCACGTCCGGCAGCAAATCGGCACGTTCACCGTCGTCTCCCGAAGCTTGGCTCTTGGCGGGCAGCTGGGCCTTGATCTGCGCGCTGGCCGCAGCGAGTAACGTGGTGTTGGCGGTGGGCTTGGCGGCGGCGAGTTTCTTCTTGGGTGGTCGCCCTCGGCGACCCTGGTCTGGTCGCACCGCTGCTGCCAGGTCGTCTAGCCCGGCGAGATCGAGAGCCGCCTCGAGAAAGCGGCTGCCCTTGCCGAGGAACTCGTCGTGGGCTTCCTCCGCCCTCTCCTTGGCCGCCAGCGCGATAGCCTTCCGTGTTTCGCTCACTTTGACCTTGGTCAGCGCCTTGTCGAGCTCGCGATAGAGTTCGATCACCCATCGGACGGACTTGTCCCGATCAACGGTCAGCGAAGGCGTGACAGTCTGAGGCATCGGCCACTCGGCGTCCGCCAGCCGGTTGACGACTGGGCCGGTGAGCGCGTGAAGTTCCTTGGGCTCCCGTGGCAGCGTGCCGCGTAGGCCGAGGAAACGATCACCGGTGTCGCCCTCGAAGGCAGCACGACTCATCTGGCGGAGATCCTTCACCCGCTCGTAGAGCTTGTCGGTCACTACGTCGCGTGATTTGCGATCCGCTCGCAAGGTATCGCGGATGCGTTCCAGGGCCTCCTGGGCAACTTCGAAGTTGTGTTTCAAGTGTTGCATGCGCAGCGCCACCCGCACCGCCAGCTGACCGCCGTTGCCGAGCCCTTGCTCGTCGTCGTAACCCGAGCCCAATCGCTCTTCGAGGCCGGCGTCGAGCAGTGATGCACAGCCAAAAGCCACCGAACTCGCCGTCAGCCCCTGTTCGAGCTTCACCAATGCCTTCTTGCCCATCGTCGCTCCTTTCAGAAGTGGCTCACTCTGCGCCCCGGGGTGCAGAGTGTATCCTACCCTAGGAGAGATTCTGTGGCCAAGTCACTGATAGAAGATATTGTTCGGATTGGGGCGCTCACGTCAATCTGCCTTCAGCCGGTTACGGCGCCCATTCACTGGCAGGCCGCGAATGCATCGGTGTCGGTGATGGCGTCTGCGGCGTTACCGGCCGGATTGAGGTAGCGTTTCTCCTCACCGGTTTCCGTATCCGTCACCCGCAATGTGTACTGGACGTCGGTGGTGGCAGCAGCAAAAACCCAGATGCGATTGTTGACCGCACAGCCGTCGAGGACTTTGACGAGCATTTCCAGGTTGTTGGGCGAGAAGAACCACAGCAGAGCTGAATCCGCCGATTGGAAACCGTCGGCTTGCCCCATCCCGCTGTCGTCGTTGGTCGTCCAGTCCACTTCCACTTGATAGCGCCCCTGGTTGAGACACAGAGTGGTGTCGCTCGGCTCGCAGGTGCCTTGTTTGGTTATCAAGTCCGTCAGCGTTGGCGAAGGTCCTTGAACCTGGTTTGAGCCGGTATTGCTTGAGCCGGTATTGCTTGAGCCGGTGTTTCTTGAGCCGGTGGTTCGTGAGCCGGTGGTTCGTGAGCCGGCAGTGCAGGTGGCGAAAGCTTCGGTGTCGGTGATCGCCGGCGCCGCATCGCCAAGAGCATTCTGGTAGGTCTTGACGGTGCCGGTCAGCGAGTCGGTGACGGTGAGCGTGTAGCCGACGTCGGTGGTGGCGGCGGCAAACACCCAAAAGTGGTTGGTAATGTCACAGCCGTCGAGCACCTTGACCAACATCTCCCAATTGTTGGCATCGAAGAAGTAGAGCAACCCCGAATCTGTGGACACCAAACCGGCGTCAACTGCCGAGCCAGTGTTGCCTGCGAAGTCTTGCCAGGCGACGTCGACCTTGAACCGTCCGTCGTTCAAGCACAGGGTAGTTGCACTGGGCTCACAGGGCTCGATGTCGGCGGCGAATGTGGTTGCGCTTGCCTGGTTGGAGTAGGGGGAGTTACCGGCCCCGCCGGTTGCCCGAACTCTGAAGGTGTAGAGGGTGGCGGCATCCAGACCGGAGACCGTTGTCGTGGCGCTGTCGGCTGGCAGGGTCTGGGTGAGGCTGAATCCTCCGGCAGACTGCATCTCGACCTGGTAACCCTCTTCGCTGGTGGCATTGTCAGTCCAGTCGAGTTGGATCTCGGACGCCGACAGCGCCTGGGCGACCAGGTTGGTGGGTGTCGCCTCGCCGGTGTTGGGAAGGGTTGCCGAGGCCTCTGCTGAGTAGTCGGAGGTGCCGTTGGTGCCGCGAGCGCGGACCCGGTAGGTGTAGGTCATGCCAGCAGCCAAGGGTTGATCGGCATAGACGGTGACATTCGAACCGACGTTGGCGATGGTCTGGTAGCCTGAGCTCCCGGAACGGCGTTGGATTTCGAAGGCCTGTTCGATATTCGACCGATCATTCCAGGTCAGGTTGATCTGATCCGGTGATGCCACCGTCGCTTGTAGCGTGTCGGGGGCCGCTAGGACACCCGTGCCAGTGGTTGCCGGTGGCAGGTCGAGATCGGGCATGAAATCTTGACTGCGGCCCGTTTGACTCGAAAAGCTGATCACCGAGAAATTGAAGAAACCCTCGTCCGCAATGGTTGTCAACGGCACGGCCACGCTATAGCCATCGGCTCGCGCCGTAGCTGGAAACTGGCCGACAACCGTCCGAGTTGTGCCGTCATCGACAAAAACCTGCGCCTGGTTGCCGAGGGCTGAGCCCCCGATGTTGACTCCGGCGTCGATGCCGATGAGGCCGGCACCGATGCCTAGGAGGCGACCGGTGGCGATGTTCTGGTCGGTATCGAAGCGGAATTGTGTGATGGTGAGATCGTTCGAGAAGCCCTCACGGTAGCGCACATCGAGGAACAGAGTGGTGCTGTTGGCTCGAACGGTAGCGGACAGCAGGTCGGACAGCACGGAGCTGTCTCCCAAGCGATCGGTAACCGTGCCCAACGGGTCGACCTTCAGCGGTAGGCTTTGGCTCGATCCTTCCGGAATCGACAGTAAAGGCTTGCTGGAGGTCATCAGCTCGGTTGATGGGACGGTGCGAAAGTAGTCGACCTCGGGCTTTGCGCCATGGGCTCGATGGGTGAGCCAGTGGGTGAATGTCGCGAGATCTCGAACGACCTGCTGCTCAGGTGTTGCAAGAGGTGCGAGCTCGGCCTCGTCAGAGGTCCGTAGTTTGCGATAGGCGACTTCGGTGTCCTCGATGATGCCAATATGAAACACACCTGCCCCGTCCCCGAGAGCCTTGTAGTTGCCGTTCTGCAGCGGGGCTCCCAGGGCCAGCAGCACCCGTTCACCCTCCGTCAACGGCACCGCAGCTCCCACCTGGACAGCGATCGGGCTGGCCAGGAGGGTTCCCTCGAGCACCTCGTCTACCGCCACCTGATATTG
Source organism: Acidobacteriota bacterium (assembly GCA_029263395.1). Lineage (GTDB taxonomy): Bacteria > Acidobacteriota > Thermoanaerobaculia > Multivoradales > J023 > JAAELT01. The sequence continues at coordinate 156,449 of JAJCXO010000285.1, read as the reverse complement.
GATCATCGGCTGGTCGATCCAGTTTTCGAGATTTTGATCCAAGATGTGGCCAACGATGATCAGTTCAGCCTGATCGACGAAGTCCGAGTCGACGTCGAGGCTGCCGGTGTCAGCGGCTATGGATGGACCGGCGAGGGATAAACCGGCGCAGGCTAGGTTGACCAAAAACAGTAACACGGTGAAGGCACGGACCGGTCTCAGCATGTGGAGTCTCCAGCAAAGAGCAACTTTTAGGGGCCAATTTGCAAGTCGAGCGTGTGTCGTGAAACCAGCGTTCACCCTCAGCGTTGGCGGTCGGTGATTGGAACGTGGCGCGTGAAGCCGTCTTGTTGGTAGGCGATAACGAGCCAAAAAATGGATCACGGGTGTGCACCCTTTCGCTCAGTCGTCAGCGAGCCGGCCGAATTTGTGCGAACACCGCTGGCGAGTCTGAATCGTTCGGCCAAGGCTCCACCGGTAGCTGAGCGGCTGTCGGTGCTGCTGGGGTGGATGATCCTTTCGGGTCGTATTCGGAACGTTGCATAAGTGAGCGCCTGTCAAGACGGGCCCAGCCGGCACAGAGATCACCGTGCCAAGGACAAATGCTGGAAGACGACAAATGCTGGAAGACGGGGGAGATGATGTGGCGACGATGGTGCTTTCACGACTAAAATCGAACTCGAATCCAGTGCTGCGACGAGTTTCTGTCGGTCAGTCGTCTGGCGAGCGCTGTCGGGCGTCTCTGGTGGCTGGACGTTTCGGTCTGGGAGATCCGACGATTGGGCGCATCGGTGGTGATGCGAGCCATCGCGGGCAAACGGGTCATCGCAGCCAAACGGGCAATCGTGGCCAAACGAGCAATAGGGGTAAGGTGAGCGACGTCACTCAGCTGCTCATCGATTGGAGTCGAGGCGACCGCGAGGCGCTCGATCTGCTGATGCCGCTGGTCTACGACGAACTCCACCGCCTCGCGGAACGCTACATGCGGCGGGAGCGTGCTGGGCATACCCTGCAGCCGACAGCTTTGGTCAACGAAGCGTATTTGCAACTCGTCGACCAGACGCGGGTGAAGTGGCAGAATCGGGCCCACTTCTTCGGCGTGGCGGCGCAGATGATGCGGCGGATCACCATGTTACACGTGCGAAAGCTGCGGGCTGCCAAGCGAGGAGGTGGCAACACTCCGAAGATCACCTTCGACGAGGAACTCCTGCTGCCCGTGCAGCGCGCCGAAGACTTGATCGCCTTGGACCATGCGCTAGACGATTTGGCAGCCTTCGATCCACGCATGAGTCGACTCGTCGAGCTGCGCTTTTTCGGTGGCCTCAAGATCGAGGAAACAGCGGAGGCGTTGGGGATCTCGACGGCTACCGTCAAACGGGAATGGCGAGCCGCCAAAGCCTGGCTGGCCAACGATCTTCACCAGGGTGGGTCCGGGAGAGGTCCCGAGTCCACTGAGGAGACCGGATCAGGATGACGCCGGAGCGGTGGCAGCGGATCAAGACGTTGTTTCACGACGTGCTCGAGCTGCCACCAGCGAGACGGGGTGCGTTTCTCGACAACGCCACCATCGACGACCCCACCTTGCGCGCCGAAGTCGAGGACATGTTGCGTGCCGATGACGCAACGATCCATCCGTTGGAGGAGCCGGTTGCGGAGCTCACCGCACGCCTGCTGACTCAGCATACCGACGACCCCATCGGTCGTCGGATTGGACCCCATCGGTTGGTGCGGGAGATCGGCCGTGGTGGCATGGGCGCGGTTTACCTGGCGGCGCGGGATGATGGCCAGTATCGCGAAGAAGTGGCGATCAAGCTGATCAAGCGCGGTATGGATACCGACGCCATCATCGGGCGGTTTGTGCGCGAGCGTCAGATCCTGGCGGACCTCGATCATCCCAACATTGCGCAATTGCTCGACGGTGGTATCACCGAGGATGGGTCACCCTACTTCGTGATGGAGTACATCGCGGGTGAGCCGATCGATGTCTACTGCGATGCCCATCGGCTGTCGATCGGTCAACGGCTCGCCCTGTTCCGTACGGTCTGCGCGGCAGTCCACGCCGCGCACCGCCGTCTGATCGTGCATTGTGACCTCAAGCCCAGCAACATTCTGGTGACTGCCGAGGGTGTCACCAAGTTGGTGGACTTTGGCGTCGCCAGAATTCTCGATCCAGAGCGCGATCCGTTGAGCCCGGGATGGACCGCAGCCAGCCGACTGCTGACCCCGGGTTATGCCAGTCCCGAGCAGATTCGCGGCGAACCGTTGACGACCGCCAGCGACGTCTATTCGCTGGGGGTGGTGCTGTATGAGCTGCTGAGTGGTCATCGCCCTTATCGCCTCGACCAAGCGACACGACAAGCGATGGAGCACGCTGTCTGTGAGCAGATGCCGTCGAAACCGAGCACGGCAGTCCGACATCGTATCCTGACCGAGCTGGAGGTGGCGGAACGCACCACCGAGCTCGAGCGCACTGAGACCACCCGTACCGCTACCCCTGAGGAGGTGAGCCAGCGCCGTGGCACGGTGCCGGAGAAGCTCGAGCGCCGACTGGCTGGTGACCTCGACAACATTATCTTGATGGCGCTGCGCAAGGAGCCCGAGCGTCGATACAGCTCGGTCGAACAATTGGCGGAGGATCTACGTCGTCATCTCGATGGGCTGCCGGTGCTCGCCCGCCAGCCGACCCTCGGCTACCGAGCGGGAAAGTTCCTGCGTCGCCATTGGCTGGGGGCGGCGGCGGTGCTGGTGTTGGTGACGAGCCTGGTGGTGGGCATCGTGGCGACCGGCTGGCAGGCGCGGGAGGCCCGGCGTCAGCAGCGGACCGCCGAGCAGGCATTGGATTTGCTGACCGAGTTGTTCGACAGTTCCAATCCCAACGAAGCACAGGATCTCAGTCTCCGGGATGTGCTGGACGAAGGAGCCGCCAAGATCCGACGCGAGTTGGCGGACGCGCCGCTGGCCCAGGCCAAGCTGATGGTCACTGTCGGTGGGGTCTATCGCAGCTTGGGTGAGTACGAACTCGCTGAGCCTCAACTGGTGCAGGCGCTCGAGATCCGCCGTCGCGAGCTCGGTGATGTCCATCGCGAGATCGCCGACAGTCTGCGTGGGTTGGGGATTCTGCGGAATCGCCAGGGCAGGCACGACGATGCTGAAAGGCTGTTACGGGAGGCGCTGAACGTGCAGCAGGTGTTGCCGGGCGAAACCGATGAGGACATCGCCCACAACATCAACAATCTGGGGATTGTGTTGCAGGGTCGAGGCGCTTATGCCGAGGCGGAAGTCCACTTTCGAAGGGCACTCGAGTTGCGTCGGCAGGCCTTTGAAGGGCCGCATGAAGATATTGCGACCAGCCTCAACAATCTGGGAGTGTTGCTGCGTCGCCAGGGTCGTCTCGAAGAAGCGGAGGAACGGTTCCGCGAGGCCCTTGCCATCCGGCGTCAACTGCTGGGACCGAAACATCTGCGGATTGCCATTACCTTGAACAACCTTGGGCTGCTGGTGAGTCATCGCAAGCGTTTCGACGAGGGTGAGGCGTTGTTACGCGAGGCCCTGACGATGCAAGAGAGCCTGCTCGGCGAACAGCATCCCGATATTGCGGCCACTCTGAGCAACCTGGCGTCTTTGCGGTCCAGCCAAGGCGCTGCCGACGATGCTGCCGATCTCTATCGTCGAGCGCTGACGATGCAGCGTGAGCTCCTCGGTCGAGAGCACCCCGATACGACGGTGACGATTGGCAATTTGGGCGTCTTGCTGCACCGTCAGCGGGACTACGCGGCGGCCGAGCCCTTACTGCGAGAGGTACTCGAAGTCGAACGTGAGCGTCTGGGGGAGGAGCATCCCCGGGTCGCTACCAGCATGGTCAACCTCGCCTCCCTGCTGCGGGCTCGCGGTGATGATCAATCTGCTGAACCGTACTTTCGTGAGGCGTTGGATATTCGGCGGCGAGCTTTGGGTAATGAACACCCGTCTGTGGCGTCTGCGGCGATGGGGCTGGGTTCCCTGCTGACCGATCAGGGGGCGCTGCAGGCTGCCGAAGCTTTGCTGCGCGAGAGTCTCACGATTCTCGACCCGTCTGATATCCCCTCAGCCAAGATAGCGGCGGCCCAGCGATTGCTCGGCGTCTGTCTATCAGGCCAGCAGCGTTACGCCGAGGCGGAGGCCCTGCTGCTCGGAAGCCACGGCCAATATCTCCAGCTGTTGGGTCCAGAGCACCCTCGAACGCTGGAGGTTGGCCAGTATTTAACCGCGCTGTACGAGGATTGGAATCAACCGGAGAAGGCGGAGGTGTACCGTCCTCAATAGGGCTCGATTTCGAGTTGATCGATATCGACGCTGTCGTCATAAAAAGGTGTTTCAGTGTTGTACTTGAAAACTACTCGCATCAACAGCGAGCCTTCGGCGTCGATGTAAGGTGTGGGGTCGTCAAGCGGAAAGCGGGCCTTGATTTTGTTGTAGGAGTCCGGAATCAAGGTCGCCACCTGGACAAAACGTGCCTCGGTGCGATCCTTGAGGAATAAACCAACCTTGCCGAAGAGGTAATACGGAGGCAACGTCAAGTCGACCACCAGCCGTAGCCTAGTTGCTGAGACTGGGAGGTGGAATTTGGTCTCGATGCCGTAATCGTCAAATTGGTCGACGCTGCCGAGGCCGGCGTATTTGATTTGGAGGATGCAGTCGTCGACGGCGGCGAGATTGGTGTAGCTACCTAGGATGGTGGTTTTAGGCAGGCTAGTGACCGACACCAGATGGCTCTCCGCCCACATGTTACAAAAGTGATCGAGGACTCCGCCGGGGCCGCTTGTGAAAAAGGTAAGGTCGGGGCTCGACACCGTGTCGAGGGGAGGTGACAGGTCGGCTACAAAAGCATCCCTGGCACCCTTGGCGTCGCGAGGGGCGCGTTGCCGGCCAGCAATACGGAGCTGGCCTGTGGGTTCGATCGTAATCCGTCGGCCGACAATTTGCTGCAGGCGGTCGGGGGCACAGCGTTCGTCGCAGCCGAAGGTGTCAGCAGGAGGTCCCGTGGGTCGGGGACCAAGAAAGACATCGCCGAGTACCGTGCCATCGTGGGCAAGCTGTATGACCGCGGTACCGATTGCGGTGGTGATGCCGGCGGCGCAACTGCCGCCCTGCCATGCGGTCAGCACTTCGGCGATCGTGAAGATTTCGCCTGTTTGTGGGTCGATCGCAGCGTCATGCACGGTGGCGGTCAGAACGTGTTGGGGCTCAAGGTTGCTGACACCATCCGACGGCGGGATTGTGGTGCGCCACTGCTCGGTTCCATCGGGCGACAGGAAGGCGATGTAAGCGCGGCGTGACGGAGCACAGCCATTCGTCGCTTCGACAGAAAAGCCGCCGATCAGGGTCGAACCATCCGTGTCGGTTGTTAGGACGTCGGTCCATTCGACACCCTGGCCGGATTCAGCCCATACGGCGCCTGTGATGGTCAGCGCGAGCGCTCCGATCCAACAGATCAAGATCATTTTCTTCATGGCTAGGCTCCTGACAAGTTCCATGAGTTCACGCGAGTTGATCTCCACGCTAAAGAACGTACCAAACCTCGGCGAAAAGGATCATGCTCGATGGAGCCGGGGCGGTTCAGCCGTCCGCAACCCGGCCGTCGACGATGTGGATCGTGCGATCACAGCTGCCAGCATCGATCCCGGCGTCGTGGTACGTGGCCTGTTCGGATTAAGGTGCTTGTATGGACTCAGCCCAGCATCGCGTCGAGGTCTGGAACGAGCAAAGCACCATCGTCGATTTGGAAACAGCCGCGGATCCAGACGGCGACCTCAGGCTGAGGTATCTCGACCCGATGGGTGATCGGCAACTCGACCAATCGAGTCTCACCGAAGATCGGTAGGCCGACCCGGCGAGCTGTGCGTGTGCAACGGGCGATCAACAACCGACTTGCGGTGCCGTTTGGCTCGACGATACCGTACAGCTGACCTAGGCTTGCCGTTGGCAGCGCTTGGCCGTCGTAGACGACGAAGCCTGTCAAAGCGCTGTTCGTCCCAGGTCCTGGAAGCGTCGCGACAGGCAGCGGTTCGCGAATCTCAACCACCTGCTTGAGACTCAGGCCAACATGGAGGTGGCGTTCGGCGTCGATTGAGATCCACAGCATTCGTGGTGATGTGGTCTGGTCTGCAATAGGCCTGTCGGGATGCGGTTGCGGTGGTTGGGTCTCGACCGGCAGCGCCGCCCTGGCGTCATCTGGATGCAAGTGCTCGCTAGCGAGCAGCAGTAAAGGGTCGGGAGCGATGTCGACGAGCGCCGAAAAGGTCGCCGCTCCCATCGCCCCGTCGAGGGGATGGATGGCATCGCTGGAGGCCTCGAACGAGGATCCCACCTGATCGACCATTAGCCCCCACATTTCGCCATTCGATCGCGAAAGGACCACGATGGATCCTGAATCGGTCCGAGGAGCGGCCCCCAGCTCAAGGATCGACGCCAAGGCGAAGACCGTTGCCCCGTCCAGTGATCCAAGCAGCCAGCCATGAAGCGACCCACCGCTGGGGTTGCGCTGGACCCGGTCTCCTTGCTCCACGGTGACAACCTGTGAAGCATCGATCAGCAGGCACTGGTTATGGATGGTGACAGGCAGTAGGCGGCGGTGACGCGGTGGGCTCATGCGCGGGACTCCGACGAAGAACCGGTCGCGAGACGCAGGGCCTCGAGCAGAGTTGTTTCGTTGTAAGGTTTGATCAGGTAGTCGGTGGCGCCCAGCTCGAATGCTTTGCGCCGATGTTTCTCACCGGCGCGAGTGGTGAGGATCACGATGGGCATCTGTCGGTAGCCGGCATGGGACTTTAGCGTTCGAGTCAACTCGTAGCCGTCCATATGTGGCATCTCCAGGTCCACCAGGGCGACATCGGGGATGCGTGCCGTGCGTCCCAAGAGCTCGAGTGCATCCTGTCCATTCCGAGCCACTAGTGGTTGCCAACCGTGCCGTTCCATGAGTCGACTGAGAATCTGCCGAACACTCAGTGAGTCATCGACGATGAGAATCTCCGGCTTTCTCGATGGGATCGATGTCGGCGTCGAGGTGTCTGTTGCTGGTGGCTCCCGGGTCAGATCTCTGGGGTTGAGCACCAGCACAACGTGGCCGTCACCTGTGAGCGCTGCTCCCCCCAGCCCGAACAATCGACGAGAGAAGACTTCAGAGAGTGGGCGCGCCACGACTTCCTGGACGCCGAGGATACGTTCTGTAAGTAGTGCCACCCGTTGGTTGCCCAACTGGAGGATGATGGCTGCAAACTTTGACGGGCTCTCCTGCTCAAGCGGCGGCATGCCCAGGATCTTTCGAGTCTCGAGAGCTCGGAGTGACTCGCCCATGGTGGCCAACGTCTGTTGACCCTCAATTCTCTGCAAATCTTGGATCGTGGCTGATTCGACCCGCTCGATCGTTGCCAGGGGGACCGCCAGTGTCTCGCCGCCAGTGGCGAACAACAGCACCCGCAAGATGGATTGGCTGCCTGGTAAGCGGATAGTGAAGGTGGTGCCTGTTCCAGGTTCGGATTCGACCTCGAGCAGCCCACGAAGTTGCGAGATAGACGTGTTGACCACATCGAGACCGATGCCCCGGCCAGACACTTCACTCACTTCCGGAGCAGTAGAGAAGCCGCGCTGGAGAATCAGGGGATGGAGGGTTTCCGGCGTTGCTTTTTCGGCCTCCTCGGTCGTGAGGAAACCAAGCGCTGCCGCCTCATGTCGCAGCCGATCGAGATCGAGCCCGGCGCCATCGTCTTGAACCCGGATGATCGCTTCGGTACCTCGATGGTCAATTTGGATCGTGATGGTTCCGTGGTCGGACTTGCCAGCCGCTCGCCTAGCTTGCAGGGGTTCGATTCCATGATCGACCGCGTTGCGCAAAAGGTGAAGCAACGGCTCGGCGATTTCTTCCAGGATATTCTTGTCGAGCTCGGTGGTGCCGCCTTCGATCGTAAGCGTGACCTGCTTGTTGCGTTTCTCGGCAGTGACTCTGACCGTGCGATGCAACCGGCTGCTCAGCGTGTCGAACCTGACTGTTCGAAGTTGGGTTAGCCGCTCTTGCATGTCCCGGGTGAGCAATGCCATGCGAGTCTGGAATCCCTCGACTTCGCGCGTCAGGCTTTCGAAGCCGCTGCCGACCGCAGCAGAATCCGCGGCAGCTTCCTCGAGTTGGCGAGCCAGGAGATTCAACTTGGTATAGCGATCCATCTCGAGGCTGTCGAATTCGGACGCCGCGAGATCATGGTTGGCTGCCGCCACCGATGTGGCAGTAGCTGCCAATCCGCCACTATCGAGCTCGGCTGTGAGTTGCCGCGCCATGCGACCCAGGCGGCGTAGGTTGAGCTGCAGCTCGCCACGGAGCTCGTTCATGCGGGTGACCTGACGATCGAATCCAGAACGCTGGAGGGTCACATCTCCCAGCAGGCGAAGCACGCCATCGAGACGGTCGGCGCGAACACGTAGAATCGAATCGGAGCGAGATAGGAGCTCAGTGGGGTGCTGTGGCTCGAACGCTGCCGGTGAGACCGGCACGGTGTTGGCCAAGCTCGGCGCTGAATTGACTGCAAGTAACGATCCGTTTGCTTCATCGAGTTGCAGCGCATCAGCGAATGCCTTGTGGACCGAGTCGAGTTGAGTGGTGAACTGATCGGTCATGGGTTCGCCAGCCACCATGTCGGATAGCAGATCGGTCGCCTGAAACAGCAGTTGGAACTCTGAGTCGCCCAGGTGCCGGTCCTGCTGGTCGAGATCGGTCAGGAGATCCTCCATCCGATGAGTCAGCTGACTGACGTCGGCCATGCCGACGATCCCTGCTGTGCCCTTCATGGTGTGGAGAGGTCTTCGCATCTCGGACAATAGTTCGACCTGCGTCCGATCGCTCTCCATCCCCCGGAGTTGGGTGCCAATCGTTTCGAGATAACCCTGGAACTCCTCGGTGACGGTGGCGGCCAGCTCCGAGTCCAGGTGGGTTTTCGCGAGAGTATTGGCCTGTTGGCGGAGGGCCGCCGAGCGATCGAGAGCGGATTGATCCGAAGTCGAGGATGGTGCCGGTGTTGAGTGTGTGGGTGCTGTGGTCGTCGGTGCTGTGGTCGACGTTGCTGGCGGTAATTGAGTGTGGATGTTGTGGACCGCTGCCAGAAGCTGTGCTTCGGTACCGGTATCGAACGCGCGGTTGCCGTTCAAGACCTCGTCCAGAATCAACTCCGCAACACCAGCGACTCGGCTCATCTCTTGGAGGTTGACCATCGAGGCAGTTCCCTTGATCGAGTGCGTCAGCCGGTAGGCTTCCTCGAGCTCGTCGAGTGCCGGCGGAGAGCTGCCGGCGCCGTCGAGGCTTCTCTGGATGCGTGGCAGGTAACCTCTGACCTCAGAGAAGAAGCCATCCAAAACCTCCGGGCTTACGCGTCGGACCATGGTGTCTCCGCCTCAGCAGATCGAGCGTAGGCTCCGAGATCGACCAATGCGACCTCTTGCTCGCCAACTGACAGGCTGCCGGTGACAAACGGCATCACCGACCTAGGCAGGGTTTGGAGAGGTGCTTCCATTGCATTGCGATCCAGCGGTCCGATACCGAAGACACGGTCGACCAGGACTCCGCTGGGGCGGCCGAGACAAGCATCGCGAACGACAATCATGCGTCGCGATGTCGATTCGCCGGGTTTAGACTCATCAAGGTCGAGATGGCGGGCGAGATCCAAGACCACAATGATCTCTCCGCGGAGGTTAGCCAAGCCGCAGACCGCTGGACCAACCTGAGGGACGGCCGTCAGTGCCGGCACCGAGTCGATCTCGACCATCTGTTCAGCGGTCACCGCAAATACGATCTCTCCGACCGAGAACCGGATCATCAGCTCGGGGGTGACGATGTCGTCAGCTGGACTGTTGTCGCGTAACTCGACCGCAGCAAGTTCGTGGTCGAGGAGGCGCACGAGTGCCTCCAACGTCGGCGCTTCGCCCGTTGTGTCCTGGTAGGCGCCGCTCCGCTCCTCAGCAGCTCGAATGCGTTCCTGGCTCAAAGCCGAGTTTCCACGTTCGTCTACAGCAGTTCAGCGATCGTCGCCAACAATTCGTCGTCGTCGAAAGGTTTGGTCAAGTAGCCATCGGCGCCCTGTTTGAGGCCCCAGAATCGATCTGACTCCTGAGTCTTGCTGCTGACCAGCACCACTCGGGTGTCTTTCGTGTCGGCATGGGTCTTCAAGTGCCGACAAACCTGAAAGCCGTTCATTTTGGGCATGACGATGTCCAACAGCACCAGGGGTGGCCTTTGCTCCGTGGCGATGCGGACTGCTTCTTCTCCATCCACGGCAGTGAGGATTTCATAGTCGAGTCCTGCCAGGGCGTCTTTCATCAGTCGACGATCGGTTTCGCTGTCGTCTGCAACCAGAATGGTTTTGGTCATTAAAAATGTCTCCCGCAGGAAGCTTATGGCTTCATGAACTGGTCGATGCCCTCGGTCTTCCATACGTCCAGTGTGGCTTGGTCTTTGGAGTCGATTTTGACACCGATCGCATTGACCGGCTCGTGAGACGCCTTCTGGATCTCGATCCAAACTCTCTTGATCGCTGGGTCGAGGCTCATTGCTCGATGTCTCCTAGAGGTTTCAAAACCTCAGCTGTCTTGCGTGGCCATGGTCTGGTGGGGCACCTGTTTTGTGGTCACCTGTCTCGCGGGGCTTCTGTGGCGTGAGGACCGAGGTCAAGCCGCAGTGGCAGGCAGCTTGAACGTACGGACCGAGTCGCGTAGCTTGCCGACCAGAGCAGCGAGGCCCTGTACGGACTCAGCGGCGTCACGGCTACCCGATGCGGTACGTTGCGAGATGCCGGAGATGTCGGCCATGGCCTGCGCAATCTGTTCGCTGGAACCGGCTTGGGATGTTGATGCCTCCGAAATACTCTCGACCAGATCAGCCAGCTCTTTGGAGACACCCTCGATCTCAGTCAACGTCTGTCCGGCCTCGCTGGCCAATGCCGAGCCGTTGACCACCTCGCGAGTTGTCTCTTCCATCGCGATGACCACTTCACTGGTCTCGCCTTGAATTGTGTTGATCAATTCGTCGATCTGTTTGGTGGCGTCTGCGGCGCGCACTGCCAGGCGTTCCACCTCCGCCGCGACGACCGCAAATCCACGCCCGGCTTCTCCCGCTGATGCCGCTTGGATCGACGCGTTGAGCGCCAGCATCCCGGTGCGGTCGGCAATCTCGTTGATCAGCTTGGCGATCTCGCCAATTTCTTGCGACGTCTCGCCCAGTCGTTTGATGCGTTTCGAGGTTTCTTGGACTTCCTGGCGGACACTGATCATGCCTTTGGCGGTCTCTGTCACCGCCTGAGCGCCACGCAACGAGCTGGAGCGAGCGATTCGGGCGACCTCGGCTGCGCGTGAGGCGTTCGCTGACACTCCTTGCATAGCTCCGGCCATGCTGCGGATCGTCTCAGAGGCATCGATGATGCGTCGACTCTGCGAGTCACTGCCTTCAGCCAGGCTTTCTGTTGTCGTTTGAATGTGGTCTGCGGCGTCGCCGACCTGGGATGCTGTGTGCTGAATGTCGCCAACCAGCCGTCGAAGTTCGCTGATCATGAAATTGAAGGCGTCCGCGATTGCACCAGTGATCTCGGGAGTCACCTCCGCGTCGCGGCTCAGATCGCCTTGGGCAACATCGGAGACCTCATCGAGCAGCTTCATGATGCTCTTTTGTTGAGCATCTCTTTCTTCGCGCGACTGGATGAGGGCCAAAGTGTTGGCCAGCATGCCGTTCAGTGACCGGGCAACCGTGCCCAATTCGTCCTCTGTAAGGATCTCGGATCGCGCTTCGAAATTGCCGATGCCGATTTGCGTCAATGTCGCGGTGATCATGCCGAGCTGACGAGTCAGGCCGCTGGCGATGAGAAATGCCAGTAGGCCGCTTACCAAGAAGCCGATCGCAAGACCGCCCAGGGTCAAGCCGAGCTCCAAGTGCCGTCGTCCGAGTCGCGCTGTCAAGCGACCCTCGAGACTGTCCAACTCGACGTTTGCCACAGCGTAGAGCGCCGTCAGTGCTTGGTTGCCTGTCTCCAGAACAGCGCTCGGTGACGCCTGCAAGACCTCACCCTCGGGTAAGTCGCGCAGAATCTCCTGATCCATGAAGGCGAGGAAGACTTGCACCCGGCTATCGGCGGTTTGCCACACCGTCTCGCCTTGCTGCCGAAGCCCGAAACCCTGAACGAATGCTAGCTCCAGACTGCGCTCGATCGCCGCGGTGCCGACCGCGATATTGGCGGTGCGGTTCGCCATTTCTTGGCGTAACTCGGAGGTGGCGGTGCCACGAACGGCAACCTCGAGACCCCGAACATGAAGCTTGCCGATCTCCTCGGAGACTTCGAGGATCCGTGCCATCGTAATGTCAGTGAGGTAAAACGACGCCAGGTCGGACGTTGTACGAAGCCCGGAGTTCTCGCCGACGACGAGAGCGAGATCGACGACGTCATCCAGCAGCCGGCTGTGCGCGTCATAGGACTGCTGCTCATCAAATTGGTCGAAACGGTTGGAGATGTTGCGCCAGTTGCGCTGAACGGTGGCGAAGAGCTCGCTTGTTGTCAGTTGGGCACCGAGCCCCTGGTCGGTAGATGCGAGAGATTCGAAATCTGTTTTCAAAACGCCCCGCAGGTTCTGGAGATCGCTCTGCGAGCTACTGTCGAGCAGGGCCATGCCTGCCGCACTGCGGTGCTGTTGCAGGTGCTGGAAGGTGCTGTGCAACTGTCGTAAGTATCCCAGGCCTGCCTGTTCATCGCGTAGCGAACTGATCTCTGCCAGTTGTTGACGGATCAGGGCAAATGCCATGATCACGGCGACGACACCGATGACGCCGACCAAGATAATCAGTTTGGTCGGAATCTTGAGCCGTCGCAGACTCAATCGATCACTGATACTCAACTTATATCTCCTGGGCTTTGTTTGATTGAGAATCGTCGTTTACGATCAATTGTTTGCCCCAGTGAGGCTCAGGTCGCAACTGAAAACGAGAACTAAAGGTATAGGTCAACACTCGAAGTGGGGTCGGCGAGGCTGTCGGTCTTGTCCTCTGACTCTTCATCAAGGAAGAGCGGCGGCGAGGAGTTTGATATTTCAATCCGGCGCGAAGAATTTTGATATCGCTCTCCTTCTCCGCTGCATAGTTAAAGTACAAGTCATTTTTCCGATAGGCGCCAGTTGATCGATCGTTAGGCCGGCAAGTCGCCGGTCAGGGTCTTGAGGAAGTCCACAAGCAGCGCAACTTCTGTGCTATCGAGATCGTAGCCGAGTTGGACGCGAGCCATAACACGTACCGAATCCGCCAGGGTTTCACTGCTTCCGTCGTGGAAATAGGGCGCTGTCAACTCGACATTCCGTAACCCGGGCACCTTAAAAACGAAGCGGTCCCGTTCGTTGCCTGTCACGTTGTAACGTCCGAGATCGTCCTTGGTGACCTCGCGCCCTTCGAAATAGTCTCCGACCTTGCCCATCTTCTGGAAGAGAGTGCCACCTACGTTGATGCCCTGGTGGCACACCGCGCAGCCCAGATCGACAAACAGGTTGTAGCCTTCCTTCTCGCGCGCGGTCAGTGCGCTCTCGTCTCCACGCAGGAAACGGTCGAAGCGGGCATTGGGTGTGATCAAGGATCGCTCAAAGGTCGCTATCGCATCCTTGACAGTGTCCGGTCGGAGCCCTTCAGAGTAGAGAGCATTGAACTGAGCGACGTAGGATGCATCATTTGACAGTTTGGCAATCACCGTGCCCCAGTCGAGGCCCATTTCGTTCTCGTTTTCGAGCGGGCCATCGATCTGGTCTTCGAGGGTATCCGCCCGCCCGTCCCAGAATTGTTTGACGTTGAAAGCGCTGTTGAAGACGGTCGGGGAGTTCAATTTTCCGGGGGCGTCGCCGATACCTGGCGATGTCGCGCGCCCATCAGCGCCGCCAAGCTTCATTTGGTGGCAATTCGAGCAGGCCACTGTGTCGTCTTTGGAGAGCCGCGGCTCGTTGAATAATCGTCGTCCGAGGGCAACTTTGTCTGCGTCCAGATTGGCCGCGAGCGGGATCGGTTGAATCGGACCCGGTACGACGTCAAAGGCGTAAACGGCACTGCTCGAGGATGAGATCTTGGACGTGCCTGGATTGTTGCGGACGGTAGTGCCATAAAAAACGAAAGCCGCCACAATCACCGCAACCAGCCAGCTAATTGAAACAATTCTCTTCTTTGTTGTCATGCGGGGCTCTCCGTCTCTGCTTCAGAATTCAACCAGTGATCTAGCGACCAGGGGCCGCCGCCAGCGATACTCAGGGCCAACGCTGAGAACAGCAGGCCAGCATCACGGACTCCAACCTGATCGAACCCGACATGGAAAATGATTCCTGCCAACAGCGCTGTGCAAACTGCTGCGGTGGCTTTGGTGAAGAGTCCTAGAAAAAGCTGCAGTCCTAAGACGGCTTCAACAAAACCCATCATGCGAAGTGCACCTAGGGCGTCGAGGGCATCGACATGCTCGACCGCTCCTGACACCCAATTAGGTAAGAAAATAACCCATGCGACCGGTGTCGCGGCTTTCCATGATCCGAAGATGATGAAGACGATGCCCAGCCCGAGACGCAGCACCGTCGACACCGATGCTGCGCTCTTCGGATCCGAGTGACTTGGTTTCATCGCCGACTCCTCCATGTTGCTGGGCAACTTCCGTCCAGCAATAGGTACGTTTTTGATTTTTGTAAGAATCGTCCGACCGCGAATCTTTTAGGTGGGACTTCTGATCGCTTGTCGGCTGAGTTGGCCGAGATTCTGCGGGACGAATGGCATTGATCATGGAGAGATACTGTTACACGCTATATTACGATCGTCAGGCCATTCAAGCAGTGTTGATCTCAGTGTTTGGTCTTTGTTGTGTCACTTTTTGGTTGTGTGGATCATCGCACACCCTTCATGTTATTCTCTTATCCGCCTATTGATTATTGCTTGCGAGGTTATTTTCGATAACCTCGGGACATCCGCCCGGCAACCAAGACCACAGGCGCTCCCGTAGGGGGCAGTTCCCTGGTCCTCGAGAATGTAATGTTGAGGATAAGGTCGGCTCGCTACGATGCCGATTCGGCGTCGGGTGATGGGTCTTGGCCATCGAAACTCAGCATGTCGGGATACCGCAGGCGCGAGCAGGAACACTTGGAAGGCAAAACGAGGAGCATAGGGTTGACCAGGCTATTGATGATCGATGTCGATACGGAACGGGCGCAGCAGGTCGAGAAGCGGCTTCGCCTCTGGGGCCTGCAGTGCTCGGTTGCAGAGAGTTACCTCTATGCTTTGACGACCCTGGAGTGGCAACGTCCGGAGTTGATCTTGATCCGATCTGAGATCATCGACGGCATGACCCCTCGCGAGTTCTGTTCCACCGTCAAGCAGGATCCGTCCCTTCGTGAGATACCTTTGATTCTGATTGTCGGCGCCACCGACAGCCCAACCGAATTCCGGCGCTTCGACCTCATTTTGGAAGAGTCTGACAACCGAACGCTGGGGACAGAGCTAGTCAGATTCCTGCGGCAGCGCGACCCAGCGTCTGAGGTTGCCGCCGATACCAAGCCGAGGCCCTCCGCCGTTGATTCCGCCCCTTTGGAGCTTGATAGGGAAGGGTTTTCGACGTTGATGGAAGAGCTCACTCAGAACCTTCAGAGCGGGCGCCTTACGATTCGATCGACCAGTCACCAGCGTCCGATCTTCGTCGTTCTCGACCATGGTCAGATCGTACACGCTGTGTTTGGCGGCCTCGAAGGGCCGCCGGCTTTTCGACGCCTGCTAGTGGAGCTCGACTGCGGTGCTCCATTCCCATCGCAATTCGATCTGGAGCCGCGCTGGAAGGTCGGCACTTATCCGCGTTCGATTCAGCAGGCTGATCGAAGGCGTCTACTGGCTCAAGCCACCGGGGCGGAGGCCTTTGACACGCAGGTCGTCAAGTTCAGACTGCCGCAGCGGTGATCGGAGGTCACGAAACGGGCGCCGTTTCAGGGGTCCTGTGACAGACTGGAGCGTCTGCAGCGCCGAAGCGGTAGTCACTGCCTGTCTCTTGGAGGATAGTGTTTTGTCCAAGGTGTTTGTCATCGATGACAGCGTCAGTGTGTGCGTGGCAGTCGAGCGGATGCTCGGCAGTCAGGGCTTCGATGTGGTCTGGGAGAGGGACGCGATCACTGCTCTTCAGACAGTCGAAAAGCATCTTCCGGATCTGGTGATTTGCGATCTTGTCCTTCCTGACATCAGCGGCTATGAAGTCTGCCAGTCGCTGCGTGGAAATCCCCTGCTCGACAACGTGCCTGTCTTGTTGATCTCAGGAAATGTCGATGATGCCGTTCGCCGCCGAGCTAAGGAGTGCGACGCCGCTGGCGTCATAGCGAAGCCGTTTACCGCCGAATTGCTGGTAGAGACGGTGCAAGCGACATTGGGCGCAGTCGAGCCAGTGCTCGACGAAGCGTCCTGGGGCGGGACTCCACTGGTTCTACGCCAACAGCTTACGGCTGAGCTTAACTTCCTTAGCTCCCTGGACTACCAATTTGCCTGTGTTTTGGATGACGAGGGGCGTCTGGTCGTGGCAACTGGGCGGGCGAATCCTGGGACCTTGCCTCCTACATTCAGGCGTGAACTCGTGAACCTCGGCCAGCTTGCGATGCTGGCCATGGGCGGGCCACACGGCGGGAAGGGCGGTTTTCGACTCACCCTAGAGACAGAATCGGGCGTTCGCTTGGTTGATGATCTTGGCGGCGGTTATCTGTTGACTGTGGCCTTAGCGACCTCAGGCTCATTGGGCTTGACCAGGTTCTTGATGGGAAAAGTCGGCCGATCCTTGGCGAAAATCCTGAAGACCGACAGTGTTGTGGCGCCCAAAGGCAACTAGTTGTTGCTGTCAGTGCTAGGGCGGCCGGTGCCGGGGATCATGCGGATGGAAGGTACGTGGGCGGTTCAGCCGTCCGCAATCCGGCCGTCGACGATGTGGATCGTGCGATCACAGCGACTAGCAATTTCAGCGTCGTGGGTGCTGATCAAGAAACAAGTTTTTTCTTCGTGGGAGACCTCACGCATGAGATCCATCAACTGCATCGAAGCCTCGCGGTCGAGGTTGCCGGTGGGCTCGTCGGCGAGCACTAGCTGGGGGCGGTTGACCAGGGCGCGGGCCATCGCGACCCGTTGTTTTTGGCCGCCGGAGAGCTTGGTCGACCGATAACGAGCGCGGTCACTGAGTCCGACCCTGGCCAGCAACTCCTCGGCATAACGCCGTGCGGCGCGGGTTTCACCACGCTTGGCGACCCAGGTTGGAAAGAGCACGTTTTCCAGGGCAGTGAAGTCGGGCAGCAGATGGTGGAATTGGAAGACAAAACCCAGAGTGCGGTTGCGGAATGCGGTGAGGTCCTTCTCGGAGAGCCCGACAATTTCCTCGCCAGCGATCCGGATCGAACCCGAAGTAGGGCGTAACAACGTGCCGAGAACGGTCAGCAGGGTACTTTTGCCGCTGCCTGAAGTTCCCATCAACGCGACGAAACCGCCATGTTCGAGATCGAGGTCGAGGCCTTTGAGCACTTGGGTTTCGATCTCGGCGTCGCGGTAGGTTTTGACCAGCTGACGGACCGTTACCAGGGGTTCAGCTTCAATCATGGTGGATGGCCTCCACCGGATCGATTTTGGCCGCGGCGCGGGCCGGCAGAATGGCGGCGAAGGTGGCACAGGCGGTGGCGAAGGCGATGGCGGTCGAATATTCACCCAAGGCCGGGTCGAGAGGCAACGCGGTGCTGCCGTCTGGTTTCACGGTCAGCTCCATCAACAAGCGACAGAACAGCCAGCCACCAAGGGCGCCGAGGGATGAGCCGAAGAGGCCGATGAAAAATCCTTGGAGTTGGAAGATGCGCCGAATCGAACCCTGACTAACTCCCATCGAGCGCATGATGCCGATTTCGCCGCGTCTTCGAACCGCAGCTAGCAACAGGACGCTGGCGACCCCGATCAGGATGGTCAGCAGGCTGAAGACCTTGATCAAGTCGCCGGTAGTGCCTTGGGCTCGCAAGGCACCTTGCAGGCGCTCATTCTCGGCGATCCAGTCTTTGGCCTCGAGACCGGTGTCGCCGGCTAGGCGCTCGGCGAGGCGGGGTGCGGCGTAAATGTCGTCGACCTTCATCGCAATCTGAGTCACGGCGCCGTCGAGCTCGAGCAAGGTTTGGGCGGTGCGCAGATCAAGGAAGGCCAAGCGCTCATTGGCGTTGGCGCTGCCGATGTCGAAGATACCGCGCACCGTCAAGGTGCGCTCGCGCCCGCGCTCGCTGCGCAGTCGCGCCCGCTGCCCGGTGGTGACACCAAGCTCGTCCGCCAGCCGATAACCGATCAAAACGTCCCCCGACCCGAGCCGGGTGCTGCCGCGAATCAGCCCGTCTTCAAAATCGATGATGGCCGACAGGCGAGCCGGCTCGACACCAGTGATACCCACCGGCAGCACCTTTTCGCCGCGCTGGAAGAAGCCGTTGCCGATCACCTGAGGTGAGATGGCGGTGATCTCGGGTAAACCTTCGAGGCGCTCTACAAGCGGGCGCCAACCTTCAATCTTGGGACGCTTCTCGTTGCTGCGTTGGACGGCGACCAGAGCCGAGAAACCTTCGGGTTTATCGAGCAGTCGTGGTAAGCGCTCGCGGGGCTCCAGAATCACGTGCGCAATGGAGCCGATGACATCGTCCGTGAGCCGCACGGCGAGGCCGTTGATCAGTGCCGCCATGAAGGTGTAAGCGACAATTCCGATGGCTACACCGGCGAGGATCAGCAGAGTCTGTAAACCGCTCGAGCGTAGGTAACGCAGCGCTACCTTGATCTCGAACCGCCGCATCAGTCGGCAGCCGGTTCGACCTCGAGGGGCCGCACCGGAGTCCCGGCCACTGCCTGCTTGGGCGCCAGTACCACGCGATCTCCGACGTCGAGACCGGTCAGCAGCACCAGCCTCGGCGCAGGCCAGTCCACCACCTCGACTTCGCGTCGTCGGGTCTCTCCAGCCTCGACGGTCAGGACCCAAGTCGAGGTGCCACCCAACCCGGCCACCGCGGTTCGCGGCACGGTGAGGGCAGCTGGATGTTCCTCGATCAGCAGGTTGACATCCAGGCTGAGGCCGGTGGGCAGATCGGGCGCTTCGCCGTCGAAGGCCAGGCGGATCACCGCTGCGCCGCTCAGGCGGTCGATCCGTCGGCCGATGTAAACGATGGTCGCTTGCCAATGGTTGCGGCGGCCAGAGATCAGCGCCACGGTGGCTTTTTGGCCAACCTCGAGCTCGCCGAGATATTGTTCATCCACATCGACTTCGATCAACGCATCGTCGCCGGTCGCAAGTTCGTAGATCACCTCTCCGGGAGCTACCGTTTGTCCCGGATCCACTGGCCGCTCGAGCACCCAACCGTCGATCGGCGAACGCAAAACATAGTCGTCCAGGCGGGTTTCGAGCTCGTCGATCTGCTTGCGCAATCGTTCGATGCGGCGTTTGCCGAGGTCTACCGCCAGGGTCGCATCTTCGAGCTTGCTGGCCGGCAACAAGGATGAGGCGGCCAGCGCCTCGGCCCGTTCGAGGTCGCGACGGCGTTGGCTGAGCTCGTCGGTCTCACGTTCGATATCGGCCTCGACCTGAGAGATCGACGCTTCGAGGGCCCGAGCGTCGAGTCGAGCCAGCAGCTGACCGACCTCGACCGCGTCACCCTCTTCTCGGGTCACCTTGAGGAGTCGAGCACGCACCACCGGCGCGATACTGTTGCGGAGCTGCGGGCGTACCCGTCCGGTCAACGCCAGCACGCGGGCAACATCCTCTTGTAGCACCGTCGCCACCTCAACCTGTGGCGGACGACTCAGGAAGGCACGCAGTTGCAGGCCAGCGACCACCAGCGCGGCGACGACGAGCAGAGCCAGGAGCAGGCGGAGCAGAGTTCTCAGGCGGATGTTGCTCTCGAGGGTTGTTATCGTGGTCAGGGTATCGCAGATCGTGGTCTGACGAAGATCACGTGCGACGTCGCATTTAAGTTTCGTGGTTTTATGGCATTTAGATGTGTCGAGCGAAGTCGGCGGCAGGCCGGGATCCAGGCTTGGTTTGGAATGAGGTGACTACAACCCCATCGGGCGGGTACAAATAAGCGCCGAACCGAGATAGAACCGGGGCTCGTGTACGATGCGCTCCACTTCACTGTGCTAGCCTGACAACATGTCCCAAGACTCAACCAAAGCCCAAGGTAACCATGGCCGTCGCGGTCATGCGCGCCGCTCCAAGGCGGGGGAACCCGAGATCCCGCAGCCGTCGTTTGCCGAGCGTGCCCGGACGCTGATGTACCGCCAGCAGACCGGATATTTGTCATCCCACTCTCGGCACCAGGAGGGGTTTCCGTTCGGTTCGGTGATGCCCTACGCACTCGATGATCGCGGCCGACCGCTGATGTTGATCAGCAAAATGGCGATGCATACCCAGAATCTAGATCGGGACGCTCGAGCCAGCCTGCTGGTACCGGAGGAGAACGCTGCCAAAGACCCTCTCGGTGCTGGTCGCGCGACGTTGCTCGGGCATGGTGAACCGGTGCCGGCGGATGACCTCGACGCGATGCGCGCACTGTATCTGGAGGCCCACCCGAAAGCGCGATATTGGATCGACTATGCTGACTTCGGGCTGTATCGATTGGAAGTAGAGAGCGTCTACTTTGTTGGTGGTTTTGGGGTCATGGGCTGGGTCGAGGTTGCAGACTACGGTGAGGCAGAACCGGATCCGCTCGCCGATGTAGCGGCTGGCATCATCGATCACATGAACGAAGACCACGCCGATGCGTTGCGGCTGCTGGCCGCTGGCGCGATCGACGGCGAGGTGGAGGAGGCGACGATGACCGCCGTCGACCGCCTCGGCTTTCACCTCCGAGCCAAGGTCGGGGCGCGCTACCATGGCTGCCGCGTACCCTTCATTCGTGAAGTGCGTGATGCTGGGGAGACCCGCTCCGTCATGGTCGAGATGGTTAAAGCCGCACGCGGATGAGGCGCGGGGTGTTCCGAGCAGCCTGCTAGACCCGCTCGCCGATGCGTCCACGCCAGCCGAACGAAGCGTTGAGGTGACGCAGGTAGCGATTCGGGTTGAGGGCTTGGTCGATCATGTAGGCGGAACCGGTGAGCACCAGGATCTGGCCGGACTGAAGTTGGTCCCGGGCTTCGCGGTAAGCCTGGCGAGGGTCGGGCTGGACGATGATCGGGTTGAAGGCCCGACGCAGCTGGTCGGCGATTGCCTCGGGATCCTGGCCCGGATAGGAGGCGCTGGTGACGATGATCTGGTCGGCGAGATCGAACAACGGGGTAAAGAGGTCGAGCGGATCTCGCTTACGGGTGAGCCCGATCAGAAAGCGGAATCGCCGGTCGGGATATTGCAGCTTCAGGCGTTCTACGAAGTGTTCGATCTTGTCGCGGTTGTGAGCGACATCAACAACGACGTTGGGCTCCGGAGTCCAAAAGCGGGCCGGCAGCCGCGACGGCATGGCGGCGAGCAGCGACTGACGGCTACGTTCGGGATAGAAGTGGCGAATGAGCTTGAGGGTGAGCGCCAGGTTGGCGATGACGTGCGCCGGGATACGATGGGCCGAGTCGGCGGCCTCCAGGTTGGCGGCGGTGGCGTCGAGATCGGAACTACGCAGCGCGAAGACGTCGGCCCCTTCAGCCTCTGCGGTCTTCACCACATAGTCCCGGGCTTGGCCGCAAGCGGCGGTGAAGAAGGGGGTTTCTGGCCGAGCGCAACCAGCTTTCTCGAGTGCTCGCTGCCACAATTCCTCGCCCAAGCTGATGGGGTGGTCATCACCCACGTTGGTGACGACGGCAGCTGCAACCGATAGCGCCATCAGCGGCGTGTACCGTCCACCGACGCCAGACTCCATCATCCCCCAAACCACGCCGTGGCGTTTGAACAAGTGGAGGCACAGCAGGATGCCGATTTCGGGAAAACCCAGGGGGGCATCTTCAGGTGATGTCTGCTGAGAGAGTGTTTGCAGATAGGGAGCCAACTCGTCGCGATAAATCTCGACGATCTCAGCATGGGCAACCCGCTCGGCGTTGATGTGGAGGCGCTCGGCATAGTCGAAGACGTGGGGGCCGGTCCATGATCCCGTGGGGCCGGCAAACCGTAGCCCCTGCTCGAGGTAGTGGGCTACCGATCCTTTTCCATTGGTACCCGAAATGTGGACAAAGCGGGTTGGGTGCCCGCCTGGCCAGAAGTGTTCGACGGCACGCCGCAATCGAGCAATGCGTGCCTTCTTGCGGGCACTCCAATGGCAGTGGTAGATCTCGTCGACGGTGACGAGATAGGCCGGGTCAAAGTCTTCAAGGTTCATTGCGAACTAGCTCGAGATCGTGTGGGATGCCAGCGGAATGTATCCGACTGGTGGTGTTTTGTGCATGAGATAGTGGCCAGACAGCATGGAGTCTGACGTCACGGTATTCCATTTATCATGACCATCCAAACGGTCGGTTTTCTGGAGATGATAGCGCTCGGATTGTAATGATCTCCGTAATCTAAGAGATGTTAGTCTATGGGACACGGGTCTTCACGGTCCGATCCTATGTCTTTGGCCAAAGCGATTCCGGGTGCCGGGCGAAGTCCTTCGCCTGGGCAGTGTTTTTTCCAGCTGCCACCTTCGAAGCTGCCGTTCTCGTGAGCAGTAGCCTTCGAAGTCGCCGTTCTCTAGAAAGCCGTTGTCTAGAACAACCCACGCGATGGGCTCGCCGTTGGCCGGAAGGGTGCAGCGCTATGAGCAGAATCAAGCAATCGACCGCAACTGACGAGCGGATGTGGGCTCGAGCGAGCCAGCCTTGTTGGGGACGACATCTAGCTGTCATCGCCATGGTCTTGGCCATTGGTCTGTGCGGAGTGACCCCGTCGAGCGCCCAAAGCGTGCCGACCGGCTTTCAAGAGTACTTTGTGTTGGGTTATGAGCAACACATCTGGGATCTGATGGCCAAGGTGGAGGCCGGCCAAGGGGGCGGTGCGTTCGCCAATGGCATGAATTCGTTGGTGACCGCCACTGCCTCGGCGCCTAGTCAAGTGATTTACTACGACCACTGGGAAGATGGCTTCGAGGCCGATCTCTTCAATCCAGTACAAGCGTCGACGATGATCGTCGGCGACGGTAACGCAGCCAATGGCGATGCCTGTGACTTCAACAACGACCCCTGCGGTGTCGATCTGTTGTTCCAAGGTGACTTTGTCAACTTTGGCTCGAATCAAGGATTAGGAGCGGGTTGTACCGTTGCGTCGGTCCAGCCGCTGACCTTCACTGAGCTCTGTTCCTCGGTGCCGATCAATCCCCGTTGCACCGTCGCCGGCTCCTGTGCCGCCAACGAAGTGCGTTTCGACGGTGGCGATCTGGTGCTGTCGAGTGGTGGTCCGCTGTCGATTGTGCACAGTCAAGATCCGCTGACCCAGTTCATCGGCGGCTCGACCGAGATGTTGTCGCGGCAAGCGGTGGCTGCAGCTCGTTCCTATTCGGTCCCGGTGGGAGAGGACCTTTACGTCGTCGACACTGGTACCGAGCCTTTCCACTACGTCGACCTCAATCTGGTTTCGTTCGAGGATGGCACCCAGATTTTCATCGACAGCCCGGGGGCTGGCACGGTGTCCTTGACGCTCAACCGCGGCCAACACTGGAGCTCCCTGGGTTTTATTGACGATGGGCCCTTCATCGCCAGCCAGTTCCTGGTCATCAATGCGGGTACCAGGGTCTCGACCACCGGGCCGATCGCGGGTCTGTTGTTCACCGGCGGCGACGGTACCTGGGCGACCCGCCACTACGCGCTGTTGCCCGATATTTTGCATTCGACCGACTACGTCATCACCGCGCCGGGGGATGACCCCGCGGCGGGGCCGAGCGCGCCGACCGATCGGCCGATGGATATCTACGTCTTCAACCCGGATCCGCTCAACTCGCTCGATGTTGTTGCGACCGACTCCCTCGGTACCAACGTGATGACGGTGCCACCCAACTCGGTGGTCGACTACTTTGCGGGCACCGGTCGGTTTGTGCCCAACGGTTCGACTGTGCGTTTGACCAGTGACCGCAATTTCTGGGGCATCAGCGGTTACGACTACAACACCAACATCAGTGATTGGGGCCATTCCTGGCTTGCCACCCGTTTTTTGACCCAGAACTACACGGTGTCGTTTGCGCCCGGCAACCTAGACCCGACGGTGAACCTGATCAACCTCAATGGTGTGTTCATCGCCGCCACCCAGGACAACACCCATGTCCAGATCGACTTCGACGGGGATGGGGTCTTCGATGTGGTCGACACCGATGGGGATGGCCTCCCCAATGCCGCACCGTTGCCGAACAATACCTACGTGGTGAATTCGCTCGCCTCCCTCAAGGTCTTCGATCCCAACGACTTCGACAACACCGGCACCCAGATTGTTGCCAATAAGCCGGTGGCGGTGGCGTGGGGGCAAGACACCGATCTGACCGGTTTCGGTGATGTGGCCCTCGATACCGGCTACACGGTGTACCCGAACAATCAGCTATTTCTCGATCCGGTGTTGTTGCTCGAGAAAGACGTCAGTACGCCGGTAGTGCCGACTGCTGGTGGTGTCGCCACCTACACGCTGACGCTGTCGACCTTTGATTTCGGGCCGCTCGCCAGCTTGGAGATTTTCGACTTGCTGCCGACCGGTGTCGTCGGTGCAGATTATGTCCCCGGCAGCACCTTGATCACGTATCCCGATTTGTCGCAGGACACGACCGATCCGGTGGCGTCGATCGATCTGACAACCGGTCGCGATCGTCTGGACTGGACCCTGAGTCCAGACAGTCTCGCCGCCAACCGCAGCTTGACGGTGACCTACTCGATCAACATTCCGGCCGCCCCTGGTGGTGCTCCACGATTGTTGACCAACGAAGCGCGAGCTCGAGGCACCCTCGGAGCCAGCATCTTCTCGCCAGCTGATACCGCGGACGTCACCCAGGCGGATATTTTCCTCACTAAAGCGGTCGACAGCTTGGCGCCCGAGCCCGGCGGCATCCTGACGTACACCTTGTCGGTGACGAACAATGGACCGGCAGAGGCCGGCGTGATCATCAGTGATCCAATTCCGTCCAACGCCACCTTTTGTAGTGCGGCGACGTTGCCGCCTGGCACCTGCGTCAACCCGACCGCGCCGGTCGGACCCTTCGACAACACGGGCGTTTATGACGCTGGCCAGAATGCGGTGGTCTGGACGGCAGCCAATCTGCCGCCGGGTGGGCCTCACCTGCTGACCTTTCAGGTGCGGGTCGATCCGGGAGCTCCAGCCGATACACGCATCGACAACACCGCCTCTTACGAGAGCCTCGGCACGCCCTTGTTTCCGTCCAACGAGGTGACATCCGTTGTGGTCGGGCCAGATCTGGAGGTGTCGAAGATCGGACCGTCCTTGCTGCATCCCAATGAGGTGGCGAGTTTCGACATCATGGTGCGCAACACCGGCGCCGGCAGCGCCAACAATGTGCTCATCACGGATTTCTTTCCGTCGAATGCCACCTATGTTGTCGAATCGATGGAGTGGCGATTGAATGTTGCGCCATTTACACCGGTCACTGACGCTGCCGATGCTGACGAAGGTACGGCATTGGTGGATCGGTTGGAATTGTTGGTGCCGATTCTGGGGCCGGGCGAAGACTTGACGTTCCGATTTTTCGTGCGGGTCGACATGGGGACGGTTGGACTGTTTGTCAACAATCAGGCGACGGTATCGTCCACTGAGTCTCCGCCGCGGGATACCAATCTGGTGCAAGTACCGATTGTGGGTAGCTCAGACATCACCGGTCACGTCTTTCTCGATCTCGACGGTGACGGTGTCCAGGACGTCGGCGAGCCCGATCTCGCCAATGTGGATGTTTGCGTCAACTCGATTCCACCAACCCGTTATACCTGCCTGCCCAACGTTGCGATCCCCGATGACGGCTACGACGGCAGTCTCGGTTCGATGGCCTGTTGCACAATCAATGTTCCGGCAGGAGATTTTGGCCCGACGCCCGCAACCACCGATGTCGACCTGGAGGTGACGGTTGGCGGGCATACCTTTGTCGGTGACTTGACGATAAAGATGCAGAGTCCGACGTCAGCGCTGCTGGCGGCGCTCAATCGCCCCGGTTCTGCCAACGCCGATGACGGCTCTGGCGGCGGGGGCGACTCGTCGGATTGGACGGGTGATCTCCTCACCTTCGACGATGATGGCGGCGACCCCTCGGCCGAGACGCTGGGGTCGACCATCGGAGCTGGCACCAGCGTCTGCTCCGGCGACGGTATCTGCGCCTACACACCAGCACCAGACACCGCGGCTGGCCTCGCCAGCCTGGCTGGTTTTGATGGCGCCGACCCGCGGGGCGACTGGACGGTTTGTGTCGGGGATAGTGCCGGTGGAGATGTCGGTACCTTCGTTGCGGCGTCGGTCGTATTGACCACGACCGACAGCCCGACCATCACCCAAAAAGTGGCAACTGACAGCAATGGTGACTGGATTGCTACCGTCAACGGCACCACCGCAACCGCTGACGTCGACGAGACCGATCCCGATTTCCCCCCCGGCGCCCAACTCACTACCGCCAACGATCCTCAGAGTGTAACCACCGTCACCGGTGGCACCGTCACGACCGCCCCAGTGGGTTATCAACCCCTACCGATTGCCTTCACTAAAGGCTCCGATGCGATCAGCCACGAGGTCTTCGAGGGCGATGTCCTCACCTACACCATCGAAGCGGTCAACACGACGGCGGTGACCCAAACGGGCGTTGACCTCAGCGACGTGTTGCCGGCCGGTACCAGCTACGTGCCGGGTAGTACGCTGGTCTCGCAGCAGGTCTTCCGAGTCAACGAGTACTACATCGTCGCCACCGACTTCACCGGCACAACGTTCGACCTGACCCTCAACCAGGCTTTGCAGGCGAATTATTTTGCCATGGTGCAGGGGTCGGACGGCAATGGCGCCGGCAATAGTGATCGGGGACCCGACGAAAACTATGCGTCCCTCGCTGCCGATCCTTTTGGTACCGGCGAATTGGGGGTCTCGCCCGGTGCGGATGTGATCACCCTCAGTCGAGGCAACTCGGTCAGTGGTTGGCAGGGTGTCGTGACAATTGTCGAATGTCTGGGCGATTGCGCGGTCAGTGGCTTCGTGTTGCGCGACGCGCGCCGGGTCGATCACGCGGGCGCCACCACGTCCGGTGCCGAGGCGACCACCAACCCGTGGGTGGACATCAACCAGACGATGCTGATCGGCGGCTTCAATGGTTCCGGCTGTGACACAACTCAAGCCGCCTCGGTCAACACCAAGGTTTGTCACGCACGGATCTTCCCGTCGAATCCTGATCAGATCAATTGGACTCGCGACGCAGGCGGTGCCACCTTGTCGGCAGCGACCAGCACGGTGATGGTGGTGGAGTGGGGTTCGAACTGGATGCTGCAGCGAGTCCGTGTCCAAGGCGGCAACGGCGGCGCCGGAGCGGATGCAGTCGGTGAGTACAACACTGCAGCCATCAGCGCGGTGACCCGTGCCAACACCTGGGTGTGGGGCACCGGCCACACCAACGACCAGGGGATTGGTGACGCCGCAGAAGGCGTACTCGTGACCCTTGGCGATGGCGTCAATCAGAACGTCAGCGAGACCTCGGTGGCGGCCGGTCTCGAAGTGGCGGGCAATGCGGTCGATTTTGAAGTGTACGCCCTGACCCACAGCAGCTTGGCGACCGACTACGTATTCAAGGTCGACGGCGATACCAATGCCCTGACCGTTGATGTCGCTACCACTGCCGCAGGCCAGCAGCGCATGGCTTGGGTGACCAACGGCCAGAACGGTACCGGCAATGCCTTTCCGCGCCCGATGTTGTCAGCACGTTACACCGCTGCCAACACGATTCGCTTGGAGCGCCGCCGCTCGGGTCAACCGTTCCCGGCCTGGGTTGAAGGGGTCGACTTCTCAGGGATCAATGCCGATATCAGTGGTGGGCCGCCGCCCGGCCTAGTGGTGCCAGCCGATGGCATCACCATCTCGCCCGGTGAAACGTTCCGAGTGACGTTCCAAGTCATAGTCGATGACCCACTGGCTCCAGGGATCACGCAGATCACCAACACCGCCACCTTTAATACCGATCAGGAAGGGCCATTCAACGCGAGTGTGGTCGACAACGTCATTCGGCTCGATGTCACCGTCGAACCCAATAGCGGCAACTTCGTCGTGTTCGACGCCTTGTCCCCGCAGACCCGTACCTACAGCCATGTGGTGACCAACACCGGCGTCGCCGATGACTCCTACGCCATTACTGCGTTCAGCGAGTTGGGGGCACTCAATCCAGGGGCCGGCTGGATCGTCGAGCTGATCGATCCTGACACCGGAGCGGTGATCGCGACCGACACAGACTTCAGTAATGCCACCTGGGATGGGGGAATGATGATCAACACCGGCACCTTGATGTCCGGCGAGTCGATCGCTTACGACATCCGGGTGACGGTGCCAGCGGGCACGCCTGAGGGCACTCAGGAGACCACAACCCTCACTGCGACCTCGGATCGCAACATGAGTATCAGCGCGTTTGCCACCGACGAGACCACGGTGGTCGACATGTCTGGGCCGGTGGTTTTGGTTTCCGATCAGAGTGGAGTGGTAGCCGCTGGCGGGTCGATCGCCTACAGCCACCGGGTGTTCAACAACACCGGAGTGGCGGATACCTTCGACCTGAGCGCCTTTCCCTCGGAGCCGGGTTGGACTTCGACGATCTACAATGATTCCAATGGTGACGGCGTCTACACCCCTGGGATCGACGTCGCCATCATGAACACTTTGCTGCTTCCCGATGGTGGCTCGCAGCTGCTGTTTGTGGTTGTCGACGCTCCCCCGGGCGCGGTTGCTGGAGATACCGACGTCACCAGCATCACCGCAATTTCACGCAATGATCCCGATCTCTTTGACGCGGTATCCGACACCACAACGGTGTCGGTTGCCAGTACTCACGATCTGAGTGGTGGCGACACCCTGTTGGTAGATCCCGGCGATGACTGCGCCGGTGGCAACGATTGTCCGGTTTTCCCTGGCACCCTCAAAAGCCTGAGCGCCAGTGACGACCGCTTCGACTTCACCATTACCGCGTCACCCTTCTTCGGCCTCGATGGCTTGAACCATCCAACCCAGCTGTGGATCGACACCGACAACAACGGCGTGCCCGATCTGCAGATTGCCGAAGACACCGATGGCGACGGCGATTGGGACACCATCGCGCCGGGCTTCGATACCAACGCTGACAACAACCCGGATGTTTTCCTGATGGCAGGGGGCGAGCTGGCCTATTCGTTGCAGCGACCGGTTGATCCCCTACAGGGCGCGAGCCGTGATCCGGTGACGCTGAGTGCGATCTCGCAAGCCACCGGCGAGGTCGATAGCGTAACCGCAGTGAATCTGCTGGCTGCGGCGACTCACGCCATGTTGGCTCGTTTCGAAGTGGTGGTTGTCGGGGGCCAGGTGGTGGTCGAGTGGGAAACCAGTCTCGAGCACAAGACGGCAGGTTTCGTATTACAGCGTCAGCCCGTGAGTCGCGGCTCCGATCGTCGCTTCAGTGCCGCATCCCTGCATTTTGGTGTTTTACCGGCGGTGCACGCCGCGCCGGTGGGCGGACGGTATCAATTTGTCGACTCGACCGCGGTACTCGGTGGGCATTATGTTTATGTGTTGCGCGAGGTCGAGATTGACGGCAGCGAACGGATCTTGGGGCACTTTGAGACCTTGATCGATGCCCGAAAGCAGGCCCAGAGCAGATCCCAAGGCAGAACCCTCCCAGCGGATGGCTTCGAGGGTCATGCCCGTACTCCGTTTGCGGTCCGGTCGCCGGAGCCGTCTTCGACTGTTGGCCTTTCGGAAGTCGGCCGGAATGTTCGGCGAGCGGTGCCGACGCGCGCGGCCGGTGGTCCGATCGGCCCGATGAAGCTGTTGGTCCGTGAGTCAGGGGTCTACTCGGTGAGTGCTCAGAGTATCGGTGACGCTTTTGGCGTCCCGGCGTCGGTCGCCGAAAATTTGATCGCTGAGGGGCGGTTGCGCCTGCATCGTGGGGCGGGCACCGAGGCTATGATCGAACCCTGTGCCGGCGGTGTGCCGGGGGCGGGTGGCATCTTCTCGGATGATTTCGAAAGTGGCGATTTATGCGCCTGGGGGCGGGCTGTCGGCACGCAGAGGGGCGAGGCGGTCGGTTGGCTGGCGGCTCCGGATGCGACTGCCCTGCTGTTCTATGGTGAAGGGCTCGATAGCATTTATACCGACGACAATGTGTATTGGCTGCAGAGCGGTGTCCCGTCCCAGATCATGTCAGTGAATGGTGGCGCGCCAACCGCGGTCAGCGGTCTCGCGTTTACCGAATCCTTGAGCTTCGAAGAAGAGGGACCCTTCCCGCTGACGTCGGTGATCGAAGATCCAGATAGCGATTTCTGGTTCTGGGATTTTGTCAACGTCAATCCAGACCTTGGCATCGCGATCGACACTATGACAGTGACGATCGACACACCCGAGCCAACGACGGAGGCGGTTGATGCGTCGATGTCGGTGTATCTGCAAGCCGAAACCCGAGACGACACGGTAGAGCTCGATCATCAGGTTGAGATCCGTCTCAACGGCACGGTGATCGGTGCCAGTTCCTGGGATGGCAGCACCGCACATCAGGTCGATATGGTGTTCGCTCAGAGCCTGTTGCTGAACGGCACCAACACGGTGGAAGTTCACGCCCCTGCGGGCTCTGGTATCGGGTCCGAGATTTTCTATCTCGACGCGATCGATGTCAGTTATCGACGGACCTCTCGTGCGGTGAATGATCAACTGGTCGCCAGTGCTGGGGGCCACCCGGTAATTACCCTAGAAGGCTTCACGCGTCCAGATATCGCGGTGTTCGACATCTCCGAGCCGCTTGCTCCGCGCCAGGTGACTAACCTGCAGGTCGACGATCTGGGTGGTGAGTTGGCGATCAGCTGGATGACCAGTTCGGCAGATGCGCGTTATGTCGCCTTACCGCTCGCCGAAGCAGCCGCCCCGACGTTGGTCGTCGACCAGCCGTCGAACCTGCGGGCAGCGTCGAATCGAGCGGAGTACCTGGTGATTGCGGCGACAGGATTGGAGTCGGCCGCCGAACAATTGGCGCAACTGCGTCAGGACCGGTTTACCACCCAGAGTGTGCGCATCGAGGACGTCTACGACGAGTTCAGCCAAGGTATCGTGACGCCGTGGGCGATTCGTGATTTCCTAGACTACGCTCTCAGCATCTGGCACGTGCCACCGCGTTATGTGGTGTTGGCGGGTGATAGCTCGTTCGACTTCAAAGATCGTTTGGGATTTGGTGGCAACCAAGTACCAGCCCCGATGACCAACACCCCCGAAGGCTTGTTCCCCTCCGATCACCGAACCGCCGATCTGAGCGGCGACGATGGCGTGCCCGAGGTGGCCATTGGTCGCTTGCCAGCCCGCACCGACGCCGAGCTTGCGGCCTACGTTGCCAAGTTGCAAGCTTACGAAGCGGAGGGCGGGTCATGGACGCAACGCACTGCGTGGGTGGCCGATGCGGTGGACGAAGGCGGCGAGTTCACCGGCGATAGTGACGAGTTGATCGAACGCTTGCCGCCAAGTTATGAGGTCAACCGCATCTATGTCGACGAGCTTGGACCGGCCGCCGCTCGCCAGCAATTATTGGATGCCTTCGACGACGGGACGCGCTTTGTGCATTTCCTGGGACACGGTAACTTGATGCAGATGGGTGACAATGCCGGTCTGCTGCGAGCCAGTGATGTGCCAGCCTTGAACCAGGGTGCTCGTCAGCCGGTGCTGGTTGCGATGACTTGCGCCTTGGGGAGGTTCGATCGCATTTTCTTCGACACCCTGAGCGAATCTCTGGTGTTGCATGATGCCGGCGGTGCGATTGCTGTGTGGTCGCCGACCGGTTTTTCGTTCAACCAAGAAGCGTTGGTCCTAGCGGACAGTTTCTTGCCCGGTCTATTAGGTGACACGGTGTTAGGTGACACGGTGTTGGGTGAGAGCGGCGGCCGCGAGGTCTCGGGATCGCCCGGTTTGCTCGGTGATGCAGTCGTCAATGCGCTTGCGCATTATTTGGTGACGGCGGAGGAACCGCGAGGATTCATCCCGTTCATCTATACTCTTCTGGGCGATCCAGCGATTCAGGTACGACCGTAAGAGCCATAAAACGGCTGAGGGGCGATTGGGTGATGACGAGTGACAGCCAGTGGATGAAAGATTTTCGACGCAAGACGGTGACTCGTCGTGTGCCGATCTCCGGCATCCTGGAACTCACCAGTCGATGTAATCTCAAGTGTGTCCATTGTTACCTCGGACCCCAGGAAGAGCAGCGTAAGAAGCGCGATCTCGAGATGACAACCGAGGAGGCACTCGAGGTGATCGATCAGATCGTCGCCAGCGGCTGTCTCTACCTGGTGATCACCGGTGGTGATCCGATGGTGCGTAAGGACTTTCCCGAGATCTATCGTTACGCCAAGGATCAGGGGTTGATCGTCACCGTCTTTTGCGACGGAATTCTGGTGACGGACAAGATGGTGCGCCTCTTTCAGCAGTACCCGCCGTTCAACATCGATATCAGCGTTTACGGTGCCACCGCCGAAACCTATGAGGCGGTGACTCGGGTGCCGGGTTCGTTCCGCCATTTCTTGCGTGGCATCGATCGCCTCATTACGGGTGGCATTCGGTTCAGCCTCAAGACCGTGCTGATGACCCTCAACAAACACGAGCTCGATCAGATGCGGCTGGCCGCATCCAAAATGGGGGTCAAGTTCCGGGTCGACTCAGCGATTTTTCCCTGCTTGCCAACCCAGGATCACGAACCCCTGGATTTGAGGGTGGAGCCGCAAGAGGCGGTTGAGTTGGAACTCTCCGATCCTGAAAGCCTGCAGGCGTGGGTCGACTACACAGAGGATCGGCAAGAGACTCCAGCCGGAGAAGAGCTGTACTCGTGTGGTGCCGGGGTGACGAATTTCTACATCGACCCGATGGGTTTTGCGTCGCCTTGTTTGATGACCACCAACTACCGTTACCCGGTGGGCGAGCGCGGCTTCGACCAGCTTTGGCAAAACGAGCTGGTCCAGTTGCGGAGCAAAAAACCACGGGAAGGCTACACCTGCAATTCTTGTGAGATGAAAACCGCCTGCACGGGTTGTCCGGCTTTCAACTTCCAAGAGAACGGCCACGAAGACATCAAGTCCGACTATGTCTGTGAGACCACCCAGCATCGCTGGGAGGCGATCCAGGAGGCG
Organism: Acidobacteriota bacterium; assembly: GCA_029263395.1. GTDB lineage: Bacteria > Acidobacteriota > Thermoanaerobaculia > Multivoradales > J023 > JAAELT01. The sequence goes on along the minus strand of JAJCXO010000285.1, from coordinate 123,196 downwards.
CGTGACGGTCAAGTAGCGACCGTGGCTCGGCGGATGGCTCGGCGCAGTGCTGTGCGGCAGACGAATGCTGTTCGGCAGACGAATGCTGCACGACAGGACGTTGCTGAGAATCGTGAATCGGGAGATTCCCGTGCGGACTGACAGCACTGTACGCGGGCGCGACGAGGCTCAGTCCCCCAGGCCAACCGGCGGCAAGCGGGCCTACGAGAAGCCTCAACTGCGGGCCATCAACTTGGCGGCGGAAGAAGTGCTGGCGGTGGGCTGCAAGCTCGATGGCGGACCTGGCGGGCCAATCGGCGCCAGTTGCACGTCATCGTCGTGTTTCGCTGCGGGATCGTAGCGGTGTCGGAGTCGTAAGTCGTGTCGGACGCCGAGAGCGCCCAGCAGCCACGACCTTGGAGCCGGGTCTACCAGCGGCGCGACGCGGTTGTCGCCCGCGAGATCGCAGACGAAGTGATCTTGGTGCCGGTGCGAGGCAAGCTGGCGCAGTTGCAGCACATCTTCGTGCTCAATCCGGTTGGTGCCTTCATCTGGGAACAGATTGACGGCCAGCGCGATCTGCAGACAATTCACCACAACTTGATCGAAGATTTTGAGGTTCCGTCGGAAGATGCGGAGACGGATCTCTTCGAATACGTAAACAACCTGCGGGATGCGGAGTTGATCCACGAACCGGGCTTGGCGGTCGAGACCGTCACCTCGTCACCGTGAGTGACCTGGACCTGTCGATTGCGGGGCTGCGATTCATCGCACGTCTCCCTGCTGGGCTGCGGTTGATCGAGCGCGACGCGGTGTACGGCCCGTTTCTGGGGTCTCGAGTCGACGCGGATCAACCCATCGAAGTTACAGTCCACGTCACCCTCGAACCTGCTCCCGAAACCAGTGGCCTGCCGGTACTTTTTGATACCGGAGAAACCTGGGTGGCTTTTGAGGACAACGGTGACGTGCTGTTGCGGATGCGCTCGGTGGCTGGGGATCAGGATTACCTCTGGGTGGTGCGCCTGGTGGGCGGCCTAAAACCGGTTTGCGTCCGGCAGGTAGCCATCTACTGTGGGCGGCGCTTGGTCGAGAGTCGCGGCGTTGACCGTCATGGCGCGGTCACCGAGCTCACCAACCCGTTGCACTATCCACTGGATCAACTGTTGATGATGTTCGCGCTGCCGGCGCTACCCGGCGTCTTGATCCATGCCGCCGGCCTGGCGCGCACGGGGCGGGGTGTGCTCTGTGCTGGCGTCTCCGGTGCCGGCAAGACCACCTTCATGAATTTGCCCAAGCCAACTCGCGGTCTCGATGGTTTGAGTGATGATCGGGTCATCGTGCGGCGGATCGATGACCACCTACGGCTCTTCGGGACACCCTGGGCCGGTGAGGGACGGGTGGCTGCCAATCGCAGCGTCGAATTGGCAGCCATCACCTTCTTACATCAAGCCGATCGCAACGAGTTACGTTCAATCGATAGCCGCGAAGCCTTGTCGCAGCTCCTCGCCACCACCTCCATCCTGTGGTTCGACCAAGCGCGGATGAGCCTGGCGATGGACTTCTGCGAAGCATTGGTCCAGCGTGTCCCGTGTTACGAGTTGCATTTTCGCCCCGAGACTGCTGCGGTTGAGCTTCTGGATCAACTGATCTGACGGGTACTCTCAGGAGTAGCTGTAACTCCAGCTTGCTAGTCTCTTGCACCATCGCGATCTTTGGCGGCCTGACTCTTTGCGTTCGCCCCGTAGATACCGAACTTCGGCCCTCTCACCTCGTACTACTCACTCTAGCGAGTGTTGTAGGGACTAAGATCCAGGCGTCCAAAATACGAGAAGGATTACCGGCCAGCTAGGAAGAGCCACCAAGGAGAAATCAATGCGAGCCACCAGGTTGTTATCTCGATGGGCTATCGTCACGCTGCTGCTTGGGATGGGATCGACACCCACCCTGATTGCGGCAGACGTACAGTTTTCGGATCCGGCGCTCGAAGCAGCAGTGCGAGATGCCCTGGTTGAACCAACCGGTCCAATTCAGCGCTCTGACCTCGCAGGTCTCGAGCGTCTAGTCGCCCAAGGCCTGGGTATTCGGGATCTGAGCGGTCTGGAGTTTGCGACAGGCTTACAGGGACTCAACCTATCGGACAACGCGATCAGCGATCTCAGCCCGATCGGGCAATTATCGAATCTTCAGCAATTGAGTCTCAACCACAATGCGATCGAGAGTCTCGAGCCCCTGGCAGGCCTCGAGAGTTTGCGGGTGCTGTCGGCGTTCGGCAATCGCATCTCAGATCTTTCCGTGGTGCGGTCCTGGCCTGAAGTGCGTGGAATCACACTCGCCGAGAACCTCCTGGAGGACCTTTCGCCGCTGGCGAATCTGTCCAGCTTGAAAGCGTTGTGGTTGCCGGACAACCAGATCCGAGACACCTCCGTGCTGCGCACCCTGCCTCAGCTCAAAGTGTTGGTGCTCGGGAACAACCCGGTATCGTCGATCGAAGATCTGAGGGGTTTGGTCCATCTGGTGGATTTGGGGCTCTACAATTTAGAGCTGTCGGACATTGGTGTCCTGGCTGGGATGACCGATCTCGCGAGGCTCAACTTGAACGACAATCAGATTTCGAACATCACTGCACTTGCTCCTTTGAAACAACTCGAGTGGGTTGATCTCCGCAACAACAAAATTCGCGATCTTGAACCTCTCAACGGCCATCACAGGCTCACCAAGTTGTTTGTCGCCGGCAACCGAATCGAGGACCTGTCAGCGTTGGCCGAACTCGACGCTCTCGAGTGGTTGGTTGTCGATTCGAATCGAGTGCGGTCCATCGAGCCGTTGTCTGGGATCGACAGCCTGAAGGCGGTGTCTTTGACCAACAACGCTATCGGTTTCGACAACTGGCCCGAGACTGCGATCGTCCTCGAGACACTCAAAGCCCAGACCCGGCAACTCTACTTCGCGCCGCAGACGCCACCTTCGGTGTACTCTGACGTACCTGGAGCGAGTGCGGGTCCAGATCCTGACGCGGCGATCCTCGGCGGTCGTTGACGATCCGGCGCGCCGTGCAACCTTGCGCCCAGCCCATCAGCACGACTGGCCTGGTCAAACTCAGTTGGTAACTAACAGGGGATTAGCCGAGGCGCCGCAACAACCAGCGCAGAGGACGCAGCCCGGGGGCGAGCAGACCCTGTTCCGATAACCAGGCGATGATGGCTCGCTCGTAGCCGAGGCCGAGGTGGACGCGTCGGCCGTACCGCTCGATGCGTTGGAGTCGAGCCTTCAGGTCGCGGCGCAAGATCCAGCCATCGTCTTCGACGGCGGCATCACCACGAATCAGGACGCGGTCCGACGCCAGCCGCACAACGCGGTGCAGGATCCAACGTTGGTCAGCCCGCTGGAAGACAACCACGTCGCCGAGGCCGAGGGTCTGGGGCTCGAACGGGCCGAGCACCACGACATCATGGTCGCGGATGAAGGGCGCCATACTCGCGCCGGTGACTTCGAGCTCGATATTCAAGCCTTCCTCCAAGAGGGTGGGCAGAAGATCCTCGAGAGATACTGAGTCTTCCGACGAGCGACGAGGTTGCAGCATGGGATGACCTTAAAGCATTTATTGATCCTTCGACAAATTTCCGGAGGGCTATCGATCGAACCCGAGGTTGGTTGTTTCCGGGTCTCGGAGAAGGTAAGGTCCGCGGAGGAGATCTTCGATGACCAAGGGTCGACTCGTCAGTTTGCTGACCGCGGTGATGCTGCCGGCCGCGGCAGTGTTTCTCGCGGCAGGTGATCTGCCGCTGGGCAACGAGGCCAAGATTGTCGCCGCGACCCAGCGCCAGACTATCTTGTCGGATGTGTACATCATCGATCAGAAGTATCGATCGATGATGGGGCCTTCCAGCACTCGCAACATCCAGATACTGGACTCCGAGATCCCCGAGTTGGTCTGGATTACCGGATATGAGGCGGTAATGGTGGCGCCAGATGGCGAGACTCCTGTGGCCCAGCAGTTCATGTGTCACAGCAATCTCGACATCGATCCGTATGCTCACTCGGCGCTGTTGGGGAAGAATCAGGCGTTCAGTCCGCGTCTTTTTACTTTGTCGCAGGGCCAGCTCACTATTCGATTTCCAACCGGTTTTGGTATTCCGCTGCTGTCGAACGAAGTGTTGGATTTGACGACCCAGGTACTCAACCTGCATGTGGATGCCAAGACTCTTGCGACCCGTGGCCTCCAAGTGCGACACAAAGTCAGCCTCGAGTTCGTCCGCGAGCAGGACGTCAAAGGGCGGATGTCGCCGCTCTTTCCGATCGCCGGCTACGGCTTGGCACTGATCGCAGGGGATAGTGGGCACTTTGGGGAGCGTCAACCGCAAGAAGAGCTGCATGGCCCGGGCTGCCTGGTGGGTCGCAACGCTTCGGACCACGAGTACCCCGACCCTCTGGGGCGCAAGTTCTCGGGGCATTGGGTGGTCCCACCGGGCCGAGAAGTCAACCGGACCCTGGTGACACATTTGATGAACGTCCCCTACGACACCACGATGCATTACATTGCGGTGCACCTGCATCCGTTTGCCGAATCCCTCGAGTTGCGAGATCTCACCACTGGCGAGAGCCTATTCAAGAGTGAAGCAGAAAATTTTGAGGGCATCATCGGGCTGGCTCGCGTCGACGACTACTCGAGTGTAGAGGGCATTCCGGTATTCGCTGACCATCAATATGAGATGGTGAGTATTTACAACAACACCACCGCCGAAGATCAAGACTCAATGGCGGTGATGTACATGTACCTGCGAGATCGTGATTTTGATGTCGACTTCGCACGTCGGGCCATCCGGTCGGCAGCACCCAAGGCCGGTGCCCGCTGAGCCAAGAACGTAATCGACCGTTTGGAGGCGTGAGCGAGCAAGAGTCGCAGCCAGTTTTTGCGGCTGGCGACGTGATCGATGGTCGTTATCGGATGGTGCGTCGGGTGGGTGTTGGGGGAATGGCCGAGGTTTACGAGGCGGTCGGGCTGGAGAGCAATGATCGAGTAGCCATCAAGACGGTGCGACCGGATCTCTTGGGCAACGCTAAGGTCATCACGCGATTCACCCGCGAGTTCGAACTATCCCGGCGCATCTCACACTCAGGGGTACTCAAGATCTTCGAGGTGGTCGAAACTCGACGCCCAGGTGCGAGTGAGGACGCCAGGTTGGTGCCGTGTATGGTGATGGAATTCCTCGCGGGCGAGACCCTGGCGGATCGAATGGTGGCCGGTCGGTTGGTTGATCCAGACGAGGCGATACCATTGACCTGTCAGATGGCATCAGCCCTGACCGCCGCCCATCGTGCTGGTGTTGTGCACCGCGATCTCAAACCCGACAACATCTTCCTGACGTTGGATGGCGAGACTCCCCGGGTAGTGCTCACCGACTTCGGTGTTGCCCGGCGCGATACAAAACAGCCCAAAGATGACTCGCTCACCGCGTCGAACGTGATTCTCGGAACCCCAGACTACATGGCACCCGAGCAACTCGAACTCGAGATCGCGAGTCCGGCAAGCGATATTTATGCCATGGGCTTGGTCATCTTCGAGATGATCTTGGGCGAGCGGCCCTTCGTTGCCGACTCGATGATCAAGATGGTCTTCAAGCGTGTCCAGGAAGACCCACCGTCTCCTCTCGAATACCGTAAGGATCTCGACCCCAAGTGGGAGACGGTGATTCTGCGGTGCCTAGCCCGCAAACCCGAGGATCGCTACCCCGAGGCTCAGGATCTCATTCGGGTGTTGGACGGAGACGGCTCTGAGTGGCTGCTGCCAACGCGTGCCGAACGCCTCAAGAAGTGGTGGCTGTTGGCACTCATCATGGTGCTAGCGGCGGCAGCGCTCGCCGCTAGCTTGTGGTGGGGCTGAACTCGAGATCAGGCTTCTTCTGGAAACGGAATTTCTGAGTTCTCGATACAGCTCCAGAACTCACTACTGCCTCGCGGATGGACCCCAGCGCAGTCGTTGTAGCCGGTGAGTTGCTCGCCTGCCAGACTGTCTTTCCAGGAATTGAAAACCTTGTCAGGCAAGAGTCGCGGCATGATCTCGCAGCCGAAGTACCCATCCTCGCCGCCGTAGGGGAGAAACACAACTTGCTGGAAGCCAACCCGGAGATTGCCGCCGCAGTAGGTTTCCCAGCGTTTTCCGGGACGAGACCACCGACCCTTGGCGATCAGGGCTCCCGGCGCTACCGCTTCTTGCACCTTGGGCTTCTTGTTCTTGGCCAGCTCTTTGAGCTGTGCCCCGTCAACTTCGAGGGTCACGAATAGATTCTGTGGGTTGTGTTTGACGAACACCGATTTGAGATCGCCGGAGGTCCAGTAGGTCAGCTCCATTGTGGCGATCGCCGAGTTGTCTCGGCTGTCGGTATCTCTGAGCCGATTTGCCCGATCCAGATCAGACGTTGCTGGCCCGAGGGCGGGCAAGGCGCCTGGGCGACCCGGTCGAGCCGGTTGAGCCGAGGTCACTACCGGAAGCACGGCTAGGAGCATCAGAAGTGAAAAGCTGGTGGTTCGAATCATGGGTCGGTCCCTCCTTGTTGCGGATTTGGTCATCGCCGGTTTCTTGCGGTTGGGGGCGGTCCCGGGATAGTTCCCGCAAAGGCTGTTGATCAGGCTATTAAAAGGCTAACAGCTGATTTCAAAATGGGTCAAATCACTCGCATACCTCGAAGCGACATTTCGTCCCTGGCTGGTAGCTACTAAGCCCAGGGATCGAAATAGAGGCAGAAAAGGTGCGAAGCAGGATCGACTAAGCGTCCCGAGGCTTCTTTTTACCGGGCTTGACACGCTTCTTTTTGCCGAGCACTTTGGCCTTCTTCTTACCACGAAGTTTTGAGTGCCGGGGTTTGTCCGCCCTCGCGGCTTTGCGCTTGCGAGGCGTTGTGCCTCCGGTACTAGCCGTGGCATCGAGACTGAGCCGCAGAGCTTGGCCGCAAACCTGGACACTTTGCAGGTGTTTGTAGGTCTCTTGTGGCATGCCGTCGGGAAGGTCGACCAGACTGAAGGTGTCGTGCAGGGTGATGTGACCGATCAGTTTGCCGTCGAGCTCGGCTTCGTTGGAGATCGCGCCGACAATGTTGCCAGGTTGTACGCCGTGGCTGCGGCCGACTTCGATGCGGTATCGTCGCATCCGGACGTCGGAATAATCGTCGTCGCGATGCCCTTGACGCGGTCTTTCGTCGCGGGGTTTCTGTCGCGAGCCGTGCTCGTGGTGCTGAGGGCCGCCTTCTCTGGGTGGTGCCGACCGTTGGTCGCCACGGGTTGGCGCAGGGCGCTCGGTGCGCGACGATCGAGGGGCGAGCAGCGGGCGCTCTCGCTGCACCAAGTAAGCGAGCGCAGACGCCACTTGAGGTAAATCGACATCTTGCTCGCGCTGATAACTGTCGATGACCTTATTGAAGAAGTCGAGATCCTGGCCCTCGATGGTTTCGGTGATCAGCTGTTTGAACTGAGTGACACGACGGTTCGCAATGTCAGCCCGAGTTGGTAGCTGCATCGGCTGGATCTGCTGTCGGGTCACCCGTTCGATGGCGTAGAGCATGCGGCGTTCGCGTGGCGACACGAAGAGGATCGCCTTGCCGGACCGCCCGGCTCGAGCGGTACGACCAATCCGGTGAACATAGGCTTCCACGTCGTAGGGGATATCGAAGTTGATGACATGGCTGATGCGGTTCACATCCAGCCCGCGAGCCGCCACGTCGGTGGCCACCAGAATGTCGAGCTTGCCCTTCTTGAGCCGGTCGACCGTACGTTCGCGTAATGCCTGATTCATGTCGCCATTGAGCGCCGCGCTGGCGAAGCCTCGAGCCTCCAACCGGTCCGCCAACTCGGTGGTGGCGATCCGGGTGCGCACAAAAACCAGCATGGCGTCGAAGTCTTCGACTTCGAGAATACGGGTCAGGGCGTCGAGTTTGTGAACCCCAGCCACTCGCCAGTAGAGTTGCTCCACGGTATCGACGGTGGCGGTTTTGGTTTCGATCTGGATCGTGACCGGGTCGCGGAGATACTTTTGAGCCACTCGGCGAATCGGTGCCGGCATGGTGGCTGAGAACAGTGCAACTTGTTTGTCTTCCGGCGTGTGCTCGAGAATCTGCTCAACTTCCTCGATGAAGCCCATCCGCAACATCTCGTCGGCTTCGCCCAGCACCACCGCCTTCAGGCTGTCGAGTATCAAGGTGCGTCGCCGCAGATGGTCTTGGATCCGTCCTGGTGTTCCGACCACGACGTGAACACCTCGACGCAGTTGTCGCAGTTGCGTCTCGATGCTCTGGCCACCGTAAACCGGCAGTACATGGAAGCCCTTCAGCCGTCTGGCATAGGTCTGCATCGCTTCGGCGACCTGGATAGCCAGCTCGCGGGTCGGCGTCAGTACCAAAACCTGTGGGCGTTTTTGACTGACATCTAGCTGACTGAGGAGAGGCAATGCAAAAGCTGCGGTTTTACCGCTGCCGGTCTGAGCTTGGCCGAGCAGATCTTTGCCGGCCAACAGTGGGGGGATGGCTGCTGCCTGAATCGCAGACGGAGCCTCGTAGCCGACATCGTCGATGGCTTGCAGGAGGGGCTTGGCGAGGCCGAGCTCGGAGAAGCTCGGGGGCGTTTCTTGAGACATGGGTGGGTATCCTGTCGACCGCTAGTCTTGGCCTCGAACGGGTAGCGGTCAACCGCGTCGAAGATCGCTCTCGGGCGAGAGCTGAAGGATCGCACCCAAGACAAGCTGTGAGCTCGGTCGGCCGCGAGAAGAGTGGAAGGGAGGCACGCAGACGTGCCACAGCAGCCTAGCAGAGATCAGCCGACCTGTGGACTCGAAAATCAGGCTGCGAGACCTGTCCAACGGATGTGAGCCGAGTCTAAGAACTAGGTGTTGAGTTCGAGGCCTCGGTGGCTGCATCCCCGGAGGTTGGATCAGCCGCTGGCACCGTGTCTGCTGGCACCGTGTCTGCTTCGTCCAACAGAGCGAGGTCCAAGCTCACGAAAGTGCGCACATACGATGAATCGGTGGCTCGGCTAATCCGTGATTGTAGCTCCGGTGGCCGTGGTGGGTTCGGGAATTGATCACCACTCGGCAGCTCGAAGCGTTGGCTAACGAGCTCTAGTTCGAGCGGTCCGGTGCCGTCGACCTCGAGCGCGAATCCGATACCGTCTGTAGATGGTGCGAAGACCCGGATCGGGTGACCCTCTGCCGACTCCTCACCCTCGGGTAGTGGCTCGATCTGATTGCCGTTGAGTTCCCGTATGGCGCCGCCATCACCGAGGTGCGAGAAAATAAAGGCGCGATGCACCGGATAGGGCCAGCTCACTTTCAGCTGAAGCTGATAGCCACTGTCGGTCGTTTGGTGCCCAAGAATCTCGACGGTTGCAGGGTCGACCGCGCTCGGCGGCGCCGGTTGGACAAAGGCGGGGGTTTGGAAGCCGATCCAAGAAGGGGTTTGGTCGCGCTCCGGTGAGTCGGAAAGGAAACTGCGGGTCCAGCTATCGAGTTGCGAATCGAAGCTCAACCAGGTTGCGGTTCCACTCTCTAGATCCTGAGCGTAGAACAGGCTGTTCGGTCTCGGATCTTGGGAGTCGAAACCGGCTCCGGTGCGTACGATCGCAATCAGTACGAGTGCCATGCCCAACGTCACCCATGGCAGCCACCGGCCCGCACGGCCGTTACCCAGACCAATGAACTGAGCAGTCAGGATGCAACTCGCCAACAGCAAGAAAAGGACTCCGAGGATCGGGGCTGCGTTGCGACCCAATGCCCCGTTCACCAGATCGAAGAATGGTGTCCAGAGCAGAGGGGTGGCCACGGCCAGTGCAGCTAACACAGCGAGTAGCCCGCTGTTGTTCGATGCCTCTTCGGTCGACCTGAGGGTCCAAATTGCGGCTAGTGAGGCAAACAACAAGGGGATGGCGAACAGATAGCTGGCACCGACAGCGACCACGGTGATCGCAACGGTTGCGAGCGTCCAGAGCAGCAGGCCGGCGACCGGGAGATTGGCCCCTAGCTTGACGCCGCGCCAGCGGTTCAGGGCCAGCAGCATGGCGACGATGATCAAAAGCAAGGCGAGGAGATTGAGCTCGTTGCTGTGCCAGCCGTTGCCCAAATAGTAGCTACCGAACAACTGGCTGGCGAGTAGCGAGGCGATCACTCCAACCAGGATCGTGGCGGTGAGCAGCAAACCCCAGCTCAGCAGCAGACCGGACACGCGGAGTTTACCGTTGCGCACGCCGATCGTGGTGGCGATAGCAGCCGCTAGCAGTCCGAGCAAGGTCAGCGCCATGGCTGCTGATCCCGAATAGCTGATCAATCCGAGTCCTGGTAGATGGAAGTAGACCCCATCGCCGCCGCTTTCGATGGTGTCGAGCTGTGCCTCACCGAGTTGGCGAGCCAATCCCAGCAGATAGTCGCCGTGATGTTGGACACTCCGCAAGTCGAGAGCGTCCAACGAGTCTCTGCTGCTGTGGTAACGATCCACGGCCTCGATGAACGCGAAGTTCATACCTGGCAAGCCGGCCCGCTTGAAGAGGGAAAAATCAGTGTCGTTGGGAAGCCGACTATAGACCTCGTAAGAATAGGAGTAGGCCAGTGGCCGTGATGCGGCTTGCGAGAGGTGATCGATCAGGGTGCCGTTGGAGGGGCCGGTCTCGAACATCAGCGATGGACCGCTGTTGCCCCGAGCTTCAAAATTCAGCACGACGCCGATGTCTTCGATCCATGGGTGGTCCCTGATGAACAACTCGGCACCCAGCAGGCCCATCTCCTCGCCGTCCGTGAAAAGAAAGATCAGGTCGTTGCGCAGTTGTGGGCCGTCAGTCAGGGCACGCAAGGCCTCGAGCATTGCGGCAACCGCGGAAGCATCGTCGCCGGCGCCAGGGCTGTGCGGTACCGTGTCGTAGTGGCCGATCACCAGCACAGCTTTACCCTGATCACGACCCTCCAGGCGGGTCAGCACATTGGTCAAATGGTAGGACTCGATCCAGTCACTCCGCTGGGTGATGGTGCCTTCTTGAAGCTCCGGTGTCAGGCCGAGTGACTGCAAACGATCGACTATGTACTGCCGGGCCTCACGATGGGATTCGGTACCGAGCATACGGTGGGTGCTGGCGATGGCCTGAAGGTGTTGCTTGGCGCGCTCGGCTGAGAACAGTTCGCTGGCAGCGCTCGCCGGCTGTACTTGCAAAGGCTCGATGGCTCGCCAGCCAACGGTCGCCGCGAGGAGTGTGAGCAGTGTGAGCAGAGCGCTTGCAAAGGGGCGAATCATAGGTAGTAGGGCCTTTCATTTTGAGCAGAAGAAGCGCCATTATGCTGGACAGTAGAGGTGCTAATGGCTGCTTCGTATTTGCCTACTGAATACTCACAGCTTCTCTTGCAGGCAGAGCTTCTTACGTAGCGTAGCGGCGAGTGTTCGGACTCGCGCTCAGACCGCTAACGGTGTCTCAGTCCAACATCCAATCCGCTGCCTGCATCGCATGGATGGCGGTGGTGTCGAATACTGGGATCGAGGCGTCGTCGGGTCCGACGAGCAAGGAGATCTCGGTGCAGCCCAGGATGACGGCCTCGGCGCCGCGCTCGGCGAGGTCTGAGATGACGCGGGTGTAGTGCTGGCGTGAAGCATTGCAGATCTGGCCGTGACAGAGCTCGTCGTAGATGACTTGGTGGACGATGGCACGGTCGTCGTCGTTTGGTACTAGGACATCGAGGCCGTGGCGTTCGCTCAAGCGGCCGCGGTAAAACGTTTGCTCCATGGTAAAGGCGGTGCCGAGTAGACCAACCGTATGATGGTTGGCGGCCTGGATGGCTTCGGCGGTGGCATCGGCGATGTGCAACATCGGTATGCTGATCGCGTCGTCGACGGCTTCGTAGACCTTGTGCATGGTATTGGTGCAGATCATCAGCCCCTCAGCGCCAGCGCGCTCGATTGAACGTGCTGCTGCGATCAGCTGGTGGGCCGCCGCATCCCAGTCGCCGGCATGCTGCAATTGCTCGATCGGTTCGAAGTCGACGCTGTAGAGGAGCAGCTCGGCGGAATGTAGGCCGCCGAGGCGTCGCCCGATTCGCTGATTGATCAGCCGATAATAGGTGACGGTCGATTCCCAGCTCATGCCGCCGAGCAGGCCCAGGGTCTTCATAGGGCTACGTTCTTCATGGAGTTAGGGTCTTCATGGACGTTCCCTCGTCAATTTTCCTCAGGGTTTCGGGTGGTCACCTCGATGGGTGAGGGTTTGAAAATCGCCAGCAAGCCGGCAATCAGACCGGTACCGGGGGCGGCACCCCACATCACGTAGGCTTTGAGGAACCGCTGGTAATCCTCCGCGCTGGGCGGGGCCTGGCTCGGAACCGAAAAGGCTGTCCACCCCTGGGCGATCATCCCAGCGGTGACAAGAGCGGCAATCAGGCCATAAAGCGGCCACGATCCCTGGCCGCGTTTGCGTCGGCTATGGAGGTGGATGAAAAAACAGATGGCACCCAGGCCCATCGTCATGACGAAGGCACCGGCGGCGTAGAACAAAAGCAAGATACCCATGGGCAGCGATGTTACGCGATCTGCTGCGGATTGAGGGCTTGGCGGGGTGGTTCGATGTTCTGCCTAACTTGGTGGCGTTGACGGTGTATCTCGATCTGTCCGGGTTGTCGCAACAGCCGAAGGGCCGCGGCTGTACTGCGGCCCCTTTCAAGTGTCTCAGATCGAAGACCTGTCTCGAATCAATCCCGTGTCTTGGATCAAGACCTGTGCCTTAGATCTAGACCTGGCTCGAATCAATTCACACAGGATGGTGATTGGTTGACATCGTAGTAGGTGTCACAGAAGGGCGCGCTGTTGGAGCTGAAGCTGCTGCTCGACTTGATGTCGACGATGGCTTGCGGTGAGGAGTTGAAGTAGAGGTGGGAAGTTGATGCGTCATGAGTTTGCTCCTGGTCGTATGTTGGCTTGATCAGCCCTGTTGAGTAGGTGGGAGCCGGTCGGGGACTGGTTCCCGGTGCGATGGCTAAACACTAGGAGCAAAGTGCCTTACCAGTCCCCTAGAAAAGGCTGGGGTGATCTCTGGAAGCTATCTAGACGCCCAAAATGACTGCGACCACCTACGCCGCCAAAGAAGGTTTTCGGCGGAGGTGCTAGTCGGCGGAGGTGCTAGACGGCTTGGGGCAAACCAGCCAGGGTCTCAGGCGAGACTTCGACCAACGAGCCGACAACAAGGTCCGCTGCCGCAAAGCGCGGATCGTCTCGCGATTCGGCAGCGGGCACGGCTATGACGCGCATGCCGGCCGCCTTGGCGGAACGTACACCGGCCATCGAGTCTTCGAGAGCCACGCAGTTCGCTGGGTCGACTCCGAGGCGTCGGGCGGTCGTGAGGTACACCGCGGGATGGGGTTTGCCGTGGGTCTCGGCGCTCGCGGAGCAACGGATAGGGAAGTATGAGCCGATAGCCAACCTATCGAGCACCGCCTCGATCAACACCGGGGGTGATGACGACGCCAGGGCCAGGGTCCAGCTCGTCTTGTCCAGGGTGGTGAGCAGGGTACGGACTCCTGGCAAGGCGGTACCGCGTTGCCGAATCAGCGCCTCGACCTGGTCGACGATGTCGGCTTCGATCTGGGCCGGGTCAGGTCTCTGCCAGGGAAACCGCTGGTGCCAGTAGTCAACCACCTCGTCGGTACGAAGCCCCATGGTTTGGTGGCACATGGCGTCGGTGAGAGAGATGCCAACCTGGGAAAAAACCGCCTGCTCGGCCAGCCGCCACAGCGGCTCCGAGTCGATCAGCAGACCGTCCATATCGAAGATCGCGACGTTCATGTTGGGTCTGCCAACTCAGGTTCGACCCGGATCCGGTCCCGCTTCGACCGCAACGGCGATCCGAGTCAATCCGAAAAGGATGCCGAGGACGGCTAGTGCACGCACCACCCAGATCGTCGAGCCAGCACCAGCGGCGTTGATCGCGATCACCAGCATGGCGATAGTGCAGCCCCACTGAGCAAAGCTCCACACCATCGAAGGTAGCAAGACTCTGGGACGCCTCGAGGCTTCACCAAAAGCACGCAGCGCGGTGCTGTAATGCCACCGCCGTGCGCCGTGTAACACCACATGGCAGCGGGCGAGGTCGAGGGCGCAAGTGCAGAAGGCAAGGGTTACCGCGGTCAGTGCAAGCCCAGCCAGTCCCCAGTTGCCGTGGGGCATCAGAGTCTTGGTGGCGGCGCCAACAATGGCCAGCAAAATGGCGCGTGGTACCAGATGCCAGAGAGTGACCGCCAACACCGCCGGCAGGTGCCGTCCAGCCGACGGCAGGGTTGCGGGCGCCTGGCCGGCGGTTGCAAGTCGAGTGATCACGGTTGGTGAGATCAAGATCCAAATCACCAACGAGATCACCAACGAGCCCGTCAAAGCCTGCAAATATCCAGCAGCGAGCTCCGGATGATCGCGAAGTAAAGCTATCGCCAAACCCAGAAAGCGGCCATCCATTAGTATTGAGTAGGGCTCGAGGGCGCGACCGATCGCGTCGCGGACTGCAGCGCTCAACCAAACGGCGGTCGCTAACTGCACGACGATCAGCAAGAGGATCAGGCGTGGGGCACGCCAGACGCGAGTCAGAGCGTTCATCGGTACTCCATGGGTCGACCTGTTCCGTTCACAGACGCTGCCTCGTTCACAGGCCGAGCCCCATCACCGCCAGACTCATCGCTTCGGTGAGATCTCCGAGGGGTCGGCTGAGCCCATCCTCTTCCCCGAGATCAGGATCGTAAGCCATGTTGTCGAGGCGATCCCACTCGAGGAGTAGTTTGTGTTCGGGGTCGAGGGTCACTTGATGGATTTTTTGACCCGGCCAAGAAAACACACCAATCGTCTCTTGGTTGTCCCAAGTCAGGGTTTCACTCGATCCGTCTTCGAACACGACCCGGATGTCGACCGGAATCTGGAAGGCGCCGGCTCGACGTACCGCCACCCGCCCTTCGACCGCGTCCCCGAGTTCATCGAGCTTTTTGTCGAGGTAAGGCGGTGGTTCACCTCCTTGCAAGGTACCGTTGTCGTCGCGGTGCCATCCCGTTTTGCCACGGAGTGGGCGATTGTCGATCGAGTAGACCTCGAAGTCGATTTCGTGGGTGGTCCTCAGGGCCTGATCGAGGTACTCCTGAACGTCGAGATGCACCGGAGCTGAGCCAGCTGCCGCGACGTTGGGGCGTTCGCCGAGCCCCGCAACCAAGGTGGCTTCGAGCTCGCTGCCGCGAGGGTGCCGGAACCGCGCCTCGTCACTATAGATGCGCAGGGCTCGGTCAAAAGCTTCGTGGCCAGCGACATTCCGCAAGGTCAACATCAGCGCTGCGGTGCGCATGTAGACGGTGGATCCGTAGTTGCGCACAATGCGGCGGAAGGCACTGGCAGGCCGATCCAACGGCTCCAGGAAACCACGCCTGGCGATGCCGTTGGACAGCGAGTCGCTCAGCAAGATTTCCTGAGACAGCAGACGGATCACCACGGGATCCTCGCTGCCCGCCCGATCGATGGCGGCGAGCAGGTTGGAGGTTGTGTTCATGCCTTCGTCGAGCCATGGCTCGAGATGTTCGCGGGATGCGAACAGGCCCTGGAAGTATTGGTGGCCAAACTCATGGAGGGTAGTGAAGAGGCCGCTCATCTTCTCGTCGAAGAGGTGGTTGCGCACCCAGGGTGGTAAGGGAGCCATGTCGCTGGTCGTGAACAGGGTGGGGTATTCCATGCCACCAGCGTCTTCGGCCCCTTCCGGCGCATGGATGATCGTGAGGCTCGACCATGGGTAAGGACCAAACCGCTTTTGGTAGCTCTCGAAGGCGCTGACGGTCGCCGCCAGATGCGCGTCAGCGTCTGCAATGTGTTCGGGCTGGATCAGCTGACGAATGCGGATGCCCTGCCATTCGCCATGATGTTCGACGAAGTTGGGATCCGCCATCCAGGCAAAGTCATGCACCATCTCGGCTTCATAAGTGAGCCGCTTACGTCCATCGACGATTTCCTCGGCGGTGCGGACGCCGGTGGCTCCCACCACCATACGCTCAGGGACGTCGAGCATCACCTTGTAGTTGCCGAAGTCGGCGTAAAACTCATCCTGCACCGTGAAGGTATGCGCCTGCCAACCGGCTTCGTCTTCTAAGACGCCGAGTTTGGGAAACCATTGGGCGACAGCGTGGAACTCATCCAGGTAGCCGGTGCGGGCGATGACCCGTGGCAGCTGGGCGGTGAAGCCGAGATGGACGGTGATGGTTTCGCCTGGGCCTACCGGCCGTGGCAGGTCGACGGTCATCGTGGATGGCTCGTCATCCTCGCGCCATGGCAGATCAACGGCCGTCCGCGGGTCCTCGGTGTCGTCGGCGACAAAAAGAGGTGACGCTTCGAGCTGCACCGAATGGATGTCGATATAACCCCAGGTACCCTCGCTATTCTGAGGGTGATTGCGGTGGGCACCGCCGGAAGTGCGCATCCAGGCGGTATCTTCGGCACGGAACCCGTTCAAGTAGAGGTGGAACGGTAGGGAGTCGACAGTTCGCTGGGTGGTGTTGCGCCAGGTGACCCGAGCGCTACCTTCCACCCGATGTTGCTCAGCGTCGAGTCGCCCCTCGAGTTCGTAGTCCGTAATGCGGGCATCGGCCGGCACGATCCCGCGTTGAGTTTCCGGCCGCAGAGCGCTGGTTGGCTCAGGGAAGCGCGGCAGCTCGGGAGCTCCACTGCAGCCCAGGCAGAGCGTCAATAACAAGGCACTGGCCCGTATTGAAACCAGACTCTGTATTGAAACCAGACGCTGTACTGAAACCGGCCTCAACGCCGGCCTACCAACAAGTGTTCGACCACGCCGGGGTCGGCCAGCGTCGTGGTATCCCCGAGATCTTCAGTGTGTCCTTCCGCCACTTTGCGCAGGATCCGCCGCATGATTTTGCCGGAGCGGGTTTTGGGTAAGGCAGGGGCGAATTGTATGGCCTCGGGTTTGGCGATCGGACCGATCTGGGTGCGCACGTGTTGCATCAGCTCCTGGCGCAGAGCTTCAGATTCTTCGACTCCTTCCACCAGGGTGACAAAGGCATAAAGTCCCTGCCCTTTGATGTCGTGAGGCACCGGCGCCACCGCAGCTTCCGCCACTTTGTGATGGCTGACCAAGGCGCTCTCCACCTCGGCAGTGCCCAATCGATGGCCGGAGACGTTGACCACATCGTCGATGCGACCCATCAGCCAATAGTCGCCGTCCTGGTCGATCCGGCAGCCGTCGCCAGCGAAGTAGATGTCGTCGAATTGACTGAAGTAGGTGTCGATAAACCGTTCGTGGTCACCCCACATGGTGCGCATCATGCCCGGCCACGGACGCCGGATGCAGAGTTTACCGCCCTCGTTGACGTCGCATTCGCTGCGATCGTCGCGCAGTACCACCGTATCCACACCAAAAAAGGGCCGCGAGGCGCTACCGGGTTTGAGGGTGTGAGCCCCGGGCAGGGGAGTGATCATGAAGCCGCCGGTTTCGGTCTGCCACCAAGTGTCGACGATCGGGCAACGCTTATGGCCGACGTGTTCGTAGTACCACATCCACGCTTCGGGATTAATCGGCTCGCCGACGCTGCCGAGCACCCGTAAGCTGTCGAGTTGATACTTGCCCGGCCACTCCACACCGAGGCGCATCAGGGCGCGTATGGCAGTGGGTGCGGTGTAGAACACGGTGACGTCGAATTTGTCGCAGATCTGCCAGAAGCGGCCAGCGTCGGGGTAAGTTGGTACCCCTTCGAACATCAGCGAGGTGGTGCCGTTGGCGAGTGGGCCGTACACGATGTAGCTGTGCCCCGTCACCCAACCGATATCGGCGGTACACCAATACACATCGTCATCGTGGATGTCGAAGGTGAGTTTGTGGGTCAGGGTGGTGTGCATCAGATAACCACCGGTGGTGTGGACAACCCCTTTGGGTTTGCCGGTGGAGCCTGAGGTGTAAAGGATGAACAGCGGGTCTTCGGCGTTCATCGGCTCGGCTGGGCAGTTGTCGCTGGCGTCCGCCATCGCCTCGTGGTACCAAAGATCGCGGCCGTCACGCATCGCGCAGGGGTCGTCATTGAGCTGGACGACGATCATGGTGTCGATGGTGGGTGTCGACTCCAACGCCTGATCAGCGATCTCTTTGAGTCGAATGGTCTTGCCGCCTCGAAACAGCACGTTGGCGGTGATCAGCATTTTGCAATCGGAGTCGTTGACCCGACCGGAGATAGCGTCGGCGGAGAAACCGCCGAAGATCACCGAATGGATCGCACCGATGCGAGCGCAGGCCAGGCAGGCAATCGCCAACTCAGGGATCATCGGCATGTAGAGCGCTACCCGATCACCCTTACCGACACCGCGGGACTTGAGCACGTTGGCGAATTTCGACACTTCACCATGCAGTTCGCGGAAGCTGATCCGGCGCACAGCATCCTCTGCTTCGCCTTGCCAGATCAGCGCAGTTTTGTCGGCGGTTGGGGTATCGAGGTGGCGATCGAGGCAGTTGTAGGAGACGTTGAGTACACCATCGTCGAACCAAGTGTGCTCGATCTTGCGGCCCTTGGTGTCCCAGGTATAACGCAAGCTGCGGGTTGGTGGTTTGAACCAAGCCAAGGTTTCGGCTTGCTCCAGCCAGAAGCCGTCCGGGTCCTCGATCGACCGTTTCCACAGCGCATCGTATTGTTCGACGCTCGAGACATGGGCTTTGGCCTGCAGCTCGGGCGGAGGCGGAAACGTCCGGTCCTCGGTCATCAGGGATTCGATCGCTAGATCTTTGGGATCGACACTCATGGAAAGTCTCCCGGGTCAGGTTGAAGTCCAGCTGGCGATGATATCTGAGGCACGGGGTTGACGATCCAAACCGTCAAGCCAAGCCGTCAAGCTAAGCCGTTGTTGTGTTCAAACCAACCCCTCGCAGTCGTTCGGCTGCATGGCGGCGAGAAACGCGGCGTAATCGGCTTCGGTTTGGGTGGCATATTCGAACGCTGCGTCACGCACCAGGGCAAGAAACTCGGGCCGACGGTCGCGGGTCAAGCGGTCGACCTCTTGGTGTAGGGAGTACGGTTTGCCGTCGATGCGCAGATCCCGCGCTGCGCAGGCATGATCGGCCGCGAGCACTGTGGCCCAGACTTCGGCCATTTCGATAAACGTGTCTTCGGAGGTCAGAGACTCGGTTGGAAACGTCTCTTTGAACGGCGAACGTTCCCGGACCGAGTAGTAGCCATCGTGCAGACGCATCCAGCCCATCAGGTGATCCGGCTGTTTGCCCAGAGCGTCGTAAGCCAGCGCGTGGCGCTGGGCATTGTTCAGGTAATCCCGGTGGTAGTCGACCTGCTCTTCGGCACTCAGGTGTGCGAGACCACTGGGGCGAGTCTGGCGTTTGATGTCCAGAATACGATCGTCTTTCCACGAACCGCCATCGCCACGGATCAGCATGTAATACCGCGGTGTTCCCAACGATCCGGTGCCCGCGGACAGTCGACGGGCGATGTCGCGGACCTCGAAGAATCTTTTGGAGACCTTCGTCTTCTTGGGCAGCGTCGCGAGGTAGTCGGGCATCGCGGCCTGGATGTCGCTGCGCTCCCAGGGGGACGCCGCTGCCAGTTTGCTGGAGGCGAGATCGAAGCGACGGTCATCATCCTCGCCGGTGGTCCACTTCTTCAACATCTTCTTACGGCTGCTACCCTTCTCGGTTTTTTTCATGAACCGTCGCAACTCGCCGGATGTCTTTTTGGTGGTCAAGATGACGTCGGACCGTTTGATCTTGCCCTGTAGGGAAGCCATGGTGTCGAGGTAAGCTTCACAGAGCGTATTGATGATGTTGGCTTTGGCCTTACCCGAGAAGCCACCGTTGCGCCGCGCAACCAGCACCAGGCTGACGGCAAAACGCCATAAATCGTACTGATAGTCAGCCAGCAACGATTCGTCGAAGTCGTTGAGGCCGTAAATCAGATCGCCGGTTTGGCTGGTGAACGCACCCATATTCTCGGCATGCGCGTCGCCCTGCAGCCAGGTCCGAGTGCGCGAACTCCCAAAGCGGTTCATCCGCCAATCATTGGCAAAGTCCGCCCAGAATAGATGAGCCGTGCCGCGATAGAACACGAAGGCCGACTCCGCCATTCGGCAATATTTCTGGTGGAGGTCGTCTGCCGCTAAATGTTCATTCCAGGCGGTGAGGGCATTAACGACCCTCGACGGCCTGTCGTGTCGCATCAATCCACCGGGGTATCTCATCGGGTGTCCCTTTGGGAGGTTTGGAGGTCTGACGGCTCAGACGGATGATTTATCGGTTATCGATCGGTTGTCAGGGTGCGATAGAGCGCTTCGTATTGGGCGGTGACTTTGTGGGTTGGCGCCAGATCGATCAGAGGGCGATAGTGTTGGTGGGACTCTCGCACCTTGACCGAGGCGGTCAGGAAGGGTTCGAGCACCGGCAGTCCCTCGTTACGCATTTCGTCCACCATCTGTTGCGGCAGGCGAGCGCGTTCCTGAAAAAGGTTGACGACAATACCGGTGATTTCGAGGTTCGGATTGTGATCGTCCTGGACCTCGCGCACCGTGCCGAGCAGTTGGTACAAGGCTCGGCGGGAGAACTCGTCACAATCGAACGGGATGAGGCAGCCTTCGGCAGCAATCAACGCGGACATGGTGAAGAAGTTCACTGCGGGCGGGGTGTCGATAAAAACCGCGTCGAAGTCGTCGAGTTGGGTCAGCAGGTCGCGGAGCTTGTAGATTTTGTGCCGCGACTCGAGCTTGGAGTGGAGCTCGGCCAGGTCACGGTCGGCTGGCATCACGAACAGGTTCTCGAACGGAGTCGAGTGGATCCAGGAGCGGTTCGATGAACTCAGCAGTCGGAAGCCCAAGGTCTGCTCGAAGAATTCCGCCGCCCCCGGTTTGGTGTCGGTGGCGTTTCGCCCGAGCAGGTAATAGGAGGCGTTGGCTTGCGGATCGAGATCCACAACCAGCGTCTTCTGACCGTTTGCGGCACTCACCGCGGCCAGGTTGCAGGTGATGGTCGATTTACCGACGCCGCCCTTACGGTTGAAGACCACGTATCGCATGGTTGGTTTCCTGACTCGAACGATCCAGTCTCGAGATTCGGTAGGTTGGTTGTCGCGGATCACCAGTCCCTGAATCATATCGTCGAACCAGATGAAATCATGGCAGATCACGGTCGGCTATCAGCCGCCCCGTGGGGTGAGTCTCGGGTATGCTTTCGCCATGGAACTGATACACACCGCACATGTGCCGTCGGGTGATGGCCCTTTCCCGACCCTCATCGCCTTACATGGTTTTGGGGCCAGCGCGCATGATTTGCTGGGCTTGGCGCCGCATCTTGGAGAGGGTCGGCTGATGACCCTATGCCCGCAGGGGGCGTTGAGCCTGCAAGTGGGTCCCGGTATGTTGGGCTACAGTTGGTTTTCTCTAGTTCCCGGCCAGCCACCCGACGCTCGCGCCTTCTTGAAGTCCACTGCACAACTGCGCGGCTTCGTCGACCAGGCTCGGCAGCGGTATCCTGCAGCGGACGACAAGGTGGTCCCGCTCGGCTTCAGCCAGGGTGGGATGATGGCGTTTGATCTGGCGTTACGTGCTCCGCAGCGTTTTGCCGGTGTTGTTGCCCTGTCGTCCTGGCTACCGGAGATTCTGGCCGCCAACCTGCCACGGATGGACGCCCAGAAGGGTTTCCCGGTGTTAGTGCTGCATGGCACTCAGGACGACAAAATCCCAATCGATCGGGCCCGCGAGTCCCGGGATGCCCTCGAGACGTTCGGTGTCGACCTGACCTACCAAGAATTCGCGATGGGGCACGAGATCCGCCCCGAGGTGTTGCGCGTCCTCAACCGTTGGTTGGTTGACAAGGTGCTGTGAATAAAGGGAGCTGGCCTGAGACCGAGCGACAAACGCGTTGAGGTTGCCGAATGAGCTATCTACTGTTTCTGGATGAGAGCGGCCATGACCACCGCACCATGCCGTATGAGGTTCGGGGTGGCATAGCGCTGCACGCCGAGCGGCTTTGGCCGTTTGTCCAGGATATGCAGCGTCTTGAACTCGCCTCTTTTGGGACTGCGTTGTATCAGTTCCGGACCGAACTAAAGGGTTGCAAGCTCTTGGATAAGGATCGATTCAAGTGGGCGGCCCAGAGTTCGCCGATGCCTGAGGAAGAGCGCCGCAAACACTGCAGGGGCTTTCTCACCAAAGGTTTAGAGAAGAAGTCGCCAACTCGAACGGAGTTCACTGCTTATGGTCAAGCATCCCTGGAAATGGCGACTGGGATCTTCGAGTTGCTCAGGCAACACCAGGCGCAGTTGTTTGCGGCCGCAATCCCGCGCGAGGTAGTCAAACCGGACACGTTTGAAGCGGAGGAGTTTCTTAGAAAAGATCAGGTATTTCTCCTCGAGCGCTACTTTTACTTTCTAGAGCAACAGGAACAGCATGGGTTGCTGGTGATGGATGAAGTTGAGAAGACCGAAGACCGTCGCTTCGTGCGTCGCCTCGAGGCGTACTTTCGGAAGACGAAAACGGGGCGTTATCGGTCGGGGTGGATTGTCCCAACGCCTTTTTTTGTCTCGTCTGACATGACCTACCCGGTCCAGGCGGCAGATCTGGCAATCTATTGCGTGAACTGGGGTTTTCGGTTGCCGGCCCGAGGAATGAACGCTCCGGTACGTTCAGAGATCGCCGATGACTACGGTCGGTGGCTTGCCCAG
The DNA here is from genome assembly GCA_029263395.1 of Acidobacteriota bacterium. Classification (GTDB taxonomy): domain Bacteria; phylum Acidobacteriota; class Thermoanaerobaculia; order Multivoradales; family J023; genus JAAELT01. The sequence goes on along the minus strand of JAJCXO010000285.1, from coordinate 100,539 downwards.
CTTCAATTCCGTGGGGAGGTGCACCGAGACGGGGCGATCTTTGATTCTTACGGAATCGTGTTTGTGCCGGATCCGTACGAAGCCAGAGGTATAGGGGAATAGAAACAGGAGGCAATGCCGTCGGAGCCACCCTAAAGCAGCCCCTAGGCCGAGCCTCCATGGTCAGTATTGGCTTTTTCGCTTCTCGAAGTCAAGCGTTGGTTCATGTGCGTCGAGCGGGAGCAAGAGGGTCCGAAATGCCAGCCACCCCCCATGATCATTGGAGCCCAGATGGCGCAAACCCGCAAAGAGACTGCTATCGCAAGAGCCGCAAATTCGGCGATATTTATGGCGGCCGAGTCCGTCCCCGTGTTCCGGACAACATCTTCCGTCGCGCACACTCCCTGAATCCACCCGGGCCGCTGGATCAGACGCCGATCTTGATCGAAGACAATCCGTCGCGGAATTTTTTCTTTCCGCTGTCGGCCGAAGAATCCCTCGAAGCCGTGAACGCGCTGCCGAAGAAAGTCCGGCGGGGCCCGGGGATGACCCTCAGCGCGAGCCGTGCTCTCCTGCCTGGCTTTTGGTCGTAATTTCCGTTGTGCTGTCCGGTGGGCAAGCACTCGGTGCTGGCGGGTGGGCATGGGTGGCCGGGTGGTTGGTGTTGGACCAACGTCACGCGCTTCTTGTTGACAGGCTGAGATCCATCGCCCTAGCATAATTGCTAATGGTCTGGTTATTTTCTCCCTTTGGGCAGAGCAGTTCGGGCAAGGCAACGCGGCCGGGTAGGTACTCACGTCCCTACTTCCTTGTGACGACTTTGGTGGTGTTTGGGTTGACGCAAGCCCTGGCTGCAGACGGTTCGGCAGCTGACGAGCCGCCAATCGAAGTACTGGCGACAGGCGACCTAGCGACGGCAACCGACGGGCTCGATCGAGGGGCAGGCCCAGTCGACGCGACTTGGAGTTTCATTGGCTTCGACATTCGCGGCCCGATGACCGTGGAGCTGAAGCCAAACGTCGGAGCTTGTCCAGAGGCGAAGCCTCGACAGCTCACGGTTTCTGTGCCGGGAACGGTCAAACCGGAGCGGGCTGCAGAGGCGACCGCAGGCTGCCCAGCCTGGACCCTGACCTGTTCAGGAGATGCCTATTGCTCGGCAAGCATAGCTACCGAGCCACTGCTCAAACCAAGAAGTGCCAGCGTTCCGTCAGCCGAAGGTTCGACTGCGTCGAACCTATTGATGGTGAGTGTCTATCCGGCAGCCGCTGTCCATGGGCGAATCGCCGTGGCTCGCGGAGTGGCGTTGCCGAGGCAGGTGACAGTCTCTGGAAGTGTACGGCCTGAAAGTGTAAGACCAGGTCGCGACAGGGTACCCGGTGATCCCGATCTCGAGTTTGTCGCTACTGTCATCCTGGACAAGGACGGCAAGATAACATTCAAGGCGCCCATCGGTACGCTGGATGTTCGAATCGCTGCGGAAAATTTGGCTCCGGCTTACCGCTGGAATATGCGACCGACCGGCACCGCAGTAGATCTCGGACGCCTGGAAATGACGACCGGCGCCTCTTTGTTCGGTTACGTGGTCTCAGCAGACACCCACCTACCGGTGCCGGGAGTGACGATCACTGCGATCCCGGCCGGGCTCGAGCACGCTCCGATCACCGACCAGGAGGCGAGCCAGCGGACTCGATCGTCGTCTGCTCGCAGCCAGGAGCGAGGTTTCTTTCAGCTCACCGCGCTGACGCCCGGAGCCTACCGCCTGCGAGCCGAGCATCCCAGGTACTTGACGGTCGAGCCACCGGAGGTCCAGGTCGTGAGCGACGCCGAGACCGTCTTGCGTGGCGACATCGTCTTGAGCACACCGCTGGAACTGCGGGTCGAGATCGATCCACCGATCTCGCCGGGCGGTCATCGATGGGCGGTCGAGTTGGAACGTCGGTTGTCCTCAGAGCAACTCGAGACCGCGTCCGCCGATGCCACGGGTGTTGCAACTTTCGAGCATCTGGCGCCGGCCGAGGTGACCGTGCGAATTAACGCTGAGGACGTGCGCCGCGCCTTTGAGACCGAGCTCGGCCTGATGGAGGATCATGATCTAACGATCACGTTGCCGGTGGTCCAAGTACTCGGTCATATCACTCTCAATGAAGAACCGGTCCAGGGCACGGTGTTTATCGCTAGGGGAGATGGTGATAGCTGGCGCGTTGAGCTCGATGAAAACGGTCGATTCACAACTTGGATTCAGGTACCCAAGATCGAATCTCTGTTATTCCTGAGGATCGAAGGCGAGGGATTTGGCAGCCCTGCGTTAATCCCCTTCAAAGAAGCGGCCGTTGAGGACGGCAAAATCGAAATCGAGATCAACCTGTTAGACCTCCGGGTCTCTGGGACGGTCACGAGCCGCGGCGGCGCGCCGGTAGCGGGTGCAAGTGTGTGGATCACTCAGCAGCATCACCAGATTACCCACGCCTATTCGAAGAAAGATGGTTCTTTTGCCCTGGGTCCTTTGCAAGCTGGAAGTTATGAAGTCAAAGCCACTCAACGAGGTGTCGGCGACTCACAGCTCGAGCCGATAGAGCTAACCGAACAAGTGCCCGAAAGCGAGGTGAGGCTGGTGATTCAACCGAGTCGCTGGCTCGAAGGCATGGTGGTCGGGCCAAGCGGCGAATCGGTGGCCGGTGCGCAAATCGTTGCCTGGTCGGTAGGTCAAGTTTATGTGTCAGCTGATGCGAACACCGATATCAATGGTCGTTTCAAAGTACGGGTCGCTCCAGAGTCACAGCAAGTGATGTTAGCGGTTTTACCCCAAGGTTATCCGTATTGGTCGGCCTGCCTACCCTCGGATCGCAACCTCCAAGTCCAGCTACCGGCTGCCGGCGGCTGGCTCGACACCGCCATAGACCATGGCGACGACGAGCTTGCAATGCGGCTAGGGCCACACGCTCTGTTGGTCAATGAGCTCGGCGGCATGATGCCTGGCCCAACATCTGTGCGATGGGCATTTCAGACTGGTGGTGGTGACGCGATCGACGAAGCCGGGCAGCCCGTCTTCCGGGTGCCAAATCTGTCCCCCGGCCGATGGGGGATGGTGTGGCAGGTTACACACTTGAAGGACGCGATCCCACAAGCTTGCAGCGGTGCCCTGACGCTTGCTGGTGACTGGGATGACGTCGCCCCGGGCGAGAGAGCTCAGCTGACTCTGAGTCTTGGTAACGATTAATGATTTTGAACGCAATGAATCTATAGTGCTGTTGACACTAGAAAGAGCTGTTATGAAATATCAATGGAGTCTGATGTTCATCGCTGCGATCGTGTACTCGGCTAGTTTCGTACCGTCTGCAGACGCTGGGTGTCGTCGTTGCGACAGTGAGAACCAATGTGTTGAGCAATGCGAGAATCTGAGTGGGCGAACAACCTGTTGGGCTGAACTGTATTGTCCGAGCGTTGGTGATTGCTACTTCTACAGCTGTTCTACGTCTGGTAGCACTTGCACGGGTACCTCCACATCTTGTGCGGGAGGCTGTAGCCCGGCTCTCGATGAGTGCACCACCGACAATGCCGGGGCGAGTTTGATCATTCCAAATGGTGAGGCGCCGAAGGGTCGATTTTGGTTTGATCGCATGCAGGAACTGCTGACCTGCAGCGACCCTTCATTGTCATCCCAATCACCGCTTGAGAAGACACTACAAAAGCCAGGCGCCCCAAAGGCCACTCGACTGCACAATTCAGAACTTGAATTCGGCTGAGTGTCCGCCGCCTGAGGTTCCTCCGAAGCACGCTTGGGAAGACGGGGCGACAACCGAGCGAGTCAGTCAAACGAAGGGCAGTACCTCGACCCCGGGCTACTATTGAGGTGCCAGGTGTTTCGGAAGAGGACTTAATCTGAGCACAAATCTGGAGCCTCATCTCAAGATTTTTGACTCGCTGAAGCACTGTTCCCGATCACCAGCACGACTTCGAGACCAACTGAGCAATTAAGTGGCTACCAAGTTCCTTTTACCTTGAAATCTCTAGGATCTGGACTGCACGAAGGCACACCTCTCCCAGCAAGCATGGATCTCAAGATCTCATCCAAGTTCCTTTAATGATTCGAGGCCAACCAAGACCTCGGCACTCGGTTCAGCTAGCCGCTGGCGACCATGTCACCCAGCGTACGACGCCACCCGCGTCAGCGAGCGGATCGATCGCATCACCGGTGCGAACAAAAGGCAGGCTCGGTGGAAAGCAATGTTTGGGGAAGATCGCCTCATTGACTCTGCCAAGCTTCACGTTGAGTGATGCCTCTTGGAATATCTCGACGAAGGCTCGGTAGGCTAGCTTCATGCGGTCACGCATTGGCTTGCTGGCGGCGTGACAAAGTGGTTTGGGACTGCGCTTGCTGTGGACGGCCCGGGTGAACGGATCTTGGTTGCGGAAAGCATCCATACCAAGGGGTTCGATACTTAGTTCGGCGCGCTGGGCCGCTGCCTCGGCCTCGATCTCGAGGATCATTTCGGTCACTAACTTGCGACGGTTCGCGAGCGATAAGTCTTTCCAACAGGGGAGCGGTGCCAGCTGGACGGTGTAGTGCTCCATAAAAGCACCACGATCGAGTTCTTCGACCGCGGTCCCTCGTCGAGCTGCTCGACGTTGTGCTTGGCGCTGCGCTTCGTATTCTTCGGAACGAGCGTACCAAACCCCCTGCAACGGTATGCCGTCCATCAAAGCCTCGCCGCTGTGCACACCCTCCCATTCACGAACGCTAGCGACCAGATATTCCTTGATCGTGTTGCTGAGTACGTACCGCAATCGACTGATCAGTGCTTCAGATTCAGGGCTGATTGGGATCAAGTGATACCGCTCACGCCAAAAGGAACCTCGCCAGCCGATGGGTCGCCCCGCTTCGCGTGCCAGGTTGCTGTTGACGAAGCCCATGAACTTTGCAAGCTGTTCGGCGTCCTCCGGGGTCAAAATCATATGGTAGTGCGACGATGTTGCCACGACCGCGTGGATTTTCACCGGGTGCTTTTCCTGGGCTCGGCCCAAAATGCCGATGAAGATGTGTCGGAACTGGCTGGTAACCGGCAACATATAGAAGCCGCAAACTGTGGATGTGGAGACTTCGACGCTCCATCCTGGTGGGATGTACCTGGGACCTCGTGACATAGGGTGTTCTCCCGAAAGTCGACTCCTTGGAGTGAGCCGGGCCGCCGTAACCACGCGCTACGGCGTACCTCTCATCTGTTGGAATCGGTTTCTCGAGGCCTCGCAGGCTTACGGCGGGGGAGTCCCGCCATGCGCACTCGATGCCTACACCTGATAGAAGACGGAAAACGGGCGTCCGATCTTTCGGGCTCTTCAGGAATGCTCGGGACCGAGGGTCGATCGAGCACCGATCTACAACACCTTGTCAACCAAACAACGAAGGACACGCAACGCCTCGGGACGGATCTCGTGCCCCATCGGAAATTTTTGGTACGTCAGGATCGACGCCAAAAGTCTCGCGTCCTCTTCCGAAACTGCCGATCGACCCTCGATCGGGGTCCCGAGCATTCCTGAAGAGGCCGATCGACCCTCGATCGGGGGCCCGAGCATTCCAAGGAGGCCGATCGACCCTCGATCGGGGTCCGTAGCACTCCTGAAGAGGCCAATCGACCCTCGATTGGGGTCCGTAGCACTCCTGAAGAGGCCAATCGACCCTCGATTGGGGTCGTATGCATTCGGAGCAGCAGAAACGAGGGTTGATCCGGCTCCTCTATGAGCTCGCAGTGGCCAAACGATGATCGTTTCGGGTTTGGTGTGTAGGGATATCGCGAAAACCAGGGTCGATTGGCCTCAACCGCATAGTTCGGAACCCGGATCGATCGACGATTGTGGTCCCAAGCATCGCCTGGGACCCCGATCGAGGGTCGATTGGCCTCTTTCACAGTGCGGCGAGGCCGAACGACCATTGTTCTGGGGGTGGTAAGGTCACTGGACGCTCCAACGAGGGTCGATTGGACAATCAAGCGCTCGTGGGATCCTCACCGCAGGATTCCAATTTCTCTACCGGGCAACGAGCTTCGGCTCTATGGACGGTGACCGAAGGATCTGGGACTGAGAAGAGACTCTACGGACAGGTCGCGAAGGCGTCCGAATCCGTGACCGCCGCCGCGGCGTTGCCCAGCGGGTTGGAGTACACGCTGACCCGGCCGTTTCTCGTGTCGGTCACTCGCAGGGTATAGGCGACATCGGTGGTCCCGGCGGCGAAGACCCAATAGCGCTGATTGATGTCGCAGCCATCGAGCACCTTGACCAGTACCTCCCAATTGTTGGGGTCGAAGAACCAGAGTAGCGCCGAGTTGTCGGTGCCCGAGGAAGCCACCTGGCCTTCGCCAGTGGAGCCGCTGAAGTCACGCCAATCGATCTCCACCTGGAAGCGGCCGCCAACCAAGCAACGCGTAGTGGCGTTGGGGATGCAGAAAGTAGCGCCACCGTCGTCATCGGTGGCCTGGTCGTCCATCGCCACCGCCAGGATCCGGGTCTTCCACGGCAGTTGTGGGCCGGCATATTGCACCGAACCCCACATCCATCCGGGCCGGAAAAAGTCGTAGGCCGCGCCGTTGTAGCTCGCCACCGACCTGGAGTTGACGCCCTGCCCCTGGGAGATGAGTTGAAAGCGGTTTTCCCCGGCGACGTTGGAGACGTAGGCGGCGGCTGACAGGAAGACGTTCCCGCGCTCCACGACGTTGAAAAAGAGGCCGGTGTTGAGCAACGGGCCACCCCCGCCGAGAATGGTGATCGCCGGATAGAAGTAGTACCAGCCTTCGCCGCCGTGGAGAATCTCCTCGGTTACCACGCCCCGCGCATCGGTGTCGAGCTTGAGCCAGTGGACGCCCGAGGACGTGCCGGCCGAGGTCGGATCGGTCGTCCATGTGGCATAGACCCGGCGAAATGCGTAGATTGCGTTCTGCACCCTCGCATCGCCGCCATGGAGGTTTACCTCGGTTCCCGGTTGATCTACCTGCCTATCGATCGACTGGTAAGGTGACGTGGTAATTGCGTCGCGGGTCAGGACCGGCGTGCCGCCACGGTCTCCAGTGAGACGCCAGAGGGCGATCTGATCGCCAGACTGTGGCCGTGTATTGACGAAGAACGTGGCGCCTTCGCTCGAAACCGTGTGCGGCAGCGCCGGGCGCAGGCCGAAGGCCGGGCTCGCGTCGGGCCACCGAAGATCCCATTGGACAGAGCTTCGGGCCGCGCCGCCGTTCAGGACGCCGGTGTCGAGGCTCCACAGCACCGCCCACTTGAATGCGTCCGCGTTCCAGGTGTACATGTTGCCGGTCAGGTAGACGCCCCAGGTGTCGACTCCCAGAGCCGCGTCACCCAGCCACGCGTCATCCGCCGGAAATTCGCTGTTGAAGCGATAAATCCACCAGCGGCCCCGCGGGTCAGAGCTCTGCGAGACCGCGAGAAAGAGGTGGCTTCGACGGAGCGGTCGATCGATGCCGGTCACGAGAAGAAAATACCGGTCATGCTCCGGGGAATAGACGGCTCGAGGCTCGAACAAATAGGACCGAGGAGGATTCTCCAACAGGTCGAAGAAGAGGCCCTCCCAGTGTAGGAGCGATAGGACCAGAGTGCCGTTCTTGTCGAAGATCACGAAGCCGTCGACGCCAGCCTGGACCACGTGATCCGATCCAACGGCCAGAGCCGAGTCGGGTGGCGCACTGGTACTGGAGGCCGCGAGGCCTTCGAAGCTCCTGAAGACATCGCCCACCGCTTTCGCCCTCAGAGTCTCAGAACCTTCTGCCCAGCGCGGCACCGGTAGCTCGGTGGTCGCGTCGTTGCCGGTCGTCGACATCGCAGCCGGCCCGGTCACGACTCCTCGAGGCGCCACATAAGAGTCCGCCGCAAGAGTCGATTCGCGCGCCGCCGCCTGGTCGAGATCCACCGCAAACGGGCCGAGCGTGTCGAGGCCCGCGCCCTGAGCCTCGGCGCGGTGTGGAACGGCCGAGTTGGCAGAATTGAGGTCGATGCCGATCGCCGGCTCCAAGGGCAGACCGGGCGCGCCCAGGACCCGGGCGGCAGAACAAGCAACAAAGGCCAACCATAGAAACACAGGGCTAACATCAGACCTCATCCCATCCTCCAAAACAAACAACGTTTGATAAGGAACAGCCCATTCCGGCGACGAGCCGGAGGACATCGCCAACCTTAGACCCTCGCGGCTACAGAATGTTCAGTGGCCGTTGCTTCGACCGGTCGGAAACGACCTGAAGGTGGTTCGGTTCACTGGGCTCAGGGGCCATTTGTCCTATTCTCGAGATGTTAAACTTCCCCAGTAAAGGTCCGAGAAGCAATCAAGATGCTCAAGGCCGACGGGTGGTATCTCAAACGGACGCGGGGTAGCCATGGGCAGTACGCTCATCTCGATAAAAAGGGCGTAGTGACCGTACCTGGTCATCCTTCGGACGAGCTTGCTCCGGGCACCCTCAACAGCATCATGAAACAGGCAGGGCTCAAGAAATGAAGTACCTCGTCATCGTCGAACCGACCTCTACCGGCTTTTCCGCTTATTCTCCCGATCTTCCAGGCTGCATCACAACGGGCTCGACGCTCGAGGAGGTCCAGCAGAATATGGAGGATGCCATCGCGTTTCACCTCGAAGGCCTGCAAGCGGAAGGTTGCGAGGTGCCTACTCCAAAGTCGACCGCGACCTACGTCGAGATCGCTGCTTGACTCGAGGCTGAGCACGACGTTGGTAAAGATCCAGTAAGGGCTTTGAGGGCGCCGCTCGAGAGAGTTGCAAGCGGAAAGACACCCCAGTGGTGCGTAAGGTCGAGGTGAGCCGTCTGGTTGCGCGGTCGAGTTCGATGGCGATCTCGAGTGCTCGACCGCTGGCGTCGCGCCTTGGCCGTGAGCAGGTAAGCTGCCCCTTTCCGCAATTTAGGTTCCAGGGCATTCGGCCTACGACCAGTCCCTCATTGACTCCGTGGTTGAGCGTTGTGCAGCGGCGTTACGATGTGACGGTGACCGAAGGGGCTGGCACCTGGGACACGCAACCTGGGAAGCTCCGCCGTGCGCTTAGCTTTCCCGCTAGCCATCTATGAGGTCAGCATTGCTGAAGAAAGACGAAGAGACCTACGCTACGACCTTTCCGTCGGGCCCGAAGGGTGTCGACGCATTAGTCCGTGGTCTTCGCCGTGGTGAGACGCGGTGCGTTGAGCCCATGCTCACCTTCCTTGAGGCAGACCCGTACACGTACGGTTCAGGGTATGCCAAGGAGTCCGCCTGGAGAAGCCTTGCTCGCGTCGAATTGAGTGCCTCGCAGAAGCGCCGCCTGATGCAGGTGGCGCTCCATTACGTGGCTGTCCGATCGTCGCGGGAGTTCTTTCCAATGTGTCGCTTCGTCAACCGTATTGCCGATGCTTCGTTCGTCGAGGATGTAACCCGGCTAGCGGAAACGTCCACTGACCACAGGCAGCGTCAGCGAGCCTCCCTATTGGCGGCATACTTGAAGGGCACACGCCTGGGCGAGTTGACGCGTATGGTCACCTGGTGGGACTACTTTGCGTGGCGCAGCCGGAAAAGCGTTCTAGGGCCCGTGACCTCTGATAACGATCACCGTGCCTTTGCGCTCGAACTGCTTCGAGATGAGGAGCGGAGACTCGAAGCGCGAGCGGCCAGCGCGGTCAAGTAGCGCATACCGCAAGCGAGCTGTTACGCCGCAACAAAGAACGAGTGGTTGCCCATCGGTCGTCGGCGGGTGGGGGTTGGCCAAGCGACGGGACCGTGGTCAACGAGCCGCACGGGCACGGGTCTCCGGTGCTGTGAACTGCGGCGGGGGACGACCACTCGACGACGGGGCACGACGACCCTGCGGGGCTGAGCGTGGACCCGAGGCTCGGGATTGCGATAGGCGCTGGGTCGGTCGACGAGGGACTTCAGGCGCTCGATCCGTTCTGCGGTTGCTGGGTGGCTATCCAGGAACGACGAGGTCCGGCGTCGCATCGGGAACAAGAAGCGCCACCAGCCGCCCTGGCGCGCATCGAGCTTGAGCAGAGCAGAGGCTAGCCCAAGAGGATCACCGGTCAAGCGGGCCGCTCCGAGGTCGGCTTCGAACTCCCGGGTCCGGGAGAGTGCCAGCAGCATCAGCGAGCTGAGGGTGGGTGCAGCGATCAACAACAACACCGCAGCCAGCGGGATTTGGATGCCGCCCATGAACAGGGCCGGCAAAGACAGCAGCAACATCAGCTGGCCGAGCAAGGACAGACTGCGGGTCATGCGGCCGATCAACTGTGCCAATCCCATCACCCACAGATCACGATGGCGGATGTGGCTGATCTCGTGAGCCAACACGCCGGTTATCTCACGGCGATCGAGGGTTTGTAACAATCCGTGGGTGACGCCGATCGCTGAATCCTCAGCATTACCGACGGCAAAGGCGTTGAGGGTTGGTGAAGGTACCAAATAGAGAGCAGGGGCCCGCCGCAACTCGGAGCGCTCAGCCAATCCGCGAACCAAGTGGTGAAGCTCCGGGGCCTGGTGGTGTGCCAACGGTTGGGCACGATGCATCTTGAGTACCCACTGCGGTTGCACTCGACCCAACGTGAAGAGCGCGACCCCCGCAACAATCGCCAGGGTCATCCCCGGCGTTCCGAAGAAGATCTCTCCGATACCAGCGAGCAGCAAAACCATGCCGCCGAGGATCAGCAGCGAATGCAGCTGGTTGCGAAGCTTGTGGTCGGATACGCGTTCGTGGTTCATTCCTTCTCCGATGAGGTTGCACCTACTGGATTCAACTGAAACCAACACCCATTTATTCCTTACGGACTGCTCCCTGGGTTGATTCGCACCCCTCTCTGGCAAGGCAGTGCGGCTGCAACCTGGCCGTCGTTTGGCCGTAGTTCAGGGCAAGTCAGTGCAGGGAGATTGCGTCCTCTCGAGGAGCTTGTAGACTGTCGCCCGCGGGTTGGAGGATACCCGCGGACAGAACAGACTGAGGAGGGCAGGCGATAGGCGATCTAGAGACCTACCCGGTCATCATGCGCCATGGTGCGGAAGACTTCACCGGCACGGAGCGGTTTCTGATTCAACGCCGCATCGGAGCGGGTGCCTTTGGCGTGGTCTACGAAGCCTACGATCGTCGAGCTCGGAGCCTCGTCGCGCTCAAGGTGCTGCGATTCGCCGAGGCTGACTCGCTGTATCGATTCAAGAAAGGTTTCCGGTCCCTGGCCGATATCCGGCATCCGAACCTGGTGGCGTTTTACGAGCTCCTGTCCGAAGGAGGGCAGTGGTTTTTTTCGATGGAGCTGGTACCGGGGCTCGATCTGATCGAGGCCCTGAAAAGCGGTGGGACGTCGAGCAGTGAGACGGCGGGCAACAAGACGGCAGACGGTAACGTGCAGCCGGACGTCGACCGCATTCGCCACGTGATGTTGCAGTTGGCGCATGGGCTGCAAACCGTACATCTGCACGGCAAGGTGCATCGCGATATCAAGCCGCCCAATGTGCTGGTCACTGCCGAAGATCGTGCGGTGTTGCTCGACTTTGGGTTGGTCACCGAGTTTCATCGTATCGGTATGCCGGAGGCCGCACCTCAGACGGTGGGTACACCGGCCTACATGTCGCCGGAGCAGGCGCTGGCCTTGCCTGGAGCACCGGCCAGTGATTGGTACAGCGTCGGCGTGATGCTGTATCAGGCCCTGACCGGCGAGCTGCCGTTCCAAGGCAGCACCCTGGAGATCCTGGCCGACAAGCAGACCGGTGTTGCGCCGAGCATGCCGAACGTGCCACCCGATCTCGAGGAACTCTGTTTGCGGTTGTTGGAGCCGGATCCCGAAGCCCGACCCAATGGCGATGAAGTGATTGCTGCGCTGGAGGGCAGTGGCCTGGCTCCAAGATCTCGGTCGATCGGAGCCGTCGACGAACTCGAGACGCCTTTTGTCGGGCGGGAGCGCTCCTTGGCCCGCATAACGGAGGCTTACGAGGCAAGCCGCGAGCGCACGGTGATGGTTTATCTGAGTGGCACCTCGGGTATGGGCAAAACCGCGCTGATCGACCACTTCATCAGCGAGCTCGACATTTTGGGGGATACAGTGGTGCTGGCGGGCCGCTGTTATCTACAGGAGTCGGTGCCTTACAAAGCGCTGGACAGCTTGATCGATGCCCTCAGTCGGTTCCTGCTGAGTTTGCCGCGAGAGGAGGTTGACGATCTGCTACCTGATCAGATCGCTCCTCTGGCGGTGCTTTTCCCGGTTTTACTGCGGGTCGGCTCGGTGGCCGATGCCCCCAGCGAGGCGCTCGATCCCCAACTCCTGCGGCGTCGAGCTTTTGCGGGCCTACGGCAGCTCTTGAGCCGTCTGTCGGCTCGCCAGCAGTTGGTGCTGGTGATCGACGACCTGCAGTGGGGAGATATGGATAGCTTCCTGTTGCTCAACGAGATCCTCAAACCACCGGATCCGCCGACCTTGTTGTTGATCTGTGTCTACCGTAGTGAAGACGAGCGTTCGAGTCCGTTTCTGCGGGCCTTGGGTGAACAGCGCGAGAGTTTTCGCTGGCGCGGCATTGATGTGCGCGAGCTCGAGATTGGTCGGCTGTCAGAAGATCAAGCCCGCGCCTTGGTTGGCGCCTTGTCGCCGCAGGCGGCGGAGCTCGCTCCCGAGCGCGCCGCAAGCATCTTGCGGGAGGCTGCCGGCAGCCCGCTGTTCCTTTCCGAGCTGGCACGCTTTTCTCACCAGGTACCGGCGAGTGCCGAGGATGAGGTGATCGAAGGGCCGATGATCGAAGGGACCGCCCCACAACCCCTCGTATCCTTGCCAGCACCCCAAGGTTCGCGGTTGTCTTCCTGGTCCTCGCCGGAGTCGTCTTCAAGTATGCCGTCGCAGTCGGCATCGCGGGATGACATCCACTTGCGGGACGTGATCATGGCGCGGGTTGAGGCGTTGTCACCACCGGCTCGTCGTTTGTTGGAAGTTGTGGCGGTGGCTGGGAAGCCGGTAGATCTGATTGCTGCCCGGCAAGCGGTTGATCTGGGGTCGGAGGGGGCAGCTGCGGTAGCGCAGTTGCGGACACAGAAACTCATTCGGCAGCTGGTGGTGGAAGGTCGCGAAGAGATCGAGGCCTACCATGACCGGGTGCGAGAGATGGTGGCAGATAGCCTGAGCTCGCAGAGCCTGCGTGAGACCCATCGCCTGTTGGCGCTGGCCTTGGAGTCCTCAGGCCGTGCCGAACCCGAAACACTGGCCGTCCATTTCCAGGCGACCAAGGAAGTCACTCGAGCGCGCGAGTACGCCGCTACCGCCGCGGCCCAAGCGGAGGAGGCATTGGCCTTCGAGCGGGCGGCGCGTCTCTATCGGCTGGCGCTCGACCTGTCGGAAGCCTCCGGCGACGACCGGTATCAATTGCAAGTCCGTCTCGGTGCGGCGCTGGCCAATGCCGGGCGCAGCCGGGAGGCGGCGGAGAGTTTCCTGCAGGCGGTGAGCCAATCGGGGAAAATCAACCCGATCGAAGCCCAGCGCCATGCGGCGGAACAGCTGTTGATCAGCGGTGACGTCGACCGTGGCCAAGCGATCCTGCGGCATGTGCTGCGGACGGTCGGCATGCGACTCGAGAAGCGGTCTTGGAAGGCATTGATCGACCTCTGGTGGCATCGGTTGCGGCTGCGTCTGCGCGGCTTCCGCTTCACCGAGCGAAGCAATGCCGACTGTGATCCTGCGGAGTTACATCGCATCGACGTCTGCTGGTCGGTGGAAATCGGCTTGTGTTTGGTCGACGTGTTGCGGGCTTCGCAGTTCCATGCCCGGCATCTGCTGCTGGCGCTGGCGGCTGGGGAGCCCGAACGGGTGGCTCGTGGGTTGGCGATGGAGGTGTTTTTTGGCGCCATGGAGGGGGCCGGCGGCAGCGAGGTGTTGGCGCAGGCGCGGAGCTTGGCTGATCGATTCCGTGGACGGTATGCCGCCTGCCTGACCGAGCTGGCGTCCGGCATGCTGGCGTGTTCTCGCGGCGAATGGCGCGAGGCCCATCAGTTCTTGAATTCCGCCGAAGAGCAGATGCGAGAGGTGCGCAGCGGTGTCGCTTGGGAGCTCGATACCGTGCGGCATTTTCGGGTATTGGCGATGCTGCATCTCGGTTCGTGGCCAGCTTTGTGCGCCGAGTTGCCGACTCTGCTCGGCCCGGCACGGGAGCAGCGCGACCTCTATCTCGAAATTCATTTACGCCATTGGGTCGAGAGTTTCCAGCTTTTGTTGGACGATCGGCCGGAAGCTGCGCAAGAGCTGTTGGGCGACTCGATTCGGGACTGGTCACACCAGGGGTTTCATTTCCAGCATTTTGGTCACCTACATGCCTCGGCTCAGGTAGCAATGTACCAAGGCCAAGGATTGCGAGCCTGGAACCTGGTGCGACAGCGTTGGGGCGAGCTCACCCGGTCGATGATCCAGCGGATCGATATTGTCTTGATCCTGTCCTACGATCTACGAGCTCGGTGCGCGTTGGCGGCTGCGGCGGAAGGTGCCTGTGATCCTGCCTTTCGTGGGTGGCTGCTCGATCAGGCCGAAGCTGGCGCCCACAAAATCGAACGCGCCGCAACAGATTGGTCAACCGGCTTGTCTCGTCTGTTGAAGGCGGGCGTCGCCGCGCTTCGTGGACGTGCGGAAGCTCGGCAGGACGATTTGACGGCCGCGGTTGTCGCCTTTGATCGTTGTGGCATGTCGGCCCATGCGGCGGTGGCGTCCTGGCGCCTTGGCGATGTTGTGTCCGACTCCTCGGACGGCCGAGATGGCTCGGCACCGCTGGTCGACAAGGGCGCGCGCGATCCGGAACGGTTGGCGGCGATGTTAGCTCCGGGGCTGTAATTCGCCTTAGGACTGTTTTTGGTCCAGGGAGGGAGGCCTCGTGGAGCGAGCAAGCAGCGAGCGTGTTTGAGCTTCGCAACGGTTGGCCTCTCGTATCCGTTGGCACTATGAGGGCTAAGGCAGGTTGCAAGAGATCCGGCGAGTTTTCGGAGCTGCTGCGCAGCCCATTAGGCCGACCAACCATTTGGGACCGAATCTAGCCGGTGTTGACTCGCTGGTTGTGAGACGAGCTACTGACTCTGAGACCGTGCTTCGAGAATCTCGTGAGACGGTGAGTCAGGCGAGATAGAATCGCCAGGCTGACGCAGTTGCTGTGGTTCGGCCCAGGGGGGGCGATCGAACCGCAGATCCAGCCCGACGGGAGCAGCGGGTGAAATATTGGTGGCCAATGGGGTCGCCTGGGCTGTGTCTTGGTGCCAGACGAGAGAGGGAGACGGCGACGAAATGGGTGCGTTTTATAACAGCATCTGTGTTCCGGGGAACGAACGTCAGCAAGTCAAGGACTCGCTGATGAACTGGCTCGGCTTGAAGGGTTTCGAGCCGTCCGAGCAGCCTGTGCTTTTCGACCTCGACGGTGAAAACGAACGTTGTGCGTTCCTGGTGTCGAATGCCCGTTGGACGTTGGTGTTCTTCAGCAAATACTCGGAAGAGCGTCGACTGATCCGGGAGCTGCAGTGCTGGGCGCCAGCGGTGCTCTATATCTGGGTCCAGGATTCCGATGTCTGGGGTTACGATCTCCTGGATCGTGCGGGGTTCGCCGGTTCGTTCAATTCCAACCACCGCGGCTTCCGGTCGTTTGCTGACGACCCTGCCGAGCGACCCGAGGCTGATCCCGAGGTGGTGTGTCGCCAACTGGGGATCGAAGACAAGGTGGACGGCCTGAAGCGCATCCATCGACTCAATACTCTCTTTTCCGAGGAATCATGTCTCGAGTTCTGTCATTTGATTGATGCTGAAGCGGCGTTGACCAGTTACGACGACCTCGAGCGGGGCGCCACCGATCATCTCGAGGGTTGGGACGTGGAGGCGTTGCACTTCGTGCGGACCGGCACCGCGGTCAGGCGGGGTGAAGTACTCGATCTGCACGAGATGAATCTCGGCGGCCATGACGGCTTGGCAACCCGGAGCTTTCGTGTGCAACGGTTCGAGATTCCACGCGAGGTGTTGGAGGAGGCGGAGCGTCGTCGGCGTCAGATGCGCTTGCGGGTCTATTTGCTGCGTCCCCTATCGTGGGCCGCTCGCATTTGGCGTCGTGGGCTCGAGGCCAGCCGACGTCGTCAGCCGGAGACATCTTCCGGCAGCTGGAAGATGCCCAAGTTGTCGGAAAGTCCGCGGGTCGAGTCGAGCGACATCATCGAGGTGCGGCACCTGATCAATGAACGCCATCGATGTCGGATCCGGTTGGCGGTGGGGGGGGAGACCCAATCGGGCTCGACCAAGCCGGCGTCGGTGTTTGCCTTTCAGATCGGCGAGACGGCGGTGACGTGTACGGCCCGACCCCGCGAAAGAATTCGTGAAGTGTTGCAGCAGCCCAGTCAATCACAGATCTTACGGGACGAGAAATATCAGATTGGTGGCCTCAAGGCGCGCCATATCGTCTTCGAGTTACCACCGTTGTACCTGACCGGTACCACCGGCCCATCCTATTTGGGGCTTCATGTTGTCCAGACCGAGCACGCGCTATACGTCTTCCTGTATCGTTTCCCACGCAAGATTCACAAGGAAGTGGAGCGGGCGATCCGGTCGACGGTACGGTCTTTCCGCTTGCTGAACTGAAGCGCCCCCCTGGGTTGAAGTGTCTCGTTGGATCGCATCCAAAACAGCCCACAACACTCGACCGACCAACGGTCGTTTCTGGATGGGTTCTCGTTAGTTGGAGCGTCAGAACCGCGCTCCCTGGAACTCGATGATGTTGCGTCTCACCGATATCAGGCTACCGTTGGAGCACGACGCCGACGCGCTGCGTAATGCGGTCATTCAGCGGCTCGGTCTCGACGCCGCAGCCGTGATCGAGTTTTCGATTGCCAAACGCAGCGTTGACGCGCGGCGCCGTAAGTCGATCGTCCTGATCTACAGTGTGGATGTCGAAGTGGCGGGGGAGGTTGAGGTGCTGCATCGCCTTCGCCAACAGTCGAAGGTCGGTCCGACGCCGGACACCACTTATCGCCATGTTGCCCAGGCGCCGTCTGAGTTGACGCGCCGGCCGGTGGTCATCGGAACCGGACCCTGCGGCTTGTTTGCCGGCCTGATACTGGCCGAGATGGGATTTCGACCGCGGATCCTCGAACGCGGCAAGGTGGTCCGTGAGCGTACCGTCGATACCTTTGGTCTGTGGCGTAAACGGATCTTGGACCCAGAATCCAACGTCCAATTTGGCGAAGGCGGCGCCGGGACATTTTCAGACGGCAAGCTCTACAGCCAGATCCGAGACCCGCAACATCGTGGCCGCAAGGTGCTCACCGAGTTTGTCGCGGCGGGGGCTCCAGAGGAGATCCTATTTGTCAGCAAACCGCACATCGGCACCTTCAGGCTGGTCAAGATAGTCGAGCAGATGCGGGCGAAAATCGAGGCCTTGGGCGGCGAGTTTCGGTTTCGAAGCCGGGTCGAAGACCTGCTGCTCGAGGACAGGCAGGTCCGTGGCGTGCGGCTGGCGAGCGGCGAAGAGATCGAGACTGACCATGTGGTGCTGGCGATTGGACACAGCGCTCGCGATACGTTCCAGATGCTGTCCGAACGTGGGGTGTACTTAGAGGCCAAGCCGTTTTCGATCGGCTTCCGTATCGAGCATCCACAGTCGTTGATCGACCGTCAGCGATTTGGACCGAAAGCTGGGCATCCGTTGTTGGGGGCCGCAGAGTACAAATTGGTTCACCACGCCGATTCGGGGCGTTCGGTTTACAGCTTTTGCATGTGCCCTGGCGGCACCGTGGTGGCGGCAGCGTCCGAGCCTGGACGCGTCGTGACCAACGGCATGAGCCAGTATTCACGCAACGAACAAAATGCCAACAGCGGCATGGTGGTGGGTATCACCCCTGAGGATTATCCCGGAGGACCGCTCGCTGGCGTCGACTTTCAGCGCCATTGGGAGGAGCGGGCGTTCGAGCTCGGCGGCAGCAACTATGAGGCCCCGGCGCAGTTGGTGGGTGACTTCCTCGCTGGTCGGCCGTCGACCCAGTTCGGCCGTGTGTTTCCGTCCTACACCCCGGGGGTCCTACTGGGTGATCTCACGTCTTGCCTGCCGGCTTACGCGATTGCTGCAATCCGCGAGGCACTACCGGCGTTCGAACGCAAAATCAAAGGTTTTGCGATGCCCGATGCCTTGCTGACGGCGGTCGAGACTCGGACCTCGTCACCGGTGCGCATTCGGCGCGGTGAGGATTTCCAGAGCTTGAATACGGCAGGGCTGTACCCGGCGGGGGAAGGTGCCGGTTATGCCGGCGGCATCTTGTCGGCTGCCGTTGATGGCATGACGGTCGCCGAGGCGGTAGCGCTCAGCATGCGGTAGCACTCAGCATGCGGTAGAACTCAGCACAGTGTGAGCGTGTTGTGCAGGATGGCGACCAGGTATCCGACTCCAAACGGATGTTCGTACGACAGGACTTCGGTGCCGCGAGCCTTGGCGCCGACCGCGGCGGCAACCAGGATCGACGTATCCGCGGCGTCTTCGGCGGCCAGTTCCCGCAACTCGGGATCGATACTGCTGATCTGATCGAGTTGGCCTCGGGTGATGAGATTGGTCAGGGTGCGATCAAATTCGATTGCCCGCGGATGGTAGCCGGCTGGCGCGTCTGGCAAAACACGATGGCTCATGTCACCGCTGGCGATGAGCGCCACATCATCACCGAGAGTAGCGTAGGCCTCGGCAACCGCCTGCCCGAAAGCCGTCATCAACGCCGGGGTAGGTTGCAGTGGTAGCGACACCAGCGTTGTCGGACCATCCCAGCCGGCTTCGGCCAGGAACCACAAGGGCACCACCGCCCCGTGGTCGAGGGGCTGGTTGGTGAGGGCCCAGGTTTCGAGCTGATGGGCTTGTGCGGTCTGACTGAGCGTGGCGAGTGCTGTGCTGTCATTGACCAGGTCAATACTGGAGGTTGCTGCGCCGAAACGTCCGAGGTCTCCCCGGTGGCGGTGTCCGCCCCATAGGCCGAAGGCATGCCGGCGTCGCGGCGAGTGCGGTGAGACCAGCAACAAGCGATCAGGACGGGAAGCCATCAAACGCCGGGCGAATTCCCGGCAGGCGTCGACCGTTGATCGGCAGGCCGCCAATCGTTCGCGCCCAACTTCGGGCACGATGATTGGCGGGTGGGGCATCAGTCCGCTGAAGACAGGTTCGTCGGACATAGGTTTCAGGCTGTGGTGGTCGGTAGGGACCAGACCAACCTCAAGATTTCGGTAGTTCACCTCCGACGATGCGCTTGAGCCGCTGGCCGGCCTCGAGGCGGTCGGTGGGGGCAACGCCATTGATGATGCTGAGGGTCTCGATGTCGACGGTCGACGGATAACGCCGGGCGAATTCTTCCAAGGTCATCGCTCGATCGAGGCGAATCGTGTCGATCTTCTTGGCTTCGACATCGATGTAGCGACGATCGGTGAGTCGGCGGAAGCTGCCGGCAGCCTTTTCCATCGCCCGGCTGTTGGGTGACCATTTGTCGTCCTGGGTGTAGGTCAGGAGTTTGAAGACCTGGCCGGCGTAGGGGAAGAAGCCAGCGAGACCAACAATCCGTCGTTGGGATTCGTTGGGGGCGGTACGGAAGTAGTTGAAGCCTTGCCGCCAACTGTCGCCACGCTCCACGCCTTGCTGGTTGTAAAAGGCCTGGATCGCTTCCTCGGGGGTGTCTTCTGCAGCCAGCGAGAGGACGACGATGGCGTCCTTCTGAGGGCTCATCGCGCCAACCGCCTGGCGCTGGTTGCTCACTGTCCAGCCCTCGGGGAAGTTGAGCTGAAACTTCATCTCGGGATGATAGAAGGTGTTACCCACGGTATAACCCTGGAGTGGATCGTCACCGAACGGCATGCCTTCGAGCCGTTCCAGATAGCTGTCGCGGTTGACGACGGTGCGATTGGGATCCGGGGGCAGATTGGCGATCTGTTGTGCAATGCGCTGGGCGCGGTTACCGGGATCAGGATGGGTGGCGAGCCAGCCCGGTATGCGGCCGGCACCTTGTGCCGCACTGACCCGTTCGAGGGTTCGGAAGACTTTCGGCATCTCGTCCGGCAGGTAGCCGCCGCGGGACAGGTACCGTAGGCCGAGGTCATCCGCTTGGCGCTCGTCGTCGCGGCTGAATTTGAGGAACAGCAGGCCCAGCCCCTGCCCTGCCAGATTGGCGTAGTCGCCGGCGCCGGCGATCGTTGCGACACCGAGGCCAACGGTGGCGAGCTGCGCCTTACTGGCCCGCTCGACGCCGTGTTTGCCGGTGACATGGCCTATCTCGTGGCCGAGCACCGAGACCAACTCGGCCTCGGAATTGAAGTGGCTCATGATGCCGCGGGTGATGTAGACGAAGCCACCGGGCAGTGCAAACGCGTTGACAATCGGGTCGTCGATGACTCGGAAAGTCCAAGGTAAATCAGGCCGCTCCGAGGCCTCCGCCAGCCGTGAGCCAAGCTCTTGCATGTAGGCTTGCATCTCATCGTCGGGATAAAGCCCCATCTGGGCTTGGATCTGTTGATCAGCCTCGCGACCCATGGCGATCTCTTGCTGTTCGCCAATCAACACCAGCTGACGTTGTCCGGTAGCGGGGTTGACGGCACAGCCCGTGGACACCATCAGCGCGGTCGAGACTAGGGCCACCGCGCCGCAGGTCATCAGGCGAGACCGGACATTGCGAAAGTGGCGAATGCTCCAAGGAGTCTGCGGTGTTTCTCGAATGGTGGTTCTCATACTCAGGCCTTCCTATCCGTGGTCGTCGGTCTGATCCTCTCGATTATCGACTGGTACCCATCAAGAGATGGCTCAAGAGGCCAGTGAGACGCTTTTTCTTGGGCTTGTCAAGGCGTTTGCGAAGGAAGCCGGGGACATCGTCGAGGATGTGTGCGTCGCCGTGTTCTTGGATCAGGGACGCGATCCCGTCGTTTCCCAGGCCTTCCCGATCCCGTAGTTTAGCGAGTGCTGCGAGCACAACCGGCGCAATCATCGGGATGATCTTTCTGGCGTCGTTGGCATCGAGAGCGAAGTGCTCTGCAAACAGTTTGGCTGCCGTCGCTCCCGAGTCGCCGAGCAGTTCGCCGAGACCCGTGTCAGCTTGATGATCCTCGGCGATGGCGTGAAACCGTTCTGCGATGTCGTCGAGCGCACCGTCAGTATCGTTTTGAGTCAACATCTGGTCGACATGCTCGATTCCCCGGGTCTGCAACTGCCTGTCCAGGCCACCGAGGACAAGCGGTGTCACCTGTTTGAAGAGTCGGCCCGAGGTCTCGGGATCGATACCGAGGGTGTTGTTCAAGTGTGTTGCGATACGCGGTCCTATATCGATGGCCAGCTGATAGACGAGATCAGACATGGTAGTTCCTCGGTCGCCCAGCAAAGTTGGACGGCGGTAGATGACGTGACGCTCCTCAGTTTGAGATTTTAGCAAAACCAATGCCAAGATCTTCGAAAGCGAGAGATCCCGCCGTGGGCTAGTTCGTTGGCGCCTGCGGTTGGCTGTGCACGCTTGTTCGAGGCTGTTGTGAGCCGGGAGGTTTTCCCTGGCCGGGTAGATCTCCGGTGCGTGCGGTCTGTTGCATGCCCAAGACGGCACAGATAGGATCGGCTGGCGTTCCGTCTTCCCGTCCGATACCCGTTCGATCCCCTAGCTGGGTCGAGTATTGTGGTTTGGATGCGTCTGTCTCGTAATGATGGGCCACCTCCTGGCCCGAAACGCAACTCCCGGACTCTCAAGGATATGGCCAAAGTTTTCGTTCCCAAGGAAAGTCACGTCAACGAGACCCGGGTCGCGGCGACGCCGGAGTCGACCAAAAAAATGGTTGCTGCCGGCTTGGACGTTGCTGTCGAGACCGGTGCTGGAGCCGGTGCATTCATCGCGGATGAGCGGTATACTTCGGCTGGCGCCAAGATCGTCGATGATCGAAGGGCTGCTTTCGGCGAAGCCGACATCGTGTTGACGGTAGGGCCCCTGAACCTCGATGAACTCGAGGGCGTCAACGCTGAATGTCTACTCATTGGCCTGCTGGCGCCGTTGCAGAACCTTGAGTTGGTTCAGCAGCTGGCGAATCAGAAGGTGAGTGCGGTGGCGATGGAGCTGGTGCCCCGGATCAGCCGCGCTCAGAGTATGGATGCCCTGTCGTCTCAGGCTTCGATCGCCGGCTACAAGGCGGTTTTGCTCGCAGCCGCGCGCCTCGGCAAGTATTTCCCACTTTTGATGACTGCCGCCGGCACGATCCCGCCAGCCAAAGTCGTGGTGATGGGAGCCGGCGTTGCCGGCTTACAAGCGGTGGCGACCGCCAAGCGTCTCGGCGCAGTGGTCGAGGTCTCCGATATTCGCGATGTGGTCAAGGAGCAGGTCGAGTCCTTGGGTGGCAAGTTCATCGAACTGCCGGATCTGGGGGGTGGCGAAGGGGAAGGCGGCTACGCCCGCGAGATGACACCCGAATTCTTGGCTGAGCAACGCAAGATCGTTACCCGCCACATTCAGGTTGCGGACGTCGTGATTTGCACTGCGTTGGTGCCCGGCAAGAAAGCACCAACGTTGGTGACAGAGGAGATGGTTGCCGGCATGAAGCCGGGTTCCGTCATCGTCGATCTGGCGGTTGGGCAAGGTGGTAACTGCGCGCTGTCGAAACCGGGGGAGGATGTGATGGCTGGAGGTGTGCTGATCCTCGGGCCTTCGAATTTGCCCGCCGAAACGCCGATCGACGCGAGTCAGCTTTACGCTCGCAACGTTTGGGCGCTACTGGCGCCAATGTTGAATGAAGGCCAAGTTACTCTCGATCTCGAAGACGAGGTGGTTGATGGAGCACTTTTGACCCACGCTGGTGAGGTGCGAAACGCCATGACTCGGAAAGCTCTGGAAGGAGACGGCGCATGATCATGGGACCGTTCTTGATTGGGATCTACGTTTTTGTGCTGGCGATTTTCGTCGGCGTCGAGATCATCACCAAGATTCCACCCACACTCCACACGCCTTTGATGTCAGGGGCCAATGCGGTGTCGGGCATTACCATCGTCGGCGCCTTGTCGGCCGCCAAATACGCCGACACTGAAATCTCCAGTTTGTTGGGATTGTTCGCGATCATCCTGGCCACCATCAATGTGGTGGGCGGTTTCCTAGTCACTAATCGCATGCTCGGCATGTTCGGCCGGAAAAAGAAATGAGCTCCAGCTTCATCGCCACGACCGTTGTTCCGGTCCTCTACCTGCTGTCTGCCATTCTGTTCATTCTTGGGCTCAAGGGCCTGACGCGAGTCCGTTCGGCGCAGCGCGGCAACGCTATGTCAGCGTTGGCGATGTTGATCGCGGCAGTTGCCGCCTTGGTTGAAATGGGCACGTTTGATCTCCAGTGGATCGTCCTCGGTTTGGTTATCGGTGGCGGTATCGGTGCCTTGGCAGCAGTCCGAGTCGAGATGACCGGGATGCCCGAAATGGTGGCATTGTTCAACGGCTCTGGAGGCGCGGCCTCGGCCTTGGTGGCTGCGTCGTATGTGTGGTTGAACGTCATCGAGAAGAGTTCTGGAGAAACGGCTGCCAACACCGCTGGTGTCGGTTCGGCAAGTGCGGTGACTGCGGTCTTGTCGATGTTCATCGGTGCGCTGACCCTATCGGGCAGTGTTGTGGCCTACGGCAAGTTGGCCGGCAAGATCAGCGGCAGTCCGATTCTTCTGCCCGGCCGGCATGTCGTCAATTTGAGTTTGATCCTCGGTGCACTCGGCCTCGGTGCCTACACGCTGTTTACGGTGACGGATCCAGGGTCGATTGCGATGTACACCCTGGTGGTCATGGGTCTCAGCCTGGTGTTGGGCATCATGCTGGTGATCCCGATCGGTGGCGCCGACATGCCCGTGGTGATTTCGTTGCTCAATAGCTACTCTGGGTTGGCGGCAGCTGCGACGGGTTTTGTGCTCCAGAACAACGTGCTGGTGATTTCTGGCGCATTGGTGGGTGCGTCGGGTCTGATCCTGACGCAAATCATGTGTGTGGCGATGAATCGCACCCTGGCGAACGTGTTGTTTGGTGGTTTCGGTACGGCCGATTCCGGCGGCGGCTCGGAAGATAATCGGGACTACACCAATGTGCGTTCGGGCGGTCCTGAAGAAGCTGCGCTGGTGCTCGAGAACGCTGAGTCGGTCGTGATTGTCCCGGGGTACGGCCTGGCGGTCGCACAGGCTCAGCACACAGTGAAAGAATTTGCGTCCGAGCTCGAAAAGCGCGGCGTCAAAGTGACCTACGGCATTCATCCGGTGGCTGGTCGCATGCCTGGTCACATGAACGTGTTGTTGGCCGAGGCTGATGTTCCCTATGAGCAACTGCTCGAGATGGATGTCGTCAATCCCGAATTCAACAACACCGATGTGGTGGTTGTGGTCGGTGCCAACGACGTTGTCAATCCAGCGGCGGAGAAGACCCCTGGCAGTCCGATCTACGGTATGCCGGTGCTCCAAGTCTGGAACGCGGCCAGTGTCATCATGATCAAGCGCAGCTTGAGCCCTGGGTTTGCCGGCATCAAGAACGAACTCTTCGAGTACGACAACACGATGATGCTGTTCGAAGACGGCAAAAAAGCCGTGCAGGGAATGTTGACCGAGCTCAAGTCGCTTTAGCCTCACTCGGTTTCGGCACCAGGGGGCGCACCGCCGTGCGCCCTACCCAGCCTGCAAGCAGGGTATGATGTGTTGAGAGGGCCTAGCGCGGTGAGCGCCTACGGTCGATAACTACGAAGTGGGGGTATTGAGAGATGAAGTGGATTGCAGTTTTGATGTCGTTGATGACCATCGCTCCGGCTTTTGCCCAAGCACCGAGACCGGCTGCTCCGCCGAGTCCATCCACCATGTCGCAGTTGGGCGCGGCAAATCGTCAGCGAGACGCCTTGGGGCAAGTCAACAATATTGTGGCGCGACTTTTCATTCGACTGGATTCCCACGGCGACGTCACGACCACGTTCATGAAAACTCGCCCCGAAGGTTTCTTTTACAAAGTCACCAGTGACGGCGGCGTCAAATGGAAGAACGTCTCGCGTACCGCCAAACCCAAGCGGACGGAAGGTCTGCCCGGGTTTACGTTTGTTGGTGCGGATTGGAACGCTAGCAACCACATGCGGCATGCCGACTGTCACTCGGATCTGAAACCTGGGTTGCACGAGGTCCTGTTCATTTGGGGAAGCGACACCACCGATGAGGAAGAAGATAACTTCATCTGTCGCTTTACCAACATGGTGGTTCCGGAGGAAGATTTGAAAGCCTGGACTGCTGATTTGGCCCCGGAATCGATCGAGACGTTCAATGCCTGCTCCGAAGCTTCGAAGAATCAGGCGGATGCCGCGTTCTGGTCTTGCGTGG
Source organism: Acidobacteriota bacterium (assembly GCA_029263395.1). Classification (GTDB taxonomy): domain Bacteria; phylum Acidobacteriota; class Thermoanaerobaculia; order Multivoradales; family J023; genus JAAELT01. Next base: position 75,256 of record JAJCXO010000285.1, on the reverse strand, counting down.
ATGCAGGAGGACTGCCCTTGCCGGAGCTGACCAAGGAGATGACGGCCCGTCTCAAGGGCTAGTCGTCGAGCCCGATGGGTGGCGCTGAACAACTCAGCGCCAGGCCTCAACCGCGTTGATGCGCGGCGGTCGATTTTGTCCCTTCGGATGCGGATTTTGTGAGTCCGAGGTCAAGCCTCGTTAGCTGCTAAACTACGCAACTTGGCAGAGTAGGCTTCGGACTCAATGGAGATTCGCAGATGAGCATATCTCGCACCGGTTGCTTCGCTATCGTCTTAGTGCTGCTTGGCAGCTTGCCATTGGCGGCTGCCTCTCGCCCACCAGCTCAAGGCGGTGGCGGTGCGGTGGCGAGTGATGAACGTTTGGCGACGGAGGTTGGACTCGAGATCCTGCGCCAAGGGGGCAACGCTGCCGACGCCGCCGTCGCTACTGCGTTGGCGTTGGTGGTCGTCGAGCCAGAAGCTGGCAACCTTGGGGGCGGCGGCCTGGCGGTCATCAAGTTCGGAGATGAGGTGACCTACCTCGATTTCCGTGAGACTGCACCGGCGGCGGCGCATCGGAAAACGTATCTCGACGAGGCTGGTGAGCCTGTCCCTGAAGCCTCGTTGGTGGGGCCGTTGGCGGCCGGAGTGCCGGGCTCTCCCAGTGGTCTCTTCGAACTACATCGGCGGTATGGCAAGTTGAAGTGGCGCGTGGTCGTCGAGCCGGCACGACGGTTGGCGGCGGATGGCTTTGCGGTAAGCCGTCGTCTGCACCATGGGCTGGTGGCGAAGAAAGAAGTTCTGACGCGATTCTCCGAGACCGCCGATCGCTGGTTCCCGGAGGGCGAGGCACCTGCTCCAGGCGCGATGCTACGCATTCCTGAGCTAGCGGCGACGCTTGCGGATTATGCCAGCGAGGGGCCAACCGCGATCACCAGTGGAGATCGGGCGCGAGCGATCGAGGAGGTGTCCAAGCGGTATGGAGGGATCCTCACCGCTGATGATTTGGCAGCCTATGCACCGGTTTGGCGAGAGCCGGTGCGGTTCGAGGCGTTTGGCTGGCAAGTGGCTTCGGCGGATCTGCCGTCATCCGGCGGTATTCTGGTTGGGTCGACGGCGGCAATCGTCGATCGCCTGTCGTGGCGTGATACGCCTCGATTTGGCGCCCAGCGGGTTCACCTGATCGCCGAGGCCTGGCGCCGGGCTTTCGCTGATCGTTTTCTGCTGGGAGATCCGTCTGCGGCGAAAGCCGGTGCGGACGAGCTACTCGCCAGCTCTTGGCTAGATCAGCGGTCCGCCTCGGTCGATCCGATGAAGGCGAGTGCGTCGAGCAGTGTCGAGCCGTGGGAGCACGCAGTGGCTTCGGATGGGGTGAGCGAGTCGAGTGATACGACGCATTTATCAGTCGTCGATGCTGATGGCAATTTGGTGGCGCTCACCACAACATTGAACGGTCTATTCGGTTGTGCGCTTTACGTACCCGAGGCGGGTTTCTTTCTCAACAACGAGATGGACGACTTTGCAACGGTCCCGGGGCGACCGAACCTCTATGGACTGGTTCAAGGTGAGGCCAACGAGGTTGCAGCCGGCAAACGGATGTTGTCGTCAATGAGCCCGACGGTTGCCTGGCGTGAGGGCGAAGCGGTTGCTTTAGGGGGCAGAGGCGGGTCTCGGATCCCAACCGCGACGCTGCAGGTTTTGCTCAATTTTTGGCTCGATGACGATAACTTGCAAGCTGCTCTCGATAGGCCTCGGGTGCACCACCAATGGTTACCGGATCAGATTTTTTCGGAGGACGATGCGTTGTCCCCCGAGACCAAGGCTGAGCTCGAGGCTCGTGGGCACGAGATCACATGGGTCGGCAGCTTGGCCCAAGTTCATGCGGTGAGATGGAGTGCCGGCGGGCAAGTGGAGGCGGCGGTCGATCCGCGAGGTGGTGGCGGGGCGTCGGGGGTCGTCCGTCCACTCTTCTGAGACGCGTCCTCGCCGAGTTCCTGCACCCGCTCACCTTGGAAGCAACAGAAGCACGAGGCCGAGCCCCGATCAACGGCACGGTCTTCGAAGAATAGTGTTCGAGGAGATAAGTATGCGATATCTGAAAGTTTTGCTCGGTCTGACGCTGGCCTTGTCGATGTTTGCGATCGGTTGTAGAAAAGCCGAGGAGCCGCCACCCCCAACCGTAAGGGTCGAAAATACTCAGCTCGGTATCGCGATTGCGGCACTGTCGGACTTTGCGGTATCCAGTAACGAGGGCGCGGCGATCGAATTGACGCCGAGCGACGAAGGGGTGACCGGACAAGTGACCGTAGTTGCTGGAGAAGCGGAGACCGGTGGCATCAATTTGATCGCCGCAGTCGAACAGCACAAGGCTGACATCCTCGAGCGCGCCGACGGTGACTACAAAGGAAGCAATGAATACGTGGCCCCTCTCGGGACAACATTTGCTTCCCGTGGGCGTTATACGTCTGATGGAGCGATGCTCGAAGAGCTGAATGTGTTCATGGTGCATCCTTGGGGCGACCGCACGCTGCAAGTGATCTATCGTTATCCGGTGGCAGACGATACCGAGGCGCGGCTTGGAGCGTTGATGAATGGGGTCATCGGTGAGCTCGAAGGGTTGCCTCCAGCTGAGGTCGAGAGCATCACCCAGGACGCTGACGAGACGACCGGTTCCTGATCCTCTGTCGTAACGTCGAGACTCTTGCAACGCAGAGCCCACCTGATGTCGAAGATGCCGAAGCCGCCGCTTCGGCCGCGCAAGAATGTCACGTTCGAGGATGTTCTAGCGCGGCTCGAGGCCCACGAACGCCCGTACGATCGTGCGTTCTTGAGCTCGGTCTACGAGTTCACCGAGGTGATGCATCGAAACCAGCGCCGCCGGTCCGGGCAGCCGTACATCATCCATCCGACGTATGTCGCGTACATCTTGGCCGACTTGAAGTTCGATCAGATGTGTGTTGCGACAGGTTTGCTGCACGATGTCCTCGAAGACACCTTGACCACCAAGCCAGTGCTCGAGTCCAAGTTCGGCACAGAAGTGGCCGAGCTTGTCGATGGCGTCACCAAAATCGGCAGACAGGAATACGTGCGTCGAGATGAGGCGCAGGCTGAGACCTTTCGCAAGATGATCTTGGCTTCGGCCCGGGACCTTAGGGTGATCTTGGTCAAACTAGCGGATCGCCTCCACAACATGATGACGCTGGAGCACATGTCGCCGGAGGCTCGGCGTCGTATCGCATCGGAAACCCTCGAGATTTATTCGCCGATCTCATTGCGGTTGGGGATGTCGAAGGTGCAGGGAGATCTCGAAGATCTTGCTTTCTACTTCCTTTACCCGCGCCAATTCGCCGAGCTCGAGGCCAAAATTCGGCAAAAGATGAAGTTCGCAAAGAACTCGCTCCAGCGTCTAAACGCTGAGTTGGTGCAAAGTCTAGAGCAAGCCGGTATCGAGGCTGATATCAGCTATCGGGTGAAGCGTTATTACTCGATCTACCGCAAGCTCAGGCGCCAGGGTGTCGACATCTCTCAGCTGTACGACTACTTGGCCTTTCGAGTTATTACCGGGAATCTGACTGACACCTATGCCGCGTTCGGCGTCGTGCATCAGAACTGGCGGCCGATTCCCGGGCGCTTCAAAGACTACATCGCGATGCCGAAGCCCAACCTCTATCAGTCGCTGCATACCACTGTGATCAGCGACAAGGGGCAGCCCTTCGAGGTGCAGATCCGGACTCGCGAGATGGATTTAGTGGCAGAGGAAGGGATTGCCGCTCATTGGCAGTACAAGGAGCAGCGCGCTTCAGACCCGAGTGATCCCAACATCCTCTGGCTGCGTCAATTGCTCGATTGGCAAACGGAAGTCAAAGATCCACGGGAGTTCCTATCGGCGCTCAAGATTGATCTTTATCCGGACGAGGTGTATGTGTTTTCGCCCAAGGGGGACGTCTACGCATTCCCACGCGGCGCTACACCGCTCGATTTTGCCTATCGCATTCACACCGAGCTCGGCCATCGCTGCTCTGGGGCGCGGGTTAATGGCAAGCTGGTGCCGCTCAAGAAGCCTCTGTGTAATGGCGATCTGGTCGATATTCTGACCGGCCCTGGACGTAAGCCGAGTCGAGATTGGCTGAATTTGGTCGTGACCTCTCGCGCCCGCAGCAAGATCAGGCATTGGCTCAATGTTGAACAGAAACGCGAGTCCGAGGCGATCGGCAAACGGATTCTCGAACGCGAGTTGAAGAAGTTGCGGCTCAGTCCGCGGAAAATGGTCGACAGTCCACGCTTCCGCGAGCTGCTGGAGAGCGAGGGCCTCGGCCAGGCGGAGGAGCTCTATCAGCGCATCGGTTACGGCAAGATTCCGGTCAAACGGGCTATCGAACGGCTCATCGGTGAGGATGGAACAATTTCGACTTCGCTGGAAGTTGGGCCGATTCGCCGAGCGGTGGATCGCCTATTGCCTTTTGGCGGACCCGTCACGGTAAAGGGTGAGTCAGATTTGATGGCTAGCCTGGCCAAATGTTGCGACCCGGTTCCGGGCGATCTGCTGGTGGGCTACGTCACGAGAGGACGTGGGATTTCAGTGCATGCCGAGGACTGCACAAATCTCAAGAATCTGAATTTTGATCCCGAACGCCTGATCGAAGTCGAGTGGGCTCGTCGAGCCGACGCCGTCTATCCGGTATCGCTGGCGATCGAGACCGAAGACTCGGCGGGCATGTTGGCTCGGTTGACCGAGGTTATCGCCAAAGAGTCTTCGAATATCCGGCACTTCGAGGCCGAAGCGACCGAGACCGGTCGTGGGGTGATCGGGGTTGTGGTCGAGGTCCGCAACCGCAAACATCTCGATCGCCTGTGTCGCGGCATCGACGCGCTACCCGGCGTACTGCAGGTTTCGCGCCGTGCTGGTGGCGGTGCCAAGCAGCGGCGCAAGGCAGGACGGACGGAACTTGGGCACCAGCGCGGGCGGCTGGACGAAGATCCGAGTTAGGTTGCCGTCAACCCTGCGGCGCGTCGGTCTCGGGAGTCCAGTTGCGTACCAGAGGCTTTTGGACTTTGCCGTTACGCAGGCAGCGGGTGCAAACCCAGACCCGACGAGTCACGCCGTCGATGACCGCACGTGTCCGCTGGAGGTTCGCTTTCCAAGTTCTATTGGTGACGTTGTGGGCGTGACTGATGCTGTGCCCACTGACGGTACCTTTATCGCAAATCGCACATCTCTTGGCCATGATGATTTCCTTAACTCTGAGGGGGGGCACGCACGTGGCGTGCAAGAGGGGGACGCGGAGCATCTCATAGAGAATCGCCGGAATCAAGCGTGATTTTTGTCGGTTCGAGCGGATGTAAGCCTCCGGCGGCCGCAGACTTGAGCCGGTGCCGATGTCTGACTCATCTCAGTCGATGTGCTGAGCAATCCGGTGAGCGCGTGTAGGCAAAGGCGAGTCGATTGAGTTAAAATATGCACACTACGCTATCGATGAAGAAATGCCGAGTCGCTTATAGCCAAAGGCGGATTGGATTTCTTGACACCACTTAGGGTGACTGCTACGCTTCGTACAAAGCTTTAAGTATTCGCCTTAACTCAGCATTAACGCTGCCTTTTCGAGGACAGTACGCCGCCATTTGGAGACATCCGTATCGCCTTGATGAGGACTCGACGGCGCTTTTTTGAAGCGCTACTAAAGATCTAGACCCAAGATGTGCGTGATCGAGGCAGCTGAAGGGTTCGGACCAAGGATTCCCGTTTTGTCATCAAGGCCTCGGGGAAGTAAAGAGGCAACCAAGCCATGATCTTCAATCGCTCGAAAGGCGTTGTCGGCCTAGATATCGGTAGTGCGACCGTCAAGCTCGTTGAGCTGAAGGAGCGCAAGGGGCAGTTCACACTACAAAGGATTGGTGTGGAGCCGCTGTCTCCGGAAGCGATCGTTGACGGCTCGATCATGGATTCTTCTTTGGTAGTTGATGCGATCCAAAAGCTCAACGACCAAACCGGCGTCAAGAACACGAGCTTCGGCACGTCGGTGTCTGGCCATTCGGTCATCATCAAGAAGATCGAGTTGCCGGCGATGGACCCTGACGAGCTCGCCGAGTCAATCCAGTGGGAGGCGGAGCAACATATCCCCTTCGACATCAACGATGTCCGACTGGATTACGTGACGCTCAGCGATGACGATCCTGGCCTCGAGAACATGGAAGTGTTGCTGGTCGCGGTCAAGCGCGAGAAAGTCAACGATTATGTTTCGGTGATCTCCCAGAGTGGGAAGAGCCCGTCGCTGGTCGATGTCGACGCTTTCGCGATCCAGAACGCCTACCAACTGAACTACGACCTCGACCCTCTCAAGGTGGTGGCACTCATCAACATGGGTGCCGGTGTGACCAACATCAACGTCATCGCCCGCGGTCAGAGTGTCTTCTGGCGGGATATTTCGTTTGGCGGAAACCAATTCACCGAAGCCCTTCAGCGTGAATTCAATCTTTCGTTCGATCAGGCCGAGTTGCTTAAACGCGGTGAATCCGTAGGTAGCTATTCGGCCAATGACGCCCGTAAGGTTCTCGATGCTGTTTCGGCCGAGATGGCGAATGAGATCCAGAAGACGTTTGATTTCTTCGGTGCAACCTCTTCCGAAGGGCCGGTTGACGAACTGATGCTTTCCGGTGGCTGTGCACTGACGCCGAATCTGCAAGAGGTCCTCCGCGAGCGTTTTGGTGTGCCGACAGAATTGCTGAATCCTTTCCGCCGCATCCAGTTCAAGGAAAGCGATTTCAATCGCGAATGGCTGGACTCGATCGCTCCGATGTTGGCGGTTTCGGTCGGCCTGGGAGTGCGCAAGGTTGGTGATGCCGACGCGGCAGACTTGCTGACGCGCATCAATCTGTTGTCGGAAGGTCGGCGGCCAGTTGTTGCTCGTCGGTCGCGCCCCAAGATCAACTTGGGTGATCAAGATCCAAGTCTCTACTTCCTCGGCACTGGTGTGGTGGTGGGACTGTTGGTGTCAGCAGGGTGGTGGTTCTACTTGAACAGCGACCTCAAGGCTGTTGGGGCAGAGATTCGACAGGCTGAGCGGGAGGTCGCCGAGTTGCGGCCTATCTTGCAAGAGGTCAACGACTTCAAGGCCAAACAGCGAGAGTTGGAGCGCAAGATCAGTGTGATCAACGACCTTACGCTCAAACAAGAGGGCCCGGTTCAGATCATGGATCAGGTCTCGAATGCGCTGCCCGATTTGGTCTGGCTGCGGTCGATGAACTTTCGGGGTCGCACGGTGGATTTGGTCGGCACGGCGTTCAATACCAACGCGATCGCCTCCTTCATCGAGAACCTGGACAAGGTGCCCGACTTTCGAGAGCCAGACACCAGGGATATCACCCGCGATGGCACCGGAGCGAGCTACAACTTTCGAATCAGTTTCGAGTTCGATCAGAAACCGCCGCCGGTACCGCAGCAAGGAGATGCCTCGCCAGAGGCTGCGACTGCTGAAGCTGCCCCCTGAGGCGAGTTCGATATCTGAGGTGAACGTCTATGGCTATTGAAACTGGACTAGAAGGCAAACCCTGGTATGTGGCTGCTGGTGTCGCGGTCGCGCTGGCGATCGGTTTGGTTGTTGCGTTCAAGTACGCCAAGCTCAACGACATGAAGAACCAGATTGCTCGTAATCAGACGCACCTTCAGACCCTCGAGCGGGAGATCAACGAAGGGCGGTCTGCGATGAAGAGTCTGCCGCAGTTTCGAGAAGAGGTTGGCCGCCTGCAGCTCGAACTCGACAAACTGCTGCGGATTCTCCCGTCGCGTCGAAATACCGAGGATCTCTTGAGGCGGATACGGCGTTTGACAGAACAGGGCGACTTCGATCTGCTGCGTTTCTCGCCACGTAACCCTTCGCCGCGTGACTTCTACAGCGAGTGGCCGATCGCCATTCATCTGAACGGCAAATACCACAACCTGGCACTGTTCTTTGATCGAGTGCGCCGGTTCTCTCGAATCATCAATGTCGAGAATCTGCGGATCACTGCTACGGGTGGTCGCCACAGCATCACTGCCAATTTCATCATCAAGACCTTCATCTACAATCCGCCGCCAGAGGAGGAAATCTGATGTTCTCCAGCTGCCGGTTGGCGAAGAGCTTGGTTGGTAAGGGCAACAACAACTCTGGTTGGTGCAGTTGGTTCATGGCGGCCATTTTGGTCGTGGGCATTGTTGCTCCAGTGTCGGCTCAGGACGAAGAGTATGTTCCTGAAGGTGGCCAGACTGCAGAAGAAGCACCGGACTTCAGTGCAATCGACGACATGTTGAAATTGGACGAAGAGGTGCTGTCGGATCCGACCACCTATTCGTATGACCCGGGTGCCCGACGGGATCCGTTCACCTCTCTATTTCAGCGCCGTAGTTCGGCTCGTCGCGAAGAGAAAAGGCCAGAGGGACCAGCTGGGTTGCTGGTTGACGAAATTTCAGTGGAAGGCGTCTTTGTTCTCGACGATGGGCCTGTAGTTCAAGTCCTGTCGGCCAGCCAGGAAACCAGCTTTCTGCTGCGGGTTGGTGATCAACTCTGGGACGGAGACGTGATTCGTATCAACCTCGATGAAGTGGTTTTCAAGCAGTCGGTAAACGATCCGACCGCTCTCAAACCGTTTCGAGAAGTTGTCAAGAAGCTCAGGTAGCGCATTGTGCAAGGATCAAAGAGGAAAGCTCGCGAGGAAGGTATGGAAAAGAGCATGTGGAATTTGACCAGCAAGAGCAGAGTTCCGCGGAAGTGGTCATCTGACTCTTGGAGAACGCAGCAGCTCTTCTCGCGCCGCGGAGCCGACCGCCGAGCCGTCAATACTGACCGATCACCGGTCGGAGGCCAATGAGATGGGAGACCGCATCAATAACAGAGCAGGTTCCGGACGACGAGTCGCAGTGCCGAGGGGCAGCTGGCGGTTCCTCGCTGTCGCCGTAGTTGTTCTGGCGTCTCAGATCGGTTGTTCCTCGACCGGCCAAAGGGCTCCAGAGTCTGCCGGCAGCGCCCGGCCAGAAGGCGCAGTGTCCTCCTCTCAAGTGAGAGTGCCGGCCGAGATTCGGTCGTTGGACTTGACCAGCGCCGCAGGTCTCGAATCCGTCGAGTTGGTCGCAGACCGACCTCTGGTCTGGACGAGCTTTCGCGATACTGCTGGCGATCTCGTGATCGAGTTGCCGAACAGTGTTCCGGCATCCTCGGTGCGAAGTCTAGATAGCCCTGAAGGGCTGATCGCCGCCGTCGACATCGAGCGGGTCGACGACGCGACACGCCCGATGACGCGCCTCATCGTCAAAACTCGGAAACCGAGTGAACATTCGCTTTCCGGTGAAGGTAGGTTGCTGAGGATCGAGTTGGCGACGGTCGGCGCGGCACCACAAACTCGGGTTGCCTCGCGGGCAACTCCGGAGCCACCGCCGCCGCCGGTAAGTCTGGCCTACGAGGCTGTCCCTGAAGAAGACTTGACGCCTGATACCTCGGCGAATGTAGTCGCAGCGCAAGCCGAGTCGTCGTTGGGCACGCCGGAGGCGCCAGTTGTTGGGCCTCCTCCGAGTGGCGTTGCAGCCAGTCAGCTCTTTTCGGTCGACGTTCTGAATCGCGACAATCCAACAGTTGTCCGCATCGCAGGTGATGGCGAGTTTGCTTACTCGATGTTTCGCCTCGAGAATCCAGAGCGCTTCGTCGTCGATCTTGCAGGGGTCGTCAATACTGCCGGCAGCGCAACTCTGCCGGTTGCGAGTGGTGAGGTTGATCAGATCCGTATCGGTCAATTCAAGCCGCGCCCTGATCCAGTCTCGCGAGTGGTCTTCGATCTGCAGCAGTCCACCGAGTTGAAGATCCATCGCAGCCCTGACGGCTTAACCGTCACGTTTGGTACTGATGGGACGGCTATGGCGGAAGTCTCGGAGCCGCTGGTTCCGGAACCCGTAACCGTCGCCCGCGAGTTGGCGCCAGCCATGGCCGAGCCACAAGAGTCACAACTCGCCGATGCTGAGACGGCCATGCCTGAACCTGAAACGATCGCTTTCGAACCGGTCGAAACCGAATCGGCAGCAGAGCCTGAAGTAGCGGACGTCCCAGAAGCTGCGCTGATGGGGCAGCCTCAGGGGCAGCAAGCAGCGGACGAAGTGATGGCAGAACCGGCGATGGCAGAACCAGCTCTGGCAGAACCACAGTGGGTAGCTGCAGAAGCCACCGCGCCAGCTTCGGATGAGACCCCAACTGCAACCGAACTGTCGGCGCCGATCCGAATCGAACCCAACGCGCCGTCAGTGCCGGTTTATCAGCCTGTTTCCGCGCCTCCGCCAGCTGGTTCGGTGTCTAGCCCTTCGGCCACGAGCGACGTTGCCTTGTTCGAGGCGCAGCAAGTGAAGGTCGACGATCCACGTCTCCAGGAAAAAGAAAAGTTCCTCGCGTCGTTTGGCACATTGGTTATTGATGCCCAGGAGAAACAGTATTACGGCGAGCTCATCGACATGTCGCTGCGTAAAGCGGACCTAGTCGAAACGTTGCGCTCGTTCTCTACCATCAGTGACTTGAACTTCGTTATCCAACCTGGTGTCGCGGGTAGCGTCACAGTAGAGCTGAAGGGTGTGCCCTGGGATCAGGCCATGTGGCAGATCCTGAAGATCAACAATCTCGGTATGGATATCGATGGCACGATTGTTCGGATCGCGCCGACCGCACAGTTGCGGGCAGAAGCTGAAGAGGCACGCCGATTACGCCAGATTCAGCAGCAATCGGTGCCGTTGCGCACAGTCCTGAAGAGTTTGAGCTACTCCGACGCAGCAGAAGTTGCGGCTCTGTTGAGAAATCGTACCGGTTCGATCCTCTCGAATCGTGGGACTGTCCAAGTTGATACCCGCACCAACACACTGATCCTGCGGGAGCTGCCCGGTAGTATCGATGTGGTTTTGGCTGTGATCGATAATCTCGACTCTCCAGAGCCCCAGGTGACGATCGAGGCAAGGATCATCGAGGCTACGAAAACATTCAGCCGTTCGCTCGGCATCGAATGGGGCTTCAACGGGGAATCGAGCAACGCACTCGGCAATACGACCGGGCTGCAGTTCCCGAACAATGGGACGATTGATGGTGGTGTTGGCCTGTTGACTGGTGGCGCCAACGGTTTCTTGAATCTCACCATGGGTAATATCCTGAACAGTTTCACTCTCGACGCGCAGCTACAAATCGCCGAGAGTGAAGGTTTGGTGAATCTGGTGTCGGCGCCGCGGGTCACGACTCTCAACAACAATGCCGCATCAATCCAGAGTGGTGTTCAGATTCCGATTCAGACGGTCACCAACCGAACGGTCTCAGTCCAATACGTCAATGCGACCTTGCAACTGACCGTGACGCCGCAAGTGACTGCTGAAGGCACAGTGATGATGGAAATCACAGTTGCCAAAAGATCGCCACAGCCCGGTTTGGCGGTCGTTGGTGCAACCAACTCCCCGATCTCGACGCGGGAGGCTTCAACCAAAGTTATCGTCCGCGATGGCGGAACAGCTGTCATTGGCGGAATTTACGAAGTTTCCGCCAACCAATCCCAAGATAGGCTGCCCGGCCTGGCAAATATCCCGATTCTTGGTCACTTGTTCAAGAATCGATCCCGTATTGACCAGAACGACGAGCTGATGATCTTCATCACTCCGCGCATCGTTCAGATGTAGCTCGACTTTCCGGAGGCCAAAAGTGAGATCCCTAGCAAAAGTATCCATGCTCCTCGTCGCTTTTCTCGCGATCGGTTGCGAAGAGCGCACAGAAGAGACCGATTCTGGTGGTGTTCTTCTGGAAGTTGAGTTCACCAGCACCGTTTTACGGGTTGGAGTCGAAGAGTCGGAAACCGTGACCATTCCGGCGATCAGCGTCAACAGCATCGTCGCTGATCCATCCGGCGCAACCTCTTCACTGATGGATGTGCAACTTCGTACATTGGAAGTGACGTTCGCGCGCGCCGATGCGGGAACACGGATCCCTCCACCGTATGTTTTCAACATCATCGGTACGGTGCCTGTCGGTGGCACCCTGACCCTGAGTAATTTTCCGATTATGTCCAACGAGCAGACCCGTGTGCCGCCGCTCTCAGACCTGTTGATTGCCAACGGTGGTTTCGATCGCGAAACCGGCAACACAACCGTAAGGCTCAACGTCAGCTTCCGAGCGTTTGGAACAACTTTGGGCGGAACCTCGGTCGCGAGCGTTACCCGGACTCAAACCATCGAATTCGTTTCGAGCCTGTCTGCTTTCTAGGCATCGGAGTGATGAAAGAGCAAGGACAGATGATCCTGAACTGGAGAGTCGCGATGAAAGGCTCAGTGACAAAATTCAACCTGCTTAAGGCACTCCCCATCATTGCTCTGGCAATGTTTCTAGGGGCTTGTGACGCCGACTCTCCAACCGAGCCGGATCAGACGCCGAATCCTGCGGCTCCGCAAGGAGGAGGTTCTGCGACCGGCTTCGCCATCACGGTGACGGCTAATCCACGAGCGATCGAGGTGGATAGTGGAATACCGGTGACGGTGACCATTGTTGCTCGTCGGACCGACAACAACCAGTTCGTGCCGCAAGGCTCGACTGCAGTTCTGACCACAACCAGTGGCACGCTAACCAATGCGGCCGGGAGTGCCATCGGCAATTCGATTGCGATCGTTTTTGGCACCAACGGAACCGCGACGGCAACGCTGAACGCCCCGGTGGAGACCACAACCGTCCGAGCGCAAATAGAGGAGAGCAGCGGGCAAACGATCGTGCAGGTTGCCGAAGCTCCGGAATTGGTTCCGCTCACGATCAGTGGTCTTGTGCCCAATTTTGGTCCGCCGGCTGGTGGCACTGAGGTGCGGATCGAAGGTACCGGTTTCAGCGTTCCAGCGCGCGTCACCCTGGGTGGCCTGAATGCGCAGATCCTTGGTGTTGGCACCAACTCCATCACTGTGTTGACGCCCCAGATCGATTTGCCGTCCGGGCAAAACCGGCCTGTAGGCCTCGTCTTGGAGGTCAATTTTGGTACGGAGGAAGCGGCAACCGATACCCTCGCAAATGCCTTCACGTACACACGGAATCAGACACCGCTGATCCCGAAGATCATTTCGGTCACACCGGGTTCAGGCCCCAACGAGGGCGGGACGCCGGTGACGATTTTCGGAGAGGCTTTTGGAGCCGAAGTTCAAGTGTTTTTTGGTATCGGATCTCGGATCGAAGCCGAGATACTGGATATCACCTCAACCAGGCTCTTGGTGCGCAGTCCGCCCGCAACCGGCCAGAACTCTGCCAACCTGAATGCTACGGTCGGCATCGAAGTGTTCGATATCCGGTCGGGCTTCACCGCCACCCGGGACAACGCTTTTCAATATGGCGGCGGTGAGATGTTCATCTCGACCATTGCGCCGAGCGAGGGAACCTACTTCGGTGGTGATTTGGTGACGATTTTCGGCAACGGCTTCGAGGGGCCAGTTGCGGTCAGTTTCGGTGGTCGGGGACAACAAGTTGTGTCGGTCAGTGGTACCGAAATTGTTGCGCGATCCATCGGCCCGGTCGAAATCGCCAACTGCAACCGACCTTCCGGTGGCTTCACTGTCGTCAACATCGAAACCAACGAAAGTTTCAACTCTGGTCTGACCTTCACCTACCGGCCTGTGGAGCCGCGGATCGGCTCGATTTCGGTGACCTCAACGACAGCCGATGTTGATACGGGCTCGGTGCTCGGACCTGACAGGCTGACCATGACCGGCAGCGGCTTCGATCGCCAGAATCTGTCTCCGCAAGTCACCTTTGGTGGTGAACGTGCCGGTGGAGTGGCGGTCACTAGTCTTGATCCCGACCCCTTCTACGAAGGTAACGGAGTTGGCGACGTCATGGTGATGGACATCCCGTCTTTCCGGGTACCGTTCCCCGAGGAGGCCTGCACGACGGGTGGTGGAGCTTCTGGCATGCGCTATCTCGATCAGAGAGTCGACATTGTTGTCACAGCGCGCGACACGGCTTGCTCTGATACGGTCACAGGGGCATTCACCTACATCCCGAACGACACGAGCTGTCGGGCGGATCCGGTCGCGCCGACGGCACCGACGCCTAGGATTGGCGCTTCCACGGTGGCTGGTATGACGGTCACAGTGTTGGATGCCTCTACAGGGACGCCGGCTGTAACTTCCATCCAGTGGGACTTCGGGGACGGAACCATCGTGAGTGCTACTCCTGGGTCCTCGACCATGCACACCTACGCTGCGGCAGGGACCTACACGGTAACCCTGACGGCAACCAACGCAATCGGATCGGCCTCTACGACGACAAGCGTCATCATCCCCTGACGCTACTTCGAGGAGACCTGCCCGAGGGGGCCTGCCGGAGATAGGCGATCGCCGTTTGGCGATCGCCTGTTTTTGTCTAGACGTGCCGCCTGCTCACTCCGTATACTGCCTTCGAGATGAAACAAAGATTCCTCCTCCTGCTCCTGTTCTTCTGCGCGCTCGCTTGCGACAGCGCCAACCCCGTGGCGCCAACCGGGACCGTACTTTCGATCTCCGCCAGCCCTACCCAGATCAACCTGAGTGGCGGGTCCTCGCGGCTAACGGTGACAGGCTTCAAGCCTGACGGTAATCCGTTGAATCCGGGCACACAGATCACTCTGTCCACGACTTTGGGTGTTCTGAGCTCGACCTTGGTCGAATCGGACGGCACTGGACGAGCGGCTGCAAATCTGATCAGTGATGGGCGTCCTGGGACTGCCACCATCACCGCTACCCCGGCGAGCGGAGGAGAAGCCAGTTCCACCGTTGACGTGCTGATCGGCCAGACAGCGGAGACTCAGCCACAACTTTCGATCACCGCCAGCCCTTCGGTTTTGGGTCTTGGCGAAAGAGCAACCGTGACGGCGGTGGCTCGCAATGCCGATGGTACGTTGTTCGGAGCGGGTGGCTCAGTACTCTTGCGGACCGATTTGGGATTCTTCGATAACTCGGGTTCATGTGGTAGTGGATCCAACAGCGTCACGCTGACGACCTCTGCGTCGAGCGAAGCCCGCACCTTCCTGTGCGGCGGGCAGCAACCCGGGACCGTGACCATCACCGGCTCCTTCGGTTCGAGCGAAGAGGTGACGGCGACAGTCACGATCGAGAATCAGCGTCCGAATCTAATCATCAACGCCAATCCAGACAACATCGCGGCAACGGGAATGTCCGAGATAACGGTAATTGCTCGTGACGAGAATGACGTGCCTCTGGGCGCAGGGTTTGAGATTCAGTTACTGGCTTCCTTCGGTACACTGGATCCAGAAACGCCTACTACGGACTCGAGTGGACGTGCAACCGCGGCATTCAACCCAAGTGGCGAATTCGGAACCGCGGTAATCCAGGCCTTTCTGGGTTCGAGCGAGGCGGCGTCTGTTTCGATCGTGGTCCGTGGCGATGTGGAACGTGTTCGATTCTCGACCGCACCAGGCAGTATCAATGTCGGCCAACAGACGCTGTCCTTTGTTGCCAATGTTCTAAATAGTCGCAACATAGGCATTCAGGGCGTCATTGCTGTGTTCGAGGCAACACGGCAGACTGCCAACGGCACGAGCAGTGTCGGGAGATTCCGTGTTGCCGGGACCGAAACGGACAGTGACGGGGCGGTGTTGACGGTTGCTAACGGAAACGCGGCTATTGATCTCTTCTTGATGTTGACCGAAACGGTGGCAGGAGAAACCATCACAGTCACGGTGACAGTCAATAGGGAGGATGGAACGTCTAGAACTGCGATGACAGATGTTGGGGTCAATGCACCTTAGACGGGACCGTTCTTGAAGACCGGCCACTCGACGGCTGGGCAGGCTAGGGGTCTGGTTGCTATAATGCATTCTTTACAGCAAGTCCGATCGCCGCTCGACCGATAATGTCTGATCGCTAGCGTGGGTAAGGTCTAGATCCACGCACCGTCTCTGCTGAAGCTCCGATGCCTGACGCCGGCCAGAACTACCGTCTCGATGATCTCAAGCTGCGCTGGGAGCGCGAGCCGTCATCTCGACTGTTCCTTCAACTCGCTGACGAGCACCGCAAGCTTGGCCAGACGTTGGAGGCGGTTACTGTGCTCGAGAAGGGTTTGGAGCATCGGCCCAACGATCTGTCTGCGCTGGTGGCCCTGGGGCGTTGTCGCCTGGAACTCGATCAGGTCAACGAAGCCGCCGCTGCGCTCGAGACCGTAATCGCCCGCGATCCGACCCATATCGTCGCCAACAAATTGCTGCTGGATGCCTATCTGCAACAAGGTGATCCAGAGCGGGCGGGAGCCAGGCTGGAAACCTATCGTCTGCTGAACTCGCGTGATCCCGAGCTCGATCATCTCGAATATCGACTCGAGCGACTCCGTACTGACCAGCCAGACGAAGCTTCCACCGTCGTATCGGAAGAGTTCATCACCGAAGCGAGTGTGACCGAAAAGGGCGTTGCCGAAGAGAGTGTCGAAAGTTATGAGCTGGTGCCGGAAGACGGCGCTTCGGCCACTGACGACGCTCCTGTGTCCGAAGACACCTCACGAGCCGACCTCGGATCTTCAGTCGCCGACTCTGTCCCGGTCCCCTCATCGACCAACGAAACGTTTGAGGTTTCACCGGTGACGTCGACAGAGCCAGCTTTCAGCGGACGGCCGCTCAAAGAGATTTGGTCCAACCCGTTTCCCCAAAGCCAAGATCTACCCACGCCTGACTTAGAAGCGCTCTGGCGCGATCGAATGTCGTCCTCTCAGCGACTACAAGATCCGTTCGAGGGCTTGACTCAGTTAGATGTCGACCAGCACTGGGCGGCACTGGCCCAAGAGGGAATATTCTCGATTCGGTTGAGTGAGGCCGTAGTCAAATCGGAGTCAGCAGCTGACGACGATCGAGAAACTAGCGAGTTGCAAACGAGTGCTGAGTTGCAACCTAGCGCCGTCGTCTCTGACTCCACCTCGGACTCGAGCATCACGTCGGACGCTGACGCCGTGGTGGAGACGACGGAAGCTGTGCAGGTCAATGCACAAGTGACCGATCTGATGCCGTCGGAGGAGCTGAGCCCATCGCGGGACCTGACCCTATCCAAGAACTTGACTCAGTCGCCCGATTTGAGTCCAACCTCAGATCTGAGCTTGTCAACCGCTGAACCAGCTTCAGAAGAACCCGATTCAGAAGAACGAGAGTTGGAATCAGCAGTTGATTCAGCGGATGACTCTCAGGAAGACGCAGATGTTGCTTCAGGTTGGATGGCCGGCGTTGCTGCCTTGGCCACCGCAGCAGCTACTGCCACTGTGGGTCTAGTTGATGAAGACTCAGAGACCGACGAGAGCACCAGTGAGCCATCGTCGCTCGAGGCTGCCGGAGCAGAGGACTGGGAACTCCGAGCGGAAGACTCGGAAACCCGAGCGGACGACTCGGAAACCCGAGCGGACGACCCGGAAGCTCAGCTCGACTCTAACGCAATGGTTGAGGATGATAGCGTCGTCAGCCAAGAGATCGAAGCTGAGCCAGTGCCGGCTGAAACACCCGATCTCGACGCGATGCTGCATACGGAATCGGATGACTTGACGCCAGCCGAAGTTATGGCGGCGGATATCGAGATCTCTGACGATGCGGCAGCCGGCGTTATGCTTTCGGAGTCTGTGGTCAAGGATTCAGTGCTTGAAGATTCAGCGCTTGGAGAGTCGCCACTCTCCGAGTCGGCGTCCTCAGTGGCTGAGGTGGCTGAAGAAGCTACGCCAGATAGCGCAGTGCCCTCCGAGCCCGCATCTGCGACCTTAGCGGACTTATACTTGCAGCAGGGCCACCAGGAAGAGGCTCAGCGGATCTATCGACAGGTGCTCGAGCAAGATCCCGGCCATGGGGCCGCTCTCGCTGGGCTGGCAAAACTCGAAGGTCGCGCAGCGCCTACCGCTAGAAGTCTGACCGCAGCAGACCTGCTGGCAGTTCGCACCAAGAGTGGCAAGATCCCCGAAGGCTTGACAGCGAAGAAGATCTTGGTCCTCGACAACTACATCAAACACTTGCGCGCTGGACAACATGTTCACTGAAAGACTTCAAAAAGTGGCCGAACGCATCGACGGAGCCTTGGCCCTGGCGTTGATTGCCAAGGATGGCATCTCGGTCGAGTCCTATACCAAGGAAGAATCCTTGGACCTCGAGCTCTTATCGGCTGAGCTCATGTCGCAGGTTAGGGCTGTTTCGCAGAACCATCAAGAATTGTCGGTGGGTGAGGTGCAGCATTTCTCTGTGACGACCGATCGCTACATTCTGATGATCGGCGCCTTGACCGAAGATTACTTCCTGCTGCTCGTGCTTGGAGCTGACGGTAGTGCTGGCCGAGCTCGTTTCGAACTGCGCCGTGCGGTGCTGCTATTCGAAGAGGATTTGATCTGAGTCCCTGGGGTTTAACCCCTCGAACCGACTTCTTCGCCCTCGACGGAAAGGTACGATCGTGTTGACGTTTGAGCAAATCAAAGAGCTCATCGATCAGGTGGCTAGTCATCGCCTGAGCGGTATCGAGCTGGAAGATTCCGAGTTCCGCCTCAAGATTGATGGCCAGAAGACTGGCGAATCGACATCCGATATCGTTCAGATGAGCATGCCGACCATGCCTGTTGTCAGTGTGGCTCCTTCTCATGAGAGGCCAGCCGAGGTACCTGCTGCACCTGCTCCGAGCGCAGCTGTTGTCGAAAGTGACGTTCCAGCAGGCTCGCATATTTTGAACTCGCCTATTGTTGGTACGTTCTATCGTTCGCCAGACCCGAAGTCGCCGTCGTTTGTCGAAGTTGGCCAGGCGGTCAAGGCGGGGGAAGTCTTGTGCATCGTCGAGGCGATGAAGCTGATGAACGAAATCGAGTCGGATGTTGACGGCACCGTCGTCAAGATCTACGTCGAAAACGCACAAGCGGTCGAATATGGCGAGCCGCTGTTTGCCATCAAGCCGAGCTAGCATCAGCTAGCCCGTTGTGTGATGTTTAAAAAGATCCTCATCGCCAACCGCGGAGAGATTGCTCTGCGGATTATTCAAGCTTGCCGCGAGTTGGGCATTGCTACGGTTGCTGTGCACAGTACCGCGGACAATGAGAGCCTGCATGTTACCTATGCCGACGAGGACATTTGTATCGGCCCTCCGCCGCCGACCGAGAGTTATCTGAATATCTCGAGCGTGATCGCGGCGGCCGAGATTACCGGCGCCGAAGCAATTCATCCAGGTTATGGATTTCTGGCAGAGAACGCCCACTTCGCAGAAGTCCTGGCAGAATGTAATCTCTCCTGGATCGGACCGCGACCTGAGACGATCCGGCAAATGGGTGACAAGGCCAATGCCCGCCGGGTCGCGCTCGAAGCCGGAGTGCCTGTGCTGCCGGGAAGCTCTAAGCCTCTCGCCAGCACAACAGAGGCGAGGCAGTTGGCAGACGAGATCGGTTATCCGGTGATTCTCAAGGCATCGGCCGGAGGTGGCGGCCGAGGGATGCGGATTGTTACCAATCCAGACGATATCGAATCCCAGTTTGCCACCGCCAGCGAAGAAGCGAGTCGCGCCTTCGGTGATGGCTCGATGTATCTCGAGAAGTATCTGGTTGTGCCACGCCATGTCGAGTTCCAAATCTTTGGTGATAGCCACGGCAATGTGGTGCATCTCGGTGAACGGGAGTGCTCGATCCAGCGGCGCCATCAGAAGCTAATCGAGGAGTCTCCGTCGGTCGCCCTAGATCAGGATCTGAGAGACCGGATGGGTGAAGCAGCGGTTCGTCTGGCAAAGGCCGTCAAATACGAGAACGCCGGCACCATTGAATTCTTGCTAGACCAAGATGGCAGTTTCTACTTCATGGAGATGAACACTCGCATCCAGGTAGAGCATCCTGTCACTGAGATGGTGCTGGGTATTGATCTAGTCAAGGAGCAACTGCGGGTAGCAGCCGGTGCGGCTGTGTCCTTTCGTAGTGGCCTCAAACCTCGTGGGCATGTCATCGAATGTCGAATCAATGCTGAAGATCCTGAAACCTTCAGGCCCTCACCTGGTCGGGTCACGACGCTTCACTTACCAGGTGGACCTGGTGTGCGCATCGATACGCATACCTATCAGGAGTACATAATTCCACCGTTTTACGATTCGATGGTCGGCAAGCTGATCGTGCAAGGGAAAGATCGACTCGAGGCGATCGAGCGCACGCGTCGTGCACTCGACTTTTTTGTTGTCGAAGGTATCCGAACATCGATCCCACTCCACAAGAAGATCTTGCAAGACGAGAAGTTCCGTAGTGGAGATCTCTCGACCCGATTCATGGAAGAGTTCTTCGAACGCAACGCCAAGAGTAAAGTCGACACCTAGCAGTGTCGGGTCTGCTTTCTCCACCGCCTCTTTATGCCATCGCCGACGTCGACATCTTGGGCTTCGAGCATGTCCCATCCGCGGTGGGTACGATGGCCGCAAGCGGTGTCGAATGGATCCAGATCCGGGCCAAAAAGACGCCGGATGATCAGCTTTTTGTTTTGGTGGAGCAGTGCATCAATCGTGTTGCAAACAACACCAAGCTGTGGATCGACGATCGAGTCGACCTGGCAGCCTTGTTTCCGGTTGCCGGTATCCATGTTGGTCAGCATGACTTGTCGCCCAGCAAGGTTCGGTCTGTGTTGACTCACCAAAGTACCTGGATTGGGCAGTCTACCCACAACCTAGCCCAGGCCGAGGCGGCGGAGGCTGATCCGGCGGTCGACGTCGTGGCACTCGGGCCGATTTTCCCGACAGCGAGCAAGGACCGCCCCGACCCCGTGGTTGGGCTGGACCTCCTGCGTCAAGTGCGGAGCCGAGTGAGCAAGCCGTTGGTTGCTATCGGTGGAATTGATGCCTCGAACCTGTCTTCGGTGTTGGCCGCTGGAGCGGACTCGGTAGCGGTGCTCGGCGCGATCTGCCGAGGTAACGTTGGCAAGAATAGCGAGCGCCTGCTGGCCGCAGCCGGATAATCGGCTCTGAGATAAAGCCAAGGAGAGCCAAGATGAGTCGCGTAGAAGAGTTTGGCAGTCGTTGGGGCTTGATCATCGCGACTCTCGGGATGGCGGTCGGAACAGGCAATATCTGGCGCTTCCCCCGGATTGCGGCGTCGAATGGGGGAGGGAGTTTCCTGGTCGCCTGGGTCGTCTTCCTCTTCCTGTGGTCGATACCACTAATGATCGTCGAATTCTCCTTCGGCAAACGGACACGACGTGGGGCTATTGGTGCTTTTGTCGAAACGGCCGGCCCCAACTTTGCGTGGATGGGCGGTTTTGTTGCGATCTGTGCCAGCGCCATCATGTTCTACTATTCCGTTGTCACCGGCTGGTGCTTTCGTTTTCTCGCTGCTGCGGTGACCGGTGGGCTCAAGGGGCAAGGTGAGGCCGAGGCGTTGTGGAATTCGTTTGCCGGTACGCCAAAGGCCATCGGTACGCACTTTCTGGCTCTCGGTCTTGGCATTGCAGTCGTCTGGTTCGGCGTCCGGGGCATCGAACGAGTTGCCAAGATATTGATACCGACGCTGGCAGCGATGGTTTTGATCTTGGCTGTGCGAGCAGTGACCCTGCCGGGTGCATCGAGAGGGCTCGAGTTCCTATTCACACCGGACTGGCAGGCGTTGGGCAGCCCCAAGATCTGGCTCGAGGCGTTGACTCAGAATGCCTGGGACACCGGTGCCGGCTGGGGTTTGATCTTGACCTATGCAATTTATATGAGGGCGCGGGAGGACGTGGCTCTCAATGCCTTCTTGATCGGTTTCGGCAATAACTCGATGTCTTTGTTGGCCGGCATCATGGTGCTGTGCACTGTCTTCGCGATTAATCCTGCCGCTCAGCAAGACATTGTAGGCGCTGGTAACGAAGGCTTGACGTTCATCTGGATGCCGCAGCTGTTTGCCGAAATGCCGGCCGGCGGCCTGTTCATGGTACTTTTTTTCGGCGCCTTGTCTTTCGCCGCTTTGACTAGCTTGATCGCCATGCTCGAGCTCGCCACCCGAGTGCTGATCGATATGGGTATGAGTCGTCGCCCAGCGTTGCTTTGTGCCGGTGGGGCAGGGCTGGTTTTAGGTATGCCATCCGCGTTGTCGCTCGATGTATTCAAGAACCAAGACTGGGTGTGGGGCGTCGGCTTAATGCTGTCGGGGCTGTTCTTTGCGATTGCGGCATCCCGTTTTGGGCTCGAACGCTTGCGCAATGACGTGATTAATGGTGACCATAGCGATCTTCGCATCGGCCGGTGGTGGGTGGTGATCGTCGGTATTCTGGTGCCAATCGAGGCTGTGACGTTGATGGTGTGGTGGCTCTACGAAGCGCGTGGTTGGGATGTCGAGGGTTGGCTCGATCCTTGGCAACCCTTCAGTGTCGGCACGGTTCTGATGCAGTGGGCGATCGCCTTGATCTTGCTCCTACTGGCCAATCGATGGTTGGCTAATCGCAGCAGCGCAGGCGCAGCAAAAGGAGCAGCGTCATGACGCCGATAGCAACAACGATGATGGTTCTAATCTGTGGACTGGTTTGGGGAGGTTTTGTGCTTCTCTTGTTTCGGGCAATCAAACAAGAGAAGCGCAAGACAGATGGTCAGCGCAAGTCCTGACGAAACCACACCGCCAAGTACGGCACGACTCTATTTAGTCGGCTTCATGGCTTCCGGTAAAACTTCTGTCGGAAGTCGTCTGGCGCGTTTGCTCGAACGATCTTTTGTCGATCTCGATGCTGTGATCGAGGAGAAAGCGGGCGAATCGGTGCGCGCTATCTTCGATCATCGTGGGGAGCAGGCGTTTCGAGACCTCGAGTATCAATGCCTCCGTCAGACCGAAGCCGTTGAACATGGCGTCATCGCCACAGGTGGTGGTGCCATGGTGTTCGAGCGCAATCGGGAGGTTATCCGCCGTTTGGGTCTCAGCATTTGGCTCGATCCTGGGTTGGAAACGATCCTTGCAAGGCTTGCACGCAGCGTAAAATCTGATCGACCTCTGTATCTTGGCGAAGAACAGATCCGAGAACTCTACACACGTCGGCTCGACACTTATAGGATGGCGGATCTGCGGGTGACAAGCCCGCCAGAAGCCACAGCACACACTGTTGCTGCTAGAATCGAGCACTTACTTAGAGAGAGAAGTTGCGGTATCTAATTCTGTCCGACATGCACGGCAACTGGGACGCGTTTGCGGCCGTGCTGCGGCGTGTCCGGCGTAAGCGATTCGATACCACCTTGGTTTTGGGAGACCTGGTTGGTTACGGCGCAGGTCCCAACCAAGTTGTCGAGGCGGTCAAGAATTTGGAAGGGCCGGTCGAAGTTGTCCGCGGCAATCACGACAAAGTGGTCTGTGGCTTGGAAGACGGTTCCAATTTCAATCAGCCTGCACTAGCCGCTGCGCGCTGGACAGCCGACCGACTGACTCCAGCCAACATGCGGTATGTGCGTCAGATGCCTCTAGGGCCAATGGAAATCGAAGAGCATCTGCATATCTGCCACGGCTCTCCTCTAGACGAAGACACCTATGTCTTCTCGATCTATGATGCTTACGAGATCTTTACCAACTACAACGCCGAGGTTGTGTTCTTCGGGCACACCCATATCCCATCGTTGTTCGTGCAGCAGCCCAAAGGCATCGAGGTTGCGGTGGTCCAAGGGGAGTCGTTTACGCTCAAGCTAGAAGAAGGTAAACGTTACCTCTTGAATCCTGGCTCGATCGGCCAGCCCAGAGACCGAGATCCCCGGGCCGCGTACATCACCTATGACAGCGAGACCCGAACGGTCCGTTGGCATCGCGTAGACTACGCAATCTCCAAGGCCCAAGAACGGATCGTCAAGTCTGGTCTGCCGAAGGTGTTGGCAGACCGTCTAGCGCTAGGAATCTGACCGAAGAGATCTTCGGTCGGCTCAGGCAGCGGTCTTGGCTGCAATCACATCCACTTGGCGCGCTCCCTTGATGCGCTTCCAGGTCGACAAGAGACCGCCGAAGAGTACGACATAGAGTCCGTACCAAACCATGTTGATCAGGGGTTTGCGGGTTACATCGATCGACAGCTTGGCAAGCTGTGGCTCAGACTCAATGCCCGCGATGTCGAGTTGCACTTTGCCGACACCGGGATGAATTCCGGTCATCGCCAACCAACCTCCGCCCGGTAGCTCGATCGGCGGTGTTTCGACTTGGCCGAACGAAGAAAAGCGATAAATCGCTGTCGCCGGCAGGACTTGTCCATTGCGGCTGATCTCGAGATCCGCGCCGAGAGTTACCACGTCTCCGCTAGCCAGGGCCACGGAGGGGTTGCCGGTGTTCTGCAAGTTGTAGTCGATGAAGCGCACTGTCAGGTCTTCGATCGTCGCGGTTTCGCCACGGGCGAGTTGCATGCGATGGTCGACTCCTGGCGGTTGACCCGGCTCGTATTGAATCGGCGAGATGTAGAAGTCCTGCAGCGGTACCTTCTTGATGTGAGGATTGACCATCAGCTGCTTGGTGCGATCGTTGAGGAAAAACTTGGGATAGGCGTTGTAAGTGAAGCCGTCGTCACGGACAACTTTGACTTCCATCCGTTCCTTCTCTTTGCCTTGCCGCGGCAGATAGCGTACGAAGGTCAACGTCAGATCCTCTCCGACCCGCTGCTCGACACCCTGCTCGAGGGTTACCTTGGCGCTTTGATCATAGGCCGAGGATGCTAGGACGCCGAGGAACATGATTCCGACACCAACGTGAGAGAGATAACCACCGCTGGTCACCAAGGTTCGGCTGCGAATCAGATCGATGACCTTGTGCAGGTTTGCAGCGAGCGCCGAAGAGGCGCAGAAGACGAAGACGATGTGGAACAGGGATTCGACACCACTGGCCACCGCAACGATGGTGGCCACCAGGGCGAAACCGAAGCTGGGCAAGAGTTTTCGGAGCAATTGCGCGGCTGGTACGCCCTTCCAAGTGAGGAAGGGGACCGCTGTCAACAACACGGCAATAATCAGCGCCAAGGGTAGATTGACACGGTTATAGAACTCGGGGCCAACCTGGCCAGGATTCTCCATAAATTTTGTCAGCAGCGGTGCCGAGGTGCCGATGGCGATCACAAAAGCCGAAATACCAACCGTAACTGCCGAGGCCACCAACGCGAAACCACGGGAGAGGAATGGGTCTTCGTTCGTCGATGTTTGAACACCGGGTAGGCGGGTCAACAGTAGGTACATCGACGTGAAGGCGAAGAAAGCCATCAGAGCAACCAACCATCCGGAGATGCCAAGATCAACGAAGCTGTGGACGGAGAAGTCCGCCAAGACCCCGGAGCGAGTGAGGAATGTGCCGTAAAGCACCGAAAGGTAAAGCAAGCAGGCGACCACCAGGTTGGAACGCCGAAACCGGCCTTTTGTACGCTCCAGGTAGAGACCGTGAATCAAGACGATGCCCAATAGCCACGGGATGAGTGATGCGTTCTCTACGGGATCCCAACCCCAGTAGCCGCCCCAGCCGAGGGTTTTGTAGGCCCAATAGCCACCCATGAGGATTGCGGTACCAAGGACCAAGAAGCCACCCAACGCCCACGGAAAGGCGCGTGCCGCCCAATTCGACGTGTTGCGTCTCCACATGCCAGCGGCGGCAAAAGCGAACGGTATCGCCGCGGCGGCATAACCGACAAACATGATCGGTGGATGGATCACCATCCAATCATCCTGCAGCAGCGGATTTAGCCCAGCGCCATCAAAAGGCGCCTCTTCGAGCATCACGAATGGATTTTCGCGTACTAGGATGAAGAGTAAGCCGAACAGAGTCAGGAGATAAACTGCCATCACCGTCGGTTCGTCGCGACCGGCAGAGCGACCCAGCGGCAGGCCGAGCAATGCGGCCCACAACAGCCAGATCAGGAAGCTACCCTTCTGGCCAGCCCAGAATGCTGCGAGTTGAAAATGTGCCGCCAGATCGAGCCCCGAATACTGGTACACGTACTCGATCCGGAAATCGCGTCGCATAAAACATAGGAATAGGACGAAGGCAGAAAGCACGATAGAGCCGGCGAAGAAGTAATAACCCCGGCGGGCGAAGGCTAGCGAGCCTTGGCTAGCTTGGCCAGCTTGGCCAGCTTGAACGTAGCCCCAGAACGACGCTAAACCGAAAAAGACGGCACACCAGATGGTGACTGCGCCAGGCAAGTAGAGGTGAGATAGTGCCTCGAACATGATCAGCCGTACGTCTTGGTCTCGACGCTCTCCAATCCCTGGTACTTGGACGGACACTTCACCAACAGCTGTTTGGCAGCAAATTCTTCGGCCTGAGCGTCGAATTCACCAATCGCGACAATACTGATGGCGTCTTCGAAGTTGGCTGGCTTCACACCCTCATAGCGGATGGCAAGTGTCTGCTCAGTCTCGGCTTCCACCAGGGTGAAGCGCATCAAGCCTGCCTCTTCGTCGTAGGAATTCGACCCTTTCTCCAAGCCACCAGCAACCTGCACGGTACGCGGTGCTTCGCGTGCCTTGTCATACGACACGTAGGGTGTGAGTGCTCCTCTGAACTCGGAGTAGGAGAAGCCGGCAAAAAGCACAAGCAACACTGTACCGACGAGGTAGTAGACTTTCTTGTTGGATTTCATGAGTCTTTCTCCTGCTGACGGATCTTTCGTTCCAGACTAAGCAGATAGAAGAATAAACCGGTCCAGATGATCAAGTTGACTGCTGCGAGCCAGAGTACGCCACCTTCATTCATGATTCGATACCCCTTTGGGCTGTTGCTGCATCACCCGTTAGGGCAGTTAGTCCATCATCATCTGCGCGGAGCGTTCTTCGATCGCCAGCACCCGATATCTCAGGTTCTGCATCCAGAAGAACAAGGCGGTAAAGCCGACGATTCCGGCGACGACCACCAGGCCGATGCTGGCCTCCATCTCCGCGCCACCGGGCTTGGGATGTAACGAAAAACTGGCCATACGGGGCATGATGAAGTAGAGAAACGGGGCCACGATAAAACCCAACACGGCATAGGACGCCGAGATCCTGGCCCGCGTCTCGGGGTCTTCGATAGCGCCGCGTAACGTCAGGTATGCAGCGTAGAACACCAGCGCGAGTGCCATTGATGTCTGCCGCGGATCCCAATTCCAGTAGGCACCCCATTGGACGCGAGACCAGACTGCACCCGTGACGGTGGCTAAGACGCAAAACAGCAAACTCACCTCGATTGCCGCCACGCCGGCAAGATCGGATTCTGGCTTACGCTTCCAAAGATAGAGTGCACTCCACCAAGCACCGGCCAAGAAGCCGAAGAATGAAGCCACCGCCATCGGTACGTGGAAGAACACGATGCGGCTCGATTGCGGACTTTGACCGTCGAGACCGGCAAAGCCTGCCGAGATGGGCGCGTAGAAGAAGGCCGCCCACACGACCCCGCAGAGCCATAACCAAAGAAGCCAACGCAGAATGTTCTTCACGCTGAGCCTTATTTCAGGTCGACCGGTTCGGGGTTCTCGAGGCCAGCGACTCTGGGTGACTCGCCTAGGGACCTCTGAGTCTTCTGATACGACCATCTTATACGAATCGGATGATGTGTTGCCTAATGGCATGTGAGCGGCATGACATGACCTTATGGGTGACGATCGGCACCTGAGATCGTGACCCTTGGCGCGGCAAAGTGCTGTTTGCACAGCGGGACGATCCTCTGTGTTTATGGACTAAGGAGCAGATGTCATGGATTTGTTGCGCGAGATCCTTCGTTGGGCGCATGTCATCCTCGGATTCACCGGTCTCATCGCTTTCTGGTTCCCAGTTTTCAGCCGGAAGGGCGGTTATGTTCATCGTCGTGCCGGTAAGGTCTTCGTGGTTTGCGGCTACGGCGTCACGGCTTCGGCGATGGCGTCGTGTGCAGTGCTGGTCTGGCTCATCGTCGGGCGCGGCCTCACAGCTCAGAATCTTGCTGGCTTGGCATCGATCGCGATGTTGGCTTACCTGGGGCTCGTGACCTTCGTCATCCTGCGTCACTCCATCAAGGTGCTCGAGGCCAAGCCTGACCCGATGCAGCTTGATACGTGGTTCAATCGTGGTTTGGCGGGGGCAGCTATCGCAGCAAGTCTGCTGATCGTAGCCTTAGCTGTGATTCAGCCGACCAGTAACTCGGTCTTGTTGATCGTGATGTCTCCGATTGGCCTGGGAAGTGGGGTGGGAATCCTGCGCTATATCACCGGCAAAGATACTTCCCGCCGAGCCTGGTTTTATGCCCATCTACGTTCTACTCTTGGTGCCGGAATCGGTTTTCACACTGCCTTTGCGGTCTTCGGAGCGAGTCGGCTCTTCGATCTTCAGGTGACGGGTTTGGCTGGTGTGTTACCGTGGATCTTGCCAGCCGCGGTCGGCGTCCCAGCGACGTTCCTTTGGCAGCGGCATTATCGCCGCAAGTTGGGAGATACGACGCCGATGGGCGAGGCGGTGCCTGCAACGGAGCATGCCTGAACTTGACTGTCACAGCCGAGCGCGCCGATCAGCCAGTCTTATTGCCGAGCGCCAGGGAGTCACGGCAACGCCGCAGCTACGTAGTGGCGTTGGTGATGTTGTTGGGGGTCGGCGTGTCCTCATTGGAGGCCAACCGAGCTCCCTGGACGTTCTACTTGGCGATCGGAGGGATCGGTATTGGCTGCACGCTGCTGAGCCTTCGGTTCGGCGAAGGTCGATGGGCGTCGCCGTCGAAGCGTGTCGTCTGGGGTTTCTTCGCTCTCCAGTTCATGTTGACGGGGTTGTTGGCATGGCTTTTTGCGCGCCAGGGCGTCTTCAGTGTCGAGTGGCTGGTGTTCATGCCATTAGTCGCCCAGGGCCGCATTTACCTGCGGCCCTTCGGTACGGCTGTGGTTGCGTTGATCAGTCTGGCCATCATCGGAGTTCACGTTTATTCGTTGGGTGGGTGGAGGTCTGTCCCGAGTGCGGTGATCGGGGTCTCAGCCGCGGTCGCCTTCGTGCTGTTGTTTACCGATATTGCTTTGCGTGAGGTTTCTGCACGAATCAAGAGCCAACGGCTGAGCGACGAGCTGTTGACGGCAAACCATAAGTTGTCGGAGTTTGCCGTGGAAGCCGAGGAGTTGGCTGCGGAGCGTGAGCGGAGCAGGCTGGCGCGTGAGATCCACGATAGCGTAGGGCACTATCTCACTGTGGTGCATATCCAGTTGGAGGCTGCCAAGGCGATGCTCGACCGGGATCCCGTAAAGGCCAGAGATGCACTGGATAAGGCTCAGGGTTTGACGCAACAGGGGTTGACCGAGATCCGACAGTCGGTCTCGAGCCTACGGTCGTCACCGCTCGCTGGACGCCAGCTGGGAGAGGCTCTCAAAGAGCTGTTGGCTCGACCGGAGGAAGCTGATCCGGAGACCTTCTTGCAAGTACTCGGTGAGCCCAGGAATATTTCTTCGGCGGCTGCCTTGGTCCTATATCGTACTGCTCAAGAAGGGATGACCAATATTCGAAAGCATGCTAACGCTGAGCGTGTTGAGGTGGTCCTGGACTACCGCAGTCGGGAAATGGTTCGTCTCGAAGTGCGAGACGATGGCGTCGGAACGGTCGATCCTACCGGTGGGTTCGGATTGCTCGGGGTGCAGGAGCGGGTGCGCCAGCTCGCCGGTCATTTCGAGCTCGAGTCTGCGCCGGATTGCGGTCTATCTCTTGCGGTGGAGATCCCAACGTGAGTGACCATAGGGTTCGTGTGTTGCTGGTGGATGACCAGGCTCTGTTTCGGGAAGGCCTCGCAACCCTGCTTTCAGTCCACGACGACATCGTCGTGATCGGTGAGGCGAGCAACGGCGCACAGGGCCTCGACCTCACTGGGCAACTCCAACCGCATGTGGTGTTGATGGACTTACGTATGCCGGTGCTGGGCGGGGTCGAGGCAACTCGCCGGATCCGGGCACAATATCCGGATGTGAGAGTCATTGTGCTGACAACTTTCGACGACGATGACGATGTCTTCGAAGCGCTCCGACTCGGTGCCGCTGGTTATTTGCTCAAGGACTCGCCGTCGGCAAAATTGGTCGAGGCGATCCGCGCCGCGGCGCAAGGCGAATCGTTCTTGCAGCCCTCGATCGCTGCTAAGGTGCTGGCTGAATTCTCTCGGCTCGAGCCCCGCCGTCGCCGACCCCCCGAGTTGCCAGAACCGCTCTCGGATCGCGAACTGTCGATCCTGCGGCTGCTGGCTCGAGGTGCGACCAACAAGGAGATTGCGGCGTCGCTCTACCTTGCCGAGGGTACCGTCAAGAACTACATGACGGTGATCCTCGGCAAGCTGGGAGTCAGCGATCGTACCCAGGCGGCTCTCGAAGCCCGTTCGCTGGGACTGGTCTAGCCTAAATCAGGGGCTCGTGTTACTCCAACCGGAGGTATCGCCGGCTTCGAAACCGTCCGCGAAGAGGCCATTGGGCGTGCAGTCATCAAAGGACGCGCTACCAACGAAGGTTCCCCAACTGGGCTGGGTTGGAATGTCCTTGGAATACTCGCCGAGATACCAAAAGGTTGTGCCGTCGGGGTCGATCGTCATGCCGGTGTAATCGCCCCACCGAGAAGATCCGAACGCGACTTCACCTGCTTTAATTTCTATTTCACCCTGCATGGTGCCCGGCGGGTCGGAAGCCTGCCGGCCTGCCATCCAGACACTGGGAAGGCTGCTCGAGGTCAACTTGGTGTAGCCGACCATCATGTCGCCACAGGCGTTGACGGCCAGGTCTGGAAAGATGCGATAGTCGCCATCGGTACCGAAGACACCGGCCTGCGCGACGGTAGCGGTGGCCACATCAATTTGCCCCCACTGTACGCAGTTGACCGTCCCGCCACCAGGATTACACGATACGAGGTTCGTCAGATAGCCGAAGCCGTCGCGGTACTCGAAGTCGAGCGCACGTGGGCCGATGCTGTTGATGCTGCCTCCTCCGAGTTGCGGGCTGCCAACGCCGAAGCCAACGGTGACCCCATGCGAGGCCGGCAGGTCGAGACTGCCTTCATCAACCAAGGTGTCGGTGCCGAAGGGATCGTCCCAAGAGTAAAGCTGGAAGACGCCGCTACCGCTGCGTGAGGTGACGAAGTAGTGCTTGCTTTCGGCGGGTTCCGGCCCATGGATTTTCATCGGTTGCGGCGTGTTGTCAAACCCCAAAAACTGGGTTGCCGAGGCGGCGGGAGTCCCGGCGTACATGGCGGCTTTCTCGAAGGCGAAGATACGACCCTCACCACCTCCGAACATGTTGGAACCGACGTATATCGCGTCGACGCCGACGCCGATATGGGGGTAATCGAAAAAGTCACCGCCGACGTTGACTGGAAAAGCATAAAAATTGTACATGCCGGTGGCGTCTCCAGTCTGACTGACTGCCACACAATACTCCGTGCCATTGCCGTCCGCGCCGATGATGTAGCGGTCTGCATTTTCGTCATAGATCGCGTTCGGATCGAAGGCGAAGATTGTGCAGCCCAAACCAAGGGACTGGAAGAAGGTCTCGAGAGAGAGCGGCCCGAGGAGGGACGTCCCCGACTTGTCGTAGATCTCGAGGGATGCATTAACCGCCGCAACAATGTGGTCTTGACCCACAGCGATCTCGGGATCGGGCGGGTTGAGCGTTCCCGAGCCACAGCACTCCGAGATATCGATGCTGTCGAAGCTGGTACCGGCGGTGAAACCGACTCCGCCGCTCGGCCCTTCGCCGAGTCGGTGAACATCGGGGTCTGCAGGCATCTGATGGGCCTGCTCGATCAGCTCCAGAATCTCGTCTTCCGAGTAGGCAGACTCGATCCTGGAATCTTCTTCGCCTTCACGCGTTGGGCGCAGAGCCTGAACTGGCGACTGCGCGAGCTGGGACAGCGAAGCGGTGACGGCGGCTACTCGCTCACCACGAGCAGACGATGCAGCTATCGTCCCGTCTGTGGATTCTGGTGTCTTACCGCCCATGGAAGGCACGGTCGAAGGAATGGCGATGGCAATCGCCAGGACACAGAGCAGGACAAGGCCTGCCACCAACGGCAGCTTCAATTTCAAGATCATCTCCTTCTGTTGTCGGTAAAATTGCACCTGAACCTAGCCAGATTACTACAAGCACTGGGGGCTACATCAACCTGATCCAGTATTTAATGTGTTCGCCTATCTGCAATTTGCTATGTATAATTTCTGGCCCTTGTACTCGTCAGTTGAATTCAACCTATACCGAATCGGACCGGTGTGAATCGGAGTGGTTATGAAACGCGGTGATTCCCCCCTTGGGGCTCGTGGTTGGGCAGGGCACGTTTGTGCGCTGTTGATCAGTGTTCTCCCAGTGCTAACCAGCACTTCTCAGGCCGGCGAGTTGACAACTCTGACCCTTCCCGGACCGAGTGGCAACGGCGGCATGTACTTCCCGGACCTCCAGGCTTCGTTTCCCGAGGTTGATTGGCAGCAGCTCGATCGTCTCTACATTCCAGCGGCTCACTATCGATTCCTCAATCTTGGCAACCTGCCTCAGCGCACCCCGGATCGGCCGCTGGTGATCACCAATTCAGGGGGGCAGGTCCGCATAGGTGGGCTCGACTTCCACTATGTGTCCTCCATCAATGGTGGATCCAACTGGATGCTGACCGGCCGTTACGATGAGGATGCCCAAACCGGGCATGTCGATTTCCCTGGGCATGTCGGCGGTTATGCCCAGAGCCGCGGTCGTTACGGCATCTACATCAACGACGAGTTGGAAGACGAGGGTAACTCGGGCCTTGGCGTCGGCGGCGGTGCAACCAACTTCGAGATCGAGTTTCTCGAGGTGACTCGTGTCGGCTTTGCTGGGTTCAACTTCAAGACGAACGACAGCGGTGACGCTCACATGTCACGAGTCAAGATCCACGACAACTACATCCACGATGTCGGAAGCGAGGGGATGTATCTCGGATCGACGCAAGCCCAGCCACAGCACAAGTTGATCGAACTCGAGGTCTACAACAATCGGGTGCTCCGCACGGGTACCGAGATTGGGCAGTTTGGTCATCTCGCAGCGGGCAGCAAGATCCATCACAACGTCTTTGCCTTCGGTGCGCTCGACTGGAAGAATCCGTTTCAGAGCTTTCAAGACAACGGCATTCAGTACGATCAACGGGAAGGCAGCGTCGAGTTCTACAACAATCTGGTGATCGGTGGTGCCGACAAATTCTTAATGTTCTTCGGCAAAAACTGGGCAGGTGATGTGCATTCGGCCTCGGATGTCTCACACATTCACCACAACTACTTCTCACACAGCCGGCATTTTGGTGCCTACATCCACCAGAGCGGCGATGGCGTTACGACCTATCGCATCAACGACAATAGCTTTCGTGAGATCAACTTTCATTACGACGAGCTCGATCCCGGCGCAACCGATTTCAACCAGGTCTTTCGGATCTTCAACGTCATCAACCCGATCGAGTTGACCAGCAACGTCTGGGAGGGACCCCAGTCCTTCTTCGCCGCAGCTGGCGACAATGTGTTGGCCAGCGGCAATCTGCACGCGCCGATTCAACCCGTCCGGTTCATGGACTCGGGTTTTGCCGTTGACTTCGACTACCTATTGCTCGAGATTTGGACCGATGTCGATCGCAATGGCGTCCCTGTGTTTTACGAAGTCGGGGATTACGTGACGTACGACTCAGTGCTCTATCGCTGCTCGCAGGCGCATACCGATCGGAGTCCGCCGGACCATCCGGCGACCTGGGAGGCCATGCCGACTCCGCCCGACGACATGCGTCTTCATCCCGCGTCACCGTTCCAGGACTACGGGCTACTCGACAACCCTCGAAACGAGTTCGTATTCTCGGATGGCTTTGAGAGCGGTGACGTTTCGGCCTGGCAGTAGGTGGTCCCGCACGAGGGCCTGAGCAACAAAGGCGCACAGCCGTGCGCCCCTACCCTGAGTCTTGCCCGTCCGGCTGTTCTTTGGCGCTCAGAGACGACCTTGTGAAGGTCGCTACCAGCTGATCGTGTAGATGCAAGAGTTCGCGCCAGACTTCTTGCACGGCGCGTTGTCTTCGTGCCGGACATCAACCAACGAGCCTTGCGGCTCGAAGCGCTCCACAAGGGCCTGGATGATGCCGCGGTCAAAATCACACGGGTAAGGGTTATCGCAGGTCATCTTGCCGCTCCGCAGGCCGATCACTTGGAAGTGATAGTGGCCGACCTCGCCGCCACGATGCGATTGACGGTAGGCCTCGTCGAGAGTTCCGAGTACCGTTTCGATCGAATCGACGCCAGGAGGAAAGTAGTGCTGTTGCGGGATCTGCCGTCCGATCTGGTAGAGCGTATTGGGGCCAACCTGCTCGGCAATTTTCTGAAACGAGTCGAGCCACGCTTGTTGGGAGTACCAGGCATCGGTTTGTGGATCGGAGATACCGTTCTCTTCCAGAATGCCCAGGGCGATACGCTTGAAAGCACCCATCACATTGACGAAAGCGAGGACGATTTCGCCGAGTACCTCGACATTCGGAGAGCGGGCCTTGAATTGTGTCATTTGCGAATCCTCGTCGAACGCACCGCACGAAATCGTCTCGACCTCGGCAGACTTCTGTGTCACCAGAGTAGGCTTAAACAACCCGGACACAGTTGCGGGCAAGTAAGTGGTGAATTAGCGATCCCTCCGTCAGACTTTAGCATGCCGGATCGGCGCCTGCACTATCCAGCAGCTGCGACAGACAACTCGATTTCATGCTGCCGGGCGGTTTCAGCAAAACGACTGATGATGTCCCCTGTCGACTCGATGGCTCGAACACCAGCGACGCTTTTACCGGCTTGCAGGAAGTCCTTGGACGAGAATCGTCGCAGTGATGACTGTTTGAGTTTCCACAACGACTGCAACGAATAGGCCATTCGCATCCAGTGTTTGGTGCGACGCCCTCGCAGCATCCAACGTGCAACCGGTCCCGCTTTGGTGCCGACTTGCTCGAGGTATGGCGTCCGAATGACCGCAACCGGCACGCCGCTGATACGTTCGGTGAGGACGATGTCTCCTTCCTCGGCATCGACGATTGCCTGTTTGTAGTCTTGGTGAGCGGTGCACACTGTCGTAGCGATGAATCGGGTGCCCATCTGTACCCCAGCGTACCCTTGTTGCAAAACGTCGACGAAGTCATGTTCGTCACCGATACCTCCGGCCCCGACGATCGGGATGTCGAGGTCACCAAGCTCATCGATGAGTTGACCGGCTGTCCTGGTGCCGGCATGCCCACCAGCCCGCGAGTTGACAGCGATCAGCCCGTCGATGTCGGCCTCGAGAGACTTCATTGCCCACTTCCGTTCGGTGACGTCGTGGTAGACCTTACCGCCGACCGCATGGGCGCGCTTCACGACCCAATCAGGTTTGCCGAGCGACGTGACGAAGAATCGCACACCCTCCTCGATGGCTATGTCGACATAAGCCTTCATGCGGTCGAGGTAAACCTTGGACGATCGTTCGACAATGACGTTGAGCCCGATGGGGCGTTCGGTGAGCTGCCGGATCTTGCGCAGTCCGTCACGGAAGTCGTATCCATGGACATAGACCAAGGACAACGGTTGGACCACACCAAGACCCCCAGCCTCTGACGCTGCTGCAACCAATTCCGGGTTGCTGCACGGATACATGGCACCGCAGATCAGTGGGATCTCGATGCCGGCGTCTCGGGTCAAAGCGGTGTCGAGGAAAGATGCGGGTTTGAGGGGCGACACGGTTTGGGAATACGACATGGGAGCTCCAAGGGTCTCAATGGCAGAACTTGCCCCCGAGGATACTCCAGTGCAGGCGGTTACGGGCTTCGAGTGGGTTGCAAAGTAGGGTTGGGTAACGCCGAGGACCTAGGGTGCATCCAAGGGGCACCCAGATACATATAACTTGGCGGACGAGCCTTGAGTAGACCTGACGCCCTACCCTCTTCGATTCAACCGTTACGACGAGCGAGCCACATGTTCGGTACTAAGACCCGAAACCAATCCTTCGTTGCCGCCCCGTTGTTTGAACTGTTCGGCCACCTGCACCGTCAGATACCTCCTCACCGAGTACCCCCCCTACGCCGAGTCTTGTCGAGCCGGATGCTGACGATCACTGCGTGGGGTCTGTTCGTTGGTTTGGGAGGTTCCCAAGCCGAGGCGGGAGACCTCACCATCAACGGTTACGTCGCCGCTCGCGGCACTTCGATCCGCTCTCAACCCTCTTGGCGCGAAGGAGGATTCGGTGTCTCTAGCCTTGGCGCCGACCGTCCGGACGACACCACGATTGATGCCACGGGACAACTGCACCTGGCTTTGGATTGGCAGCCGTCGCCGTTTTTCGGCGCCTACGTTCATGTGAGAGGGCGCGCCGAACCGCAACGAGTGGACGGCCGAGAACTCGGGGTGATCGAAGCGTTTCTACATGCTTCGATACCGGCTGGAGACAAGAGCTCACTGGCCCTGCAGCTCGGCCACTTCATCCTGCCCACGTCGCGTGAGAATACCGAGTTTGCTTGGTCATCACCCTACACACTGACCTTTTCGGCGCTCAATACTTGGATTGGCGAAGAGATGCGACTGACCGGCTTGTTCACGGAGTACCAGGTGGTTGCCGGTAGCCAGGATGAGTTGCGTGTGGGTGCCTCGGTGTTCGGTGGCAATGATGCCAATGGTGCCCTGTTGGCGTGGCGTGGCTGGTCGATGGGGGATCGCTTGACCGCGTTCGGTGAAGTGGTACCCCTGCCGCCACTGAACTCGTTGCAGCCCGGGGGCGGCTTTGCGGCACAGCGTGACGATGGATCCAAGCCTTACGGCGACGACTTGGATGATCGGGCGGGTTGGGCCGGATTTTTCCGCTGGCGGCGGGCCGATCGTGCGGTGTTGCAGTACACCCGCATGGATAATCGTGGAGATCGCGAGTTGCACCGTGGTGAGTATGCCTGGCGCACCGAGTTCGACCTGCTCAGCGGCGAACTGCGTCTAGACGACACCTTCGTGCTGGTGGGTGAATTCCTGCAGGGTTCAACCGGCATGGGGGATCCGAATTTCTTCAATGCCCAGGCGGACATCGAGGCCGCCTATCTGCTGGCGTCGTGGCACCCCAGTGTGTTCCGAACCACCCTGCGTTACGACACCTTCGAGACCGTCGATCGCGACGGCTCTGGTGTCGACAACAACAACGGCGACGGTGAAGCCTGGACCCTCGCTTTTTTCTGGGAGCCGCGCCCCGATCTCCGGCTCGGGCTCGAAGCGGTGCAGCTGGAGTCACAGCGTCCGGCAGCGTTGGAGTCCGGTCTCGATCCAGACACCGATGCCACCAGCATCGCTCTCGAGGTGCGTTATTACTTCGACTGGTAGCTCGGCTTCCAGGTCAGGGTGAAGACTCGGCACTCAGGGTGTGGCATCGCTGGCGGTGTCGCATCGATGGCCAAGCTCATGGTGCGTTGTTGGAGTGTGGGCGGTCAGATCTTCGTCCGTCAGGGCCTCGGTGGCGCGAGCCAAGGCTTGCAGTGAGTGAGTTCGTCGTGGCGCACGGGCCAGGGCTTTCTCCAACTGCTCGCGAGCCTCTACGGCTCGTCCGAGATCGAGCAGTGCTTCGCCATATAGTTCGAGGGCGGGTTTGGCAGGTGTTGGTGGACCAAAGCCGAAGCTGGCATCTTGTTCGAGTTCAGCCGCCTGGGCGAGCTGCTCGAGGCCCTGATCGACTTCTCCTCGGGCGAGATGGACCAAACCACCCAGCTCGAGTTCCATGATCTGGGCCTCCAGGGTGCGGAGCTTGACTGACGGGGCGTAGCCGTCGGTGGGCTGACCCTCTGTCGCGTCGGCGATCACCTGTTGGCGGCGTTGGCGCAAGTCCGCCAGGTGTGCCGTGGCAGTCTCGATGTCACCCTCATGCAACGCTGCCATGCCTTGCATGAGCAGTACCGTTGCCACTGAGGTCAGCTCGAGATCGTCGAGTTCGGGAACGTCGATGGTCTCGTGCCAGCGCCCGGTTTCTACCAGGTAGTGGGCGCGCATGGTGGCGAGATAGGACCGAGTGTGTTTCGAACCGCTCGTCCGGTTGTCCTGCTCGATGATGGTGAGCAGCTTCCGGGCCTCATCATGACGACCCATCTGCAGGTAGGCGTACTCGAGCCACAACAGCGCATGGAAGCTCTTGCGGTCCACCGGCAGCCCTTCGCGTTCGACTTTGTCGATGGATGCCTGCCACGAGTCTTCGTTCGAGGCTGCGGTTTCTTCCCACAAGCCGAGGGCCAGAAAAATATGGGACGGCATGTGGAGGGCATGGGTGGCGGCCGGAGCAATCTCAGCGTAGACCCGTGCCGGGCGCAGCCCCAGCGGTGCGTGCACCGGGTCGTCGTAAGAGTGGATCATGTAGTGGGCGGCTCCGGGATGCTCCGGGTTCTTGCTGAAGACCTCTTCGGCCACCGACGCTGCCTGCATGTAGGTCGGGATATCGCGGCCTTCATGACAGGTCCCGAGGATCGCCAGAGCATGAAACGCGGCGGCATCCAGATCGTTGGGGAACTGTTCAGCCAGGGCCGCCATCGCGTCGCGGTAAGCGTGGTCTCGTTGTCGTTTGTCGCCGTCCCCGAACAGGAGCTCGACCGCACGTAGATAACCCTTTTCTCGTTCTGTCGGCGCCAGAGCCAGTCGCTCTTCGGCGGTTGGAGCCAAGCTGTCTAGGGCTTGCCGGCCCGCTGCTAAATCTTCTCGCAGCCAGATCGGAAAGTTCTGAGTCATGGCTTCGCCCCAGGCGGCCATGGCAAAACCGGGCTCGATCTCCCGCGCTTTCTGAAACGCCTGACGTGCGTCGTTGTATTCGAAGCTGTGGAGGTTGAGTAGGCCACGCAAAAAGTGAGCTTGTGCGCCAGCGGAGCCAGACGTTGGGAAGTCCGTCTTGCCGAGTCTGGCGTCCGCTTCAGGAGTGGACGCCAGAGCCAGCTGCGGGGTGGTCAGGCAGAAGAGAACCAGGAGCGCTCGGAGAGTCATCATGGGAGTCCTTTCACATCACGGGGGCTACGTTAGCCAGAATGTACATCATAGCCCGACGATGCGCTGGCGCTTTCGCCAACCGGTATCGCTGTCAAAGGCAAACAAAGGATGGACTCTGGGCGTAAGACGCACATGACCCAACGAATTGACGGTTTTGATGTGGCCCGGGCCCTGGCTGTGTTTGGCATGGTGGTGGTCAATTTCAAAATCGCAACCGGAGCAGACCAGTCTGGGCCGCATCCGTTGCTGGATCTGATGGCACTGCTCGAAGGCAGGGCAGCAGCAACCTTTGTCGTACTGGCCGGCGTCGGTTTGTCCCTGTTGTCAGCGCGAGCTCGCGCGCAAAACGATCTGGCAACATTGGCCCGGCAGCGTGTCGCGTTGCTCAAACGTGCTCTCTTTCTGTTGGTGGTCGGCTTGTTCTACACACCGATTTGGCCAGCTGACATCCTGCACTTTTACGGTGTCTACATCACGGTTGGGGCGCTGCTGCTTGCGGCGCCTCGGCGTCACCTGATCTGGGCTGCCGCAGGCTGCAGCCTGATGTTTGTCGTGTTGCTCAGCTTCTTCGACTACGAGCAGGGATGGGATTGGGAGACTCTTGCCTATGATGGTTTATGGACGCCACAAGGCATGGTTCGCCACCTCTTCTTCAATGGCTTCCATCCGGTTTTCCCATGGACGGCGTTCCTGCTGCTCGGCATGGTTTTGGGGCGTCTGAATTTGCGTGATGCCAACGTTCGACGGCGGACTTTGTGGACGGGAGTCGGCATCGCTGCTGCCGCGGAAACGCTTTCACGGGTTGCGATTGGCGTGTTTTCGAAAGGGGCGAGTGCCGCTACGGCAAAGGACGTGAAGGCGGTTTTCGGCACCGCGCCGATGCCACCCATGCCACTGTATGTACTGGCTGGCGGCGGGGTGGCGGTGGTGGTCATCACCGCCTGCGTCGGGTTGACAGAGCGTCATCCAGGCGCACCCTGGTTGCGGCCGTTGATCTCGACCGGCCAACTGGCTTTGACTCTGTATGTTGCCCATGTGCTGGTCGGCATGGGAACCCTCGAAGCGTTGGGGCGATTGGGCGGACAGTCCGCTCCCTTCGCGGCGCTCGCGGCAATGGTGTTTTCTGTCTTGTCGGTCTTTTTTGCACACCTTTGGCGTCGACGCTTTCAGCGTGGCCCAGTCGAGTGGGTGATGCGGCGAGTCACCAGCTGACAGGGCTGAGCGCTGGTTTCGGGCTGATACAATCTCCAGATTGCCATGCTGGCCGTCTTTCCGCGCTCAACAGGAGATTTCATCATGCGCCCACTGTTCTTTTTTGTGGCCATCTTTCTGGTCGCCCTCCCCGGTATTGCCGATGCGCCGCCGACGACGGTCGAGCCCGTCCAAGAGACGCTGCACGGCGTCGAGTTGGTGGATCCCTACAGGTGGCTCGAGGGCAGTGATGCCCCAGAGCTCGAAGAGCCTAGCCCAGCCCTCGATGCACGGGTTGCCGAATGGACAGAGAGCCAGAACTCGCATACTCGGGACGTGCTCGACAATCTGGTGGGGCGCAATCAAATCGAACAGCGGCTCAAAGAGCTCTTGACCGTAGGTAACGTCGGTTCGCCTGACGTGCGGGGGAATCGTTACTTCAACTCCGAACGCCGGGGCGACGAATCGCAACCCGTGCTCTACGTGCGGGAAGGCCACGATGGCGAGCCTCGACGCCTGCTCGACCCTAATCTTCTAGACGCGGATGGTCTCACGGCGTTGGCTTGGTTCGAGCCGAGTCAAGACGGCGAGTGGATTGCCTTCGGCCTCTACCGTGGCGGCGACGAGAAAGCCACCTGCTACCTGATGCGGGTTGACGACGGTGAGTGGTTGGCGGACGAGATTCCCGGTCAGGTGCGCAGCATCTTTTGGCTGCCGGACGCTTCCGGCTTCATCTACCGCCGCTTGGCGGACGCAGACGATCCCTATTCCGGCCAAATCAAGTTCCACCAGGTCGGGCGCCATCATCGTCAAGATCCGGTGATCTTCGAACAATTCAAAGAAGGTCCCCTGGCCACCACCTGGGGACCCTACCCAGCGGTCGATCCAGAGGCTAAATGGTTGGCGGTGGTCTACTTCACCAGCACCGAGTCGAATGATCTTTGGCTCTACGACTTTGCCAAGTGGCGACAGACCGGCGAGCTCGAAAAGGTGGATGTCATCGTAGGTGCGACCGCACAGACCTCGCCGATTTTTGCTGATGGCAAGCTGTTCCTACAGACGACATTGGACGCTCCGAACGGCCGGATTGTCGCCGTTGATCCGGCGAACTCTACGCCTGAGAACTGGCGGGAATTGGTGCCAGAGCGTCGCGACGCGGTGATCCAGAGCGTTTCGGTCGCCAAGGGGCGGTTGGCAGTGGATTACCTCGACAAAGCCTCGACCCGCATCGCACTGTTCGATCTCGAGGGGCAGTCGAAGGGCAACCTCGAGTTGCCGGGAATCGGGACCGCCAGCCTGGCGACTGAACCCGATCGTAGTGAGGCTTTCATTAGCTTCGAGAGTTTCAACGAGCCCGATTCCATCTACCGGGTTGATCTCGAATCCGGCGAGCGGTCCTTATGGGCCCGGCCGGACGTGCCGGTCGACCCGACACAGATCGTCGTCGAGCAGGTGTTTTATACCTCCAGGGATGGCACCGAGGTGCCGATGTTCATCGTCCACCGTAAGGGCCTGAAGCGCAACGGCAAAAACCCGACCATGTTGTCCGGTTATGGTGGGTTCAGTGTCTCGATGACACCACGTTTCTCGGCCCGTAACTTCCCTTGGCTGGAAGCCGGTGGGGTGTACGCGATGCCTAATCTGCGGGGTGGTGGTGAGTTTGGTGAAGACTGGCATCGCGCCGGCATGCTCGATCAGAAGCAGAATGTTTTTGACGACTTCATTGGTGCTGCTGAATGGTTGATCAAGCACAACTACACCAACCCCGATCAGCTCGGCATCCTCGGTGGTTCCAACGGCGGGCTGCTGACCGGTGCCGCGTTGGTCCAACGGCCGGAGTTGTTCTCCGCCGTGCTGTCCGCGGTACCGCTGCTCGATATGCTGCGTTATCAGCATTTCCTCATGGCACGGTTCTGGGTGCCGGAGTACGGTTCTGCTGAGAATGCGGAGCAGCTGCCCTTCCTGCTCGAGTACTCGCCGTATCAAAACGTCCAAAAGGGCACCGAGTATCCCGCGGTGCTGCTGACCGCCGGCGCCAATGACAGTCGGGTCCACCCGCTGCATGCCCGTAAAATGGCGGCGCGGTTGCAGTCGGCAACCTCCAGCGACAGCGAGCAGGAGCCGATCCTGTTGTGGGTCGAAGGTGACGTAGGGCATGGCCGGGGCAAACCGCTGGCATTACGTCAGCGTGATGCGGCGGACGTCCTGAGTTTCATGGCCTGGCAACTCGGCTTACGCTGGCCACCTCAGGTCGCCTCGCCGGCACCGCAGACCGGCCGGCCTTAGCTAGAGTCCATCCAGAAACCCGTTTCTCGCCTTCCTGAGAGCCCTCTGTGGAGCGAGCACGCAGCGAGTATGTATGAGCAAGAAAACAGCTCCTAGCCCTCTAAACTATTGTAACCAAGAGGGTTGGAGGACATTAAGGCGCCGAGGCGAGTTACGCAGCAGCGCGCGCAGTCCACAGGGGGCGACCGGCAACCGGCGTTTCTAGACGGGATCTAGCTAGCGGCACGAGGCCGGAGAGTGAATCTCTCCAATTATTTTGGACCGTTTCGGCGATCGATCTCGCATTAACTTCAGGAAGAGACTCGGTTAACTCCAGGAGGTAGACATGCGCACGGTGATCCACTCTCGAATCGTTGCAATCACACTTGGCTTGGCGGTGGTATTCGGTGGTGTCGCCGAAGCGGGTCTCGACGTATGGACTTCGAACGGTCCGTTCGGAGGAAAGATCAACGCCTTGGTGATCGACCCACAAAGCCCCTCGACACTTTATGTCGGGACCCCGGTCGGGGTTTTCAAGAGCACCGATGGTGGCGGCCAATGGATGGCCGTCAACCAGGGTTTGAGCGATCTGGACATCCAGGCGCTGGCGATCGATCCGCAAACGCCCGCGACCCTCTACGCTGCAACCTTTTTTGAAGGCATCTTCAAAACCACGGATGGTGGAAGTCAGTGGGTCGCCGTCAATGGCGGTCTCTTTGATTTTGACCGGAACCACAAGACCTCGCCGCCGAGCCCCGACGTTCGTACCCTGGCGATCGATCCCCAGACCCCAACCACGATCTATGCAGGACGCTTCGGTCTCGGCATCTTCAAGAGCGTGGATGGTGGCGGCCATTGGAGCGCGGTCAATGTCGGACTGCCTGAAGGTGCCTTGGTCGAAGTCTTGGCGATTGATCCGTTGACTCCCGCCACGGTTTATGCCGGGACGTTTCCATTTGTGGGGACTGCCGAAGTGTTCAAGAGCACCGATGGGGGAAGTCACTGGACCTCTGTCAGCGAGGGCTTGGGTGAAGGGCAAGTGGTTTCCTTGGCTATCGATCCCCAGACCCCAACCATCCTTTATGCCGGCACCGCCCAAACCAGCTTTTCTGGACCTGGCGGTCAGGTCTACAAGAGCCTCGATGGAGGTGCCCACTGGAGTGCTACCGGCAGTGAATTCGACGGCGGTGTGGTTGAGTCATTGGCGATTGATCCTCAGACTCCCTCCACACTGTTTGCAGGACGGTTCGGTGCTATTGCTGGAGTCTTCAAGAGTGTCGACAGCGGTGCAAGTTGGACTGAGGTCAGCCATGGGCTGATCAATCCTTTGACCGCTATCGTGGCGATCGATCCGCTGACGCCGTCGACGTTGTACGTTGGAGGAGTTGGTGGCGGTGTCTCCAAGAGCATCAATAGCGGCAGCCTGTGGGCGGTTGCCAACGAGGGGCTAGCCAATGGTCGGGTGCGAGCCTTGGTGATCGATCCGCAAACCCCGACAACTCTCTACGCCGGAACCCAAGCTGGAGCAT
This sequence comes from Acidobacteriota bacterium, assembly GCA_029263395.1. GTDB lineage: Bacteria > Acidobacteriota > Thermoanaerobaculia > Multivoradales > J023 > JAAELT01. The sequence goes on along the minus strand of JAJCXO010000285.1, from coordinate 31,468 downwards.
TCCGTAGTACCGATGGTGGTGAACACTGGGTCGCCGCCAGCGCTGGCCTCGCCGACAGTCGGGTGCTTGCCTTGGCGATCGATCCCGAGACCCCATCCACGCTTTATGCGGGAACTGCCGGCAAGATCTACAAGAGTCTCAACGGTGGTAACCACTGGAGCGCACTCAGCGGTGGGCTGCCGGGGCACAGCTTCCAGGCCCTGGCGGTCGATCCGCAGCAACCCACGACACTTTATGCCGGAACGTTTGATCCGGAGAGCGGCGGTGGTGGCATCTTTCGCACCATGGATAGTGGTGACACCTGGACCGCGATCAACGAGGGGCTCGCCTTCGGCTCGGATCAGATCTGGGCCTTGGCGATCGACCCAGCCACTCCATCGACGCTGTATGCAGGGGCGTTCCGCGGTATCTACAAGAGTACCGACAGCGGCGACCATTGGGAGCTGTTCATTGAAGGGTTGACCAATCAGCCCGATTCCGCCCGGGTTGAGTCGTTGTTGGTTGACCCCCGAAATCCCTCGACGGTTTACGCTGGATTGGATGGTGGCCTGGACATCGGTGGAGCGTTCAAGAGCACCGATGGCGGTGAGCACTGGTTCGAAGTCAACAATGGCCTGGAAAATTTCACCACGGTCGAAACGATCGCGATCGATGGGTCGGGGACGCTTTACATCGGGACGAATGAAGATTCGCAGGCCGACAATGAAACGGTGGTTTTCAAGAGCACCGACGGTGGCAACCAATGGTTGCCGCTCAACGACGGTCTACAAGACTTACCGGTCTATGCGTTGGCGATCGACCCAGCCACTCCCTCGACGGTTTACGCCGGAAGCTTCGGCGGCGGGGTTTGGGATCTTCGACAGGTCAGCAATCAACAAGACATGATGCTGCAAAACGGCCGATTCCGAGTGGAGGTCCAGTGGCGCGACTTCGAAGGGTTGACCGGCCCAGGCAAAGTGGCAGTTGTCCCCACTGAGACGGAGGACGGTGCGTTGCTCGCCTCACGGGACTCGGCAGTGGCGCAGTTCTTCGACCGTGCCAATTGGGAGATGTTGGTCAAAGTGCTCGATGGCCGTGTCATCAACAATCACTTCTGGGTTTTCCAGGCTGCCGCCACCAACGTCGAAGTCACCACTACCGTTACCGACACCAGCTGCGGCAACGTCCAGATTTACACTAACCCATTGGGCGTCGCGGCGCCTGCGCTGAACGATACCCTTGCGTTCCAGGATTGTGAGAATCCACTGCCGCCAAACTGCGTCGTAGACGATGAGACCTTCTGTCTCGGGGAGGGTGGTCGGTTTCAGGTCGATATCGAATGGCGTGACTTCGACGACGGCTTTGGCACTGGCAGCGAAGTCTCCATCCCCAGAGCCGGTCTGGCCAAGAGCGACGACTCTGGGCTCTTCTACTTCTTCAGCGAAGACAACTGGGAACTGCTGGTCAAAGTGCTCGATGGCTGTGACATCAACGACAACTTCTGGGTCTTCGCCGCCGCGTCGACGGACGTCGAGTACACGGTCACCGTCACCGATACCCTCACCGACGAGGTCAAAACCTACGCCAACCCGTTGGGTCAGGCGGCTGACGCGATTACCGACATCAATGCTTTCCAGACTTGCCCATAGTGATTCTCAGAATCAGGGCTACCGGCTAGAACCTCTCTAGCGACCGAAGCACCTGGGCGCGTCATGACTGAGGAATTCACCCCTAGTCCAGAATAACCGTGAGTTTTTTTGACTAGGGGTTAAATCCTCAGTATCGTGTCCTCATGCAGGAGCGGTATCTAAAGTCCCAGATCGAGCGCGATCTCGAGCGCAAGATGGTTTTCGTCGCTGGTCCACGCCAAGTGGGCAAGACCACCCTGGCCCACAGCCTGCCCGGCGCGGAAGGGGGCTATCTCAATTGGGATGTGCCTGAGCATCGCGAGCGCATCTTGAAACGCGAGCTCCCCAACTCGCCGCTGTGGATTTTCGACGAGATCCACAAATACCGAACCTGGCGCAACTACTTGAAGGGACTTTACGACGTCCGACATGAGGCGCAACGCATTCTGGTCACCGGCAGTGCTCGCCTCGATCTCTACCGATACTCGGGCGACTCGCTCCAAGGGCGCTATCACTTATTGCGTTTGCATCCCTTGTCGATGGCCGAGCTTGGCCTCGAGACTCGGAGCGAGCTGCAGGACCTGATGACCCTGGGCGGCTTCCCCGAGCCGTGGTTCGAGGGTTCCGAGGTCGAGTCCAGACGCTGGTCGCGCGAGTACCGCAACCTCTTGATCCGTGAGGAGCTAGTGAGTCTCGAGCAGGTGCGTGATCTCGGCAACCTAGAGCTGTTGATGCTGCGTCTCCCAGAGCTGGTAGGTTCGACCTTGTCGCTCAACGCCTTACGCGAGGACCTCCAATTGAGCCACAAAACCGTCGCTAGTTGGCTCAATATCCTCGAGCGCCTTTATGCCCTCTTCCGCCTCTCACCTTTCGGCGCGCCGAAAATCCGAGCCATCAAGAAGGCGCAGAAGCACTATCACTTCGACTGGACCCTGGTCTCGGATCCGCCCGCCCGTTTCGAGAACTTCGTCGCCTGTCACCTGCTCAAGTGGGTTCATCACCAGCAGGACACCCAGGGTCGCGATCTCGACCTACGTTACTTCCGCGACACCGACGGCCGCGAGGTCGACTTCGTCGTCACCGAGGGTCTGAAGCCCATTTGGCTGATCGAATGCAAATGGTCCGACCGCCCGATCGACGGCGGGCTCAAGTATCTCAAGGCTCGTTTTCCCGAGTGCGAGGCATGGCAGATCTCGGCCACGGGGTCGAAGGACTACCTAACTCCAGACGGGACCCGAGTCTGTGTTGCGACCGAGTTCCTCAGCGGTCTGGTATGACGGCTGGGCATCTACTCGGTCAGTCGCGCCTAGCTTGATCTCGACGTCCTCTTAGCGTCGGTATCGGTCACGCATCCATGAGGATTCGGTCATCTGAGAGATCCTCAGCAGGGGATGCATCCAGCGTCCGGGCCAAGCCTCGCCTGCGAAGCGAAACGATCAGGCGGATGCGGGCTACTCGTCTGTTAGCCTGCTAGGCATTAATGCTGCCTTGGTGCGGGTGCAAGCACCCTGCACTTCCTCTAAGATCTCATCTAGGAGTCGATGATGCGAACCCACGTAGCGTTCTTTGGATTGTTATGGATACTGGCGCCGCTCTGCTTGACAGCTGAGTCTGCAGGATCAGCCACTCAGGACTTCGAGGCTGTGGACGCCCAGTTACACGGTGTCTGGAAACGGATGGGTGACTCGGCGGAACGTTCCAAGATTCTCGAGATTTCCGCGACCCAATGTGCGGTTCTCATAGATGGGCAGCTGGATCGGATCGATCCGGTGTTGGGCCAGAAGGACGGTGCTCTGGTCCGTAGCGTCCACGGCAACAGGATCCCGTTTCGGTTCAGCCTGGAAGGTGAGACCCTAACGCTGACCGCTCAGTATCGCCAAGACACAGAACCGGAAACGGTTCGATATCAGCGCCTCGCCAAACGTCCAGATGCGTTCGATGTGAAACCGATTGCTCTCGGTAGCGCCGCAGTTTCTCCCGAACGTCTCGAAGCGCTGCAAGCCGAGTTGGCGGTACGTATGGAGAAGGATCAGGAGCTGAGACGCAAATCGGACCTCGGCCCCGACGATTGGGAGATCATCTCAGCCATCGACCAGGACAATGTGGCCTACCTGAAACAATTGATCGCCGACATCGGCTGGATCGATCGAGATCGTTTCGGCGGTGACGCATCGCAGGCGGCATTCCTCATTGTCCAGCACAGTAGTGACCTGCCTCTCATGCTGACTGCGTTGCCCCTGCTCGAGAAGGCAGCCAAAGCGACCGGCAAGGGCGGATCGTTCGCATTGTTATACGACCGATCTCAGCTCCGTCTCGGTCGCAAGCAGCGTTATGGTTCGCAGCTCGGGGGCTCGCCAGACGGCACTGGGATGGCGTTATCCCCGCTCGAAGACCCTGAAAAAGTCGACGAGCGGCGGGCCGAATTGGGAATGCAGCCGCTGGCGGAGTACCTCGAGCGCTTCAAAGCTAGGAATGGGGATAAAGTGCCCGAGATTCGGCTGGAGTTTTGAACTCTTCAACCTTGAAATTCGATAGACCACACGACTGAGCCGGATGTCACCGCGTGACGGACCTCAATCGACTCTCGAGCAGGCCGCATAGCCGAACTGTCCAATAAGATCGGGGAAGGTGATTTGGCAACAGAGGGGATTTAGAAAGAAAGTCTTAGTATGGATCGGTTTGATCGGGCTCGTTTTTCTGCCTGCGGCTTTCGCCGAGAAGATACCGATCAACCGGTACACCGTCGATGGGTCGAGGATTGAGTTGTTCGATACGGATTCGGAATCCATCATAGAAACGATTGTTCCGCCTAGCCGTTTTATTAGCCGCAGGTCCGGCACACCCTTTGTCGTCGGTCAGGATTGTGATGTTTTGGTCGCGTCTAGATTTTTTGATGAAGTGGGCTTTGTCTATCAAGGGACAACTGGAATCCCGTGGGCGCGGAACATACTCGATAGCCTCGGAGTAACCGCTCGTTTACTCGCGGTCGACCCAGATAGAACGGTGTGGGTGTTAGATGGGCTCGAAGTCTCTCGGCTCGATGGAACCGGACGGGTCGTCTCCCGTAGAACCCTACCCACGCCGGAGTTGTCGCCAACGATTACCTATGACGAGAGATTGAGCCTCTTCGACATGACCGTGGAGAGCACAACGTCGCTGTGGGCCACCGTCCTTGGACAGCTTGAAGGTCCTCAGGGGAGCCTTTTGGTCAAGGAGTTGGTCCACTTCAGTGGGCAAAACCTCGAACATCAACAGTTGGTTTTGCCTTTCGAGCCCAGGGGTCCAGGTTCGAGTCTCCGCGGACCCCTAGTGGTCAAGGGGGACCGGCTTTATGTCGTAGGGCTCGAGGAGAATGCGAGTGTCTGGTCCATCGATGAGTACAGCCTGGATGGCGATTTCATCAGAAGTTTCTTAACCGGATCCACGTATTTCCCGAGCGCGCTGCATAGGGGTGCTGGCGATACCCTGATGGTGGAGTTCTTCAGCCATCCACATGGCGGAGGCCCGGCTAGCCCCAGTATTCAGCGAGGTGGGATTGGTGTTTTGTTAGTCGATATTCCGACAGGTGCCGTGTTGGCCGAGACTCTCAGCGAGGAGGGAAATCTCATCCTCGGAGCTGGCCCTTCGATGCGTTGCGAACCAGAGGATCGAGTAGCTCGGCTGCATGACGGGCGGTTTGAGGTGCGGGTTGAATGGGTCGACTTCTCAGGAGCGCGTGGCTCCGGGCACTTCCTGCCCAGCCTGTCCGATGAAAGTGTCGACGTTTGGTTTTTTGACCAGGACAATATCGAAGGCACGATTCAACCGTCACCACGGTCGTGACGACGCTTCCCGGTGCCCGTGCGAGCACCCGCTCCCGCACCAAAGGGTGAGCTCGCTGGAAGAGAGTGACGTGGTCCGTGTCTAAGACGAAGAGAGCCACGGGGAATGGCTACTCCGCCCTATCGGTATCCACCTCTCGCCGATAGTCTGCCATGTCCAGGAGGAACTGATCGAGCAGTTCGTCGTCCTTGAACATGCCGGCGAACTTGGCCAGAGGATGACCGTTCTGGGGAACGTCGACCTCGATCGGGACGATCTCCACTCGGGAGAGACGGTTGGCGATCGCCTGACGCAGCCGTGTCAGCGCCTCGTCCTTCGTAGCCCCTTTTACCGTGCAGCCAGGCCACCCCAGGATGCTCGCGGTGTAGCCGCTAGGCCCGGTATTCTCGACGATGGCGTTGTAGGTCATAGGTTCTTCCTCAGCTCGATCGTCGTTCTGGACGAACTTACTCAGTGTATCCGAGCTCTCTGCTGATCTCAATCAACCGCCGCCGAGGGCTGGCCCCGCTTTGCCATGCTCACGGCGACGAACCCAAGGGAATTTAGTCCTCTTGGAGATCTCGGCATGAGTACATCCACCGTTGAACCTTGAGATTCGATAGTCAGCCTTTTCGGATTCTAAGGTCGAAGACTCCGCAATCCTCGCTAGATTACCCAGGACGTAAGAGGACCGTCCTGGGAGATTTGGCGTGACGGAAGCGTGGTGACTGCCTGATCACGGTCGACTCGGACGGCGAGGCTTCGAGCTGGGCTGGCGAGGCGGTAGCATCGATCTGCACGTCGTCACCCGACACGTTCTCACCCAACACGTTGTCATCCAACGTCGCCCCGGTTTCCAGCTTCGAGCCTTCTTCCGCCGTCTTCTCAGGCACGGCCTGGCGACGGGTGACGCGCCGTGAGCTGGTGCGGATGCGGCTGGCGAGTTCGGTTTCGCCAGCTAGGCGGAAGGTACTTTCGAGGGAGCTGACCACGGGTTGGAAGATACGATCGCAGGCGGTGATGGCGGCTTGGGTGAGGCTGCGGGTTTGGTCCGCTTCTTTGAGCGTTTGTTGATACTCGATCCGGGAGGTCTCGAGGGACGTCAAGGCGGCTTCGAGGTCATCTGCCAGCAGGGTGAAGTCGGGGGCGACGCCGGCGATGATCGGTGGTGGCAGCGGCAGCTCGGGGTGACGGAGCAGCTTGATCGTCTGGTCCACCTGTTGGATGAGGCTGTGCGCCACCTGTGGTGTCTTGCCGGTGAGCGCTCCGAGCTCGAAACCGTGGTCGGTGCCGTAGAGGCCGGTCAGTACCGCGCGTGCCGAGGTTTGCTTGCGGTAGAGCTCGGTCGTGAATGTCTTGCTCTGCTGCCGCAGCTTTTCGATCTGGACCTGCTTGCGGACATGCCGGTCTTCAGCGGTGATCAAACCGTTTTCGATCGTCGACAGCTCCCGGTCCATGTGGTCGAACTGGGATTGATAACTGAACGACGCGCCGCCCTCTCGGTTTACCCGTTCGTCGAGCCTTGCTCCAACCTTCGCACGATGAGCGGTGAGGGCGGTCCGAACTTCCGCGATCGAGAACAAGCGTCGTTGGACCTTCTTTCGTCTCATGATTAGCCATCATAGATTCTTGAAAGCATCTAGTCAAGTGGAAATCATTCTTGAAGGGAGATTTAGCGGCGCTTGTTAGGTTGATTTACTGTCTTAGGAGGTTCGGGACGATCTCGCACCTTGCGCACGGTCCACTTCCCTGGGAATTGTTAGTTGCTCGCTCAGCCAAGCTCATGATTTGTCAAGTAGGGAAGGCATTGCGACCGTCAGCGGTGAGCAGTTGCTAGGGAAACGTATCCGTTGACGTTCAGCCAGTGGATCATTTGCCGAAGATTGGACAATCCACGATGCGGAGTGACGCTTCCTTGCCAGTGAATGGGTAGTCGGCACGTTGCCGGTTGTTGTACATGCCAGCGATTGGCAATGTGGCGCGAGTGCTCATCCGGCACATACCCGGACATTCAGCGATGATGTGGCGCCGCGAGGCTTGACCGAGACGGATGGCACCGCGTGACCGAGACGAGTGGCACCGCGTCACGCCACCGTGTAGCAGGCCCTACTCAGGGTCTTATAGTAGTTCCAAGGCCGCTATGCGAGTTCTGTGCATGCTCGTACGCGGCGACAAGAGAAGGACGTTACTCTGGCTCCCATTCCTCGCCCTTTCTCACCGGCCCGACCAGGAACCGCACGCCCTGATTGTCGGTCGGATTGAGCCAGAGCAGGCGCTCGAGCACTGTCGCGGCCTCTTCGACGCGCTTGAGCCGCCAGAGACATAGGCCGTAGCCGTGAAGGCAGCGCAAGTAGGGGCGGTTGTCGATGAAGCCCCAGGGCAACACACCACTGAAATGGGCGTCGAAGGAGAGTTCGCCGATCCGGACGCCCGCTTCGTAGTGACGGATCGCGTCGTTTGGTAGGTGGTCGAAGGCAAAGTTGCCGAGGTGAGCGTGGGCGTCGAGACAGCGAAGGTCGGCGTGCAGCAGCTCCATCAGGAGCTTGCGTGCGCCCTCGAGGTCACCGGTTGCGTTTAGGCGCTGCGTGTATGCAGGAGCCGATCGGCCTCAGCCAGCACCTCATCGAGATCGTGACTTGCACCTGACGCGATCTCGGTTTCCCCTTTCGCCAACCTCTGTAACAGCTCGCGCTCCGCTTCGGCCTTCTCCCAGGCACCGATGCTTACGAGAACCGCCGCCGCCCGATCATCTTGGACCACTGCGGTCGGCTGATTCGACGCGCCCAGTTCCTCGAGAATCGCGCCCGTATCGTGCTGTAGATCTTTGACCGAAACCGTCGCCGAGAATCGCATTCCCATCAGTGCCTCCGGATTCCTCTGTTCCTGTCGCCGCCCTCACCGTGCTTTTCACACTCCACACAAGTCAGAGTTTCATGATACCACTGCCAAGATGGCTGTTGGTGGCGGACGAGGCTGACGACCACCGACTCAACCACATCACCCAGCCGCACAACTGCTATCGCCGCGGCAAGGTACTCCGGATTCCTTGATGAGCTGTTATCGTTAAATCTATGCCGAGGTCAGCACCAGCCAAACCTCACGAGTCGAAGTATCCAACCCTCTCGCCGGACACCGATCCCGAAGCTGAGGCGGTGCAGCTGGAGATCTACCGGCGCATGCCCGCGGGACGCAAGATTCAGCTGGTGTTCGAGGCCATCGAGATGAATCGCGATCTCGTCATGGCGAGCCCTGAAGAAGTCCGCCTTAGTCTCTTCGACCTCACCCTCGGCCCCGAACTGGCAGAGCGAGCTTACGGTCCTTTGCCGGACTCCACCTAGAGATCGTATGGCAGGCTGGGAGCTAGGATCTGACCGAGTCGGGTGGCACCGTGTCACGGCCCCGTGTCACGACAGCCCCGTGTCACGGCAGCCCGGTTCTTGTGCTACTGGATAGCGCAGCTGTTGGTGTCTGTGCAGAAGGCACCGGTTGTTTCATTACACCACAGCAAACACTCCTCGACGCAACCGTGTGAGTCCACATTGGTGCAGCTACCAAACATGTTGGTCCAACCGATCAGAGAGACCGGGCAGGCGGCGGCAGGGCACGACGTGGGAGGACTGGCAGAGGTACACAGGTTTGGTGGGTTTGTCGTCGGACAAGACGAAGAGTCCTCGCATATCCCTTCATCTCCGCAGGTACTTTCCTCGTTCTGTGCATCGGGAATACACCGCGTATTGCAATCGGCATCACAGTCGCATACTGCATCGCAGTCTGGAAGCGTTATCGTCGGTTGAGAGAACGCCGGCAGCGTCAGTAGGGAAAGGATCAAGCTGCAGACAACGGCAAGACGCATTGTAGATATATTTTTAGTTTTCATAGTATTCCTGTCAGGTTTAGAGTCGAATTGATCTTCACTCAAATACTCGATCGAGACCGGATCATCTTTGATTCCGAGCCTCGGTATCGACGGCGCTGGACTTGTTTCGAATACATCCTTGCGATTTCAGCTGATCGACCTCCTTTCAGATTTGGAAACTCACCGCCTATCCAGCTGTCTAGCTAGGCTCAGGTCTAAATGGGCTCAACCATATTGTGGTCTTGACAAAGAATCGCGGGCTTCGCAGACGTTGGCCACAAACTCTCGACTAGACGTTGCGACTGGTTGTGCAACGTTGCCGGCTGGCGCCGCCGTTGCCCCAAGCATTAGCATCCCTCTTGGCCTAGCTCCACATCCCGGTGGAATCGTGGTGAGTAGCTTGGAAAAATATTAGCACAATCTCTCTCCGCAAACATACTGTCGGAGACAGACGGCCGCCGCTGTACCCATTCAGTTGAAAGTTGGCTGGACGATGCCTGCTCTTTGCCGCCCACGAAGGTGGCGTATCCGGTTGTGTTGCTGGGCGAATAGGTGCGGCAAGGGAGACGGCGAGGCTGACGCTTTAATGACCTGTTGTTTAGGTGGGGTCCCGGACTCCTGAGAGCCCGGGACGAAACGACTCGAGGGTCTAGAAACTTACCGGAATAGCTTCGGGATCGTCTTCGCTATTCACCGAACCCGCTGCCCAGTTGCCGTTGATTTCGGCATCGGAGAGCTGGATGAGGGAAGTCCACAACTCCATTTGGGTAGCCTCGCCCGCTACCTGGAAGGTGAACGGGTCAAACGGGCCTGCCATTTCTTCTTGCCATTGGGCGAAGAATGCGTCGGCGTTGTACGACACGCTGCTTTGAACAGCATCGTAGACAATCGATTTCACACGAACTGCGGTTTCGTACATGTGGTGATCGGTGTCGAGGTTGAGATTGAAGCCTCGGATGCCGACCGTTCCATGGTTGAACGTCGCTACGGCAGTTGAAGCGATGACGTCTGACATTTGGACGTCTCCACGGGTCACCTGCGTAGCGAAGGGACCGCCGTCCCAGACATAGTCGTGTTGAGGGTTCGAGTTGCTGAAGGCCACTTCGCCGACGTCTCCAGCCATCAGAAAGAACCGGACCTGGAGACGGTAGTCCCAAACATTGGACCCGATGCATTCAGGCGATACCAGGAATCGACAATCCATCTTCAGGGCCCACTCGATATCGAACTCGAGACTTCCGTTGACATAGTTGAGATTGGTGAGAAGGATCTTCAATCGATCGAGCTTCTTTGACTCTCCGCTCAATCTCTCCAGATGGAAGCCGTTCAGGAAGGCTCTGTAACGGTCTCGATTCTGCATGTTGGCTGGTGCAGTCACTGTGACGTGGCGGGTGCCCGAGCTCAGTTGACCGTCGATTCCAGAGATCGAATATTGGATAAGACCTGTTTTCATGCCGGCCACAGGGGTACTCAACTCGGTAAAGGCGGTGACGAAATCGGCATCATCTACGGCAGTACCTGTTGACGCAGAGTGGTTGGCGTCTCCATCGCAGCCGGTATCGTCGCAGTTCATCGACATCCAGCTACCCAGCCGGTCGATCCTATGATTGCGGGTATCCCATTCATGGGTGAACCCTCGCCAAAGGAAGGCGTGGTCCTCAACTGGGTTGGTCTGGGCGATGGCGGCCGTCCCAGACAGAAGGAGTAGTACTAAGGAGAGCAGTGTTACTGTTTGATACTGTGGATGACTCATTGGGTTTCTCCCACTGTTTGCTGAGCTGGCTCCATGCCACTCACCGTAGTGTCACGTGCACGGCCGGCGAGATTGCTCGCTCAAAACCGTAATCAGCCCACTCGGCAAAAGGGTTATGAAACCCTAAGAGAAGGCTAAATGTTGTGTGAACACCTAGGAATTTCATGAACGGAATGTGATTTCCGTCCCATCAGCCTGGAGGGAGGGAGCAAAAATGTCTTACCGGTTCGAAGCCTTTGAATTCGACGGGCAGCTCGGCAGACTTATTGGACCTGAGGGAGAAGTCCATCTCCGCCCTCAGACTTTCCGCGTTCTGGCGACTCTCATCGAGGAAGCCCCTGGAGTCGTCAGTAGCAATGAGCTTGTTGATCGCGCTTGGAAAATCCCCTACGTCTCCACCGATTCGGTCCGCCAAACTCTGAGCGAACTTCGGCGCGCGCTAGGAGACGACGCTCAGAGCTCTAGGATCATCCAAACAGTTCATCGGAGAGGCTATCGCTTCATAGCCACCCTCTCCGAACAGCCGAGAGACGTGGCGGGGGACACAGCATCCGGCGAATCGCCTGCCCTCCCATCTCCGAAAAACGACCGGGCTCCTTTCAGACGTGCTTTCGCGATGGCGGCGCTGTTTGCCCTAATTTTGTTTTCGATAGCGTTACTGGCTGCCAAGTCTCTCCCGTCTGTAGAACACGGCCTCGCTTCAAGTCCGCAAAACCTTCGCTTCCCTGCCGATTCCAGACCCCAGATTCGCCAATCCGACGAGCTCACGACCCCCTCCCAGGGCCGCCGCACCAGAAAACGGGGCGGAAAGAAGATCGGTGGACGGAAGAAGAAGGGGCACCTGATGAAGCTCAATTCTCTCCGGCTGAAGAGGATCGATGAGCTTCTGGAGTCAGGAGTTTCGAAGGCGGAAATTGCTCGCGAGCTCGAGATCTCAGAGCGCAGTGTCTACCGCGCAGCGAAGCTCTTGGACGAGATGCCTGGTCTTGGCCACCTCTGAAGGCCTAGAGAAACGCCGCTAGCTCTTCCCAGTCGTCGTTTTCGAGTGTCGCCTTGATTGCCAGCATGAAGTAGTCGGCGTCGGAGCCGTCGATCAGGCGGTGGTCGAAGGTGAGGGCGAAGTAGCACATGGTGCGGATGGCGATCATGTCGCCGCCGTCAGCATCGGTGAGGACGATCGGGCGCTTTTCGATCGTGCCGATGCCGAGGATCCCAACCTGCGGTTGATTGATCACCGGCGTGCCAAAGAGGCTGCCGAAGACTCCCGGGTTGGTGATGGTGAAGGTGCCACCGCCAATTTCCTCGGGCTTGAGCTTCTTGTTGCGAGAGCGGTCTGCCAAGTCGTTGGCGGTGCGGGCCAAGCCTTTGAGGCTCAGGTCGTCGGCCCGACGGAGGACCGGTACGATCAAACCGTGTTCGAGAGCCACCGCCATGCCGAGGTTGATGTCCTTCTTGTAGACGATGTCGGTGCCGTGGATGGCGGCGTTGAGTTGCGGAAACTTGCGCAGTCCCTTACACACCGCCTTGAAGATGAACGGCATGTAGGTCAGCTTGGTGCCGGTGTCGCGTAGGAAGCCGGACTTGGCCCGTTGACGAAGACGCGCCACTTTTGACATGTCGACGTGGAAAACCGTTGTCACATGGGCCGAAGTCGCCTTGGAGTAAGCCATGTGGGCGGCGGTGATCTGCCGGATTTTGGACATCGGCTCGATCTCGATGTTCTCGCCGGCAACATAGGCAGGAACCGAGAAACCGTCGACCGACCGTGTTGCAGGGGCGCTGGCAGGGGCCGGCGTGGCGGCAGCTGGTGTCGCTGTCGGCGCCGCCGGTGCGGGCGCGGCTGGTGTCGGAGCCGGCGCAGCGGGGGCAATAGGCTGAGTCATGGTCTCCCGGGTTGCGGCCGGCTCGGCAGCTGCCGGTACTTCGCCCCGGGCCCGTTGCTCGAGATATGCCAAGATATCTTTTTTTGTCACTCGGCCGTGGATGCCGCTGCCTTGAACCTGCTGTAGATCGACGCCCTCTTTCTTGGCGATCGAGCGCACCAGTGGGCTGGAGAATTGGCGAATGCGCTGCTCGAGGGTCATTTCACCGTCCGCGACGTCGTCCGCCTCCTCGGGCATCATTCCAGCCTGCATCGCGGCGAGCTGGTCTTCGGTGAGCACTTGAGTTTCGGTCGACTGCTGCTCCGGATCTCGTTTTTCGCCCGCTTCACCCACCAGGCCCAAGGTCTCGTTGACCGGCACGGTCTCGCCGTCCAAGCGGCGAATTTCGAGCAACACGCCCGACGCCGGGCTGGGGATCTCGGCGTCTACTTTGTCGGTCGATATCTCGAGCAAAGGCTCGTCGCGTTCCACGGAGTCACCAACTTTGGCCAACCATCGGGTGATGGTGCCTTCGGCGATCGACTCTCCCATCTGGGGCATCAGGACTTCGGTAGCCATGGAATCTCCGGTCTTATTTTAAGAATGGATGCTGTGGCCGTAGGCGGCGTGGGCCGCTTCCATGACTGCTTCCGACAATGTCGGATGGGCATGCATGGTGCGGAACAGCTCCTCAGTGGTCGATTCGATCTGCAGTGCGACGCAGGCCTCGGCGATGAGGTCGGTAGCGTGGGCGCCAATGATATGAACGCCGAGCACCTCATCATACTTCGCCTCGCGGACGATCTTCACAAAGCCTTCGGTATGACGCAGGATTGCCGCCTTGGCGAGGGCCGAGAACGGGAATTTACCCACGGCGACGTCGTAACCTTTTTCGCGGGCAGCGGCTTCGGTCAGACCAACGCTCGCTACTTCGGGTGTGCAGTAAGTGCATGACGGTACCCGGTCATAGGTCATTTCGCGGACTTCCTGCCCGGCCATGTGTTCGGCGGCCAAGATACCTTCGCTGGACGCGACGTGGGCCAGCCACGGAGTGTTGACAACATCGCCGATGGCGTAAACGTGGGGCAGGGAGGTCTGCATGAAGCCATTGACCTCAACGTAGCCACGTTCGGTTTTGATGCCCTGTTCCTCGAGACCGATGCCGGCGCTCACCGGCGCACGGCCGACGGCAACCAGCAGCAGCTCGGCGTCGAGGGTGGCTTCGCCACCGCGACCTTTTTCGAGCCGCAGCGAAACGCCAGCTTCGGTGACGTTAGCTTCCTTCAAGGCAGTTTCGGTCATCACCTTGATCCGCCGCTTACGGAATGCCTTGCGTAGCTCCGCCGAGACTTCTTCGTCTTCGATCGGCAACATGCGTGGCAACATCTCGACCAGCGTGACCTCGGAGCCAAAGGAGGCATAAATCGACGCGAACTCGGTGCCGACGGCACCCGCTCCCAGCACCACCATCGACTTCGGGATGCGATCGGTGAGTTCCAGGGCATGATCTGAGGAGATGATCCGTTGGCCGTCGACCGGTGCAATCGGGATGTCACGCGGCACTGAGCCGGTGGCGATCAAGATATTGCGGGCGGTGTAGACGGTTGCGGCGCCCTCGTGTTCAACGGTGACTTCGTTGGGGCCAGTAAGCCGGCCGAAGCCGTGAATGCCGGCGATCTTATTCTTGCGGAACAGGAACTCGATGCCGCCGGCGTTTTTGGCCACCACTTGGTTCTTGTAGGCATGCACTTTTTGCAGGTTGATCGCAGGCTGCGGCACGTCGATGCCGATGTCCGCCGCGTTGCGGATCTCGTCCAGAGTCGAGGCGGTGTGGAGCAATGCCTTGGTGGGGATGCAGCCGCGATGTAGGCAGGTACCGCCGAATTTGGGGTCCTTCTCGACCACCGCGCTGCGTAGCCCGAGTTGGGCCGCACGGATCGCAGCCACGTAGCCACCGGGGCCACTGCCAATCACAATCAGGTCGAATTCGTTCGCCACCTTCGTCTCCTTGCCAGGTCTACTTATCGGTGCCGGGTCTGTGATGTCAGTCTGAAGGATTGGAATCTAACGCAAGGACCGGTGGATTGCGACCTTGCAGCAGGGATCATTGTGGGGCGGCACAAGACTGAGCGGTCCAGTTCCCGGGGGCGCCCGGAGCGGTGAGGATCTCTTGCCATTGTTGCGGAGTCAGGTCGTCACAGGAGCTGACGCCCAAGGATTCCAGATTGTCCTCTAGCGTTGACCCGTTGGGACAGATGGTGTCGCTCTTGATCGAGTTGCAGTCGAGACCGGTGGTCGGACCGAAAGTGAGCGGTGCCGCGGGGGACAGGCTGCCATAACCATCGCAGTGACTGGCGGTGATCGAGCCATCTGCGAAGGCCACCGCGGCATTCTGGAGATTGGCTCCGGCGAGATTTGCACCGGTGAAATTGGCCCCTTGGAGGCTGGCACCCGCGAGGATCGAAGGGTTGCTACCCTCGTCGCTGGGGCTGAGATCGACGCCACTCAGGTCGCAGTTGACCATGCAGGCGCCAGTGAAGTTGGCACCTTGAAGGTTGGCACCAGCCAAGTTGAGGCCGGCGAGATAGGCGTTACCGAATTTCGTCTGCTCCATGGTCGAGGTTTCGGCGACGGATGCACCAGCACCGTAGAAAGTCGCGTAGGAGAAGTCGGCGGAGTAGAGATTGGTTTTGTCCAAGATCGTGTTGGCCATGTAGGCGTAGGAGAAGGCGGCGCCAATCTCCTGCTCTTGGCCGCCGAGTTGGGCACCGGTCAAGTCGGCGCTCTCTAGATTGGCGCCGGCGAGGTTGCACCCCACCAGGATGGCACTCTGCAGGTTGGCGTTCTGCAAGTCGGCACCATGCAGACTCGCGTCGGTGAGGTTGGTGACGGCGCCGTTCGAGCCGGGAGAGAAGTCGGCGTGGACGAGGGTTGCCCCGGACAGGTTGACGTCGACCAGGGAGGCGGCCTGGAAGTTTGCGTGGCTGAGGATGGCGTCATCGAGGACTTGGTCGTCGAGGGTGGACCCCTGCGCTTGCAAATTGGCGAGGTTTATTCCCGGGGTCAGGCCGAGCAGCGTGGCGCTTTTCAGGTTGCAGTAGCTCCAGTCGTTGCCCAAGATGCTGATGTCGAGCGTCGAGCCAACGAACGAGAAAGGTTGCGGCTGGTTTTTAGCCTGATGAACGAAGGTGGTGCCGGCGAGCTGGAGTTGGGTCAGATCGAGATGGGCCAGGTTGCCACCGGTCAGCTCGGCGCCACTCAGGTCGGTGCCTGCCATCTCAGCCGAATCGAAGTTACAGCCGTCCAACCGACATTGGGCCAGGTTGGCGGCGCCAAACGACGCGTTGGCCCAGGAACAATTGACTAAATGCCAGCCACTGAAGTCGAACGGCGCGGCCGTGACCCAGATCCAAGGGATCGCTCTGGCGTAGGTGGCGGAATCGCCCGGGCTCAACCGATCGGTCATGAAGCGGCTCAGGGTTTCGGCATCGAGGGTCGGCGCCATCCAGCGGCTGCGAAAGAAATAGTCGCTGTAGCCATCGGGGATCGTCGTGCGACCGTAGAGTGTCTGAGCATCCGTTAGGCTGGGATTCCACGGATAGGCATCAACGTAATAAGAGAACTTGTAGCCCTGGTCGTCGGTGAAGTAAGTGGGTTTGCCGGTTTGTGAAAAGACGATTGCAAAAGAGGTCGCAGCGGCTGTGTCGGCGGTGGCGTCATAACGCATGACCTGTTGGCCATCCACGGTCACCAAGCTGCCGACCACAAATTGGCCGTCGGCAGGGTTCTGCAGCAGGTAGCGACCATCGTCGGTGCGATAGTAGTTGAAGGTAGCCTGCGGGTTGTGATTGAACACCAGTTGTCCGGAGCTGGAGAGCGTCAGATTGAGGTGGACCCAATTGGAATAGCTGAGATATGCCAAGACCCCGCTGCTCCATGAGCCGGCATAGGTAAGATCGTCGTTGGTGGTCATCGGGACTCCTCAGGGGTGCGAGCTGTTGCTGTGTTCGAGCTGTAGATGTGTCCAAGCAGTTGCGGTGTCCGAGCCTAGCCTTCAGGGGTGGATGGGATCCATTCGCTGATCGAAGGCTCGGAGCGGCCGCTTTGGTTGTACAGGTTGCGGAAGTTGACTGACATCAGATTGCGCCACAGGTCGACAACTATTTTGGCCGCGTTGAGACCCTGGGTTTGCGAGACGAAGGCCCCTTGGGGGTCGTAGATGTCGAGGCGGTAGTCATCGACCTGATCCCCGGCATTGAGGGTTTTGAGGACGTAGAGATAACCCTTGGTTTCGACTCCGAGGTCGAGGTAGGTCACCGCGGTGCCTTCGTCCTTAAGGCCCATGGTGGCGGAAGTGCCGCTCGGTGCACCCGCCGGTGGACTGGCGCCGTTCGGCGGACTGTTGTCACTGGCGAAACAGAACACCGGATTGCCGCTGGTGTCCATGGCCTGGATGCGCGGCGTCGAGCCACCTTCCAAGATCAGCAGTCGGCCGTCACTGGAGGCGGTCACCGCCACCGGCTGCTGCAGTAGGCCGACCCGATCGCCTGGGCCGGCCAGCACCAAGGCGGCGGGGGCATCGCTGTCGGTGGCGTATCCCTGGGGTGGGATCCGGAGCACCTCGAGTCGACTGTTGGCAGTGTTGATGCCGGCCACGTAGCCGGAAGGATGCACCACCATGCTGTCGAGCTGCTCGCCGAAGCGTCCCCAACAGTCGCCGCTGGGTTCGAGGTCGAACGTCCCGCTCTGCTGGTCGAGGATCACCTTGCGCAGGCAGTAGAGGTTGTCGGCGCCACCACGCGGATCGAGGTAGAAGTTGTAACCGTCGCCGGAGGCCGGGCCGTTGAGGTCGTAGAGCAGATAGGGCTGGGGCATGGTGAGTGCGCACGAAACGAAGCGCAGCGCCGACTGCGGCTGGGCCCCTTGGGAGATATTCTGAAAGGCGTACACCAGGCCGGTGTCGATCGGACCGCCGCCGCAATCGGCGAGGCCCTGCTCGGAGCCCTGCCAGGTGTACCCGACGCTGCTCGTCGCTTGGCTGAAGCTGATGCCGATCAAGGCGCCGAGGTTGGCGCCGACATTGGAGCCACTGAGGGCTGTGACGGTTTCGGCGTTGACCGGGTCGACTTCCAGTTCGTTGACGGTGCCAGCCGTGTCGGTCAGGTAAGCGACATGGTAAGCCAGCACACTGTCGGGATCGACCATAAGCCAGCGTTGGCCGGCCACCACCACCGTGATCGAGGTGTCGTTCGACAGCGGGAAGTCTTGGTCGGCGAAGGGCTGCTGAAGAGCGCTGAGATCTTGGGCGTCGAGGTCGGTTATGAGCTGTTGGACGTTGTCTCGGAGGTAAAACGTCGCGCTTGACCACTGGCGTTCACCGCCACTGTAGATCAACTCTTCCTTGGGGTGGTAATAGGTGTCGGCGTCGAGCGGTACGAGGTTCTCTTTGATTGCAAAATTGACTGTGTCGGAAGGGCTTGGCACCTGCATCACATCGCCGCCGTCGGTGGGTAATGCGGGCACGCAGCCGTTCTGCTGATCCACCGACTCGGGATTGGGCCACACGCCTTGCCCTGCCAGCCAATCGGTTTCCGAGTAGAACGCCGCGATAAACCGCAGCAGACCGCCCGCCGGCACGTTACTGAAGCGGACGGTGATCGGCCCGTCCTGAGTGGTGGCGTCCATCTGGCCGTTGACCTGTAACACTTTGCCGTCGCTGTAAATGGCCTTGACCTGATAGTGGGTGGCGGTGCTCGGCCACTGCCCTTGGTGTTCGGGATCCGGGTCAACGGTGACATCGACATCCATTTGTCGGCTGATGTCGACCCCGTAGAGGGCGGGGGCGAGAAAAAGCTCGGTGGTACATTCGAGGATCGTTGTGATGCCGGCGACGAAACTGGCACCCTCCACGATCCAGCCGAGGACCGGGATGCTCTTCTCCAGCATCGCGACGCTGACTTTGGCCGCCACCCAGGCAGCAAGCGCCAACGAGCTCGACAGCACGATGGGCATCAAGGTGTTGACCAGGATCGTCAGCAAGGTTTGGGGGCTGGCGTTGCCGCTGAGGCCGGCTGCGGTCAGGTTGATCATTTGCTCGACGGCCACCAGCACGTCACTGAGCGCCAGCTGGGCAACCTCGTTCATCTCCGTCGCCTCGACCTTGGCGCCAGCAACCATGAAGATCATCGGGATGCCCAGGTTGAACACCGAGGTCATCGCGAACCCTGGCACACACACGCGAGGGTTCCAGGAGCCGGTGTAGGGCGGGTTGTCGGCACTGCCTTGCAGAAACCCCAGGCTGCCGATGAGCAGGGTGGCACTGGAGGCGTTTTCTGGCCAATCGAAGCGCAGGGTGCTCGGCTGAGGTTCGAGCGGGACCCCCATGATGGTGTTGACCGACGAGAGCATGCCGAGGTATTTGGTGCTGCCGTCCTCGTAGACACCGGCAAGGCCCGAGGAGTCCATCGGTGGTACGTCGGTCCAGTCGTCGACGGTCAGGAGCTCGCCTTGCTGGCCTTGGAACTGCACCGAGACCGACAGCCAGCGCAGAAACCAGTTGGTAATGTCGACTGCCAACTGGCCGTTGTCGAAGGAGACGTCGCCTGAGACTTGCATCCCGCCGTTTTTGCTGCTCGGGGACACGGTCCACTCGCTGCCGGCGCTGCCGGCGGTTGTTGCCTGGGCGGTCTTGGCCTGGGCAGCCGTGGGTTCACTGCCTGGACCCTCGCCGTCCTGGACTTCAACCGGTGCGCCAGTCTGCACGCTATAGCAGCCTGCTCGGCTCGGGGTCGACTGTAACTCGGGGTCGTTTTTGCAGTTGTTCAGGGCTGAGACCATGACCCCCTGGGCCCACTCTTTGGTTTGTGGCGAGGTGGCGTACCGTTTGGGGTTGTCGATCGTGACGGGCTCTCGGGTGACCGGATCGGGGATGGTGATGCTCTCGACCGTCGTGCCGTCGAGGTTGCGCCAGCCGGCCTCGATCACCCAATTGGGTCGGTAGGGCTGGTGTTGATGCTGCTCGGCCTGCTCTTGGATGCTCGACGCCAGGTCCCCGATGCCGTTCGAATAGTAGATGTGGTTGAGGACCAGCGCAGCCGTGTCGGGGTCCAGGTTGGCGAGATCCGGGTGCATGAAAACTACCGCCATGGCGGCTTCCATGGCCGACGACAGGTCGTCGAGTTCCACCGCCACTGCGTCGTCGTCAACGGTTCCCTCGACGCCATACCAGGCGAGCTTGGGGTGGCTCGAACCCCGCGGTCGGGCGTTGAATGTCGACCATGCTCGGCGTCGGGCGGCGATCGGTACGTAGAGCCGGCTGAGGACCAGGGTGTCGAGCTTGGCACCTTCGACCGCTGACGGACACGTGACGAGCAGCAAGATCACGTTCTGGGCCGGTAGTTCGACGTCCTCCACCCAGTGGGTGAGGCGGGTTTCGGGCACCAGCGCCAGCCCCGGGCTGTGCTCCTGTGCCGCGGCTCTCGAACGGTCGTCATGCCGCTTCAGCGGGTGTTCGTCGACACCGACGTGGAGGGTGTACTCAACCTCAGAGCTCAGGTGGGCGAGATCAAAATGTAAGGGGCGTCGCTCAGTCCTCGCAGGCATCGACAGGTCTCTCTCAGGTAGAGTTTAGGTTTACGGGGTCGCGACCGGTATGGCGGCATAACGCCCCGGCTTGGACTCGACTAGGCGCCCGATCGGCTCGTCGGCCTCGTGGCCGAAGAAGCACAGCCAGTTTCCGGCGGCTGCTTTGGGCAACCACTTCCGTTTGTTCTCCATCGTTGTGACGGGAAAGAGGTCGAAACCCATGATCCATGGATACGGTACATGGGCCACTGTCGGGACCAGGTCGGCCCACCAGACAGCATTGGTGTCGGTCGTCGCTTCGGTGCTGGATTGGCCGTCACCGCCATCGAGCAAGACGATACACATGTCGGCGTTGTGCCCTGGCGCCTTGCGGGCCTCGACACCGGGAATGGGCTCAGCCTGGTCGTCGAAGAGCTCCACCACGCCGGCCTCGAACAGCGGTTCCCAGTTGCGGGGATCGTAGCTCGAACGATCGCGGGGATTGGGATGCCGAGCGTGTTCGACTTCGCCGCGCTCCAGCCAGTAGCGGGCGTTGGGGAAGGTTGGAGCGGGGTGTCCCGCGGCGTTGTCTAGGGTGTTCCAGCCGCAGTGGTCAAAGTGCAGATGGGTGAGCAGCACATGGGTGACGTCGCCGATTGCATAACCGGCGTTGTGGATGGCCGCGGGTAACCGTTCGGCATGCTCGTCGAGGCCGAACATCTTGCGGAAGCGTGCGTCGCCGCGCCCGCCGATGCCGGTGTCGATCAACAACAGATCCGAGCCTCGCTCGACCAACAGGCTGTTGGTGGCCATCCGGATGCGATGATGATCGTCCGCTGGCTTGACCTTTTCCCACAGCGTCCGTGGCACAGCGCCGAACATGCTGCCGCCATCGAGGCGGAAAATGCCATCGTTAACCAAGGTCAGTTGCAGGGAGCCCAGCTTCATGACACGACTCGCATAATTCAGCCTCGAGGAATTCGTTCGTAGCGGCGCAGGATAGCATGTAGAATTGTCAGCATAGCTCCCTATGAGCGCGTAAGATCCAACACACGCCTATCAATCTAGCGGCGATCAACTATCGCCCCCGGCAAACCATCGTCCCCAGGCCTCGCGAGTGTCGTCTCGGCTCCGAGAGGCTGCCACCCGAGCTTAGAGGTGGGGACTTCGGAGGAAGTTTCATGTCGAACGAGCTGAATGCTGTAGCTCGCGAGCTGGTCGCCAAGGGCAAGGGCATCTTGGCCGCGGATGAAAGCACCGGCACCATCGCCAAGCGCTTCGATACCATCGCTGTCCCTTCGAGCGCAGAAAATCGCCGTGCCTACCGTGACCTGTTGTTCACCACCAGCGAGGTCGAAAACCACATTTCGGGCGTCATTCTGTATGACGAGACCATCCGCCAGTCGAGTGCCGATGGCACGCCGTTCCCTGAGCTGCTGGCGTCCCGCGGGATCCATCCCGGGATCAAGGTCGACACTGGTGCCAAGGCGCTGTCCGGTACCGACGATGAGAAGGTGACCGAAGGCCTCGATGGCCTGCGCGATCGGATCATGGAGTACAGAGAGCTCGGTGCTCGCTTCGCCAAGTGGCGGGCGGTGATCACGATCGGCAACGACATTCCGAGTCGATATTGCCTCGAGGCCAATGCCCATGCCCTGGCGCGGTACGCCTCGCTGTGTGTCGAAGGTGGTCTGGTGCCGATTGTCGAACCCGAGGTTCTGATGGACGGCTCACACACGATCGAGCGCTGCTTCGAGGTCACGTCGCGGACCTTACATCAGGTGTTCGGTGCGCTTTATGAGCAGCGGGTACCCCTCGAGCAGATTCTGCTCAAGCCAAATATGGTGATTTCAGGCTCGGACTGTGCGGTGCCGGCGTCGAAGGAGCAAGTTGCGGAGATGACCGTGCAGTGTTTCCGTCGTCACGTGCCGGCGGCGGTGCCGGGGATCGTGTTCCTGTCCGGCGGCCAGAGCGACATCGAGGCCACAGTCCATCTCAACGAGATCAACAAGCTCGGCAACCTGCCTTGGAATGTCAGCTTTTCCTACGGACGAGCGCTCCAGGCGTCGACGCTGCAGGCCTGGCTCGGCAAAGCCGACAACGTGCCTGCTGCTCAGGATGCCTTCCGCCATCGCTCGATGTGTAACGGTAAGGCGACATTTGGCGAATATACGTCAGAGGTGGAACAACAGGCCGGGGTCTGATTCCAACCAACACTGATTCCAGCCAACACAACCCTCACAGCAGTAGAACGCAATGACAACGTGCTCTGACTCGAGCGCCAGCCTGGTCGCGGCTTCCGAATCGAGCACCCATTTATAAGGAATTCAAGATGACTGACCGTAAAACCTTGGTGCAATACGAAACTCGCGACGGCGTCGCCTACCTCACCCTCGACGATCCACCGGTCAACGGTTACACCCACGAGATGATGCGCGATCTGGATGACGGCATCCTCAAAGCACGGTTCGACAACGACGTGCACGTGATCGTGATCACCGGCGCGGGTGAGAAGTTCTTCTGTGCCGGCGCCAACATCAACATGTTGCAGACCGCTGAGCCGCGCTTCAAGTACTACTTCTGCCTGCACGCCAACGAGACGTTGAATCGCCTGGAGCAGACGCCGAAGTTGGTGATTGCCGCACTCAATGGGCACACCGTCGGTGGTGGGCTCGAAATTGCGATGGCTGCGGACCTGCGCCTCGCCCGTCGGATCGGTGGCAAAGATTGTGGCAAGCTTGGCCTGCCCGAGATCACCCTCGGTGTGCTCCCCGGCACCGGTGGCACCCAACGCCTGGCGCGCATGATCGGCAAAAGCCGGGCGATCGAGCTGATGGTGACCGGTGGCTTGTTGACGCTCGATCAGTCCAAGGACTACGGCTTGGTCAACGACATCTTCGACGCCGAGGACTTTGACGCCTGGCGCGCCCAGATCCACGAGTACGCCTGTAAGTTCTGTCCGCCGAACACCGCGTCGAAGGCTGCCGGTCGCATCAAGCGGGCGGTGCAGAGTGGCGCGGAAGTACCGTTCGAGTCCGGTCTGGCGATCGAGCGTGAGCTGCAACAGCAGCTGTTCGAGAGCGACGATGCCGGTATTGGCCTGAACGCCTACGTCGGGAAGCAAAAGCCCGAGTTCACGGGCCGGTAGTCTTGAAGCGTCCTCCTCTTGTCCTCAGTGGGCCAGTACGCACGCCGATCGGTAAGTTTGGCGGCGTGTTGGCTTCACTGTCGGCGGCCGATCTCGGCACTGCTGCCGCCGAGGCCGCGATCGAACGTTCGGTGTGTCTCGCCGAGCGTATTGACCAAGTGATTTTTGGGCACGGTCGGCAAGCCGGCGGTGGGCCCAACACCGCTCGCCAAATCGGCTACCGTGCGGGCGTGCCGGAGTCGAGTCCTGCTTTTACGGTCAACCAGGCCTGCGGCTCAGGGCTGCAAGCAACGTTGTCGGCAGCTCGCGCAATTCTGCTCGGCGAAGCGGAAGTGGTGCTGGTCGGTGGAACCGAAAGCATGTCGAACACGCCCTATATGTTGCCGCAGGCGCGGTCGGGTTATCGGCTCGGCCACGCCGAGTTGAGTGACGGCATGTACCGCGACGGCTTCAACGATCCGCTTTCCGGCCTGGTGATGGGGGAGACGGCGGAGGAGCTTGCCGAGGAGACCGGTATCGATCGCCAGGCGTCGGACTCCTGGGCGGTACTCAGCCAGAATCGGTGCGAGCGTGCCCGCCAGGCGGGACGTTTCGAGTCCGAGATCGAGCCGATCACAGTCAAGCAGCGACGGCAAGAGGTTGTGGTCAGCAGCGATGAGCATCCGCGTGACGGAGTGGTCGAAGGTTCGTTGGCCAAGTTGCGGCCGGTGTTCCGGGAAGGGGGGCGGGTGACGCCGGGTAACGCGTCCGGCATCACCGACGGTGCTGCCGCCTTGCTTGTTGCCTCCGAGTCCGCCGCCGAGGAACTCGCCTTGCCTGTTGCCGGGTACTTGCGGGATTGGGAAGTGGTGGGCGTCGAGCCGCGGATCATGGGTATCGGTCCCGTGCCGGCGGTCAAGACGTTGCTCGAGCGCAATAACCTGACGTTCGACGAAATCGATCATGTGGAGCTCAACGAAGCGTTCGCCTGCCAGGTGTTGGCCTGTCTGGCGGAGCTGCCGTTTGATCCCGAACGGGTCAATCCCGATGGCGGCGCTATCGCCCTCGGCCATCCGATCGGTTGTACTGGCGCCCGGATCTTGGTGACCCTGTTGCATGGTTTGGAGCATCGCGGGGGTCGTTGGGGTATCGCGACGCTGTGTGTGTCCGGTGGCATGGGGCTGGCAGCGTTGGTCGAGCGGGTTTGACGAGGCACGTCAGGCCCCGTTTAACCTGAGCTTCCCTTGTTGGGCGCACGGCTGTGCGCCCAACGATTCCGATATTTTGGATAGGCACGGCAGTGAGCCCCAGCACCCGACCGGCCTGAGGTCCTCGACACGCATGCCGTCGGTAATGGCGGTGTTATATGCTGTCGTCCGTAGTGAGGTGTCTCCTCAGCGGACCTGATCTCTTGCGGACGATGAATTTGCACCATGAGCTTATCGGTGATCCGCCCGACTTTCTCACCGGCCAGGGGGGAGGACTCGATGCCCGAACAAGGTGCTGACCCTCTCGAATTCTACGAGAGATGGGCGGAGCTGACCCGTCTCAGCGAACGGATCTACCAGCGTGGCTTTGACGACGGCCAGACGTTGTTTGTAGCTCGCCATGAGATTCGCAGCCTTGCCAGTCATCCGCTCGATGCGTCGGGTTATCGCCATCTGGTGGTCGCTGGCGACAAACTTGGCTGTTGGTATGCCTCGGAGCTCGATATCGAGCACCCAGAGAGGCCACGGTGGTGCGAGTTGCCGGGGGTTCCCGCTGCCGATGGCGCTGATCGAGTGGTGGATGATATTCAGATCGTGTCTCACCACCAAGGGTTCGGAGTGGTGTTGGCCACCCGCGGTCACGGCGCTTGGTTGGTCGACCTCGAGCAAGTGCGACGGCGGCTTCTAGAGGAGGACGTCCGCCGTTTGGAGTTGATTCGGCTACCAGGCTCACACGGGCGCTCGATCCGTCGGCTGACATACGACCCGGCCTCCGAGACGTTATTGGCGATTGCCCAGCATGAGTTTTACAACGAGCTGTTCCAATGGTCCCTGGGTGGTGATGAGCCGAGGCTCGCATGGCGTGAGGAACTGCCGTATCGGATCACGGCGTTGGCGATCGACCGTGCGGACGCGCACGAGGGATCCGGGATCGGTGATCAGTTGTTTGTGGCAACCGGCCGGTTTGAGCTCCATAGCTTCGAGCGTGAGTCGCCCTCCCAACCCTTCCGGGTCACAGCCGAGGGTCTCGAAGAAAGAACCCGTCACCAGCAGCAGGTCTGGAGCGGTCGCCTGTCACCGATTCTGCAGATGCGTCCGCTGTCGGATGTCAACTATCGCGATCCGGAGACCGGTCGGTTCCGGCGCACTTACCCCCACCGTGGGGTGCTCGCCACGACCTTACGTCACCTTTTGGTGATTTATGACACGCCGGAGGAGCCCGGCAGGGCGCGTTGTCATGGCCGCCTAGTGGTCGGCAAAACCAAAAATCTCACCTTGAGCGTCCTCAACCTGCCCGAGACCAACGACGATCGACAGCCGATGGCCGGCTGGCACGGCGTGGCGGTGTCCACCCTGGCAGGCCGGATACGTATCTTTCGGCCGTCTGGTGTGCGTCGACCGGAGGCTGGTGGTTTCGGCCTGTTCCCGCGCCAAGTACCGGAAATGGACTGGCCGACGGCGCTGATCTCCGGCTACAAGAACGTGTCCGACGAGGTTTTACCCGACCGGGTCTACGCCATGTGCAGCCTACCTGCCATCAACGATGACGGAGCCGAGCTGCCTGTCGTCTTCGGCCTGGGCAACAACGAAGTGCGCTGGCATCTCTTCCGCCTGCGCTGGCGACTCCGGAAGCAGGCCCGGCAGATCGGGCAACGGATGCTCGAAGAGGCTTCTTCGCTCGA
This sequence comes from Acidobacteriota bacterium, assembly GCA_029263395.1. Lineage (GTDB taxonomy): Bacteria > Acidobacteriota > Thermoanaerobaculia > Multivoradales > J023 > JAAELT01. Next base: position 5,009 of record JAJCXO010000285.1, on the reverse strand, counting down.
AGAGCTGCTCGACTTCTTGCAGCAGGTGGCCTTGTTCTCGGTCTATTGGCGAGATCGAACCACCGATTCGCGGGATTTCGATGCTGACCCAAAACGAGATAAGCACACCCTGCTCGAGCTCATCCCTCGACTCGGCCGCGAGTGTCGATCCGATAATGAATGGCGCAAGCTGTTTCTGCTGGTGTGGGACGTGTTGGCTCGCCGTACGCCACGGTATGTGGCGATCGGTATGATTCAAGCGTTGCGTCGCATCCAGCTCAAGCTGTTGGATCGACCCGCTGCGGGTGAGGACATGTTGCGTCGTCAGGCTGAGATCGAAGAGCACATCACTCGGATTCGTAAGTTTGTGCTCGATCCAGGAACCTTCTCCAAAAAGAAGCAGAGCTGTTTTCTGGAGCTTGCTTGTTCGACAGATCCAAGTCTTTACGACGAACGGGTGGTCTATCGCTCGATCCTCATCGCTCGTCGTCATGATCCAGTATTCCTCACCGAGTTCAAGCCAGCGTCGACCGGTCTGCTCGGCGAAGTAATGACCTTCACCCCATTGCCGACGGTGGACGGTGGACCCTTTTGGGAAGCTGAGCCTGAGCACATCCGATTCGTGGCGGCGAACTATCAGGGTGAGCTTTGGCTGTTGGACGGAGAAGGTGACGGGCACTGCCTGATACCGGTGCCGGCAGAAGACGACAAAGGTACCGTGCGGGCGGCGGAGGTTTATGGCGAGGATCTCTTGTTGAGCTTCTCGCGCGGGCCGGTGTTGCGGCTGGCGCTGGCGGACGTGCCACCAACCGTGGCAGAAGCTCGGCGCAGCTCACCCAGCTGCCGTGAAATTGTCGGTCTCAACAGTCAACCGATTGATGCGACGGCGTTTGCGACCGTACCGGTGGGTGGTGACGGCGGTACGCCCACGCTGCTGTGGGGAGACTCGCATGGCCGCATTCACATCCTCGGTCAGCCAACGCCGTTGGTGGAGCTTGGCAACGGTGCTGGGGAGATCAGCCCCAAATCCTTGGCGATCCTGCACATGGAATGGTTCATGGCCGAATGGGCGCTGGGCCAGGGCGTCCCCCTGGTGCTGGCCGCCTTGGCATCTGGGCAACTCTGTCTGCTGCAGTGGCATGACAATGGTAGTGGTCCGTTGTTGGAGCCGATCGCGTCCTCGTCGGTGTGCAGCGGGCCAATCACCTCGATGTTGGTAACTGGGCCGGAACGGCGCCATGTGGTGGTGGCGAGCGACGGTACCGCGATTGGGCTGCAGATCCTCGGGCCATCCTTCGAGCCCCGTCTCGGCCCGGTGTGGGCGTTCAGTACCGGCGACTCGGTGCGCAGCATCCAGACAGTTGCTCCCGATCAGGCGGGTGATCATCGGCGGACACATTTTTATCGCGTACTGGTGGGATCCCACGATGCCCACATTTATGCTCTCGATCTCGACGGCCGCCACCTCGAGACGTATTCGTTCCGCCAAGACCCGTTGCGTCACGAGCAGTCATCGGAGAACGGCTTCAAAATTGGGTTGTTCGTCGCTGCGCCACCACGCCAGCCTGACGATGGCCCTGATGTGCTGATGCGGGTTTACGCCTGCGCCTTCGAGAATCGTTTTTGTGGTCTGCGGCTGATCGATCGACCGAAGATGTTGGGCGCCTTTGATCGTGAACTCGATCAGCTCGACGCGGAGCAGCAGGAAGACCGGCTCTCTCGGTGGCGGGCGTACCATGTCGAAGAGGGCCACCTGCGCCACCGTTTTATCCGGCAGAGCACACGGTATCCACGCCAGGAGACGGCGCAGGTGCTGGAAGCGATCGACTGGCTGTTGGAGGCCGGCAATAGTTCTTATGAGCCCACCGGCGAGATGACCGCCTTGTTGCGCCGACTCTTCCAGGATCGTCGGCCAGCTGAGGATCGAGCGGGGGTGCCACAGGGGATGCGGGCGATTCTGGCTGACAGTCGACTCTACCTGGCGTCGGTGCACTTACTGCAACAGTGTGGCAAACGCTGGGATACGCCGGCATCGATCGCTAACCGCCGCGTCCAGCTGTTTTGGATACGCTCTTTCCTGCGCGAGATCGAGGACAAGATCATGTTGCGGCAATGGTTGACGCTCGGCAGCGTCACCGCAGACGAAGATCCGATGTCCCATCCCGAGAGTCTACTCCGGCACTTCCTGGAGGATTCTCACGGCCTGATCCAGTACAAGACGTTGCAATATATCGAGCGGCTACTGTTCGGCTGGCCGTGGGTGGAAAAGCAGCGGATGTTCGAGCCCGGGGAAGCGCGGGAGGCTGATCTCGGCTGGCTGCTCAGGAGCTTGTTTTCGCGGCTGCGTCTACGGCCTGAGCAAGTGCAGCAGATCGATCCCAGTCCGGTGGTGCTGCAGATCGGCCGCATCCTGTGTCTGCTATTGCGGGATCGCCATGTCGAGCCGTTCTACGTCAGCTACCTGTTGCAAGGTTACGGCCTGCGCCAGGCGATGTATCTGATCCTCGCGGATCAGTGGGAGGCAATGAAGAGCGAGGCCGCAACCCTCGAGACCGGGCAGGAAGTCACCACAGAGCCTCAACGTGAGCTGCGTCCCGACCAGATTATCCGTCTCGCCGGGCGCCTGGATCGTGGGCTCGAAGAAGGCGCACCCCTGACCGAATTGATCACTACGTTGAAACAACTGATGGATCGCCAGTGGCCGACTAGTCGCGGTCCGGATAAGGAATACCTCGAACAGACCCCACAGTATTTTCAAGCGCTGATCCCGCTGCTCGAGGTCAAGGATCTTTACGATCTGAGAGAGCTTGCCAGCGAAGGTACATGGCAGCCACCGCCCGCCGGACGTCGTTTTTCTTACTGTCCAACCTATGCCAAGCTGGCTGAGTTGCGGCCGTTGTTGGATGCGATCCAGAACTACTATGTCCAAAAGTACAACGACCAATGGGTCGACCCGGTGATGACCCATTTACGGTTCGAGGACTTCGATCGGGTGCGTCGAGAGTGGCGGATTTGGCGGTCTGGTGTCGATCGACTGCTGTCCGATCATTCGGGTGATCTCGCCGCACGCGAGGCGCGTCTGGTGCGACGTTTGGTCGAGCATTGGGACACGATTCTGCTGGAAGCGGAAAACGTCGCGCTGCTGCAGGACTTCCAGTTGACGGTGGAGGCACATTGTTTCAAAGAGATCGAGCCGATCTCGCGCTTCAGCAGTGAAGGCCTGCAAGATCTCAGGGAAGAGAAGTTGTTGGCGCTGACGGCCTTCACCAATCTCTTTACCCGCCTGTTACTGCTCGCCGAGCCGTTGGAAGCAGTGTTCCTGGTGCGCAACGAGAAAGATGAAGCGGTGTTGGGCTATTGGTTCCGCGATGGTTGTGAGGCTTCCAGCGATGGTGGTGAGGCGGTGGCTGAGGGTGGCGAGAGACCGGGGGAGGTTCGTGAGATCTCGGCGGAGACTGAGCTCCCCAGCTGGGTTTCGGCGGAGTGGTTCGAGTTGGATCAATTTCAGGAGCTTGGAGCTCGCACCATCCATGATCTGGCGACGGCCATCCACAAGGACCGAACCTGGCGGGTCAACACCATTGCCGGCAGCCCGGGAGAGCCGGGGTATCTCGGCTTCTACATCTTCTCCTGGCGCAACCTCGAGGTGACCGGCTTTCAGCGTTTCGAAGCCCAGCGTCTGGCGTGGTCGGTGCCGCTGCAAGCGTTGGTTTATCGTCGTGCCGCGGTTGAGCAGGAAGAGCTCAAGGGGCGTCTGTTCTCGATCGTGGCGCACAACCTGGGATCACCGATCTATTTGATGCGCTCGGATCTCAAGGTTTTGGCGGATGGCCGGCTGGAGAAATTCGAAGAGCACCGCCACGACAAGTATCGTCAGCTGCTACGCCAGGCGCGGCATATGGACGCGATCGTCGACAGCATTTTGAGCTTGTCGGACCGCGAGATCAGCGTCGAGTTGAGTGAGGTGGCGGTTGCCCGTCTGGTTTATGAGGTGGTGCGCACGGTGCGGCGTGAAGCCAAGCCCAAGAGCGTGCAGATCGACTATCCGGAGCCAACCGAAGACCAGGACCGGAACAGCCTGCTGGTGACCGACGAGACCAAGGTGTACGACATCTTGCTCAATTTGATGGTTAATGCGGTGAAATACAGCCCTCTCGGCGGTCGTGTCCGGGTCACTACCGAGTCATCGAACAAAGGCATCGAGGTTCGGATCGAAGACCAGGGGCCGGGGATACCGTCCAGTGAACGTCCCCGGGTGTTCGAGCCGTTTTTCCGTGGAGCTGCCGCTCAGCGTGTTGCCGGTTTGGGCTTGGGGCTTTACTCGGCCAAGCTTTACACCGATCTTCTACAAGGCCAGATACAGATCTTCAACGTGCCACGTGGTGGATCCATATTCGCGCTTTTTTTGCCTTTCCTCGAAGAAAACCTAGCCTGATCGTACACGGCAGCGGGCGTGATATGAATCACCGCCGCAGCGTGAACCAGCCTGCTAGAGGATCTCCACCATGCGAATTCTGTTGATCGACGATGAACCCGGGGTGACCGAGCTCCTCGAGCTCTACCTGAGGGACGATGCGCACACTATCGAGATCCTCAACTCAGTAGCCTCCCGACCAGGGTTGATCCAGCTGTTGAGTCACTTCCAGCCCGAGGGAGTGACATTGGATTTCGACATGGACCCTTCAGGAGAGACAGTTTACGACTGGATCCGAGCCTGGAGCCAGGAGGTTGCGATCGTGTTCTACACCAAGTATGCCGCGAGTCCGATCCACAAGAGCCGGATGATCGATATTGGAGCTTCAGCCGATCAGATCCTGCCAAAAGGTGAAGCCGGTCGGGATGTACCCAAGCTGGTGCGGGCGCTGCGAGGCGCCCGCAACTAGGCAGCTTAATCGGCTCAGTGCGCGGCCGGCCGTTCCGTGTTAGCGTCGGTTTGCGCCGGGGCACGCATGTACCCATGCAGACCTCCTCGGTTCCCACCCTCGCACACCCCATATTTTTAAGATAGGAGAGAACTGCTATGGCTAAGG
>JAJCXO010000284.1 GCA_029263395.1 Acidobacteriota bacterium | reverse complement strand
TTCTTGCGCCCTTGGAGCGCTTTGCGCTTGCGCTTCACACAGGGCTTCTCGAAGTGCTGCCGCTTCTTCAGCTCGGTCAGGACACCGGCTTTCTCGCACTTCCTCTTGAAACGACGAAGAGCGTTCTCGAAACTCTCTTCGTCTCGTACATGTACTATCGGCATCTAACGCATCCTTCTTTTCGCAAGTCGTGGTTGTCGCACGCCTAGGGGCGCTTCTCGGCTATTCAAGCTAAGACCCGCGGCCTCAATCTTCAAGGAAGAGGTTGAACGAGTCTTCACTCCGAGCGCCCAAGCTGCACGACAGCGGACACTCCAAGCCCACAGTATCTCTCGAAGACCGCAGCCAGGTCAAGAGTCGTTTTGTTCGGCTTTGATGGCGTTGAAATCGGTCTTGTAGATCTTCATCTCGCCCTTCTTGTCCTGGAAGAAAACGGCTGAAGCCGTGTGAGGCTCCTCTTTGGGATAGAACCAGGCGATGGTACCGTTGTCGTACTCTCGGACGTTGTGGTGCTTTGGGGTTCCCAATACCGCACGAACTTCTTCTCTGGACATACCCTTCTTGACCCCAGCCAACCGCTCTTCAGTCATGAAACGAAGAGATTCCGCCTCGGCCTTGGCAACGGCGAGCTTCTCGTTGTCGGGGTCGAAGACCAAAGCCTGTGAGTAGATGTCGATGGCGCGCTGGTACTCGCCACCTTTGTCGATGTACTCCCGGGCCAGCAAGATATCCTCGTCACTTTTGAACGCAAGGGCTTGGCGCTGGATATCCGTCGGCTCGCTCTCGACGCCGATTTGCTGATCATTGATGAACTGAATCAGCCGTCCCAAGAAAGACTCGGTGAGTCCCTGAGCCTCCTGCTCCACGGCCTTGGCTTGTTCGGCGAGCGCCTCGGCAGTGAGTGGCGCTTCGCCATCGGTGCCTTCTTCGGTTGCTGGAGCATCCTCGGCTGGCTCTTGAAAGGTCGCAATACGTTCGTGAAGTGTGGCTAGCTCTCCGCGTTTGGCGTCGAGATCGACCTTGGCCTGTGCGATCCAGGCCCACTCTTCGGCGTCCTTGGCCGCCTTGACATCCTCTTCAGATACTTGGTTGCAAGCGAGTGAGACGAGCACCAGGCTGATGAGAGCGAAGAGAGTTGTTCCTCTGCGCATCGGCTTTTCCTCCATTGAAACGGGACTAATTGTGGCGGGAAAACCTATCATAGCGATTCTTGCGCTACAACCGAGGCGGGACCGGCACGAAGCGCGCCTGGGCGGGCCTAAATGCCCGCCGTTCAAGGGTTTTTGGAGAGCTGGTGTTCTTGACAAGATAGACCGCTTGGAAGAGAATCGTCTTCTTGCGTCTAGACAGATCGATGCGATCAAAATCGGTATAGTCAGGGTCTCTCGAAGGAGCACTGAGATGTCGGATTCGCTGGAAGCGTCGCACCCGACTGGGGCGCACCAGGGTGGGCCAGGATGGCTCAAGCGGTTAGAGCAGGTAGACCGGCACGTCGCCTCAACGGTAGAGAAAGTTATGCGCGATCTCGAAGATCTCGCAGAGGCGGCAGAAGAAGGAGCGGTGACTCAGTTGCTCGCCGCAACGGCTCGTGTCGATGGTGAGAAGACGCAGAGCGGTATCTTGCTAGCGCTTCTTGAAGAGAGTTGCCGGTTCGCATCGCGCACCGCTTTTTTTCTCACCCGCCCGGGAGAGGTGAGAGGTTGGGCAGGTCGCGGCTTCAGCGGTAGGGTTGCCCTTGAAGATCTGCAATTCGACTATGAGGATGACGGGGTTTGGGCGCGCTTGGCTCAGGCTTCTGGGGCTTTGGCACTCGACAGCGCAGATTGCGCTGCGGTTTGCGGTCGGCTCGATGTTACTGATGGCAGCCGAGGAGTTCTGATCCCGTTCATTCTCCGCGGACAACTGGGCGGTGTGCTTTACGCGGATCGCCTTGAGGGTGAAGGTGCTCCAGGGCAGGCGAGCCTCCAGTTGTTGACGCATTCTGCTTCTCAAGCAATCGAGACCGCTGCCGTTCGAGGCAGCGGAATTTCTCCAACGCTCAGGTCCGCTGGCGACGATGGCGCCGGAGCAGTAGACCTGTGGCAGCCACCTGAAGTTGATACAGAACAAGAGGAAGCGTCAGTAGGCGCAATCGCTGTCGGCACGGCGGCTACCGCAGTCGCTGCCGCTGTTGCGGTCTCTGCTGTTGCGACAGAAGACGCTACTGTGGCTGAAAAACCGGATTTGACAGAAGATCCGGAAGTGGCAGAGCCCGTCGCCCTCGCTGAATTCGCCCCGGTTACAGACGAGGCGGAGTCAGTGGTGGAAGTTGCCGATGCGGTTGGGTTCGAAGCCGAACAAGAGCCTGAAGAAAGGGTTGAACCGGTAGATGTTGAACCGGTAGATGTCGTCTTCGAAGCTGAGGCGCAGGAAGAGGTCGAGACAGCGGTTGATGTGTCTGCTGATGAGTCTGTAGTTGAAGAAGATGTGGTCGTTGACGACGATACGGGTGTCGATTTCGAGATGGTGTCGGTCCCAGAAACTGACGCGCCTGTCGAGCTCGAAGCCGAAGGCTTTCCCGGCCAAGAGTTGGATGAAATCGACGATATCGCGGGAGAGTTGGAGCCTGAGCCTGAGCTCGAGGATACGAGTGACCTGTGGGCGGCAAGCGATAACAACCGAGATGAACCTTCGTCGGTTGCCGAAACCGCCTTCGAGATGACGAGCCCTGTGGAAGCGGCTCCGGCATTCGATGAACCCTCTCCTGCTTTCGACGAATCTCCGGCTCCGACACCACTGGCGCCGCCGGTAGGTCAAGAGACAGTTCGACTCGACATTGCTGCGTTGCAAGGGCAGATGCATCCGGCTGCGGCTGAAGTGCCCGCAGTCGAAGAAGACACTGCGAAATTGCCGCAGTGGGAAGTCGAATCGGTTCCAGCGACAGATGCAACATCTTTAGTCGAGCCGCCAGCACCGAGCTACGAACTCGAGCCCGAGTTGTCTGAACCGGTAACGGAACCCATGGCTGCGCCGAACTTCGGTACTTCGTTGGACAACAGCGAAGATCCGACGATCATGACGTCGCGAGACAACCTGATTCCTGCGCCTCCGACTGAGGACCCTGTGGCGTCTCCCATGGCAGGTGGCTATGTGCCGCCAGCGCCTGCTGAGGTAACTCCGCCCTCGAGTTCTGGTTTTGCTGCTCCGCCGCCCCAGAAGCCCGACAGTACGGGTACGACTCAGGTTGTTCCGCCGACGGATATCCAGGGGCCAGGTTCGGCTTTCGGGGCAACTGGGAACGCCATCCCTGATGGCGAACAGGCTCTACACGAAGAGGCACGCCGCCTGGCAAGACTCTTGGTCAGTGAAATCAAGCTCTACAACGAAGAGATCATCGAAGAAGGCCGACGCGCCGGCAACATCTACGATCGTCTCAAAGACGATATCGATCGATCACGCCAGATGTACGAAGAGCGAATCGATCCTCGGCTGAAAGATAGTGGCAACGACTACTTTCACCAAGAGCTTGTCCAGCGTCTCGCGGGCGGCGATAAGCAGCTGTTGGGTTATTGAATCGTAGAGCGTTCGGCTATTGCCTCGCGCTGTCAGTGGTCTTGATTTTGGCCTGTGGCTCAAAGCTACAAGTTCAGGGCAATCTCGAGGCCTCAGACAGGCTAGGCTTAGATGATCCGATTGTTCTAGTCACCTTGAGTGGTTTGCGTCCGGATGTTGTGGGCGCTTTTGGCGCAGAAGGTTCTTGGACTCCTCACCTTGATGCCTTCGCTCTCGACGCCGACTGGGTGGGTACCGCGGTTGTTGCGTCGAGCGCTCCGGTGGTCTCACTCGCCTCGTTGATGACCGGGGTTTCGCCCTGGTTGCATCAGGTACTGAGCCATAAGCCGACAAATCCCCGACGTGGAATCCCACTGTTAGCTCAAGAAATGGGCCGGGTAGGCTATCGTACGATAGCCCATGTGCCCCCCGAGTATGGGCTCGAGCGTTTTGGTCTACTCTCGGGGTTTGATTCTGTCGAGGAGATTTCACCCGGAGGTAAGACCGCGGCAACCCTGCAGAAACTAGGCGAGGCGGAGTTTCTCTGGCTGCATTTGAGAGAGGCCAATGTGGCCTATCAGCGCCGCGACGCCTATCTCCCGCGGCTCGCCTCTCGTTCGGGAGATCTGCCTGAACAGATGACCGCCCGGCGATTGTTGCCCTATGCTGATCCCGAGTTGCCCATGTCGGCGGCAGAACGTGCCAAGGCTTGGGCGTTGTTCTGCCATGAAGTTGCCTGGGCAGACCAGCAGGTTGGCGAGATTATGACGGCCGTACGTGCGAGCTCAGTGTGGGGCCGCTCCTGGGTCGTAATAACAGCGACGCAAGGGGTCGAGTTTGGTGAGCATGGTCAAGTGCTCTATGGGGAGAATCTCGGTCGCGAGACCTTGGAAGTACCGTTGATGATCAAAATGCCGGATTCTCAGAAAGATTCCTGGGTGGCTAGGGAGGTTCGGCGTGTGAGTCAACAGCGGCTGTGGGCAACATTGATTGGCGCTGTAGGTGGGCGAGTCTTGCCAATCCACGCCCCGAGCTTGTCTCGTGCTGTAGATCCACCCATTGTGTCTGAGCTCTATCTGCGCAACGGTGTCAACAAATTCTCCTTGCTAGAAGGGGACCTACAACTCATCCGTACGGTGCGTTTTGCTTCTGAGGAGCCCGGTTTCTATTTCGCTCAGATGGCGGAGAGCGGCGCCCGCCCGCCGCTCAGTGAGCCACCGGGCCACATTTTTGACCGTCTCGAGCAAGCGTTCCTCCGCAGTCGACCGTATTCAGGCCCTGTTGGCACTCTGCCGCCGCCCCTTCGCCTCGAGCGTTGGACTGAGCAAGGAGACACCATCACAGTGGAAGATCCTGGCCGTGCTGCCGAAATGGCGACGCGGCTACATCAGCTTTGGAGACGCTTTGTTGATAGGGAGAGGACGCCACGAGAAGAATCGGCGTTGAGTGAGGCCCATCCTTGATATAATCTATCGTCCACCCAAAGCGGGCAAGCGGGTCCATAGCTCAGCGGTTAGAGCAACCGGCTCATAACCGGTTGGTCCCTGGTTCAAATCCAGGTGGACCCATTCTTCACTCAGCTCCCAGACTCAGAGATCCACGCCATTGAAACGCGTGGCGGAGCCGCAAAAACATGCCAGGCCATTTGGAAGCCATCGTCTCTCTTCAGAAGACTCTTACAGAGCTCAACGCGGCCGATCTGCGCCTGAACAGCATCCCCGACTGGATGCTGGAGCTACATGAAGAACATGCTGGGAGAAAAGCCGAGATCGATACGGTCGAGGCGGAAGGAACAGCAGCAGATCATGTGCGCCGCGAGGCGGAGGCCGCGTTGGCCGACGCGCAGGAAAAGCAAAAACGCTATCAGGAACAGTTAGGCCAAGTCTCAACCCAGCGCGAGTACGGAGCGCTACTCAAAGAGATCGACACGACCAAGAACCAGATCTCTAGCAGCGAGCAGGCAGCGATTGAAGCTGCGGAGCGCAAGGAGGAAGCGGACAATAAGCTCGGCGAGCTTCGTGAAGCGTTCCAAGATCTCGACAATCGGTACAAAGCTGAACTCGAGAAGTGGGAGAGTGAAAAACCTGCGGTAGCAGATGCTGTCAAGCAGCTCACTCAGCACTCGGAAGAACTGCGAGCTGCAGTACCGCGCAATATCCTTGTGTTATTTGATCGCATCTTCGATCGTGGGGGAGGCGAGGCGCTAGCACGAGTACGGAAAATGAATGTAGCGCGCGGCAACCCTATGTTTCACTGTGAGGTTTGTAGCTACAACGTTCGGCCCCAAGTGGTTGTCGAGATCCGCGATCAGGCATCACTCAATCAATGCGATAGCTGCAAACGTATCCTCTATTGGGAGGACGAAGAGTAGCGGTCGTAAGTGTGTGCAACGAGTAGACACGATGAGCTCCACAGAGCCTTCGGTTGCGGAGCGCTTGACAGATGTCCGTCGCCGCGTTCGCGAGGTCTGCGTCCGGTGCGGTCGCGAACCCCAATCTGTCGAGCTGCTCGGGATCAGTAAACGGCAACCGATTGCCCGGATACGCGAAGCCCTAGATGGCGGGCTTCGGGTGCTGGGCGAGAACCAACTGCAAGAGGCGGTTGTCAAAAGTTCTCAACTACCGGTCGATGTTGTCTGGCATTTCGTCGGGCGCTTACAATCCAACAAAGCCAAAGCGGCTGTCCGTATCTTCGATGCGATTCATTCGATCGATCGTCTGAAGATTGCTCGCCGCATCAACATCGAGGCCGAACGGCAAGAAAAGACGATCCAGGGATTTATCCAAGTCAACCTGGGAGATGAGCCGACAAAGGGGGGCTATCCCACGGACGGTTTTCTCGATGCAATTCAGCCGTTGGCTGACTTGGAGCATTTACAGATCGTTGGCCTAATGGCCATCCCACCCTATGAAGAGGACTCCTCCGCTGCGCGACGGTGGTTCCGTGAGTTGCGCGATCTGCGGGACGCGATGAGCTTGCGAGCCGAATGGCGGGGTTTTCCGGGTTGGCTTTCGATGGGCATGAGTCGAGATTTCGAGACCGCGATCGAAGAGGGTGCGACCCACATCCGGGTTGGTACGTCGATCTTCGGTCAGCGGCCCATGTGATGCGCGCCACTCACGCGGCGACGACTTTTTCCTCTGTTGGCTGAACGCGGTCTTGCCCATGCAGCTCAGAACGTTGTCGGATCTGGTCTTTCGTATTCGAGAGATCTCGAGCGGCCGACCCGACTTACTTTCGGTGGATAACCAAGGGCGAAGAGAGAGCTTATCTACGGCAGACTTCTTGCGAGGAATCCACTCGGTGACCCTGGCCCTCGAAGCCCAAGGGGTGTGCCAAGGAGACCGGGTGGCGATTCTGTCCGAGAATCGTCCCGAGTGGCACATTGTCGATTTCGCGTGTCAGTTGTTGGGAGCCCCTTCGGTCCCTATCGATCCGAGCCTGTCTGGTGAGCAGGTTGGATTCATTCTGCGCAATAGCGCCAGTCGCTGGGTTTTCTTCAGCGGTATTGAGCAGCGAGATCTGCTGCTGAGCTTGGCATCCACTCTGACCTCACCCCCTGAGTGCGTGGCCTTCGAGAGTGAAGCAGCGGTCGAAGGCGGTGTTTCAATCACGCGTTTGATGGGAGAAGGAGCACCGCGCCTCGGTGAGATTCCTATCGAGCGCTTCCGTGGCCGACCCAAGGAGTTCGATCCGGCGAGTCTGGTCTACAACGTGGATGTGGGGGCGAAGCGCGGACTGGTTGATCCGAGCCCTCGGCTACTTACTCATCGAGACCTCGTTGGCCAGATCGCCGACAGAGACGTTTCCTTCACGGCCTCTCCTTCGGACCTACTCGTGTCGAGTCTATCCTTGGCACAAACCCTACCGCGTAGCCTCGACCTTCTTTGCTTCTACCGCGGGGTACCGATTCATTATGCGCATGAGAATCTTCAGTCGATTCTTCTGCGGGAGCGTCCTACCCACCTGATCGCGGCAGCTGAGTGGTATCAAGAGATCTATCAGTCGGTGTCGTACCAGATGCAGAAAGAGCGCCCCTGGCGTCGTCGGGTGTACCGATGGGCTATGGAAATAGGGCAGCGTCACGCTGCCGCGTCGGAGGCCGGTTTTGTAGGTCCTTGGGTTGCGCTCCGGCGCCGGTTGGCGGACGATCTGATCTACCAGCGCGTCCGCCAGATGTTTGGCGGACGAATACGATACGTGATCACAGCGGACAAACTACTCGCCGAAGAGGTCAAACGCTTCTTCGATGTGGTGGGGTTGCCGATCTTCCTGTGTGCCGAAGACAGCCGTGGCCTCTCTGAGACGACTGCCTGATCAGGAAGCGGCTTTTAGCCGCGGATAGGTGCTGCCGCTTTGACGTCAGCATCGACTCCGTCTTCGAACTGTTTGAAGTTTTCGACGAACATGTCAGCCAAGCGGCTAGCTTGGGTGTCATAGGCCTTGGCGTCGGCCCATGTGTTACGGGGCGTCAGCACTTCCTGTGGAACTCCCTCGATACGTTCTGGGATAGCCAGGCCAAAGATTGGGTCGGTGATGGTAGCGACCTGATCGAGGGCGCCGGTCAAGGCGGCATCGATCATGCGGCGGGTGTAAGCGAGTTTCATACGTTCTCCGGTGCCATAGGGGCCTCCGGTCCAGCCAGTGTTGATCAACCAGACCTTGGCCTGGTGTCGTGCCAGCTTTTCGCCCAGAAGTTTGCCGTAGACTCCTGGGTGCAGAGGCATGAACGGTGCCCCGAAACAGGTACTGAAAGTGGCTGATGGCTTGGTGACACCTTTTTCTGTACCAGCAACCTTGGCGGTGTAGCCACTCAGAAAGTGGTACATGGCCTGTGCTTCGGTCAGGCTGCTGATCGGTGGCAGTACGCCGAACGCGTCACAGGTCAGAAAAATAACGTTCTTTGGGTGGCCTGCGACACCTCCGAGATCGACGCTGCTCAAATGATCGAGCGGGTAACTGGCGCGGGTGTTCTCGGTCAGTGAGTCGTCGTCCAAATCTACGCAACGCGTCTCCGGGTTGCAAATCACGTTTTCTAGAATGGTCCCGAAGCGCTGAGTCGTGGCATAGATGGCGGGTTCGCCTTGAGGGTCGAGGCGAATCACTTTGGCGTAGCAACCACCTTCCATATTGAAAACGCCATCATCGGACCAGCCATGCTCGTCGTCCCCGATCAAAGTTCGTTTCGAGTCGGCGGAAAGGGTCGTTTTACCGGTGCCACTCAGGCCAAAGAAGAGCGCTACATCGTCACGGTCTTTGCCGTAGTTGGCGCTGCAATGCATCGCCATCACACCCCGTTTTGGCAGCAGGTAGTTCATCACGGTGAAGATGCTTTTTTTTATCTCACCGGCGTATTGAGTCCCGCCTATCAGTGCCAAGCGTTGAGATAGGTCGAGCAGGATGAACGTACCGCTATAAGTGCCATCGATCGTAGGGTCGGCACGAAAGCTCGGTGCGTTTATGACCGTGAAGTCTGGTGCGTGTTCGGTGAGCTTTTGGCCGTCTGCCTCACGCACGAACATATTGCGGGCGAAAAGGTTCTGCCAGGCGTTCTCGTTGATGACCCGTACCTTGATCTGGTAGTTCGGATCGGCCCCAGCGTAGCCATCGAACACGAAGAGATCCGAGCCCTTCCAGTGTTCCCGAATCCGGCTCAGCAGGGCGTTGAAGCGGCTCTGGTCGATCGGCTTGTTGACTTTGCCCCACCAGATGTCTTGTTCGCTCGCCGACTCACGCACCACGAATTTGTCGTTCGCCGCTCTCCCTGTGTGTTCTCCCGTCCTGGTCACCAGGGCGCCACCAGCCGCCAAACTCGCCTCGCCACGCTGGATGGCTTGCTCGTAGAGCTGAGCTTCGGACTGATTCCAGTACACCGTACCCGTCGTGTCGAATCCCTGGCTGTTAATGCCATGTCGGCTGATAAACGGACCGGTGTTGCGCATTGGATCTCCTACGGCTTGGAATAGGTCGCGATCAGGAAGGTGGGGTCGGAAACCTTTATCCTATCATCGGACTGTGCCGTCTCGATGTCGACGAACCCCTTTGCATGTTCAGTAAACGCAGCGTCTGTTGGATGACTTGTCGTAGAGAAGTCGAATCCGCGAGGCCTTTGCCGGCGATGTCATAGGCCGTGCCGTGATCTACGGAAGTGCGCAGGAAAGGTAGGCCAATGGTCCAATTGGTTGCGGTGCCGAAGGCGGCGGTCTTGACCGCGATCAGTCCTTGGTCATGGTACAGAGCCAGCACCCAGTCGAACTCGCCGCGTCGGGCGCGGGCGAATAGTGAATCCGGGCTTTCCGGTCCGTGTACGTCTATACCCTCTTGGCGTGCAGCCTCGATCGCTGGCCGGATAACAAGCTCCTCCTCGTAACCGAACAGGCCACCTTCACCGGCGTGTGGGTTGAGCCCTGCAACCGCGATCCGCCCGTTGACGTGTTGCGCGAGACATCGGACGGCCGCCAACACCGATTCGTGGCTGACAGCCGCCAGTGCTGCGGACAAAGGTACGTGCATCGAAAGTAAAGCGACCCGGAAGTCTGGCGCTATGAAGCCCATCAAGTAATCGCGACCGTAGTGCTCGAGGCCGACAGCTTGCGCAATATAGTCAGTGTGTCCGCTGAAGCCCGGTAGCACGTGGTGGGCGATGAGTGCCTTGTTGAGTGGCGCGGTCACCAAGGCATCTGCTAGCCCGGCCCGCATGAAGTGGATCGCGACATCGAGCGCTGCGAGCCCTCCATGTGCGTCGGCTGCCGTGGCCGCTCCGGGGGTTACCGGCCGGTCTCGGCCGACCGGGTCAACAACTGTGATCCGATCGCCGCCAGCCAAGGAGGTCTCGAGACTCTCCCCTGGATCTAGAAAAGACAGGCGGTTCCACAGGGCTTTAGGCACGTGCCTTCGTACCGCGACGGCAGCGGCGCGCTCGAGAATCAACAACGGACGGTAAGACTTGTCTACCTCGGCGTCGTTGAGAACAGCGAGCAGGATCTCCGGTCCAATACCCGCAGGATCGCCCTGGGTGAAGACAACAACAGGCAGCTTGCAGTGCCTGGATCCTAGCTCCGCTCGCGTCGACGAAACCGCTTGAGCTCCTCTTCTTTGAACATATAGCGGATGTTGTGCTTCGGGATCAGCAGGTTTGGGCCGTCCTGGCGATTGAGTTTGATCGCAGCCTTGTCGTACCACTCGATCCAACCTTTGAGTTCCTCATTGTTGGTCAACAGCACCACCATCGGAGTCTTGCTCGCCATCTGTTTGAGGTAATAGAACTCTTCTGCATTGGTCTGCTCCGGGGGGGCCTGTTTACGACGCCCTCCGCGGCCTGCTCTCTGTTCCTGAGCGTCAGGTCGAATGAGCTTGCGCTGGGTCAATTGGGTTCACCCGCGGCCCTTCCTGCGGCTCCCGTGTTCGGCTTGGGAGCGCGGCGCGATTTCTTTTTGTGGTACTGAGGATCTTCGTAGGCTAGACAGCAAAGCAGGCGGCCGCACTGGCCGGAGATCTTCGAAGGGTTGAGGCTGAGATTTTGACGCTTCGCCATTTGGATGGAGATCGGTTTGAAATCCTTGAGCCAAGTCGAGCAGCACAGCGTACGACCGCAAATGCCAAGGCCTCCTAGCTGTTTGGCTTCGTCTCGCGCACCAACTTGGACCATTTTGACCCGGGTCGAAAACCGTTGAGCCAGGTCGCGCACTAGCTGACGAAAATCAACGCGACCGTTAGCGGTGAAAAGGAAGGTCGCCTGCCGAGCGCTGAGCGAAAATTCGACTTTCGAGATTTTCATCTCGAGCTTAAGGGCGCGGGCTTTTTCACGGCAAAAACGCTTAGCCAGAAGCTCGTTTTTGAGCTTGTTCTCGAAAGCCTTGATGTCTGCCTTCGAGGCAGGCCGAAGCACTCGCCGGGCATTGGACTTCTGGCACGGTTTGAAGACCGGCATCGGCGACATTTCCACCTTGCCAAAAGTCGGACCATTCTCTCGGTCAACCACGACGCGGTCGCCCTGGCCGTAGATTCTGCCGTCGGTGCGGCAGAGAGTCAGATTGGTCTCCTCACCAAACCGCACACCGACGAAGGTGTCTTCGACAGCGGTCGACATTCCTTTGTACGAACAACCCGAGCAGCCGGCCATAGTGTTTGCCTGTATGGAAACCGTGATCTTGGCGGTTAGGAAACGAAGAGTTACCCGCGGCGATTCCGTTGAGAGATCCCTGCCAGTACGGTTCAACGATTGTGTTGTCGAACGGGCAAAACCTCTACGACAACCTGTGGAAATTATCGCAACCGGGCTCGTGATGTGTCAATTCGGAGGTCCTGTGATGCTGTTAGCGCAGTCAACTCGCTGGCAGGAGCTTATCCACCAGCACGATTGAGGACCCGCCTGCCAATGTCGTGCCGCATGATTTTGCTTGGCCATCGGATCATGGCAGCGGCAGTGTAGGAGCGTTTGAGGGCGTCTCGAAGCGTCGGCCCCGAGGCGCAGACGTTGAGAACTCGGCCGCCAGCCGCCACCAGCTGGTCGTCCTTGGTAGCGGTAGCGGCGTGAAAGACTTCGATTCCTTCTTGTTGCATTGCCGCCTCGATGCCGGTGATGGGTTCCCCTTTGGTCGGCTTTTCCGGGTATCCCTCGCTCGCCAGCACGATGCAGGCGGTCGCCTCTTTGCGGAACCGCAAACGGGGATGCTCGAATCTTCCGGCGGCACCACTGGCAAGAACCGGCAGTAGATCCTCGTCGAGACGCATCAACAGGGGTTGCGCCTCCGGATCGCCCAGGCGGACGTTGAACTCTAGGACCTTCGGTCCTTCCTGGGTGAGCATCAAGCCGGCGTACAGCACACCGACGAAGCTGCGATTGGCCTCTTCCATAGCCCGCACCGTTGGACGCAAGATGCGGTCGAGGATCTCACCACCCGCCCCGCCGAGTACTCCGGCGGGGCTGTGAGCTCCCATGCCACCAGTGTTGGGGCCGCGGTCGTCGTCTAGGAGCCGCTTGTAGTCTTTAGTGGTGGCCAGAGGGAGAATATGCTCTCCGTCGCACAGCGAGATGAAGGAAATTTCTTCGCCTTGTAGGCACTCCTCGACGATAACCTTCTCGGCTGCCGTTCCGAATCGCCGTTCTTCGAAGAACGTCTTCAGGGCCGCCTCGAGTTGTTCGGCATTCTTTGGAATCAGTACGCCCTTGCCGGCTGCCAGCCCGTCGGTCTTGAGGACGACCGGGAAACCAAATCTTGCGGCAGCCTTGCGCACGTCGTCTTCGCTGTGAGCGATTTCGAAGTTGGCGGTCGGAATACCCTGGCGCCTCATCAGCTCTTTGGCGAAAACTTTGCTGCCTTCGAGTTCGGCTGCTTGTCGTCTTGGGCCGAAAATCGGCAATCCGCGACTGATGAATTCGTCGACAATACCGAGGGTCAGAGGTAGCTCCGGCCCGACAACCGTCAAGTCGATCTTCAAGTCGGCTGCGAAGTCTGCCAACTGATGAATCTCATCTGCAGGAATCGGTACCGGGTCCGCTATCTGAGCGATCCCAGGATTTGCCGGAGCGCAATAGAGCTCCTTGAGCAAGGGGCTCTGGCGGAGCTTCCAGCATAAAGCGTGCTCCCGACCTCCGGATCCAATGACCAGAACTTTCATATGGGGCCCCCAAGAGCAACTGTCTTCCAGACTTGACCTTCGTAGAAGGCTTGATCCTTGATGATCAAGACGAAGCATTGATCATGGTATCGAGTCGCCCATCGTCTACAGTGACTGGCGTCTACAGAGCGTCTGACGTCTTGCAGCAGTCAACGTTGAATAGACCTTGACTGCTGTTCTTTCCGCCCCTCGACATCCCGGCCGTCTGTCGATCGTTCGTCGTTCCATGATACCCCGAATCGTGGCGGCTGCGCAGGGCTCGTCTACCAGAATCTACCAAGAGCTCAAACCATCCCTACGGTTGATGGCTTTTTCACTAACGGTGTCGTTTCGGTGCTGCATGACCAACTCGGTAGACGTAAGATATAAGGACCATGGACAAAACAACGGGTTCCAACAGCACCACGACGGATGCCGCTTTTTCGCCCATCGAATGGCGAGATGGTGGCCTGTATCTACTCGATCAGACGCTTCTGCCGGCAGAAGAGACTTGGATCCACTGTTCAACCCCTGAGATTGTCGCCGATGCGATCCGCCGCCTGGCGGTACGAGGTGCTCCGGCAATCGGTGTTTCAGCAGCCTATGGGTTAGTGGTTGGCCTGCAGTCGGTCAAGCGCGACGAAGACCTGGATCGGAGATTCAGAGAAGTCTACGACCTGCTGATGGGGACTCGGCCGACCGCGGTCAACCTGCGGTGGGCCCTCGACTTGGGCAAGGAGCTTTTTGAGGCAAATCGATCAAGAGGAGCAAAGGCAACTCGGGAAGTCCTTCTCGAATGGGCAAAAGGGGTCCATAGCGACGACATTGAATCCTGTCGACAGATAGGGGCCCATAGTGTTGCGTTATTTCAAGAAGGCGACCGGGTGCTCACCCACTGCAATGCGGGCGCCCTGGCTACCGGCGGTTACGGTACGGCAGTCGGCGTGATCACCTCGGGTTTCGACCACGGCAAAGTCGCCAAGGTTTGGGTCGACGAGACACGGCCCTTGCTGCAGGGTGCACGCTTGACAGCCTGGGAGCTCGGGCGATTGGGGATCCCCTACCAGGTGATCACCGATTCGAGCGCAGGCGCATTGATGTCGCGCGGCATGGTGGATCGCATCGTCGTCGGCTCTGACCGGATTGCAGCCAACGGTGATGTTGCCAACAAGATCGGAACCTACACCGTTGCAGTTCTGGCGGCGCGGCACAATATCCCCTTTTATGTTGCGGCTCCGCTCTCGACGATCGATCCGCACACTGCCACCGGAGATGCGATCCCGATCGAAGAACGCGATCCGACCGAGGTGACCCGCATCGCAGGGGTCGAGTTGTCCCCAAACTCAGGGATGGCCCACAACATCGCTTTCGACGTCACGCCGAACGAATTGGTGGCGGCCATCATTACCGAAGTAGGAGTCCTCCGGGCACCCTACGTCGAGAGCATTCGTGAGGCCCTCGCACAGGCAGGTTGACGGAACCTGATGGCGTTGACGGCGCCAACATAACCAAAAACAGCCGGCTGGATGCCGGCTGTTGTCGTATCTTGGTGGAGGCGGTGGGAGTCGAACCCACGTCCGAAAAACTCAGACCGGAAGCTTCTACGTGCGTGTCCTTCCCTTTGAAAATCTCACCGTCGCGCTTAGGCGGAAGGCCTCCGTCGCCACGGCCAGTCCGGTAGTTATCCGGGTGTGGTGTCGGACCCACCACACCGTTTGATCCGCATTAACGTCGCCCCGGCAAGTGCAGCGAATCAAAGCCCATTGCCGGCACGTCACGGCTTAAGCCGCGAGAGCCAATTCGTCGTTGGCAGTTGTAAAGGTTCCAGTTAACGGATGGAGTCCGGCACGCCACAACAAGCCTGCTTGTTCCCCGTCGAATCCGGTACGCCCCCAAGAATTTGTCTGCCAAGGGCTGAATTGCTCAAGAATTTGCTCAAAGAGAGTCTTATTCGAAGACTACCTTACTCAAAGAATGATGTTGCCAAAGAACCGGCCGCTTTTGCGGTCTCTGTAGAGGGTAACAGAAATCGGGTGTTCGTTATTCCTGGCTGCGTAACTCGAGGTCATCGAAGAATTCTTCGGGACCGCTGTTGCGGAGCCGGGAGATCACCAGGAACCAGGCTCCGATGCTCAACAAGAGGCCGATAGGTACAAGCCCCCAGAGGGCCGGCACAAAAGGAGCAATCACTGTGGTGACGGCGCCGAGGCCGGCCAACAGCAGCATCACAGCTGCTGGTTTCTGGATCGTGTAGTCGCTCTTGTCCACACAATAGATCAATCGTGAACCTTCACTCGCCTTCTCCACCTTCAGATCGCCCGCGACCCAACCTCTTCGTAGGCCGGCGATAACCGGTAGTCCCAGTCGCCCGCCGTTGTTGCCAGCTTGCCATATGCCGCCCCAGTCGTTGGCCGCCAGGGTGACCAGATTGAGCGCTGTGACGGGATCGTCCGGCAACTCGAGTCGGTACTCCTTTGTGGACTCGGGAGGGCTCATGATTCAGGCCGCTTGTCGCGGGATCAGCTTGTCGAAGAAGCGTTCGATCGCTTCGATGAACTGTTCCGGCTCCTGCAAACTGTGAATTTGACGACGCAGCTTCAGACTGTCCGGCAAACCCTTGCTGTAGAGGCCGGTGAAGGTCTGGAGCTTGAAACGAGCAAACTTAGGCTCTTCTCGGGCGATGATCGTATGGAAGTGATCGAGAATCAGGTCCCGTCGATCTTCCCAGGTTGGTTGTGGCATGTCACCGTTCGAGAGGTGAGCGGCGATTTGGCAGAAGATCCAAGGATTGCGCGTAGCACCGCGGCCGATCATCACGGCATCGCACCCGGTTTCACGGATCATGCGTGCAGCGTCTTCCGGTGTGCCGACATCGCCGTTGCCCATTACCGGGATCGACAGTGCATCTTTGAGCGCCGCGATGTGTCTCCAGGCCGCGCTGCCGGTAAACTTTTGGCGGGCGGTGCGGGGATGAAGCGCTACCGCCGCCACGCCGTTGGCCTCACAGATACGGCCGAGCTCGAGGTAATTCTGCCTCCGGTCGTCTAGCCCGAGTCGAAACTTCACCGTCAAAGGGATCGAGATTGCCTGTCGAACAGCGGCGATGATCTCTTCCGCCACCTTCAGGTCGCCCATCAGCGCCGCGCCGGCGCAACCTTTGAGAACTTTGTTGGACGGACAACCCATGTTGATATCGCAGATATCTGCTCCACGCCGCTCGACCTCGCGAGCGGCCTCGGCCATAGTCGGGCCATCGGAGCCGTAGATCTGGATCGACAGCGGTCTTTCTTCTTCGCTGAAGGTCAGCCGTTGGAGGATCTGAGGATCCCCGCGCATCAGCCCTTTTGACGAGATGAACTCCATGGTCACTACGCCCACGCCTCCCATCCGGCGTACGATGAGCCGGAAATCTCGGTCAGTCACGCCCGCCATGGGTGCGAGGACTAAGGGTGGGTCGACGGGAATGTGGTCGATGGCAAACATCTCGATTCATCTTATCGGGTCAGGTCGCCGAGGGTGAACCCCAGTCGCTTTTGCCGAAGGGGAACCCAGATGAACCAGTGCCGTGTCGCGCCTGCGATTCGCGTTATGATCCTGCGGCTATGGCCTGGTACAAAGAATGGTTTGGTGAAGAGTATCTAGAACTCTACGCGCATCGCGACGCTGGCGAGGCGGATCGACATCTCGACTTCGTCGAACGACACTTGGCGCCAGGGCTACCCGAACCCAAGGCGGTGCTCGACTTGGCGTGCGGCGCTGGTCGCCACACACAGGCTCTACGTGGTCGCGGTTATAACACCTTGGGCATCGACCTTTCGCTCACCCTGCTGGCGCATCCGCCGAGGGTACCCAATGCGGAGGGAGACATGCGCCAGCTGCCCTTTCGTGCAGAATCTTTCGACTGGCTGCTCAACTTCTTCACGTCGTTTGGCTACTTCGAGCGCGAGCGCGAGAATTTCCGGGTGCTCGAGGAGATCGCCCGGGTGCTCAAGCCCCAGGGCCGCTTTCTGATCGACTTTCTGAATCGCGATACGGTCATCGCTGGCTTGAAGGCACGCGAGGTTCAGAGTATTGCGGGACGGCAGGTCCATATCGAGCGTTGGTATGACGATGCCACCCGACGGATCAACAAACGGATGCGACTCGAGGAACCCGGTAAGGCCCCACAAACGTATCTCGAGAGCGTTCGAGCTTACAGTCGCGACGAAGTGACGATCGGAGCGCGATGGGCTGGGCTCGAAGTTGATGACCTCTACGGCAATTTCCAGGGAGAACCCTTCGATCGTGACAGCGAACGACTTATCCTCGTCGGACACCGCCCAGTCTAGCGCCGTGGCCCTCGGGCTCGATCTGCTGGCGACGTCCAGGTTACCGGGTTTGCCGACCGCCTTCCTACAAGGGCGCGATCGGGAGCTGCTGTCCCCGTTGCGTTTTCTCGCTCCTGGCGAGATGCCCATCGGTCCCGAAGATCCCCCGGCTGTAGATCGCAGCGAGCTGGCACGCGCCCTAGCGACTGCCAATGCTGCGTATGGTCATCCCGGCGCCGAGCAGTTGGCTCAAAAGCTCGCAGATCCAGCAACTCGGGTGGTCGTTACAGGTCAACAGCCGGGTCTTTTTGGTGGCCCACTGTATTCCCTCAGCAAGATGGTCGCTGCTGTGCGTTGGGCTGAGGCCATCTCGGCGGCCGGCCAGCCGGCGGTGGCAGTTTTCTGGGTTGCGACCGAGGATCATGACTGGGCGGAGATGGCCCAGGCGTCCTTCCTGACTCGAAGCGGCGTTCAGCGACTGGATCTCGGTGCTGATCCGTCGCCGCTCTTGCCGATCGGGATGCGCACATTCGGCCCCGGGCTGGGTGAGCTCGAGAAACAGCTCGAAGACAACGGTGTCCATCTCGATCTCAACGACTCGTACCGCCCCAGCGCTCGTTTTGGCGAGGCGTTTTGCCGTCTGATGGTAGGGGCGCTGGGTGAGCGGGCACCGTTGATGCTCGACTCCATGTTGCCTGAGGTCAAACGACTACAGCGCCCTTGGCTGAGACAGCTGATCGATCGTCGTCAGGAGATTGCGGCAGCGCAGACTGCGGCGGATGCCGAAATCGAGCATCGCGGTTATGGGCTGCAGGTCAAGCCTCAGCCGGGGCTCAGCCCGCTCTTTATGTTGCACGGGCAGGAACGCCGCCGCATCGCCTGGTCGTCAACAGACGTGGCGGCTGAGGCGTTCACTTTGCGTGGACTCGAGGAAGCCCCGCGGTCGCTGGATCAACTCCGGCGAATCATCGAAGACAACCCGTCGGTGATCAGCCCGGGGGTTCTGGCCCGGCCAGCGATTCAGGACGCATTGCTGGGCACAACGCTGCAGATCATGGGACCCGCCGAGCTTTCCTACATGTCTCAGGTGGCGCCGGTTTACTCGGTACTCGGCATCGAACCGCCGTGGACATCGCTGCGCCCCCAGGCATTGATTCTCGAAGATCGCCAAGCGCGGCAACTCGAAGAGTTGGGTGTCACGCTCGAAGAACTCTACAGCACGCCGCTGGATCATCTGGTGGCGGACAAATTGGGTACTGACCACATCGGTCCGGTACGCGAGCAAATCGACAGTTTGCTGGCCGGGTTGAACGAACCGTTGTCAGAGGTTGATCGTGGCCTCGAAGGGCCGCTGAACAAGACCCGTTCGCATATTGGCCGTGGCCTCGACCAGTTGGCTGGTAAGGTTGCAAGCGCTGTCGCCCGCCGGCACGAAGTCTGGGCAAAACGACTCGACCAGTTGCGGACCGCTTGTCTACCAGGCGGCCACCCACAGGAGCGTACGCTTTCGGTGGCGCATTTTCTGGCCCGTTACGGACCGGACTTCGCCACGATCTTGGCCGAGCAGCTCGAGCTCGATCCGCGGCTGCTGCATGTGGTCCGGATTCCGGCACAGCCACGGGGAGTCTAGGCATGAAACTCGACGTTCTTGCTATCGGTACGCATCCCGACGATGTCGAATTGGCCTGTGGTGGGACGGTGGCGTTGCTCGCTGCGCAGGGCAAGCGCGTCGGCATCCTGCATCTCACCCGCGGTGAGCGCGGCACTCGGGGTACGGTGGCAGAACGAGAAGTCGAGGCTCAGAACGCGGCCGCGGCCCTGGGTGCCGTCGAGATGGCGTTTCTTGATTGCGGCGACGGTGCTTTTCGCCATGGTGAAGCCGAAGAAGATGCGCTGATCGAAGTGTTACGGGCATGGCGGCCCGAGATTCTGCTGGGACCGACACCATCAGACCGCCATCCCGACCACGGCCGAGCGCATCAGCTGGTGGCTGACGTTGCCTTCTATGCCGGCCTGGCACGTCGAGGCCAAGGCGAGCCGCATCGGCCCGGAGCGGTTTTTTCCTACATGCAGCACGATCCCTTCGATCCGGCGTTTATTGTCGATGTCTCCAGCGTATGGGATCGGAAGATGGCGTCATTGGCAGCCTACGACAGTCAGTTGTACCGTGCCGACTCCAGTCGCGAGGAGCCGATGACCAAGGTCTCGAGTCCAGACTATTGGTTGGCGGTCGAAGGTCGGGCGCGGCATTTTGGGCAAATGATCAATGCTCCCTTGGGTGAACCGTTCTGGAGCCGTTTGCCGTTGGCGATAGGTGATGTGATGGCCCTGGCCCCAGGGGGCTTGAGGTAGAACCTTCAGGCAGGTGTTCTTGAGCAGTTCGCGAGGCTCCGATACACTGCACAGACATTCTTGATTCAACAACTTGGAGGAGCTCGCAGATGAGCGAAGACCAACCGACTCCACCGCCACCACCCTCTGATCCTCCTCCACCTCCTCCACCCGCTGGTCCGCCACCACCGTCCGCAGGCTCGCCGCCACCTGTTTCGGCGCCGAACGGTGGCGCCTCGGAAAATCGGACGTTGATGATTGTGTTGGCCTATCTCGGGCCTTTTGCACTGATCCCGTTTCTTGCCGAGAAGGACGATCAGGAAGTCCAGTGGCATGCCAAACATGGTTTGGTCCTGTTCGGCGCCGATATCGTCATCTCCATCCTGCTGACAGTGGTGAGTACGATGACCGCCTGCGTTGGCTGCCTGGTGACCCTACCCGTCTGGATTGCGGTTGTGGCGGTACACATCGTTTGTATTGTCAAGGGAGTCAACGGCGAGCGATTCCTGATCCCGGGCCTGAGCGACTTTGCCGACAAGTTCTGACCGTTCGCAAGTATTGCCCGTGCCTGGTGACGCCAAGGATCGCCAGGCACAAGAACGAACAAACCGGCGCCGACCCAGTCGGCGTCGAATCGGCCGGCGCCGGGCCTGGATCGGTGCCGCGCTGGTTCTTGTACTCGCTGTCGGTTTCGACGCCAGGCGTCCACCGGCGGCACAGCTCACTACCCGAGCCGCTTTGCTGGCGATCTCTGCTTATCAGGCCACGTTGTCCAAGTTGATGCCCGCTGCCGGAGTGCAATGTCGCTTCGAACCCACCTGTAGCCATTACGCAGCAGGTAGTATCCGTCGCTACGGGTTCTGGAAAGGCAGCGGCAAAGCGGCCCGTCGACTGTTACGTTGTGGCCCCTGGACGGAGCTGGGCACTGTCGATCCGCCTTGAGCGAGAGATCTAACCGATGAAACAGACCCTCTACCTGACTGAGATCCGGCGTCTGGACGCCGAGAAAGCGTTGCGGCTCACCTGGTCCGATGGCCACAGCGCCGAGTTGGGCTATGACTATGTCCGCGGTTATTGTCCCTGTGCCGGCTGCCAGGGCCACGGCTCCATGAGCACCGAGTTTCATCAGCCTCCTGCGCCAGTGCAGGCCGAAACCATCGAGCCGGTTGGCAACTACGCCATCTCCATCGTCTGGTCCGACCACCATGCCACCGGTATCTACCGTTTCGACTTCCTACGCGAGATCTGTCCGTGTCCACAGTGCGCCGGGGAGCGCGCAAATTGAACTCGTGCGCCGGGGAGCGCGCAAATGAATCAGCCCATAACCAAAGTCATTAAAAAAGTTCTCATCGCCAATCGTGGCGAAATTGCGGTCAGGGTGCTGCGCGGCTGCCGCGAGCTCGGTATCCGCGGTGCCGTCGTTTACTCCGACGCAGATCGCGCCAGCTTGCCGGTCCTGCTAGCCGACGAGGCCTACCGTATTGGACCGGCACCATCCCATGAGAGTTATTTGCGGGGTGAGGCGATTGTCGACCTCGCGGTTTCGATTGGTGCCGATGCCATCCATCCCGGCTACGGGTTCCTGTCGGAGAATGCGGACTTTGCGCGCTACGCTGCAAAACGCGGTGTGATCTTCATTGGCCCTCCGGCCTCCGCTATCGACGCTATGGGCTCCAAGATCGAGAGTCGACGGATCATGATGGACGCTGGCGTGGCTGTGGTGCCCGGTGGCCGTGACCCGGTACACGATGTTGCAGCGGCCAAAGTGGCCGCGGCCGAAATCTCGTATCCAGTTTTACTCAAGGCTTCGGCTGGCGGCGGCGGTAAAGGGATGCGCTTGGTGCGGTCGGCCGACGAGCTGCCGGCAGCCTTTCGCGAAGCCCGTTCAGAGGCCATCTCGAGCTTTGGTGACGACACGATATATGTCGAAAAATTTGTCGAACAACCACGACACGTCGAAATCCAAGTGCTTGCTGACCATCATGGCCAAACGGTTTCCCTAGGTGAACGCGAGTGTTCGATCCAGCGTCGCCACCAAAAAGTGGTCGAGGAAGCGCCGTCGCCGGTGGTCGACGTCGACCTTCGTCGCCGGATGGGTGAAGCGGCGGTGAAGGCGGCTCGGGCAGTCGGTTACACCAATGCCGGTACCGTTGAGTTCTTGCTCGATCGGCACGGTGAGTTCTTCTTCTTGGAGATGAATACCCGGCTGCAAGTTGAACATCCGGTGACCGAAATGGTGACCGGGGTCGACCTGGTGATCGCTCAACTGCGTATCGCGCAGGGTGAGCCGCTCGACCCGCAACTAGCCGACCTCCAACCCCAGGGGCACGCGATCGAGGTCCGTCTCTACGCCGAAGACCCGTTCAACAACTTCATGCCCTCCCCTGGTCGCATCGAATACCTGCGACTGCCGGAAGGTCCCGGCGTGCGCAATGACTGCGGTGTGGTCAGCGGCGGTGAGGTCCCGATCTATTACGATCCTATGCTCGCCAAGCTGATCGTGTGGGGCAGTGATCGTGCCCATGCCATCGCCCGTATGGAGCGTGCGTTGAGTGAGCTCAGGATCGAAGGTATTCGTACCCCGGTGCCGCTCTTCCGCCAGATCATGAAGGACGACGATTTTCGTGCCGGCCGGCTCGACAACGGCATGCTCGACCGTAAGCTGAAGAGTGGTGAGTGGGCCGCCAGCCCGGTGGATGCGGCCGAGCTTGCCGACTTGCCGCTGATTGCCGCCGCCATCGCACACGCCGAGCGCCAGGAGGTGGTTACCTCACAGCCGGTGGTTAGCGGTGGGCAACGCAGTCACTGGAAAGAAGCCGCCCGCCGCGAAGCCGTTGGAGGTCCGTCATGGAGTTGATTGCACGCCACCAGGACCGCGAAGCAAAGGTCCACCTCGAGCGGACCGAGTCGGGTTACCGCATCAAGATTGGCGATCTCGAATACGAGGTTGATGTTGCTCAGGCTGGCAGTACGATCCACAGCTTGCTGATCGAAGGCCGCCAACACGAGGTGACCGTGCGCCGCCAGAAAGAAGGCGTGTATTGGGTCAACAGTGCCCTTGGTGCCGACGAGGTGGAACTCATGGACCCGCTCACCCACTTGGCTCGCGAAGCTCACGAAGCGAGTGGTGGTGGTGCCCAACAGGTCACCGCGTACATGCCGGGACGGGTTGTCGAGATCCTGGTTGCTGAAGGTGACGAGGTTACAGCCGGCCAGGGAATCCTGGTGCTCGAGGCGATGAAGATGAAAAACGAGATTCAGGCAGAATCCGCCGGGGTGCTCGCGAAACTTCACGTCGAGCAAGATCAGACCGTTGAAGGTGGCGACCCTTTGTTCGAAGTCACCTGATTAGAAGTCACCTAGACGCCCTGGCCCGATATCCCGAGCCTTCAGGTCGGGGTAGTCGAGGAGCCTCTCGACGCTCATGCTAAGATCTAGGCTCTTCTATAGAGAGCTCTCCGTTCAGCGACGGAAAAATCCGTGTCGCTGAGACTTTGGGGCTTACAGCATGGCGTTACATCGAAGGTGTGAAGTTCCCGTGACAAGTCGGGCGAGTCGGGTCGGTCTGATGGTTTGCCTGGCTCTGCTGTGGCTGGCGTTGCCAGTTGCTGCCGGTCCGCCGCCTTATCAGCTCGTTTTTGTGCCGCCGACACCGCTGCCACCGGACGTGTCCGAGACGGACGTCGTGATGTTTGGGGTCCAACTCCAAGGGGCCTGTGCTGGTGTCTTCACGCCGGTGGTCTGGGAAGTGGATGTTCAACCAGGGTTGATCGACCCGGCTGATCCTTCGGACTATGGGGTGCCCGCGCCTGGTTTTCTGATGTTCGAGCCTGGCAACTTGACTCAGTTCTTTTCGATCCCAATTATCGACGAAGGCGTCACCGAAGGGCCTGAGACCTTCGACATTCAGCTGACTCCCGGGGTCAGTGGTGCCGACCTGGATTGTACCGAGCCCTCTCAGCAGCCTTCACAGACTCAATACGGACTGACGGTGACCATCCTCGGTGACGGTCCAACGGTGGTCGACGTCTTCGTCAGCGACACCGTCGTGACCGAGGGTGATGTGATGGATGACTTTGCGATCTTCAATGTCACCCTGTCACAACCCAATCCAGATGAGGATCCGGTGTCGATCCAATGGACCACGTCAGATGGTACCGCAACCGGGGGGCAGGACTATTCGGTCGCTTCGGGAACCGTCAGCATCCTGCCGGGCGAGACCTCTCAGGCGATTGCGGTTCCGGTGTTCGACGACAGCCAAGTCGAAGATGAGGAGACGTTTTTCCTAGACCTCATCAACACCTCGACCAACGCCCAGATTGTCGACGGCCAGGGGCAAGCGACGATCCAAGACAATGATTTCGCCCAGCAGTTCGACGTTGTGATCGACGATGCAGCCGCCCCGGAGGACCATGGCCCCATCACCTTTGATGTGCACCTGATGCCGGCCAACCCGGGGCCGGAGCCGATCACAGTCGACTGGGCGACCTCGGATGGCACTGCTACCGGTGGTGAGGACTATGTCAACAGCGGTGGTCAAGTCACCTTCATGCCCGGTGACGCGGTGCAGGAGGTGATGGTCGCGCTGATCGATGACAGTCTGCTCGAAGGCAACGAGACGTTTTTCGTCAACCTCTCGAACCCCCCTGAGAATGTGCAAATCACCGATGCCCAAGCCATTGGCACAATCGACGAAGACGACGACGCTCAGCAGCCTCCTGGCCTGTCGATCGACGATGTCATGGTGCTCGAAGGGGATGCTGGATTAACGGTCGCCACTTTTACCGTCTCCCTCAGTCGCGGCGCGAGCCAGAACGACACTGTGATTGTTAGCTACGCCACCATGGACGGCACCGCCACCGAGGCCGACAACGACTACCAACCGGTTGCCGGCCAGCTCACCTTCGAGCCAGAAGAGACCTCCAAAACAGTGATGGTGAACGTGGTCGGCGATACCCGTGCCGAAGCGGACGAAGGGTTCTTCGTGGACCTCTCCGCGGCCGATGGCGCGGTCATTGTGACGGGGCGTGGCCGCGGTACCATCCGCAACGATGACAACGATGGATTACCGAGCCTCAGCATTTCAGACGTCGCCATCAACGAAGGTGACGAAGGGTCAACCCTCGCGGTGTTTGCGGCGACGCTCTCGAACGCCTCCTCGTCAATCGTCTCGGTCGACGTCGAGACGGCCGACGGCACCGCCATCGCCGGTGAAGACTACCAGTCGGCCAGCGCCACCCTGACCTTCCCGCCCGGTCGGGTCACTACCAGCTTCAACGTCACAATTACCGGCGATACCGCCGTCGAAGCGGATGAGTTGTTCGCCGTCAATCTCTTCAATCCAGTTAATGCGACGATTGCTGATGGCATTGGCCGAGGCTTGATCCGTAACGACGACGGTGGCGAATCCAGCAGCCTTCGGTTTGTCCGCGACCGTCAGACCGTGATGGAAGGTGCCGGCCGTGCGGAAGTGTTTGTCGAGCGCATCGGCGGGCTCAGCAGCGCGGTCCAGGCCACCGTAGCAACGGTGGCAGGTACCGCCACCGCCGGTCAAGACTTTGGCGCCTTGCGCACGGTGGTGCGTTGGCGTCCAGGCGAAGGTGGTCGCAAGGCCGTCCAGGTGGTGATCCAAGACGACAATCAGCAGGAAGGTGACGAAACCCTCGGCCTGCGCCTCAGCCAACCGGTCGGCGCCGAGTTGGCGACGCCAAACCAGCAGCTCCTGGCAATCATCGACGACGACACCCCCCTCCGTCTCGAAGCGGTGGGAGATCAGGAATTCTCCGCCCGGGTGCGGGAAGACTTCGATGTGCAGGTGCGCGCCTCGCGAATGGACGGTAGCCCGGTAGCTGGTGCGACGGTGGTGTGGCGAGTCCAGGGGCGTGCCGAGTTGGTCGGCCCGGAAGAGCAGTCGAGTGACGAAGACGGCGTCTCGACAGCTCGCATCCGGCCCCAAAACATGCCCGGGCAAGCCACCGTTATCGCCCGCCTGCTAGGCACCGAAAGTGCGGTGTCCTTTGTGGTCATGATCGAGGGTGACCTCGGTAATCTCGGGGGCGGCAGTGGCGATGACTTGGACGAGGGCGACATGGACATCGGCGGCGTGCTCGACGAAGCCTGTGTCACCGCCACCGGCGACTTGCTCGAGGCCTGCGAGTACCTGTTCGGCATCGGCGACTCTACCGAGCGGCAAGCAGCACTCGAGGGGCTCACGCCCCGCGATGTGGTGAGTCAGGGTAATGCCGCCGTGCGAGCGCCGCGCATCCAGCTGCGCAACATCGGCGGTCGGCTCAATGCGCTGCGCGGTGGCAACAGTCGTCTCGCCGCGGTTGATCAGCTGAGTATCAGCATCCAAGGTGACGCCGTGGCGATGGGAACCTTGCGTTCCGCGGTTTCTGGCTACGGCCTGGATCTCGAGAAGCTGTCACGGGTGCTCGACGATGCGATCCATGGTCGCTCCCCCACCAGACTGGCGGCGAAAAACCGCGATGGTGGCGATGCGATCGATCTCGAATCGCCGTGGGGCTTCTTCATCAATGGTCGAGTGTCGTTTGGTGAGGCGCCGCAAACCGGCCGTGAAACCGGCTACGACTTCGAGACCCAGGGGGTCACCGCCGGAATCGACTATCGGGTTGGGGATCGACTGGTGATCGGTGCCGGTCTCGGTTATCTCGGCACCAACGTCGACATCGCCCGCGACGGTGGTGACCTCGACGTCTCAGGCTACTCCGTTTCACTCTACGGTACCTACTACACCCGCAAGTTTTATGTCGACGGCATCGTTGCTTATGGCCGCAACGATTATGAGATGGAGCGCATCATCGAGCTGCCGCGAGCGTTCCGCGGTGCCACCCGCTTGGTGACCCGCGGTGAGCCCGAAGGGGACCAGCTGTCGTTTGATTTGGGGGTTGGGTACGACTTTTCGATCGGCGCCGCAACCCTCGGTGGCTTCCTGCGCGGCAGCCTGATCGACGCCTCGGTGGATGCGTTCGGCGAAACCGGTGCCGGTCCGTTCGATCTGCTGTTCCGCGAGCAGGCCATCGACTCGTTGCAAGGCGAGGCCGGATTCGAGCTCAGCTACCCCGCCAGCTTCCCTTGGGGCGTGGTCCAGCCGAGCTTGCGGCTGTCCTACCTACACGAATTCATGGACGATCGGCGGGTGATCCGGGCACGTTTCCGCAGTGATGCCCTCGGCCGGCCGTTCGCCATCGTCACCGATACGCCGGACCGCGACTTCTTGAACGTCGGCGCGGGTGTCACCGTCACCCTGCCGCGCAGCATGGCCACCTACCTGCTGTTCGACACCGACTTGGAGCGCGACGACCTCGACATCTACACCGTGTCGGGAGGATTTCGCCTCCAGTTCTGAACCGACGACTCTGAACCGACGACCCGACCCGGCTGGCGACTCTTGCGCCCAGCGAAGAAGGAGAATGCATCGTGGGGAACCACAACGAGTCTTCGACCCCTCACCCCCTCACCCCCTCTCCCGCCCACGCTTCACGCCCACCCGGGAGAAGGGGAACCCGAAGGGCTTCAGCAATGAACCGAGTTAGGGGCTCCGTCGTACTGGCGTTGATCCTCGCGTTGATGCTGCCAACCGAAAGTGCGGCCCGCGACAAGAAAAAAGGCAAGGGCGCCAGCGCCGTCACGGCGGACGACCTGATGATCGTCGACTGCCTGCTGCCCAACAAAGTCCGGCGACTCGGGCGTCGCAACACCCACATCTTGCCGCGCCGACCGATCCGCACCACCGCCGCCGACTGTCGCATTCAGGGTGGCGAATACACCGAACCGGATCAGGTCAACTACCGCACTTCGCTCGAGGTTTGGCTGCCGCAGGCCAAAGCTGGAGATGCCGAAGCTCAGTATTACGTCGGGCAGATCTTCGAGAAGGGGCTCGGCACCACCGCCGACTACACCGGCGCCGCGGACTGGTACCGTAAGGCGGCGGAGCAGAACTACGGCGCCGCGCAAACCAGCCTCGGGTACCTCTATGAAGAGGGCCTCGGGGTCGAGCGCGATGCGGTGGAGGCCCTCAATTGGTATCGCAAAGCGGCTGGTTTGGCCGAGGATCTGGTGGTTTTGGAGGCATCGGACTACGGCGCGTTGGTGGCGGCGCGGGAAGCGTTGCAACAGAAGCAGGGTGAGGTCGAAGCCCTCGAAGCCGAGGTTGAGGCGTTGCGCTCTCAGCTCGACACGTCCAAGTCGGAGGCGGTGGAAGACGCCCAGCGTCGGTCGAGTCTCGAGTCCATCCTGATGCGTCTGCGGACCGATCTGGCGGCGCGTCAGAAGGAGCTGGCGGATGGCCAACAACGGATCGCGACGCTCGAAAGCCGTCACCAGCCATCGGCAACCGAGCGCCAGCCTGCCCAGGGTTTGGCCCTCGAAGACATCCCGTTCGGCGACTACCACGCCCTGGTGATCGGCAACAGCAACTATCGCAATCTGGCGCGGCTCGACGGCGCGGCGCGGGATGCCCGCCTGGTGGCCGAAATCCTGGAAGAGAAGTATGGCTTCGAAGTCCTCACCTTGATCGATGCCGACCGCTTCCAGATCATGAACGCCCTCAACGATCTGCGGGAAACCCTCACCCAGGACGACAATCTGCTGGTGTACTACACGGGCCACGGTCTGCGCGACGAAAACGGCCACACCGCCTATTGGCAGCCGGTCGACGCCGAGCCTCGTAACCCGGCGAATTGGATCCCCAACGAAGTGGTCACCGAACATCTCGATCTGATGGCGGCACGGCATGTTTTTGTGGTCGCCGATTCGGTCTACTCAGGCCTACGTACACGGTCCTCGGTTGCCCGCCTGAAACGCGGTATGACCCCGCAGGAGCGGCACTACCACATCAAACTGTTACTCGAAAAACGTTCGCGGCTGGTGCTCGCCTCCGGCGGTCCGGCAGTTGGCTCGGCGACAGAGGAGTCGCACGATTCCCTGTTCACCAGCACCTTCCTGGACGTCTTGAAGAACAACGATCAAGTGCTCGAAGCCTCGGCGCTGTATCTGGCGGTCAATCAAAAGCTGCTAGCTGCCAAACAAGGCAACAATCGCCCGGTCGAATTCGCCACCATGCGTTGGGCCCGCAACGATCTCGCCGAGTTCTTCCTAGTACCGCGAGGTTGACTCTTGGTACCGCGAGGTTGACAGCTCATGAGGTCAGGGGCATAATTTACCATGCTCTTACGACATTGTGCCGACGGTTTCGAGTCGGGCGACACCAGCGCCTGGAGCTCTCGGCGGTAGAGATCTCCTCGCTCGCTGGCCTGATAGCGCTCGCGGTGCGATTGCGAAGGCAAAACGCTTCGAAAGAACCGCGAAGCGTTGTTTTAAGCGAAACTCCTGGACCTTATAGTCCGTGTGAAGTTCACAGAGGCGTTCTGTGAATCGCAACTCGGTTGTGTGAAGTCCACACGATCGTTCTGCGAATCGCAACTCGGTTGTGTGAAGTCCACACG
>JAJCXO010000283.1 GCA_029263395.1 Acidobacteriota bacterium | reverse complement strand
CTGGAACACCCTGGCCTCGAACGGCGACACAACTCAGAATGCCGCCTGGGCCACCGCCACGGCGTCGATCCCGTCCGGCTCCAACGTCCAGCTGCGGGTCCAGTGCTCCGACGGCTCGGCAACCGGCGACCTGGTCGAGTGTGGCATCGACGACGTGTCGATCTGCTCCAACTAGGCAGGCTGCCGGAGCGTTTGAAGACAGCCTAGAGTGGTAACGGAGACCCTGGAGAACGAGCCTTTGGCTTGTTCTTCAGGGTCGTTCCCCCATCTAATGGCGGGGGCAAAGCCGGTGCGGGCCCCGGTATAGGTGCCCCTGGTCACGAGTGCGGGCAGTATCAATGGGTCAGTTCGTCGAACAGTGGAAGGCATAAGAATTGTGCTATCATATGTAGGCACATTTGGGGGCTCAAGTCATGCAAAGCTTCAACATCCGTGATCTACGTCAACGTACTGGGGAGCTTGTTCGAGGCGCCGAATCCGGAGACCTGGCCGTGGTGACCAAGCACGGTCGGCCGGTCTTTGTGGCGGTACCAATGAACCAGCATCTCCTCGAAGCCGGAGTCTATGAAGCGTTGGCGGTCAAGCTTTATGCCGATGGAGTTCTGAGCTTGAGCAAGGCCGCCCGATTCGCAAACTCGCCAGTAGAAAAATTTCTCGAGACGTTGGCAGCCGCTGGAGTTGATGCTGTCAGTTACCCGCCCGAAGAGCTCGACGAAGAGTTAGCGAGCTTTGGCTGAGAATCGTTCGATTGTCGCCGACTCAGGACCACTGATCGGACTGGCAAGGATTGGTTCTCTCGACCTCATTCAGTCAATCTTCAATACGGTTCTGATTCCTACCGCAGTCGCTGCTGAGTGCTGCCGAGACTCTGAGTTCCCAGGTGCGCGATTGATCCACGCCGCAATCGAAGAGCAACAATTACAAGTCGCGGAGCCGCCAGGGCCCGCGGACATTGTTTTCCCACCATCTCTGGGAGCTGGCGAACGAGCCGTCATCGAGCTCTCTCTTGTACGGCGAACAGGCGCTCTCATGGACGACCGACTAGGTCGGCAGGTCGCGAAGCGGATAAGGATCCGGGTACTAGGCACGGGAGGTCTTCTATTGTTGGCAAAACAAAGAGGCGCCGTAGCGACAATCGAGCCTCTGCTTTCTGACCTCTTAAATCAGGGTTATCGCATTTCGCGAGCGGTAGTGGAAGAGCTGCTACGAAGAGCTGGAGAAACGGACAACGGTTAACATCATGCCACCTTCCACACGCAGCGTTAGCCCGGTAACGTAGAGGTCTGCCCGGCACCACTGCCCGGTACCACTGCCCGAGGCAGAACGAGCCTTTGGCTTGTTCTTCAGGGTCGCTCCTTTTTATTTAGGGCGTTACGCAGGAGTCCTGTCTATAGTGGTCTTGCAGGTAGCGCTCGGGATCGCCTCGGGTGTCACTGCTCACGGAGGACGGTCATTGGGTCGGTGCGGGCTGCCCGGGCTGCTGGCACGAGACAGGCGAGGAAGGCCACGGCGAGCAAGGTGATGGGTACCGCCAGGAAGGTGACGGGGTCGGTTGGGCTGATCTCGTACAGCAAGCTGTGGAATAGACGGGAAAGTGCCGCGGCGCCGAGCAAGCCGACGGTGAGGCCGAGCAGGGCTGGACGTAGGCCGTGCCAGACCGCCCAGCGAAATAGGTGGTGGCCGGCTGCCCCCAACGCCATGCGAAGTCCGATCTCGTGGACTTTTTGTCGGATCGAATAGCTAAGGACGCCCCACAGTCCAAGGACCGCCAAGAGCAAAGCGCCGGCAGCAAAGCCGGTGAGGGCGAGGGCGCTGAAGCGCGGTTTTGCAACCTCGGAGGAGAGCAGAGCGTCCAAGGTTTTGATGTTGGCGATCGGCACTCGCGGGTCGATCGCTCGCAGTCGGGAGCGGATCTCTGGCATCAGCGCTTGTGGCTCGCGCTCGGTCCGAACCAGGGCGGTCATGGTGAAGTGGGGTGTCTGTTGATACGGCAGATAGAAAGCGGCTTCCGACGGCGAGGCCAAGCCCTTGAAGCGCACGTCTTCGACCACGCCGACGACACGGAACGCGAACGGGATAGCGTCGTCGCCCCACTGCCAGTGGGTGGTGACCATTTCGAGCTGCTGGCCGAGGGGTTCACGGTCCGGGAAGTGGCGACGCACGAAGGTCTGGTTGACGATTACAGCGCCGGCCGCCTCGGCGTCGTCGCCGGGGGTGAACCCACGGCCCGCGGTCACCTCGACCCCCATGGTGTCGAAATACTCCGGCGTCACCGTGCGGAAGGCGCCGGTCTGCCATGCCTCGGGCTCAGGTCCGTTGACATCCCGAAAGCTCTGCGTCCAGTTGGAGTCGAGGGGGTGATCATAGGCCGCCGCAACCGAGACTACACCTGGCATCGTACGCATTGTTTCCAACGCACGGTCATAGAAGCCAGTCAGTCCATGCATTTCGGAATAATCGCTGCGGGGTGGCATCAACTTGAAGGTCAGGACATGCCCACGCTCGAACCCTGGATCCATCGCGGACAGCCGCGAGAAGCTGCGCAGGAGTAGCCCTGAGCCCACCACCAAGATCACGGCCAACGCCATCTCTGTCACGACTAGCAACTGTCGCAGCCGTGGGTTACCCGGCCCGGAACCTTGCCTGCCGCCGGCTCGTAACGTGGTGTCGAGATCCAGCCGGCCGGCCTGAAAGGCCGGCACCAAGGTACACAGCAGGCCGCACAACAGGCACAATCCGAAGGTGGCGCCGAGCACTCGCAGATCGAGGGTCATTTCGTCGAGGCGCGGGATATCGGCCGGACTCAGCCGGGGCAGCAGGTGTAAGGCCCAGATGCTGAAGAGTGTGCCCAAGATCGCCCCGGCGAGTGCTAACAGGGCGCCGTCGAGGATGACTTGTCGCCAAATGCGCAGTCGACTGGCACCAAGGGCCGACCGGATGGCAAATTCCTTGCGCTGCTGGTCGGCGCGGACTAGGAAGAGGTTGGCGATATTGGCGCAGGCGATCAGCAAGGTCAGACCGACGGCACCCAATAGGAGCCACAGTGACTGCGAGACGTCGCCGACGGCTTCGCTGAGGACCGGTACCAGGGTCACGCGGTAGCCTTCATGGGTGTCTGGATCGTCGGCCTCGAGACCGCGGGCGATGGCATCCATGCGGTCGGTGGCGAGCTCGAGGCTGACGCCGTGGGCGAGTCGGCCGAGGACGCCGTGGACACCACTGGTCGGTTGCAGGGCTTCGGCATCGCTGGTGAGCCAGAAGTGGGCCTGGCTCGAACCCAGTTCGAGTCGACCCAAGTGCCAGGCTACCAGCGGCATGATCTGGCGACGCAGCACGCCGATGACGGTGTAACCCTGGCCGTCGAGGGTGATCGTCGAGCCGACCACGTCGGGATCGGCGCCGAGCTGACGCGACCACAGGGCGTGGCTCACCACCACCGCGGGCGCTGCGTCTGCGGCGTAATCTGTGGGCTCGAATACACGGCCGTAGAGCGGTGTCACACCGAGCATCGGGAAGAAGTCTTCGGTCACCCGCGAGCCGAAAGTTTGTTGTGGATCGCCGCTGCCAGTGAGTGTCTGGGAGTCGTAGGAAAACAATGCCATCCGGTCGAAGGCATCGCTGCGCTCGCGCCAGCGGAGGTAGTCGATCGCACGC
The DNA here is from genome assembly GCA_029263395.1 of Acidobacteriota bacterium. Classification (GTDB taxonomy): domain Bacteria; phylum Acidobacteriota; class Thermoanaerobaculia; order Multivoradales; family J023; genus JAAELT01. The sequence continues at coordinate 30,991 of JAJCXO010000283.1, read as the reverse complement.
ACCCGATCCTTGAATGTGTTGTCCGCGGGCTGCGCACTCCACAGCGCCACCAACCGATCCGGCGTCGCAAACGGCAGAGGCTCCAGCAGTACGGCATCGATCAGGGCGAAGAGGGTGGCGTTGGCGCCGAGGGTGATCGCCAGCGTCAAAACGGCGACCGCGGCGAAGCCACGACTCTTGCGGAGCGAGCGCAGAGCGTGGCGAAGGTCCTGGCGCAGGTCTTGGAACGGATTGTTCATCCAGCTGCTCTCCCCGAAGGTGCGGAGGTTGGAGGCTGCAACGGCTGCGAGCTGCAAGGGCTCAGGTGCTTAGACGTTGCGGGCAGCTGATGGGTTTGAATGCGGGGTGTTCAGCCCTTCCCGGGCTTCTTCTTTTTCTTTTTCTTTTTCTTGGTTTCCTGGGTGCCATCGTCCGACGACGTGTCGTCGTCACCGCCGCCGAAGTCATAGTCGAGCGTGACGGACGAAGCGGTCTGTGCGATGTTGTCGCGCACTCCCACCGCAACTACCTGGGCGTTTTTCTTCATGTTCAGCTCCAACGGGTAGGCTGCCGACTGCTGTCGGGCCTGCTCGATCTGCGCCTGGGGAATCTCGACCGGTAAGTCGATTCGCCGGGGCTGCGAGAAACCGCCTTTGTCGTCTCGTACAACCACCAGCAGGGTCAGGTCAGCTGAGTAGCTCTCGCCGTGGTTGAGCATCTCGATCTGGTTGAAAGGGATCTGGACCAGAATCGGCACCTTGAACCGTTTGCCGTCGGGCACCGGCTCGCCGCGCTGGAGTTGGATGCCGAGGGGATTGGCTTCGAGTCCGAAGAGGGCGGCCGCGGCGGTCATGTCGCCCAGCCGATCGACCCAGGATTTGTCCCGTCGGCCGGCGACGTGGCGCACTTTCGCCCCCTCGCGGCGGACCTTGACTTCGATCTTGTGGTACGTGTTGTCGCGTTTGCCGCCTTTGCGTTTGCCGTCTTCACCGGTCACGGTAGGAGCCGTGTAGCCCAGGGAGTAAAAGCTGGAGAAGTCTTGGTTCAAGCGACGGATGAGCTCGCCGATGTTGGCGTTGCCGGTCAGTGCCTGGCCGCCGGTGTCCTCAGCCATTTGCAACAGAGTGGCCGTGCGGTCTTGCGCTTCGGCGATCATCGCGCTGCGGATCATGGTGCCCGACGCGCCGTCTGTACTTCCCGGGACCTCAGCCGAGATCAGGGTGCCGCCGCGGCCATGATTCGAAATCGGATAAAACGTGACTTTGTTGTCGCTGGCCCTTTCTCGCAAACGTGAAAGATCGCCCCGTAGGTTGAATTGACGGACCCCCGATCCGGTGGTGGCTCGGCTGAGGGCCGAGCCTGAGAAGGAGTCGATGCAGTCGGCATGCTGCTGGATCCAGAGGGCGTATTTGGCGATCCAGGCTTCGGACAACGACTCCGCGGGACGCATGGGAATACCGTCACTCAGATAAATCAGCGCCTTGCGCCCGGGTAAGCCGCCCAAGGTGTCGGTGAAGAACTGCAAGGCCTGCACGGTGCTGCGAGCGGTCTGGTACCGTTGTTCACCCAGCCTGATGACGTCCGAGGCCAGGTCTTCGGCATCTCGGAGCGCGGCTCTGAACGCCGAACTTCCCGACCCACCGAGTCGACTCCCGCCGCCCGTGCCGGGTCCGGTTGCGGTTCCGGTTCCTGACGGCGGCGGTGGCGGCGGTCGGTTGGGCTGACTGCACGGAAAGTCCTGGATGTCGGAGCGAGCCAGTCTGCTCAAGAACAGCCGGTGCTGGCTATCGACCAGGGCATGAATACTCGACTGTTTCTCCATCACCTCGAGAGCGGCGAAAACGCGTTCGATATCGTCGGTAAACGGCTCCATGACTTCGATGCGACGGTTCATCGCCACCAGCATCACCCGGCTGTCGACGAGCGCGCCGTCCCTCAACTCCTGCCGTAAGTTTTCGAATAGCAGCTTACGGTTGGTCGGCTGGATGTTGACATTGTCCACAAAGAGGATCAGGTTGAGACGTGGGGTGACTCCCGCGGGTCGCGGCGCTTCGGCATCAGGTGCTGCGGGTGTCAACGTGGCCGCCACAGGAGGTGGCTGGCTGGCGTTTGGGCTGGCTTGAGGATTTTCGACCGCATGGCCCTTTGCTACATAGAAGTTGGTCACTTCCATCGCCTGGCCGTCCTCGAAGATCTCAAAATCGTCGCGGGTCAGGTCGGTGATCGGCTCGCCTTGTTTGTCGGTCACCACCACCTCGACGTTGATCAAGTCGACGTCGATCGATTCGGTGAAGGAGGTGCTGGTCTGCTGCGCCGAACTCGGCGCAACCGCGATGATCGAGCCGCAGAGCACTGTGAGCAAAAAGGCTCGTGTTGCCTTGGTTGGCTGCATGGCATCGGCCTCCTACCGCTGTTTGTCGATGGTCAGTTGGTGTCAGGATGAATCATAGTCTGCCGACAGGTCGCTCCGACGCCGGCAAGGACGATTGTGGTGGATCTGGGGCTGAACGCCTCGATTCTTGATTCGAATGGATGAACTCGGGATTGCGAGCGGGCAGTGAGTCCATTGGGTTGAAGTGCCCTGGTCTTGATAGGGTCCGTTGCCGATGCGCGACGATCAAGACTCAACCCCTGCCCGCTATGTTGTCGGGATCGACCTGGGAACCACCAATTCGGCGGTTTTCCATGTGGATACCGAGGTCGAACCGTGGACTCTCGAGCCTTTCCTTGTCCATCAGCTGACGGCACCGTCGACGATCGAGCGTCTCGATAGCCTGCCTTCGTTTCATTTTGAGCCGATGACGGCCGACCAAGAAGGCGGCGCTTTGGCTCTGCCGTGGGAGAGTCGTTCGGAGTGTGTGGTCGGTGCGTTGGCTCGCGATCGCGGAGCAGAGATGCCCAGCCGATTGGTGGCCTCCGCCAAGTCGTGGCTGAGCCACTCCGGTGTCGATCGCACGGCGGCGCTGCTGCCATGGCGGGGTGCACCGGAGATCAAGAAGCTGTCGCCGATGGAGGTCAGCCGCCGCTACCTCGAGCATATTCGGCAGTCGTGGGACGCGACGCATCCCGAGTATCCGCTGGCGGAACAGGATGTTGTGCTGACGGTACCGGCTTCGTTCGACGAGATCGCACGCGAGCTGACAGTTGCGGCAGCGAGAGCTGGCGGGCTGCCTCGGGTTGTGCTGATCGAAGAGCCGCAAGCCGCGTTTTATGCCTGGATCTATCGTCGAGCCGAGACCGCCGAGGCGCCGCTGGAAGCGGATCAGAATGTGCTGGTGTTGGACGTTGGTGGTGGTACCACCGATCTGACGCTGATCCGGGTCGAAGGCAAGGACGATGGCAGTCTGAGGTTTCGGCGCGTCGCGGTCGGTGATCACCTGATCCTGGGTGGCGACAACCTGGATCTGGCACTTGCCCATCATCTCGAAGCCAAGCTTGCCGCTGCCAAACCTGTCGCCGCCAAGCTCGATCGCCGGCAGTGGAGCGTTTTGATCCACCGGGCGCGGCAGGCCAAGGAGAGTCTCCTCGGTCGTCGGCCGCCGGCGAGTCTGACGGTCACCCTACCTGGTGGCGGTTCGAAGCTGTTCGGTGGTGCGCTCAGTGTGGAGGTGACTCGGGCTGAGGTCCGTGAGTTGTTGATCGAGGGTTTTCTGCCCCAGGTCTCGTTGGCGGATCGACCCGCTCCGAGGGCGTCCGGCTTCCGGGAGCTCGGCCTGCCTTATGCTCCCGACTCCGGCATCACTCGTTATCTGGCGCAATTTCTTGGTTCGGCGTCTGCGAGCACCGATGCTGCAAGGTACGATGCTACGAGGACCGATGCAGACGTGGCGCAAGCGGCCGTGCGGCCCGACGCGGTACTCTTCAATGGAGGCTTTTTTGCTGGCAAGGCGTTGCGGGATCGGGTCCTCGACGTGCTCACCTCCTGGTTTGGCGAGGACAATTGGGCGCCGCGGGTGTTGCGGTCCGAGCGTCTCGATCTGGCGGTGGCTCAAGGGGCGGCGTATTTTGGCATGGTGCGGCGTGGCGAGGGTGAGCGGATCCAAGGTGGCTTGGCCCATGCCTACTACGTCGGTGCCGACGAACGTTCCGGCGCCGAACCCGTTGAGGATGGTCTGTCGAAAGCGCTCTGCCTGGTGCCTTCCGGGCTCGAGGAAGGCAGCGAAGTGGTCCTCGACCATCGAGACTTCGAGCTGTTGATCCGCGAGCCGGTCGAGTTTCCAATTTTCACGTCCAGCACTCGCTCGGGGGACCGCCCCGGGGATTTGATCGACGTCGATCCGGAACAGTTGCGTGCGTTGCCACCGATCCGTACCGTGCTGCGATCCGGCAAGAAGAAGGGTGCGGAAAAAGTCCGCGTCAAGGTTCACGCTCGCTTGACCGAAATAGGAACCCTTTCGGTGTGGTGTAGTGAGGCGGAGGGTAATCGCAGTTGGCGTTTGGAGTTTGACGTTCGATCCACCGTCCAGACCGATGCCACGGAACATCGTGGTGCGGGTGAGGCGGCGGGGATCGTGCAAGAAGAAACAGTTGTCGACTGTGAGCGGCTGATCGTCGAGACGTTTGGCCGAGGCGGCAAGACGGCACAACCCGACCAGCTGATGAAGCGTCTGGAAGAGGCGGTGGGGCAAGGGCGATGGGATTGGCCGCCATCATTGCTGCGTGCGCTGTGGCAAGCGCTGATCCACAACGAGACCGGGCGTGGTTTCTCGATCGCTCACGAGGCGAGATGGCTGAACCTGCTGGGTTTCTCCCTGCGTCCAGGCTTCGGGGTGGCGGTGGACGACTGGCGTATGGCTCGTACTTGGCAGTTGTTCCACCGCAAGCTGGTCCACCCCCGCAACGAGATGTGCCGCGGCGAATGGTGGGTGCTATGGCGTCGGTTGTCCGGTGGTCTCACCGCCGGTCAGCAACATGCCCTGACGCAACCTCTCATGGCGGAGCTCAAAAACGCACCCACCAACAAGCGGCGGCAGAACCAGCACGAAATGGCGGAGATCCAGCGTCTGCTGGCGGCCCTCGAGTGGTTGGCTCCCGGGATCAAGCAGGAACTCGGAGACCGTGCCCTGACCGTGTTGGAGGCGGAAGGCCCCGAAGCGTCCAGTGGTAGTCGACATTGGGCGTTGGCACGCCTCGGTGCCCGGGTGCCAGCCTACGGTCCACCCAACGGTGTAGTCGACGTTGAGATCGTCGAAGCCTGGCTCGAGCGGATGATGGCGATCCCGCGGGACCGGCCAGCGCTGGCCTTTGCCGTCATGCAGCTGGCGCGGCGGACCGAGGATCGTTACCGCGACATCTCGACCGAAGTCCGCGAGCGGGTGGTCGAGTGGCTGGACACTGTGGGGGCTTCAGACCACTACCGCGAACTGGTGCGGGTGGGTGGCGAGCTGGAGTCCGGTGAGAAGCGTCTGGTTTTCGGCGATAGCCTGCCCAGTGGCTTGGTGATCCGGTAAAGTTGGCTGAATGCTGATCCACCGGCTGAAACTGGCGAACTTCTTATCCTTCGGGAGCGAATCCGAGCTCGAGTTGGGACCGTTGAATGTGCTCATTGGTCCCAACGGGTCAGGCAAGTCGAATCTGATCGAAGCGATTGCGCTGCTGCGTTCGGCGCCGAGTGACCTGAGGGTACCGATCCGCGAGGGTGGTGGGATTGCCGACTGGCTGTGGAAGGGTGCAGAGGCTACCCCGACGGCTAGCTTGGAAGCTGTTGTCGACTATCCACGTGGCGATGGCATGTCGTTGCGACACCGAATAGCTATTTCGGAGTCGGCGGGACGTCTCGAGCTGGTCGATGAGCGGATCGAGAACCTCGAGCCTCTACCAGGATACGAGAAGCGGTACCTCTACTTCGGTTACTCCAACGGGCGGCCAATGCTCAACGTCAACCACGAACGGCGTGAGCTACGAAGGGAAGACATTCATCCTGATCAATCGATCCTCTCGCAGCGTAAAGACCCCGATCAATATCCCGAGGTAACGTATCTCGGCGAGGTTTTGCAGCGAATCCGTATCTATCGCGAGTGGGCCTTCGGGCGCTACACGCCCCCGAGGTTGCCTCAAAAGGCCGATTTGCCGAACGATTTCCTCGCCGATGACGCTCGCAATCTCGGCTTGGTACTCAATCGACTGCGGCGGCAACCCGCCGTCAAACAAAAGCTCCTCGTGGAGCTTCAGAAGCTCTACGCAGGCATCGAGGATTTCGACGTCATTATTGAGGGCGGAACCGTGCAAGTTTTTTTGCAGGAATCCGCGACCACGATCCCGGCCACGCGGTTGTCGGACGGGACGTTGCGGTATCTTTGTCTGTTGACGATTTTGTGCCATCCCGAGCCGCCGCCGTTGATCTGTATCGAAGAACCCGAGCTAGGTCTCCATCCCGACTTGTTGCCGGAGATGGCTCGCTTGCTGCGCGAGGCATCGGATCGAACGCAGCTAGTCGTCACGACGCATTCGGATATTCTGGTCGATGCGCTGAGCGAGACCCCAGAAGCTGTGATGGTCTTCGATAAGCATCATGGCGCGACATCCGCCCGACGATTGGACTCGGTACAGCTCGCTCAGTGGCTCGAGAAGTACAGCCTGGGTCAGCTCTGGACGCGAGGAGATCTAGGTGGCACTCGATGGTAGCGGTGCGACTGTACGTTGAAGGGGGCGGCGATGCCAAGAGGCTGCGGTCTGCCTGCCGAAGAGGCTTTCGTGAATTGTTCCGCAAGGCCGGTTTGGAAGGAGCAGTGCCTCGGATCATCGCCAGCGGCAGCCGCCAGTCAGCTTATGAAGACTTCTGCATTGCCTTGAAACAAGACCCCGACACCTTTGCTCTATTACTCGTGGACAGCGAAGCTCCTGTCTTGACAGATAGCAGCGCCTGGACCCACCTGCAAAAACAGTCAGGCGATCACTGGAGCCAACCTTCCGGTGCCAAAGCTGGCCATTGCCACCTGATGGTCCAATGTATGGAGAATTGGTTTCTTGCTGATAGGAAGATGCTCAGCAGTTACTTCGGACAAGGCTTCAACGACAACGCGCTACCGCGGCGCAAGAACATCGAGGCAATTTCCAAGGCCGATGTTTTGAAGGGGCTGCGCGATGCGTCCAGGTTTACCAAGACGAAGGGCTCCTACAACAAGGGCAGGCACTCTTTCGATATTCTCGCTCTCGTCGACGCGAGCCTGGTACGGCAAGCGTCGAAGTACGCTGATCGGCTGTTCAATTGCTTGGCACATCCGGAAAGCATCCGCTAGCTAGGACACTAGACAACCACAGAAGCTCAGTGACGTTGTGGTCAACTTAGGAGTTCGTCATGCGCAATAGTAGAGTCCTTTGGGTCGTTGTTTGTCTCATGGCAACGGGCCTGCTGTCTCCTGCCGTCGATGCCAAGGAGACACACAAAGCACTGACCATCGAGGCGATCTTCGACGACGGCTTGGCAGCCGACGAACCGTCTCAGCTGGCTTGGACGCCGGACGGCCGTCTGACCTATTTCTTGGAGACCGAGGGGCCGGCGGGTGAGCCAGCGGCGGACAGCGAGGACGATGCCGAGGAGGGGCGCGATCTGTGGATTGTTGATCTCGAGTCTGGTGACAAGAAGATTCTGGTGACCGCCGAGGAGTTGGCGGCGATGGCCCCATCACCGTCGCAGGCTGGTGTCGACGAGCGCGAGAAGACGCGACGGACCCGTTTTGAGGTCTCGGCCTATCATTTTTCCCCGGATGGCTCGCAGATTCTGTTCACCAGCTCCGGGCGAGTTTTGCTCTACCACTTGGCGGACAAAGAAGCGACGGTACTGGCGCCATCGAAAACCGATGTGTTGGATCCCAAGTTCTCGCCCGATGGTGAGTCGATCGCCTTTGTGGTGGATCACGACATATGGGTGGTGCCGGTGGCCGGTGGCGAGGCGAAACAGCTGACGCATGGCGGGCACGAGCTGTTGCTGCATGGCGATCTCGATTGGGTTTATCCCGAGGAGTTTGGCGTCCGTACGGGCTATCACTGGTCCCCGGATAGCCGGCATATTGCGTTCCTTGAAATGGATCAGAGCTCGGTGCCGACGTATCCCATCACCGAGCAGTTGGCCTGGCAGGCGACGGTAGAGTTGCAGCGTTACCCGCAACCGGGGGCCCCGAACCCACGGGTTCGGGTCGGCATAGTGGCCGTGGACACGGCGCGCACCGTGTGGCTCGATCGTGCTGCCGAGTACATCCCGCGGTTTGACTGGGCCGACGCCGAGAACCTTGCGGTGCAGCTGCTGGATCGTCATCAAGAGGCGCTCGAATTAGTGTTGGCTGATCCCACCAACGGGCGTTCACGATCGGTATTTTTCGAACGGGACCCGCATTGGGTCGACATCACCAATGACCTGACTTTTTTGGCTGATGGTCAGCACTTTCTGTGGACGTCTCAGCGCTCCGGTCTGCGCCACCTGTATCTTTACCAGCGGGATGGTGAGTTGGTGCGTCAGTTGACGGAGGGTGAGTTCCGTCTCGCCGCGATCGAAGGGGTTGATGAAGACGGTGGGTGGGTCTACTTCAGCTCCAACGAGGACAACCTACTCGGACGAGACCTCTACCGCATCAAGCTCGATGGTTCGGCCAAGGAACGATTGACTCGGGAAAAGGGCACCCACGCGATCGATATGAGTCCGTCTGCCACGGCCTGGGTCGATCAGTATTCGGCGCTCGATCCGTCGGTTGTTCGTCGTCGGACGGTGCACCACCCGGCATCCGGAGCCAACATCGAGATCTTCCGGGATCACGACCTGTCAGACTATGGCTTAGTGCAGTCCGAGATTCGCGAGCTCGAAGCGCCTGATGGCGCAACCGTGCGCGTGTTGTTGATGCAGCCTGCCAAGCTGAAGCGCGGCAAGAAGTATCCCATGCTGATTTATGTTTACGGCATGGCGGGTGTTCCCACCATTCGTGATACTCGCCGCGGCAGCCGTCACCTCTTTCATCAATTCCTTGTCCAGCAGGGTTATATCGTCGGCTACATAGATGACCGCTCCTCGGCCATTCCCGGGCACAAACACGCTGCCTTGGCCGATCACAATATTGGGCCGATTGCCGCAGCGGATGCCGCGGTAGCGGTGGAGTACTTCAGCGCGTTACCCCAAGTGGATGGCGACCGGCTCGCGGTTTGGGGGTGGAGCGGCGGCGGCTTTTCCACCTGTTTCCAAATGGGGCACACCGATCTCTACAAGGTCGGGATTGCCGGCGCACCGGTCACCGACTGGCGGCTTTACGATTCGATATACACCGAACGGTACATGGGGTTGCCCGACGAACAAACTGAGGCTTATATCCGTACTTCAGCAGTACAGGGTGCCGCAGATGTCAAAGGGCGGTTGCTGCTCATTCACGGCACCCACGACGACAATGTCCATCCTCAGAATACCCTGCAGATGATTAATGGGTTGATCGAGCACCGGAAACAATTTGATCTCATGTTGTACCCCAACAAGACCCATGGCATCACCGGTGCCGATCACAACGTGCATCTCTACACCATGATCTTCGAATACCTCGAGCGTCATCTCTGACTTGGAATACACTCGTCACTAGGGGTGAGGCACGATTGACCAGGAGAACAACACCATTGACCTGGAGTGAAACACAGTGAGTCGATTTCTGACCCATTGGTTGATTATCGCGATTGCGCTGGCCGCCGCGGCTTACCTGGTGCCGGGAGTCCAGATCTCGTCGTGGCCGGCATTGATCATCGGCGCCCTGGTGCTCGGTTTCGTCAACGCGATTGTGCGGCCAGTCATGACGCTGCTGACCCTGCCGATCACGTTGGTGACCTTGGGACTATTTTACCTGGTCGTCAATGGCGCCGCGTTTGCGCTAGCTGCGGCGGTTGTGCCTGGATTCAACGTCATGGGCTGCGGTTCAGCCATCATGGGAGCGTTGATGGTCAGTCTGGTCTCGTGGTTTGTGGGGCTGTTTGCCAGCGACGACTGACGGCAGCTCACCAGGATTCACAGCCTATTGGCTAGGTAAAGGCGGCCACCAGCGAAAATGACTGGCGATCGGCCAGTCGGAAAGTATGTCCTGCTCTTCGGGTACGGAATTCTGGCTGTGATGGATGACCATTGGCTGGCCACTCGCGCCCAACTGATCGGAAACAATGCCGACGCTATTGATGCGTGGACTGTCGAGAGCCCAGAAGATGACATCTCCGGCGCGCCATTCAGCTTGGTCACTCAGCGGTAAGGTCTGGCCATGGCGTTCGAAAAAAGTGGCCAGATTACGAACCCGCCGATGATCAATATTGGCATCAGGCTCACGGACACCGTAGGCGCGTCCGGCCGCCAAGATGTCTTCGTGGATGAGTTGCTGGAGGTCGATGCCAAGCTGCCGGTAGGTGCGCACAATCAGATCGACCCCCGACCCCTTGTCCCATCCTGGATCACCGTTGGGATAGGCGATGACGGAGTAGCCGGAATCGTAAGCCGGCGCTCGTTCGATCGAAACTCTGGCACCGTCAACGAGCTGCGCTGCAAACGATCGCTCAGTTTTCAGCGTGTTGCGAGCTTGTTCGGTGGTGGTTGGCTTGGGGGCAGCCTCGGGTTCCGTCTCGGGGACGGCGGGCTCGATTGGTTGGACAGCAGCAACGGCCTGGGGTTGGAGATCTGGCGGCGGAGGAGCCGGGCTTGAATCCGGTGCACTGGGTATCGGCAAGGGTTCGAGTACCCGCACCAAGGATAGAGCTGGTGTTGCCGGTCTTAGAGTCACCTCCACCCGGTCTTGTTTGGAGCTGACCGAGTACTCGAAAGGTCGACGGGCTTCGACGACAACCGCCAGCGTCGGGCCGGTTTGCACGAGCTCTAGCCCTGCGACCAACCCCTCGTCAAAGCTGCGGCCTGAAACTTCGGACCCCGAGATACAGCTTGCGAGATCGAGCACGATACCTTCGTTGGGCTCGATTCTGGTCCCGAGTGATGCCGGTGGACCGTCGGTCAGCAGCACTAGGCGAGCCGTCGAATCCGCGATGATCAGGTCCATTGATTGCAAGACGCAGACAGGTGCTTCCGTCACCTGTTGTTCGGCGAGAACAGCAGGCACCCCCAACAGCAAGAAGCCTACCAAGGCGGCTTCCAAGGCCTGGCGATATCTTCGCTGGCGTCTCATGCTCATGATCTTCTAGACGATGGGAGACTACCATCTATGAGCGGCTCGCTCGAAGCGAAAACACCTCACCGAAGGTCGGGTGTAAATCGGCTTCGAGTCCGTTCTCTAACCTGAAGAGGGTGTTGGCGAGGGCGAGGTCGCCGACGTCGCCTGGCGGAGGCCACTTCAGAGTCACTCGATTGAGGCCACATTGCAGGCTGGATGGAGCAATCACGACGTCCCAGCGGGTCCAGTTCAGGTCGAGTTGGTGTGATCCTAGCTCGAGGTTGTTGACGTGGAGACTGAGCGGGCCCCGGCAGCTAGCGGTAGCGTTCTCGATCCGAGGTAGGCGGACGGTCGCGGTCAGTTCGATGGTGTGGGTTGCGTCGGTGACCAGGCAGAAGCTCGAAGTTGGCCAGGGAGAGCGATAAACGGCTCTGCCGGTCAAGCCTCGGGTTGCCATCGCTTCGGGATAGAAGCGTTCCAGAGGTTGCCAAAGATAAGGCGGACGGGTGAGCTCGACCCCTTCGGACCTTACTTGATGATGCTCCAGCAAGAGACGCCGGATATGTTGGTCGTCGCCACCGGAGGTGAGGAGGGTGTCGCAGGAGACTGGTGCGGCGAGCTCTGCCAGTACCTGGCAGCCAACAAGTAGGAGGTCGGCGTCGAGGTAATCCCAGCGCCATCCGTGCTGGAGCAGCAGTGGGTAACGTTCGGCTGATTGGCGCTGCTGTGCGACGGTCATCACCGCCGGACAGGGAGAGCATCGGGCGATGAGGAGATCTCTCAGGGTTTTGGCAATGTTGGGGTCGTCGGCCAAGGCATCACGGCACCAGCCGAGTAGGGTTGGATGATGATCACCGACGGTGAGTAAGCGGTGGGCGCTGTGAATGGCGGCGCCGAGTTTGGCAAGAGCGCTGACAGCTGGTGAGATTTTGGCGGCAGCGATCTCGCAGGTGGTCGCAGCGTCACGCGGACCATCCACCTGCCAGAGTGCCGTGGGCTCAGGTGTCAATCTCGACAGGTGCAGAACCTTGTCGGCTACCGCCTGCATCGCAATCTCGACGCCTTCAACGGTCAGATGGCAGTAGTCGAGAAATAGTCGGCGGCCAGGTAGGGGGCTGCCGGTGACTTCGGCAAAATGACGCGGCAGGTCGACGCTAGTGAAACCATGGTGGGTCGCTTGAGTGCGTAGCAGGTCTTGTTCTGAGGTCGAGATCCGTGGTGCACTCAAGAAAGCCTGGGAAGCGTAGCGTCCCGCCTCGACTTCGGCTTCGGCGGCGGTACGCGCCTCGGCAAGCCGGTCGTCGGTGGCTAAAGCTCGAGCCCGAAGACGGTGAGTCGAGGTGCAGAGACCGCCGTCGAGCTCCAGTAAGTCATCGGCTAAACGCAAGGTCTCTGCGACTTGGCCGTCGCTGAGATGTTGGATGGCACGGGCGTAGATCTCGTACCATCGATGACATCCGTCGCCTGGTAGCCATGGTACCGGCTGCCGGTCTTCCCAGTCCGCCAGATTGACTTCTGGAATCACCACGATCACCGGAATCTCATGACGATTCGCCATCTCGGCGATGGCTTCGAACGTTTGGGTGACCTTCTGCCGTAGCTGTTGTCGTGCGAGTCGAATAGGCCCGTTCAGACCGTGCTGGCGCAGGGCCAGGCCATAAAGCTGGCGGCTCCTTACCGACGGGACGTAGGGGGACCAAGTCGAGGTCTCGAGCAGGTTCCAGTTGTTGCCGGCGAACAGGATCCAAAGATCCGGTTCGAGCTGGAGGGACTGCTCGAGTGTGGTCACCATTGGGCCGAGAGTTTCATTGGTCCTGGACAGATCAACAACGTCGAAGTTGGCATCGTCATCCAGCCTGAGCAGCCGACGTTGAAGCTCTTCGGCTGGGGTGAAGTGAGGTGCGAGCAGATAGCCGGCGGCTACCGATTCGCCGAACCAGCAGATCCGTCGGGTGCCGATGGGTTTGCGGGCTTCGATGACCGGCCGCCTGGCATAGTGATCCCCCAGCGGGTGCGGCGGTGGGCGCCCAAATCTCGGCTGGGTGCCACCGTCGGTAGAGTCTGTGGGGAGAGGTTGCCAGATGCTGATTGGTTCGGGGCTGGGGGTTGCGGGGTGAGGCAGCCTTGCCGACGGTTGAGTCGTCGTAGCCTCGATCGGTGGGGATTGTGGGCTCAGGATGTCCTGGAGCTCGAGCAGGCGTGCGGTACGTAGACCTTCAGGAGTCGAAAGCTGCTCAGCCAACTCATCACAGACGGCTTTTCTAGGATCTCGATGCATGGCTCAGATCGTAGCCTACCGGTGGCTACCGGCTAGACAATCTTCTAGACGAACGTGTAGAGCGCTTCGCTGATCGCTCGACGATCTGCAGCGAAGGAGTCCGTAGCGAACGGGTCCGTTGCAGCGCGGTCCCAGTTACGTAGGAGTTGCGGCCAATTGTCGGGAAGCATGTCACGGGTGAGCAAGTAGTCTTCGAGCACCAAGGCATCGAGTCCAGCTCGAGCAAAGGTGAACAAGGCGTCGATCGGCGAGCAGACGATCGGTTCTCCGGCTACGTTGAACGAGGTGTTGAGCAGTACCGGACAGCCAGTGAGAGCTTGGAAGGCTGCCAGCAACGCGGCATATCTCGGGTGCGTCTCGGGATCGACTGTCTGCGGCCTGGCCGAGCGGTCGACGTGGGTCACCGCGGGCAAATCGAGGTCGGAGACCACCTGGCAGGTCTCCAGCATGAAGGGTGAAGCTTGTTCGAGCTCGAAATGCTCGCGGGCCTGGGAGGCGAGCACGCTGGGCGCAAACGGCCGAAAGTTCTCCCGCTTCTTGATCAGCCGATTCAATCGTTCACGCTGTTCGGCCGTCCGTGGATCGGCAAGAATGCTTCGTGCGCCGAGAGCGCGGGGGCCATGTTCCATCGCACCGTGGAACCAGCCGACGATCTCACCGTCGGCTAGGCGCTGGGCGGTGTTGGCTAACAGTTCCGGCTCGCGGTTTCGGTAGTTTTCCGCTGGCAGGCCGGTAGCTGCGATCAGGCCGGCGATGTTGGTGGGGGGGTAGGCGGGACCGAGCAGGGCATGCCGTTGAGGTTGGTCATCGATTCGTGCCCCGGTGAGGTCGAGGTGGGCGAGCGCGGCTGCTCCCAAACAGCCCCCGGAGTCGCCGGCCGCCGGCTGGATGAAAAGATCATCGAAGGGCCCTTCCCTTCGCAGTCGTCCGTTGGCGACGCAGTTGAGTGCAACACCCCCCGCCATACATAGCTTCGAGGCACCCGACTGTTGTTGGAGATAAGTGGCCTTTTCGAGCAAGATCTCTTCGACCACCAGTTGCAAGCTGCGGGCGAGGTCATGGTGGATCGGCTCGAGCTTGGAGCCTGGTCTGCGTGGCGGTGTGCCGAAAAGGTCGCTCATGGCTGGGCGGAACATCAATGGTCCGGCGACGAAGTCGAAATACTCGAGGTTGAGCCGGATCTGCCCACCTTGTCCCATCGCCACCAGCGTACAGATCTGGTCCACAAACCGAGGTTTACCGTAGGGTGCGAGCCCCATCACTTTGTACTCGCCGTCATTGACCTTGAAGCCGAGAAACGCGGTGAGGGTCGAATAGAGCAGACCGAGGGAGTGTGGGAAGGCGACCTCTTCGAAGATTTCCAACTGGTGTCCGAGGCCGGTGCCATAGGTCATGGTGGACCATTCACCGACTCCGTCGACGGTCAGCACTGCCGCTTCAGGAAAGCCAGAAAAATAGAAGGCGCTGGCAGCGTGTGATAGATGATGGGGAAAGCTCAGGAACTTGCCATCAAAACCTAAACGTTCGCGCACCGCCCGTTCAGGTGTTGTCGGATCGAGCCAACCGGTATCGGTTGAGTGTCCGCGCCGCCATCCGGCCCAAAGTTGGCGAGAAAGTTTGTCGCGGGGCGACTCGTAGTAGGCGATTGCGTCGAGGTCGGTGATCCCCAGGCCTGCCGCTTCGAGGCACCAACGAAAGGCCTCGGCAGGCAAACGAGGGTCATGCTTGACGCGTGTAAAACGCTCTTCGGAGGCCGCATGCAGCAGCTTGCCGTCGCGGAGCAGACAGCAAGACGACTCATGGTAAAAAGCTGATAGGCCTACGATATTCATGGGCCGCCAAGCTTACGGTACTCATGAAGAGCCAGCTAGCCCGCCCATCAGCGAAGGGCGACGGCGGGCAGTAGGTCTGCCAGAGACACTAGGTCTGCCGGAGACACTAGGCTTGCCGGAGACACTAGGCTTGCCAGAGACACTAGGTAGCCACAGATACAGAAATCCGCCACCCAAGGGATGGCGGACCCAATCAGACTGTTGACGCTTACCTAGAGAACGTTTCAGCCACCGCCGCTGGTGCTGGTGCTTTGGTCCTCTTCTCCTGGGCCATTTTCCTCTTCGTGGAGAATCCAAGCGTCTCTGCTGTAAGGTGCGTTCATGGCGGTCTCCTTCAATAAAGTCATCATCAAGCCCTAGCCTCCCTCTGTCTCTCTTTAAGAACCTATTTTCCGCTCTTTTGTTTACTATCAATTATGCTTTTCTTCGGATTAGACAATTTGGTCAACGCCACTCTCCTTGCAGCACGAATCCAGCCCAGTAATATGGTGCTTGCCATTTGGGCTCGTCGGCGATAGCCATCTGGGCTACTCGCAAGGCTGCTGCTGGTCGCAGCTCGTCGAGCAACAGCTTGCGATAGAACAAGGCCATCAGCTCGGCGGTCGCTTCATCGTCAACGTTCCACAGGCTGACGATGACGCTTGCCGCCCCGGCATACATAAAACCTTGGGTAAGGCCGAGCAGACCCTCGCCGCGGATCTCTGCACCGAGGGCGGTTTCACAAGCACTCAACACCACGAGATCGGCGGACAGTTCGAGGTTGTAGATCTCATGAGCAAAAACGAAGCCGTCGGTCGGACGACCGGCACGGTCGAGCTGTGACACGACCAGGCGCGACAGTTCGGGGTGTGCGGTATTGAGCTCACCATGGGTGGCGAAGTGGAGAAAACGATACGAGGCGAATTGGCCACTCATCAAAGCCTCTCGATTGGCGTCAAAGCCGATTGCCGCCAAACTCTCCTCGGTCGGGACCAAGGCCAGAATATCTTCGGCCTCTCGACGCGAGAAGATCAGGCGATCATATGTTCGCGGCTCTGGAGCGACCCGTCCGCGAACGCTCGATCCAGATAGTCCTGCTGGCGGGGCATCCTGGAAGCGAGGGTCTTCGGGACCGAACACCGGGTCCGCCATGACGGCGATTTTGCCTGCACCTGGTCGGCGCCCTGCCAGCTGGTCGCGCAAAATAGCCAGAGTTGATGCGGAAGGCATACTGACAATCTCGTGGCGAGATGCAAGTGGCGGTGATCGATGGTCTGGAGAGATCGTTTCGGATGCTTCCTGCGAGGTAGGAATCGGCAACGAGCCGAAGGGGATGTACTGTAAAGCGCCTTCGGCGACGATCAGCAAACGTCGAGAACCGAGTAGCGGAGCGATAGGCTGTAGGAGAAGACGGCTCAAGCTTTCGAGGGTCAGACGAGTCTGAACCCGTGAGGCGGTCAAGTGACTGGAACTCAGGGCGTTGTACGCTTTTTCGGCCAGTCTTTCGATCACCTTGCCGGCCGGTAACTCAAAGCTATGGATGCGTTCGGAGGTGACTGCCCACAGATAACTTCGTTCTTCACCGAGATCGATTTCGATTAGCAATGTGTCACGGTCGAGGACTCGGTGCTGGATTTCGGCCGCGGTCAGAGGTTGCGGCTGAGTCAGGGCTGCGTATTGCGGGCTGGCGATGCGCATCGCACGTTGAACTCTGCCGTGCTCGATGAACAGCTCCCTCAGTCGGCGCTCGAGATCTTCTAGCTGGGGCGTCTTGGCACCGTCGACGAGATCTAGCCATCTCATCCTCTGGCGTTCCAGGGCCTCGATGTCTTTCTCCAAGGCTCTTTCTCGTTGGCGCAGCTGTGGGTCGGCGCCGCGTTGCAGGTCGACACCACTTTCGTTGAGTGTATCGAGCTGTGAGCGGGCCCGTGCTCGTTCGCTGGCGGTCAGAGCCCGAGCTTCGAAACCCGCGTCGGGCTGCTGACGATGGAGCTCCATCAGCAAGTCGACATAGGCGTCGTAGTAGCTTTGTTTGGTGGCGAAGTAGGAATAACGCTGCGATTGGCTCTGAGGCTGGCTGCGCAGTCCTTCGATCTCTTCCAACGCCGACTCGAACAACGTGCGTGCGGCCTTCAAGTTACCGCGTTGGCGTTCCGCCAGCGCCTTGCCGCGCAGGGCCTGGATTCTGACATCCTGTACTTGGGCATCCTCCAGCACTGCCAGGGCTTGATTGTAGAAGTCGATCGCAGCACCGCCATCGCCGCGGCCAGCGAGTAACCAACCGATGTTGTACAACGCCCTCGCGGTGTTGTGCGGATCTCCCAGGTCGCTGAAGATGCCGAGAGCCTGCCGGTTTAGCTCGAGGGCAATGTCTGGGTGGCTTTGAGCCTCGTGGATCACTGCCGTGTTGGTCAGTGCTATAGCTTCCAGTCGTCGATTCCCGGCCTGCCGACTGAGCTCGAGCGCCTGTTGGTAGGCTTCGAGCCCTTGGCTGAGATCGTCCTGCCCAGAGTAAGCTTGTCCAATTGCTGCCAAGGTCGAAGCCTGCCCCGCGATATCTTCGCGCTGTCGTCTGATCTCCAACGCTAACCGCAGATGGTCTAGTGCATCTTTATAGAGTCCGATCGACAGGTAGCTTTTGCCCATATTGTGGAGAGTCCGGGCTTCTTCTTTGGCGTCTGCGAGCTCACGGTAGCTGGCCAGCGCCCGGCGATAATGCTCAAGGGCTCGGGGAGTCTCCCCTAGCACTTGGTAGATCAAGCCGAGGTTGTTAGTGGTGAGGGCTTCACCGCGTGAGTTGCCCATCTGCTTCCGCAGCGCCAGCGCTCTTTGATAAAGCTCTGTGGCGTGTTGAGTATCCCCCGATTGGAAATATAGTCGGCCCAACCAGTGGAGGACGGTCGCCTTCAACCACGCTCCGGAATCATCCTCCAGCAACGCGAGGGCGTGTTCGAATTCAATGATGGCCAGTTGTCGGTCGGTTTGTAATCGGCCGAGTCGATAGTGGCCGAAGGCTATGCGCGAGTGGTCCCCGAGTTCTTGCCAGCCAGCGATCGCGGCGCGGATTGCGGCTTCGGCTTGGCGGCGGCTTTCGGGATCTTGGTGCTGACGGAGCTTATTGCCTTCGGCATAGAGCCGCTCCGCTGCAGCCCGCTGGCGATCGGTGGCGGTCGCAGGCCGGAGGTGCTCGAGGTGCACGCGGTACCGGCCGTTGGTTGCTTCGTCTCCCAAGGCTTTGATCTCGAGACGATGTTCTCCGGGCGTCTCGACGACCCAAAAAATTTGTTCTGCCTGAGTTCTCCCGGTCGGCTTGTCACACTGGATCAGTAACTGGTTGTCCGGCGCGAAGAGTGACACGACCACGTCGATCTCGAGTTGGTCGACAACAACATGAATGGAGGTGTTGGCGTCGAGTTGTAGCCGATAGATGTGGGACCGTCCACCGGTCAGCTTCGCCGCGGTCGGGCTTGCCAGCTCCAATTCTGGGTCGGAAGGAGAGCGCGAGGTGGGCGCATCGATCTCCTTGGCGGCCGGTTCGACTTCCTGGATGGCCTGTTCGGGCTGCTGAGCGACAGGCGGCCCAGGCTCATTCCTGCAAGCCGACAGGGTCGAGAGGGCGATGACGCATATCGCGGTGGTCCAGGATGAGACGTTGGCCCAGGGAGAGGACAGGTTGGCGCAGGTTGAGGATGCGTTGGCCCAGAGGGCGACCCTGTTGGGCACACTCGACCAGTGACGGCTACCGCAGGCCGCGAGGGCGATCAGTGGGGCGAGCTTCGATACAGCGACGTTGGACTCTCCAGACCGGGCGACAAAGTCGGGCGACCGGAGGAATCTTACCGCTACCGCAGGCTGATCGGATAGGTCTCGAGCAGGGTCTCGACAGCGGGAGCATCGCCGGTGGCGGGGTTATCGGCGTCGATGCCGAAGAGTTGCAGCTCATAGTCGCCACTGGTCAGCGAACCAACCGGTAACGTGAGCGTGAAGTTGCCGACATCCCGCATTTTCAGGGTGTCGATCCGTTGCACCTCGTGGCCAGCCTGGTCGAGGATCTCGAGCCGGTAAGCGGCGTAATCTGTAGGCTCTGCCAAGTTGAGGATAAGAGTGATCGGCCCGGCGTCTTTCGGCAACGAAGTTTTGACCTCGGCACCCTGGGCACTACGCTGACGCGAACTCGGTGTCAGATCGAGGATGATGGCGTTGGCGTGAGGGCGGGACAGTTCGGCGACTCGCGCATTGAGACTTGTCATCTCACGCTGCTGCACGCTCCACAAAGATAATCCGGACGTCGCGAAGACGACCGAGGCAGCGAGCGCCAACCAGGTTGACCGGGGAGCTGTTGCCCACGTCCTGGATTCGGTGTCCAGGTAAGGCTGCATAGAACGCCAGACCGCTGCACGTTCGAAATCTGAAACGTTACCGTCGGTGTCACCTGTCGGTTCGGCGAAGCGATCGAGATCCAGCACTAGGTCGAGGCAGGAGCGGCAACTCGCCAAGTGGCGTTGCATTCGCTTGTGCTCGTCTGAAGAAACCGTACCTGCGTGATAAGCGATCCACGTTTCGACGTCCGGATGGCGGGACCGTCCTTGGTCTGTCGGAGTCGGGCTGGTAGTGGATGTCAGGTCAGTCATGGTTTCCCTCACCGTTCAAGTGGGACGTCAAAGATCAACGTCGCCGAATGATTCCTTCAATTTCTTACGGGCTTGGAACAGGTGAACCTTGACGGTTTCGATCGATCGACGCATGACGACTGCGATTTCGCGATAACTGAGATCTTGGTAAATCCGCAGCTCGGTACATCGACGCATCTGTTCCGGCAGCTCATGGATGGCTCTGTGCAGCGCCTGGTGGCGCTCGGTTTGAAGGGTTCTCTCAAGAGGCGTTTCGTCAGGAGAAATGGCGACCATTTCCTCGTCTTCCCAGGCAGTCTCAAGCTCTTCGGCACCCTTTAAGGTCTCCGGGCTTTTCTCGTCTGCCTTGAGACGACGGAGCCATTTCAGATAGGTGTTGAATGCTATTCGGAACACCCAAGTTCCAAACTGGGCCTCTCCGCGATAGCCCTCCAGTCCTTTATAGACCCTCAGGAACGTTTCTTGGGTTAGGTCGAGGCAATCATCCGGTGAAGAAACTCGTTTGGCGAGAAAGTGGCGAGTGGGTTCATAGTAGCTGTCGAACAGGAATTTGAACCGTCGATCTCGGTCGATTCCGCGCTGGAAGTCATCGACTGCCTGCTCGATTTTTTGCCGTTGAGCCAAAACGGCTGCCCTATGTTTCTGGCTTGCTGAGTCGCCTTCGGAAAGCCCGCCGTTGGGGCTGGCCGGATTTTCCTTATCCACGGAACGGTTCCTTTTCTGTGGCGACGTTGCCCGCTCGAAGTCGATATCAGCTGCGAGATTGAAGTATGCCACAGCCTTGCTCGCTTCTCGGGAGATCTTCGTGATGGCCGGCTAAACAAAGTTGCAGCCTGTTGCCTCTATTGGCCGGTAGGAGGAGCAATGACAACTACTGATGCTCAACTCGATGTCACCCTGGTTGCGGGTCCTAGTCGACCCCCTTCAGGTGAAGGGGATCTCGAAATGATGCTGACCGTGGCGCTCGATGGAATTATCGAGCTCAGCGAAGCAGCACGCGGAATGATTGTGTTGTTCGGTGCCGACGGCAAACGCATTCGTGGCAAGGCCCGTTGCCGATCGCGTGAAGATTTGGAGCTTTCCGAGGTTGAGCCCGATCCTAGTGTCCTGGAAGAGGTCCGGGATCACGGCATGATCAGTTGGCAGAGCAATACCTTGGCCCACCCGGTGGTGTTGGGGATGCGTAGCGCCCAAGATTTGAAGCCGTTGGCGATGGGCTGCAGCAATGCCGAAAAACACCGGATTGGTGGTCTGGTCTACTTGGTTCGTGGTGCTGAGGGGCCACCGTTTCGGCGTGAAACGATGCAGCATGTCGAGTGGTTGGCCCAGTTGATCTCAGTCGCGGTGACCCGCCGGCAGGAAGGGATCTGGCGCTGGCGTTTCCTTGACGCCACCAAACGTTACAGTTGCTGAAGCAAGGCCCGTCAACTAAAACAAGGCTCAGCTAGAGGCAGACTCAGCTATCGAAGCGCGGTCTTGCCGGGGTACAAATTGCTGTTGAGGCAGGGGCTGAATCGGCGCCTGATTGCACTAAACTTCTCCGCCTGATGTGGAAGCTCGGCGACAAACTTTCCCACCGCTTCAACCCAGATCTCGGTCCGGGGCGGATTGTCGAAGTGGTCGTGCGGCGAGTGCTGGTTGAATTCCCTCTGGGCGGGGAGATCCTCAGCTTCGCCGCCGACGCGGATGCTTTGGCGCCGCTGCACCTGGCCGTCGGTAGCCGGGTGCGAGTGGAGGCCACTGGTGAGGTGGTCACGATCATCGCAACCGACTCGGTGGAGAAGGTGCACCTGTCTGACGGTCGTCACCTACCGCAAGAAGAGGTCTGGCCCCTGGCTGAGGAGGCGTCGCCGGTGGATTCGTTGGCGCGGGGTGACGTTGGAGCCTGGGACGATTTTGCTAACCGGCTCGATGGTTTACGTCTCCAACAATTGCGCCAGGCTGATGGTCTGGGGTCGTTCCTTGGTGGTCGCATTCGTCTCTTTCCGCACCAGCTCTACGTTGCCGAGCGCGCTTGCCGAGGTCTCGAGGCGGTTGCAGAGGGCGAGTTTACGCCGGTTCGTTGGCTGCTAGCGGACGAAGTTGGCCTCGGCAAGACCGTCGAAGCCTGCCTGATCATGAACCGATTGATCCACACCGGTCGCGCCGAGCGGACGGTAGTGGTCGCTCCCGCTGCGTTGACCGTGCAGTGGCTCGGCGAGCTGTGGCGTAAACATCACCAGATTTTCGTGCTGCTCGACGAAAAGCGTCGACGTGACGTCGAGCGCGACTATGGGGAAGGCTTCAATCCATTTGAGGTCTATCGCCAAGTCATCGTGAGCTTGGAGGACCTGAGCACCCATCGTCGGCTCAGTGAGCAAGCGATCGAAGCTGGGATCGATCTGCTGGTGGTCGATGAGGCGCACCATCTCAAACGTCGCCCAGGACATCCTGGCAATGCCGCCTATCGAGCCGTCGAGCCGATCGCAGCGTTGGGACGCAGTTTGTTGTTGCTGACCGCCACGCCCCTGGAGGAAGACGCCCACGGTTTCTTTCGTCTGCTGCAACTCCTGCGGCCGGACGAGCTCAGCGAAGACTCGTTCGACGAGCGCCTGGCGAGCCGGCGCCCGTTGCCACCCTGCACCAGTGCCACTCGCCGGGTCGATGTGGGTGGTTTGCCGCCACGTGAGCCGCATCCGGTCACGGTTGATGCCTTCCCGCACGACGTGTCCAAACCACTGTGTGATGACGATCCACGGCTAGCCTGGCTAGTGGATTCGGCTCGCCGCTGGCGTCGCCAGGGTGATAAGACTTTGGTGTTCGTCGCACGTCGCGAGCATCTTGATCTCCTGAAGAAGGTACTTGAGCGTCGGGACACCGCCAGGGTCGGGATTTTCCACGAGGAGCTTTCCCTCAAACGTCGGGATGTGGAGGTTGCCCAATTCCGCTTGTCGGATGGACCTGCCATCCTGATCTCTACCGAATGCGGTGGTGAGGGTCGCAATTTCGAGTTCTGTAGACGGCTAGTGCTGTTCGATTTACCTTGGAGTCCGGCGGTTGTCGAGCAGCGAATCGGTCGTCTGGATCGCATCGGCCGTATCCGTCCGACCGAGATCGTCTACTTTCGACCGACCTCAGGGCTCGGCCATGCGGTGGCTAGACTTTATGAAGAGATCGGATTGTTCTCCGATGCACTCGGCGGTCTCGAGCGCGAGCTCCGCCATGTCGAACAGGAAATTGCCCGGGTCGCACGTCAAGGCGACACTGAGGTCGATCCAGCGGTGTTCGATTCAGTACTGGAAGAAGCCCGTGAAGCGGGAGCTCGGGTGCGTGAGGCAGCCTACCATGCGTTACATCACGAGCCCTACCGGCAGGCGATGGCTGACGAGATCCTGAGGCGTGTTCCGCCGGATCTCGAGTCACTCAACGAAGATGTGGTGTTGCGTGCTGCTGCGCGTTTTGGTTTCGAGGTCGAGCAGGAGAGTGGCGATCAGCGTTGGCTGATCGAACATGGGGCTCAAGCCTTAGTGGATCATCTTCCCGGCATGCCGGTTGGTGCCCGGTACCTCGGCACGTTTGATCGCGCCACCGCCGTTGATGACGACAATCTCGACTTTTTTGCTTCTGGCCATCCGCTGGTGGAGGGTGTTTTAGCCGAGCTCGAAGATGGCAAGCGTGGTCGCGTCGCGTTGCTCCAAGTTCCTGGGGACGAGGAGGCGTTTGGCTTGTTGGCGGTCTACAAGCGAAGCCAAGGTTTTGAGCTGGTAGCCGTCGACACCAAGGGTCGGCAACGCGACGAGCTGGCAGTCCGTCTGGGAGCTCGTGACCTCAAACGGGAGCATGTCAAAGTGCGATCCTGGACGTCACAGCCGGGGTGGGAGCGGAATATTCGTCGATTGGCTGAGGTGTTGCCAAGAGGCGAGGTGCCGGTGGCCTTGGCAGCCTTTCGGATCCGTCGTAACTTCGCCGCAAATCGTTGAGACGGGCTATCGGGCGAGGTTCGGGGCGATGGATTCGCCTTCGTCCAGAATCTTCTGGTGAAGCCTCCCCAGGATCTTCAGAACTCGCTCGACCCGTTGCTTGTGGTGCGGTTCGATCTCAGGACCTGGCTTACCGGTGCGGGTCGTTTCAATCCGGCGCTTGTGCCGGAAGAGCTCGAAGGCTATGACCGTCAGCGATGTGCTGGTTAAATGCCGTGGGAGACTGCGGGGATGTTCCGCGGCCAACTCGCCAGCCAAATCCTTCAAGTCGTCGCAGGAGAGTGCGAGGCGCATGGGTCTGCCATAACCGGTCTTGGGAGAGTACGATCGAGTTTGGGCGACAGCGTTTTTCAACTCGAGCTGCCATCCGATCTCGTCCACCTCGTGGCGTGAAGGTTTCAAATGGCTCATGAGCCGCAGCGTCTCCGGAGCGAGTTCACCACGGGCAATTTTCTCGAGGCCATCATCTAGATGTTTGGCTCCAACTCCAGCGGCCGCCGGCCCGCGGCTGATCTCCAACAGTTGTCCGGCTAGGTTTGGGAGAGACTCGGCAGGAGACCCTCCCACCAACTGCGTGGCACGTTTGGCCGTGGCATCGAGGCGCAATCGAATTTGGCATTGAACACGTGGTGTCGTCGAGCTTGGCTTCGGCGATGCGATCGCCGCTTGATGGACTACAGGCATGTAAGCGAACTCAGCGTCGCGTAGCGCCCGCAACATAGTCTGGATTTCGTCACGAGTGACGTTGAATTGCCGTTGGGTGTTCCAGATGCCGACGCCATTGGCAAAGATCTCAGTCGTGTTGAAACCGTCAGCCTGTTGACACTCGGTTATTAGGTGGAAATCTTGCCAGCCTTGGTCGATCGCTTGGTGGATCGCAGCCTCAACGTCGACGTTCTGTTGTGGTGCCCCAAAGCCCGACCGTACGGATTGGGAAGGTAGTTGAGGCGTTGCCGGTGGGTGCTGATCGGCAGCTTCTGTGCCGTCGCCAGCTACAGTTGAGGTGGCCTCATGGGTTTCGACTGGAGGGTCTTGGCCAGGAGTGACAGCAAAAGTGGGATTGGCTAGCACAGTTAAAGCCAACACCGTCAAAGCCAACGCAGTCGAGGCAAGCGGAATGGGCTCTGCTGGGATAATCTCTCGGATGTTCACCCGGTGAGATTACCACCGTTGGATAGCAGAGCGGACCTGGGTGTGGCACCCAGGTCCAGTCAGAGTCAGGCGATCAAGGCAACAGGACCCAACCGATGTCTTGCAACATCGCTGGCGACAAGTCCAGAGTTGTTGCAGATTCGAGATTCGGCGTAATGGACGGCTCCATCAACAGACTCGGCTCGGCGGAGGTGTCCCAGTGGGACTTCGATGAACCCGGGCTGACGACAGCCGGTGTGTACAACCGCACGAAATCCTGGGTTGTACCTGCGAGGAAATCGTCGTCCAACAGGAGTTTGGCATTGGCACCTGGCAGCTCAGCCTTGATCGAGTTGCCGAGATCGAGCGTGATGCCGACCGACGGGATGCTGATCGAAGGATCGGATCCTCCCATCGGCGCTGGTCCATCGGGGGCGTTGTTGGCAACGATGGCACCCTTGGCGCCTGCCGCCTCGGCGTTGGCAACCTTGGTGGTAAACGCACAACCACCACGGTCGATCAACGCGATTTTGCCGTTGAGGTTGTTGGTGATCGGTTCACAGGCGTCCGTGCCAACGCCAGTGCTGTCGTCAGCCAAGACGATCTGCCCGGTTGTGCCGCCACCGCCGCCGAGCGGTTGTCCAAAGCTCGCTGCCTGAGCCTCGTAGCTACCCTTGAGGACTTTGGGCTGCAGGACTTTGAGGGATGGACGGGGTCCGAGAATCGATGGTGCCTGGTTGGTGACGTTGGAACCGTTCCACACTACATTGCCGGAGTTGGTCTGAGAGAAGAGCCGCTCGGCATCGGTCATCGTGTCCCAAGTTGTGCTCAGCGTCAGGTCGAGCATGAACTTGGTGTAGATGTCCGGCTGACCGAAGAATAGTGCACCGGTATTGGGATCCACCAGCTCGAGGAAGCCGAGGCCGTGGTTGATCTCGTGCAGTACCACGGTCAGGAAGTCCAGGTCGCCGCCTTGATTGTTGTCGAAGCCGTAGTACCACTGACGGCCGACCAGGCAGTTGGGATCATCGTCGATGTCAGAGTTGAAACTAGAGCCGATGTCGACGAAGCCGGGGACTTGATCGACGCCTGAAAGCGCGTCACCCTGAGCCGAGGAATACCAAGTGGCGGGGAAGCCAGCGCCAGGAAAGTCGGTGACGACGAAAGTTGGACCCGCGGAGCCCAGCACTGCGCCGGTAGGCGAGCAAGGCAACGGAGTAAACTGAGCTGCGACAAAAATTGTTTGGCTGCTGTCCAATGTGCTGCCCCAAATCTGTGCAGCTAGAAGATAAACGTTGCCGCGTTGGGCCCCCAAGGTCGTACCCGGGTTGCCGCCCACGGGAGCGACCGGTGTCGGATCGTTGAGACCAACGCCTGGTGGGTCGAAATTGATGACGACGACGTTGGCGGCGGAAGCTGGCAGGGTAGCCACCAGCAAAAGCCCAGCGAAGACGAGTAGAGTCAGACGGCTGAGATGTTTGGTTCGCATCGCTTACTCCTCCTCTGGAGTGGTGGTGGTAGCGATGAACTCGCGCGCGTTCTGCTGCCCGTGGGCTTCGCCCGTCGTCAAAGTCCCGTCCGCTTCGATGCGGACGACAGAGAACTTCAACATGTCGTTGGGTAGCTCAACCGCCGTCGCTCCACTCTTGGTGGTAAAGGCACGCGGCGCAGCCTTCCGCGGGACGAATATCTGGCGCCATTGCTGCGCCAGGTTTGCGGCCTCCTCGGCGGTAGCAGGGCGGAGCTCACCGGTCGTCTCATCGATCGCAACTTGCATCCCGGCAACGTACATCGGCTCACCGTCGGTTGTTTGGGGTTGGGGGGCTGCTTGGGGTGCGGGCTCGGTCGTCGGCTGCTCCTCAGTCGCCAGTGCGAAGCTGGTGATGCCGAGAGTGAGAGAGATAGCGAGAATCGAAACTAGACTGATACGTCGGTTCATCCTGTCCTCCTTGATTGAAGAAACACGGGTGACTCACGCACGGTCGAAGCGCAGTGAGTCGCGGCTTGTAGTTCCCCTACTGTTCAGAGAATGTCGGGATCGACGTTCTTCTGGCCCCCTAGAGTCAGGACACATCATGATGTGTCTCGCATCAATAGCCTGCGGCCCGTGCCGCTTGGCGAGTTGACTCAAGTAGGTCCTGTGCTCATCGTTCGATGGCCAGTGAGCCCGGCAGGGGATTAGTTTAATAGCATATATCATTGGGATTAATAGTTCTGGAAAATGTATAGTTTTTATTTCTGGCCTTATATGTCAGATTAATCTGACATCAAGTTCGTGTTGTCTCTGGGATTGACTCCTGGCCTCTTGTAAACCGAAGTCTCTTCGAATCCATTGATATCAACTGACAATCTGCTTGGGTCCTTGATACGGTGGCTGGCATGATTGAGCCGCAAGGCGTAGACACTCTGTGGCTCCTGCTGTGCGCAGGCTTGGCGTTTCTGATGCAGCCAGGCTTTATGTGTCTCGAGTCCGGGTTGACGCGATCGAAGAATTCGATTGATGTCGCGGTCAAGAACCTCGCCGATTTTGGACTCTCGGCGCTCCTTTTCTGGGGCTTCGGTTATGCCCTGATGTTCGGTTCGACCGTCGGTGGTTGGCTGGGCAGTTCGGGATTCTTTACCGATTTTGCCGGCATCGGAAGTGGGCCGACGGCCTTCTTTGTCTACCAGGTCATGTTCTGTGGGACGGCGGTGACTACGGTGTCGGGTGCGGTGGCCGAGAGGATGCGCTTCGGCGGCTACTTGCTAACCACACTGTTGCTTTCGGGACCGATCTACACGGTGTTTGGGCATTGGGTTTGGAACGGCGCCGATGCCGGAATGCCGAACGGTTGGCTCGGGCAGCTCGGCTTTCGCGACTTTGCTGGCGTTTCTGTGGTCCACAGTGTCGGCGGTTGGGTCGCTCTAGCGGCTGTGTTGGTGCTCGGACCGCGTCACGGGCGGTTTACTGCGGATGGTAAGCCTCGAGAGATCCGAGGCCACAATTTACCGTTGGCAATTCTTGGTGTCTTTCTGCTTTGGCTCGGGTGGCTTGGGTTCAACAGTGGTGGCTTCATGGGTTGGCATCCAAGGGTGCCGGGAGTGGTGGCCAATACGATGCTGGCCGGTGCCGCCGGTCTGGTTGCGGCGTTGGCTGTTGGGGTTCGGTGGCGCGGGCAGCCCAACGTGCAGTTGGCGATGAACGGTGCGCTTGCGGGTCTGGTCTCGATCACCGGTGGCTGTCACGCAGTTTCGACCCTTGCGGCTGTGGTGATTGGTGCGGTTGGCGGTCTGGTGATGGTGGCCGCGACACTGTGGCTAGAGCGTCGAGGCATCGACGATGTGGTTGGTGCGGTGCCGGTTCATGCTGCGGCCGGAGTTTGGGGGACGCTGGCTCTGGCACTGTTGGGAGACCTCGAGGTTTTGGGTAGTGGATTAGGCCGGGTTGAACAGCTTGCAGTACAGGGTCTCGGAGCGGTGGTTTGTTGTGCTTGGGCCTTTGGTGGTGGCTACTTGGGATTGCGTCTGATCGACCGGTGGGTGCCGCTGAGGGTGTCTGAGCAAGAGGAGTTGCGGGGACTCAATGTGGCCGAACATGGTGCCAACACCGAGCTCTTGGAGTTGGTGACAGCGATGGAGCGCCAGGCAGTTTCCGGAGACTTGAGCCTGCGTGTCGAAGCTGATACGCAAACGGACGTTGGAGTGATCGGGACGCAGTACAACCGAGTGATCGGCGCTCTGCAGCAAGCGATGCAGGATCTTCGCGACAGTGCCGACCGTTACCGTCGAGCCATCGATCACTCCTTGGATGCCATCATTACGGTCAACGAACGGGGTGTCATTCTCGGTTGGAATCCGCAGGCGGCAGCAATTTTTGGTTGGTCTTCCGAAGCGGCCATAGGCCAAGATGTATTTGAGCTCGTGACACCGGAATCCGAGCGCGAGTCAACTCGCAGTGGGTTGCTGAGTTTCTTGACGACGGGTGGTGAGAGTACGTATCTCGACCGTCGAGTCGAGGTCCTTGGCAAGACGAGGGACGGTCGCCACTTTCCGGTCGAAGCCACGTTCACGATGGCTACCTATGGTGAACGTCTGGAGTTTCATCTTTGTTTCCAGGACATCACCGAGCGCCAGCGGACGCGCCGAGCGTTACGCACCGCCAAGGAAGCGGCCGAGGCTGCCACCCGATCCAAGAGTCAGTTCCTGGCCAACATGAGCCATGAGATCCGAACGCCGATGAACGGCATCCTTGGTATCACCGCCTTGATGCTCGAAACCCCGCTGTCTGAGCAGCAACGCCAATACCTCGGTATGGTCGAGACGTCGGCCGTGTCGTTGTTGCGCTTGTTGAACGATATTCTCGATGTCTCCAAGATCGAAGCTGGAAAGCTCGAGATCGAGGCACGTGACTTCGAGCTTCGAGCTTTTTTGGAGAGCTTCTTGGGTACCTTGGCTCTGCAAACCGAGGAGAAAGCTCTGAAGCTGGAACTCCAGGTCGCGACTGAGGTGCCCGATGCGCTGAGCGGTGATCCTGTGCGCCTGGGCCAGATCTTGAACAATCTGGTGGCAAATGGCCTCAAATTTACTTCTGCTGGTGCTGTTGAGGTTGCGGTTGGGATGAAGCCCATCGACGAGCAGCAGGTGTTGCTCTGTTTTGCGGTCAGCGATAGTGGTCCCGGCATTCCACCTGAAAAGCACCATGTGATTTTTCGCGCATTCGAGCAAGCTGACAGCTCCACTACCCGACAGTTTGGCGGCAGCGGTCTGGGCCTAGCGATTTCGAAGCGCCTAGTCGAGGGTATGGGCGGCCGTATGTGGGTAGAGAGCCAACTCGGCGAGGGGAGTGTTTTCCATTTTACGATCTGTTGTGGGTTGCAGCCGCTTACAGCCGGAGATGTTGATACCGTGGCAACGACTAGGGGCACGGAGACTGTAACCGTGCCATCGGCGAGCGTCTCTCCGCAGGAGGCGCCGAACCGTGCCGGCGTCCTGGGCCGAGCGTTGGTGGTGGAAGACAATCGGGTCAACCAGGTTGTGGCAGTGGGATTGCTCGCCGGTTGGGGGATCGACTGTGAGGTTGTCTCGAGCGGTGCCGAGGCTTTGGAAGCGATAGCTGAGCAGACCTTCGATCTGGTGCTGCTGGACATGCATATGCCGGATATGGATGGTTTTGCGGTGACCGCCGCGATCCGCGCTCGGGAGCCAGGAGAGCCTTACCTACCGATCATCGCGACGACCGCTGACGTATTGCGTGGCGATCGGCAGCGTTGCCTGGATGTCGGAATCGACGGCTACGTTCCCAAGCCGATCGAAAAAACGGTGTTGGCAGAGGTCTTGCGAAGCGTCGCCCTCGAGGTTCCACGAAATGAGTCTACCGATCCTGCTCCGGCAACGGAGATGGTCACCGAGTCGGGGGACGGCAGCGGCGGGGTTTTCGAGGGTCAGCGTTTGCTGAGTCGGGCCGGGAACCGCCAGCGGGCCAAAATGCTGATCGAGATTTTTCTCCAAGACGACTTACCAAAACGGCTCTCCGCTCTGACGGAAGCTATCCAGGCGAACGATCACGAGGCTGTGGTCGAGGCGTCTCATGCTTTAGAAGGTGCGGCTGGCACGGTGTGCGCGCCTGCGGTGACGCATGCGGCGGCATGTCTCGAAAGCGCTGCC
The DNA here is from genome assembly GCA_029263395.1 of Acidobacteriota bacterium. Classification (GTDB taxonomy): domain Bacteria; phylum Acidobacteriota; class Thermoanaerobaculia; order Multivoradales; family J023; genus JAAELT01. The sequence continues at coordinate 451 of JAJCXO010000283.1, read as the reverse complement.
CGAAGCTTGGAGTGGGCGCAGGTAAAGGCGAAATATGAGACACTCAAATTAGACATCCGAAAACTGACTGAGATTCTCGAGGCGTTCTGTAGGTCGTGAAAGGAAGCTCGCCCATGCCCAACCCGGCTGGAGGGGACTATAAGTACCGGGTGCTGGTTGCAGACGACGTCAACGTAATCGCTCAGTCGATCCGTTGGGCGCTCGAGGAGGTGGGGTTCGAGACCGCGGTGGCGATCGATGGTGAGGCATGTCTCGAATTGGCGCGTTCGTTCGATCCGCACGTCATTATTCTCGATCTCATGATGCCCAAGGTTCACGGCATCGAGGTGTTACGACGCCTCAAAGCAGATTCGTGGACTCGCAACATCGCGGTGATCGTCTGCACTGTCAAAGACTTCAGGACTGAAATCAAGAAGGCTAAGCAGCTCGGGGTTTCAGACCTCATCATCAA
>JAJCXO010000282.1 GCA_029263395.1 Acidobacteriota bacterium | reverse complement strand
GGCATGGGGGGATTATAGGCAGAGTTGTATCAAGCGATGCGACCACGTAGGATTCCTCACATGCGATCGTTCGTCTTGGGTCTTTGTGGGCTTGCTGTGGGTTGTGCCTCGGTGGACGCGCCGCGACCCCAGGCAAAGCCGATGATGCCGGTGTTGGCGGTTGACGACCTGGCGGAGCGGGCGATGCTGGTGATGCTCTCGGATCGTAAAGCCTACCAACCCATACTGGCCTCTGAGGCGCTTGGTGGCGGCATCGAAACGCGTCGCCAAACGGCGTTGGCTGTTGCACGCATCGGTGATCCTCGCGGCGGAGCAGTGCTTGAGTCGTTGCTGGCGGACCCGGCCGTCGAGGTACGGCGGGCGTCGGCGTTCGGTCTCGGCGAGCTTGGTGAACAAGGGTACCCGGTAGAAAAGGTGCTGCTCGGGGTGGTGACCGACGCCGATCGAGAAACGGGCCGATTGGCTGTTGAAGGTCTGGCGAAGAGCGGGACGCCCCTCGAGGTGGTGATCGCCCGTTTGATCGAAGCGCCCAGTCAAGAGCTCTTCCCGCGTCTGCTGCCGTCGCTATTCCGTTTTGATGGTGATGGTCTCGAAAGCAACGGCATGGTGCGTTGGGCAATGCAGGGACTGCGCGAGCCCGGGAGCGCTGAACGAGCCATGGCGGCTTATGCCTTGGGACGCAATCCGCGCCCCGAAGGTCTCGACGCGTTGCGTTCACTGCTCACCGACGAAGATACCTGGATCCGCAGCATGGCGGCACGGGGAGTCGGCCGGGTCGGCGATCGTTCCGACATCGAGCGCCTTCGGGCGTTGCTCGATGATCCAGCGGCTGGGCCGATCATCCAGACGTTGCGGTCAGCACGCCGGCTGATCGATGACGGCAAAGCAGCGCCTCCCCGAGACTGGCAACCACGGTTGTTGGAATTGATGGTCGATCCCCGGCCCGGGGTGCGGTTGACCGCGATCGAGGCCTCGACGGCGTGGCTGCTCGACGAAGAGTTGGGTACGGTGTTGGCGCAGTTGGTGGTTTCGGGAGCGCGTCGTGAGCGGGAGTTGGCTTTGCTTGCCCTGGCAGAAGGTGAAGATCCGCGCGCGGCGGCACTTCTGGTGCGGATGGCCGGTGAGGCCGATCCGGTGCTGCGATCGGCCGCGGCGCAAGCTGCCGGCTTCTTTCGGGCTGCTGAAGTGCTCGAAGGTTTGGCGTCCGATGATCACCCCGGGGTGCGGCGGACGGTGCTCGAGACACGGTTGGCCGGAGAACCAGCAGCGGTCGAGGAGTGGGCGCGAACGGGGTTGAAGGATCGCGACCCTACCGTCCGTGCGGCGGCTTTGGAATGGGCGGTCGAGAACCCCACGATCGAAATGGAGAAAGTGTTTGTAGCCATGGCGGACAGCTGGCGTGACCGCTTGCCCGATGCCCGAATCACCGGCGTGCGGGCACTTGCGGCGCGTGCCGAGGTCACGCCTACCGAACGTGGCGGCATCATCGTTTTGCTCGAAGAGTTGGCTCTCGACGACGAGTATTTGGTGCGTCGCCGGGCTGCCCAGGCGTTGGTGGGGCTCAAACGCGCACGGCCGGCGATCGGCGTGGTGCGAACCCGTAAACCGATCGAGGTCTATCGCGAGATCGTCCAGCGGACCGCCCGGCCGCGGCGGGTGACGTTGGAGACCGAACACGGGGCTATCGAGCTCGAATTGGCGTGTCCCGAGGCGCCCTTGACGTGTCTCAACTTCTTGCAGCTCGCCGCTCAAGGCTACTTTGAAGGCCTGAGTTTCCATCGTGTGGTACCGGATTTTGTTGTCCAAGCTGGTGATCCTCGGGGCGACGGCTGGGGTGGTCCGGGTTATGCGATCCGAGACGAGATCAACACTTTGCGCTACGATCGGGGTGTGGTCGGGATGGCATTGTCAGGACCTGATACCGGCGGAAGCCAGTTTTTCATCACGTTGGCGCCTCAGCCTCATCTCGATGGTGGTTATACGATTTTTGGCCGAGTGGTGGCGGGGGACAGCGTGTTGGACCGCATCGTACAGGGTGATCGAATCCTTCGAATCGTCGAAGCAGCGGCTGGCCGATAGCTGTTACGGTCTCCGTGCAACCTTCGTTCGAGACGCACGTAACTAGCCCATGTCGAGAGAAATGCAGCCCCCAGACGAAGATCTGGTGGCGTCGATTCTCAAAGGCAAACGACTGCTCTTCGAAGAGCTCGTCGGACGCTACCAGGGTCGTCTAGTCAACTATTTGTACCGGATGCTCCGGAATGAGGAGGACGCACACGATCTTGCACAGGAGGTCTTTGTCAAGATTTATGGTGCTTTAGATCGTTTCGACCCGAAGTATCGATTTTCGACGTGGCTTTTTCGAGTGGCACAGAATGCCGCAATCGACAAGATTCGTAAGCGCCGTCTGAAACTGGTTTCGCTACATCGCCCGGACACGGGAGATGGTGACAGCGGAGAATGGGAGCTCGAAGGACAGGAGTTGACACCGTATCAAGAGGCTCGAAACGTCGAGCGTGGGACAGCCATCAAACAAGCGATTGATGGTCTGCCGTGGGAGTATCAAGAGCTCATCAGCTTGCGTCACTACGGCGAGTTGTCCTACGACGAGATTGCCAAGATGAAAGAGATGCCGCTTGGAACCGTCAAAAACAAGCTCTTTCGTGGCCGACAGATGCTCAAAGAGAGACTCGGTGATTACCTCACAGACTGAGAGACGTAGGGCGCTATAGGGTGATTCGAAGTAGGGAATTGGAACGGTGCGACATCCGGGTAACCGAAATCGGACGTAAAGAACATCAGTGACCGCAGGATCGCGACATCGGACAGTTGAGGGTCAGCACATGAAGATCGAGAGCGCAGCCTTAGAACAAAGCGCAGCCTGGAAACAGAGTACGGCCTGGAAACAGTGGTTGGATCAGGATCTCGATGGAGAGCTCGAGGCTGCTGAGGCATCGCAGCTGGCGAAGATTCTCGAAGTCGATCCCGAAGCGCGGGCCGAGCGTCGCGGTCTCGTGGCGCTCCATCAGGCGATGGACGAGGATCGTATTGCGGTCCGGCCTGGATTTTCCGACCAAGTCATGGAGGCTCTGCCGCAAACTTGGTGGGAGCGTGAATCGAGCGCCGGACTACCGCGTTGGGCTCTGCCGATGGCAATGATGTTGGTGACGGCTCTCGGCGCCGCGTTGACGCTCGGAAGCGCGGCCGAGGTTGGCCGTTTTGCCGGTCTCGGGACAACGATCCTCGACTTCATGCAGGCGACCTTCCTCGCGGGATCAGGCATGCTGTTCGCCACTTGGCGTGGCTTTGGCTTCGGTCTCGAAACGCTGATCGCCGAGTCCGGGCTCAACCTGTTGGCCTTGGCAGGCGCTGTTCTCAGCCTCAATGTCTTGTTTGTCTCTATGCTGCGTCGTCGTCGCCCGGCTGCGCAGGCCGCCGAGACAACAGGCTCAGAGGACAGTTAGATCCTAGCCGAGATGGTATCGAGAGATCGGTCGGCCTTGTAGGCTGCGCCGCAGCTCTGGAAACTCGCCGGATCTGTTACGAGAAGCCTAAGTGTCGCTGGTGCAAACGGATACGAGATGCGATCAGGTGCGCAGCTCAAACGCGCTCGCTGCTTGCTGGCTCCACAAGGCCTCCCTCCCTGAGCTGATTTACCACTGTTTGGATGACAGTGTGAGAGTCTTGCGATCCAAGTCACTCCTTCTCAGGTACCCGTAAGCTCATCCACTCGGTGGTTGTTCCCTCGAATTTGTCGACGTCGACGTCACCGTCGACGCCGTCGACCTCGCCGGTCTGCGAATACTGCCAGAAGGTCCACTTCGTCCAGCTGCCGATCGATGTCGGGGCATCCTCCGAATACTCCGCGATCCAGAGCGGATAGGCTTCGAAGCCTTCGGCGAGGTCTTGATTGAGAAACGTTTCATCACTGTAGAGAATGGGCTTGACGCCGTAGTGAGCTTCGATGGTTTTGAGCCAGATGAGCACTCCGGCCTGGATGTCGGCGACCGAGTCGCCGTCGCTGACTTCGACATCGACCGCGGGCGGGAGATCGCCGGGCTCCAACTGTACGGTAGCGATGAAGTGTTGAGCTTGAGCCTCGGCGTCGTCTTTGGCTACGAAGAAATGATACGCGCCGCGGACGAGACCAACTTGTTGCATGGCGGCCCAGTTAGTGCTGAATGTCGGATCGACCCAATCGATTCCCTCAGTAGCCTTGGCGAAGGCGAAGGATTTACCTGCAGTCCGTACTTTGGCCCAGTCGACGGTATTTTGGTGATGGGAGACGTCGATTCCTTGGAAGGTCAGCGCTCCGGTCGATGCGAGCGTCTTGACGACAGGGGGAGTGTCTTGGGCGGCTCTGTTTGCTGACGTGTTTCGGTTGCAGGCAAAACAAAGCAAAGCGAGGGCCAGCGGCAGGATAAGAGCCTGGTATCGATTCGACATGATGGCATGCTCCGGATCGGTTCGAAGTTGAGCTGTGGAAGGTTTGAGTTTATTACGGCAAACCCAGTTTCGACGCCGGAGGGCTCGACAGGCATGGCATCCGGGGCTCAGTTAGAGGATCCGAGTTCGTTTCAGGATGGAATCGTACTAAGCTTCGGGGTGTGAATCGTATGCACTCTGAACGTGGCTCGTGGCTTGTCTCTTGTTGGCTCGTTGTGCTCGTAGCGTGGTCGTGGTCGATCCTCTGGTCCGTACCGGTGGCTGCCCAGCAAGCCTCGGCGACTCCGCCGCCAGTTGACGGCACGACGGCCGGCGACGCATCGACCGAGCGTGACGCGTCACCGGCGTATCATCTGCAACGTGGCAGCATTGCCCGCAACCGTATCGTGGCTTTGGGCCAGGACGCGGTGATCGATGGCGAGGCCAAAAGCCACGTGGTTGCGATCAGCGGGTCAGCACGAATCTCTGGCCGAGTGGTTGGGGACGTGATCGTACTGGACGGTGATGCGCTGTTGACCGAGACCGCTAGGGTGGGCGGCGACATCTATGTGCTGAGCGGTCGTATCGAAGCGGCGCCGGGGGCGACTATGGATGGTCGCTCGGTGGCTTATCCAGATGCCTCGGCACTCTGGGTGGCGTTGATCCAGGGGCCGGCGATGGGATTGCCTGCGTCATCGCCAGTTGTTCTTGGCGCTAAACTCGCGTTGTTGGCGTTCTGGGCGTTCGTGATTCTGGCGCTGTTCGCGATCGGTCGACGAGAGCTGCTGAGTACCTCTGAGAGCATCCGGGTCGAGCCGTTTCGTAATTTTTTCCTGGGTCTTACCGGGGTGGCGGCTATTGTGCTGACCGCACTCTTTTTCAGTGCGTTCTCGGGTGCCCTGCTCGGTTTGCCGCTGATTGTGCTGGTGGTGGTCTTTGCGTTGGTGCTGCGGTTCTGGGGTATGGTTGCGGTCTTTCACGCGCTAGGAGATTGGCTTGCTGAGCGCCTCAAATGGCGACCACCTTTGCCCTTGACCGCCGCCACCTATGGTCTGATGGTGCTCGGTCTCGTCAAGTTTCTGCCATGGGTTGGTATTTGGGTTTGGAGCGTTGCCACGTTTATTGGGGTGGGCGCGGCGTTGTCGACCAAGTTCGGTCGGCGGGAAACCTGGTTCGAAGCCGCTTGACGCCAGACCGCCGCTTCACAAGCTAACAACTCAAACCGAAAAACTTCAAAAGGAACGTTTCATGTCGGATATCAACTCCCTCGGAGTGGTCGGTGCGGGCACGATGGGTCACGGAATTGCTCAGGTTGCTGCCCAGTCTGGTCTCGCAACCTGTCTCGTCGACATCGACCAGGCTGCCCTTGATCGTGGGATAGCGGCGATCGAGAAGAGCCTGGCGCGGTTTGTAGCCAAGGGCAAAATTAGCTCCCAAGAGCAGGCCGCCGCACGTCAGCGCTTGACGACCAGCACTGAGCTCAGTGCCCTGGCGGATTGTCAGTTGGTGGTCGAGGCGGTGGTCGAAAAGCTGACAGTCAAGGGTACGGTCCTCGGCCAACTCGACAAGATTTGCCCTGCCGATTCAATTCTCGCCACCAACACCAGCTCGATTTCGATCACCAAGCTGGCGGCGTCGACCTCCCGGCCGGAGAAGGTGATCGGCATGCACTTCATGAATCCCGTGCCATTGATGAAGTTGGTCGAAGTGATCCGTGGGCTCGCTACCGACCAGGCGACCTACGATGCGGTGGAGTCCGCATCGCGGCGAATGGGGAAAGTGCCTGTCGAAGTCCACGATGCCCCCGGCTTCGTGTCTAATCGAGTGCTGATGCCGATGATCAACGAGGCGATCTTCTGTCGGTATGAGGGCGTCGGCACCGCCGAGGCGATCGACGACGTGATGAAGCTCGGGATGAATCATCCGATGGGTCCGCTGGCCCTCGCTGACCTCATCGGCCTCGATGTCTGTCTCGATATCTTGCGGGTGTTGCAAGATGGCTTCGGCGATCCCAAGTATCGACCCTGTCCGTTGTTGGTGAAGATGGTTGATGCTGGCTACCTTGGTCGTAAGTCTGGCCGTGGTTTCTACAACTACGCATAGAGGTCATGTACTGTCAGGTTTGTAGCGCCCTGAACGACGACCAGAGCGAGTACTGTCGCCGTTGCCATCAGAAGCTGTTGGTGGTGTCGGGGGCCTACACGCTGGAGGACCAACAGGCGTTCGAAGCCAACCCGGAGGAGCAATACTCTTTCGATGAGCATTTGCTCGAGCGCATCTCGATTCTCGAAGAGGTGGTTCGACGCACCGCTGAGACGGTCCGTCAGTCTCTCGGTACGCTCTACAAACTCGAACAGAAGATCCTGGTCAACCAGACAGGGATCACCACGTTGCGAGACCTACTGCAGTCCAAAGAGGTTTTTGGACGAGAAGAGTGGAGTGAGCTGTGGGAATCCCGCATGGATCACCAGTTGCTGGCGCTCGAGAAACGCGAGCGTTTTGCAGCGGTGAAAGAACGGATATCGTCCCTTTACCGAGGTGATGCACGGCAGGCTTTTGAAGAGGGGCTGAATGCGGCTGAAACTGCCCTACTTGCATTCGATGTTCAGCAAGCGATCCGGCTGCTCGAGGAGGCGCATCAGCTCGATCCAGGCAACCACGAGCTGACGTTTTTCCTCGCCGAAACGTTCTTCAACGACGGCAGTCGGAAGGTCGCGCTGGAATATTTTGCCCGAGTACTGATGGTCAAGAATGACCACTTCGAGAGTCTGGTCTATAGCGGTGTGTTGTGTCATGAGTTAGGGAGAGCCTCCAAGGCCGAGGAATTGCTGAAACGAGCGGTGGCTGTGTATCCCGAAGCCTTCTTGCCTACCTTCAGCCTTGGAGCTGTCTACGCTGCCCAGGGGCAGCTGTCTCGAGCTGTGGTGTTTCTGGAGCGTGCGGTCGATTCCGAGGCACTACCCGAGGCCCACTATCTGCTCGGTGGCTGCTGTTATGAAATGGGTAAGGTGACCGTCGCGATTCGGCATTTGGGCCACGCTGTGCGCCTGGATCCGGGTTTTCAGGAGGCCCACCACCTCTTGGGGTTGGCCTATCTTCGACGTCGGTGGACCCGCAAAGCAAAGGCGGCCTTCGGTGAGGCCCAGCGCCTGCGCCCCAACAAGCTGGACTACTCAGAGCTGCTGCAATTTCTGAGCGAGCGCACCGACAACACATTGGATGTTTCAGAGTCGGCGGCACGTTGGATTCAGCAAGCTGAGGTGGCTATGCGCAAGGGTGCAGCGCGCGACGCGCTGACGTCGTACCGTCGTGCGTTGGCGGAGGATCCCGAGAATCCGACCCTGCTTGTAGCCTATGCAATGGCCTGTCTGAATCTGGGGCACGAACCGGAGATCGGGCCGGTGATCGAGAGGGTGTTGGCCCTCGAACCCGGAGAGCGTCTCACGGTGAGCGCGCATGCCACGTTGATCGAAGCCCTGCGGCTCGAAGGCAGGTACCGTGAAGGTAATCGCATCGGCCGCACCATGTTGACTGATGAGAGCTCCGACTTTGCCAAGAGCGTGGCCTATTTCGAGATGGCGTTCAATCTTGCCGATATGGAAGAAGATCTCGACGAGGCGTTGTGCTTCGCCCGTCGCAGCGTGGAGCTGGCACCTCCTGAGCTCAAACAATTTCCATTGGCGGCCCTTGGCTGGGTGCACTACCAACGTCGTGAGTTCGCACAAAGCGTCGATACGCTGACCCGATCGAACGCCCTCGGGTCATCGACCCGGACGTTGACTCACCTCGGGATGGCGTTATTGGCGGCTGGAGATCAAGACCGAGCCCGCCGGGTGTTGGAGCAAGCTCGCGTCGCTAGCGAGGATCAGCCGTTGCAGCGGAAAGTCCTGGAGGCATTACGCGTCGGTACCCGCCTGTTGCAAACAGCCCCTGTGCCGACGAAGAAATAGCCAAAACTCGAGCGCCGTGGCTGGCAATTCGAGTAGGCTAGCTTTCCTTCTGGCGAGCCTCGATCTTCAGCAGGTCTCGATGCTCGACCCCCTTTGGATTCCACGACCGGAGAATGCTGATGCGCTGGACTGACTATTATTTATATACGACCCGAGAAGTCCCCAAAGACGCTGAGGTGATTTCTCATCAGCTGATGATCCGTGCAGGCATGGTCAAGAAGTTGGCTGCAGGCATCTACACCTATACGCCGTTCGGCTGGCGCAGTCTCACCAAATTGTCGGCAATCGTCCGGCGTGAGCTCGACAAGGTTGGCGCTATGGAGCTGAATATGCCCGCGATCCAGCCGGCGGAGTTGTGGCAGGAGTCTGGGCGCTGGCAGAAGTACGGCAAAGAGCTGTTGCGGCTCCGGGATCGCCACGATCGGGAGTTTTGTTTTGGGCCAACCCATGAAGAGGTGATCACCGACATGGTGCGCCGCGATGTGCGGAGTTACAAACAACTGCCAATCAATCTCTACCAGATTCAAGTCAAGTTCCGAGACGAAGTCCGGCCACGGTTCGGGCTGATGCGCGGTCGCGAGTTCCTGATGAAGGACGCCTATTCTTTCCACGCCAGCGATGAGTCCTTGGACACGACCTATCACCTCATGCATGATGCCTACTGTCGCATTTTCGAGGCCTGCCAGCTCGACTACACGGTGGTGGATGCCGACTCTGGCACGATCGGTGGTGCGTCCTCCAATGAGTTCATGGTGCTGGCGCGAACCGGTGAGGATGCTTTGGTGCGCTGTGCGGAGAGTGGTTATGCGGCCAATGTCGAGAAGGCCGAAGCCGGCGAATTACCGAAGCCGGAACCCGGACCGCAGGGTGAGGGTGATGGCCCGCAGGAAGTGTCGACCCCAGGAGTTACGTCAGTCGACGAAGTTGCGACCTTTCTCGGTGTCGAGTCCCGGCAGGTGGTCAAGACATTGATCTACACCAGCGAAAGAGAAGAGTTGGTGGCGGTGGCGATCCGCGGTGACCGGGAGATCAACGAGGTCAAACTCGCCAATTATCTCGATGTCATGCACCTAACGTTGGCCAACGAAGAGGAAGTGCAGCGCGCTACTGGAGCGCCGGTCGGTTTCGCCGGCCCGGTGGGACTGTCCTCGGATTTGCGGCTGATCGCTGATCACTCTGTTCGTGATCTTGTCCGCTTCGTCTGTGGTGCCAACCGAGCCGATGCTCACTTGATTGGCGTCGAGTGGGGCCGCGATACCGAGCCCAGCGAGTGGGTCGATCTACTCTTGGTCGGTGCCGGCGACCCCTGCCCGCTCTCGGGTGCCCCGCTCGAGCAATCTCGCGGTATCGAGGTTGGTCACATTTTCAAACTCGGTGATAAGTATTCCGAGGCGATGGGCTGTCAGTTCCTCGATGAGAAGGGCCGTGGCAATCCAATGATCATGGGCTGTTACGGTCTCGGCGTCGGTCGCACCGTGGCAGCGGCGATCGAGCAAGGCCACGATGACGACGGCATCATTTGGCCGCGTCCACTAGCGCCTTTTGAAGTGCTTCTGATGTCGCTGAATCCAGCCAAGGAAGAGGTTCGGCAGATGGCTGACCAGATTTACGGTGAACTCCAAGAGCGCGATATCGAGGTGCTTTACGACGATCGCAAAGAGCGCCCCGGTGTCAAATTCAAGGACGCTGACCTGATCGGTATTCCGGTTCGGGTTGTGATCGGTCAGAAAGGCCTGGCCGAGGGTAAGGCCGAGATTTCGTTGCGCCGTGACCGGGAGAAGCTCAGCGTTGCAACCGGTGACGTGATGACCAAAGTCATGGAATTGTTGGCGGAGTAGGTTCGTCGGGGCGAACACCAGTTCGCCCTCTACGGTCGGCCCTGTTGATTCTTGCCGATGATTACTTCTTGCCGACGGTCCGAGCTAGAAAATCGCGGATAGAGGACAGGGTCTCGGGCCTCGACCAGATTTCGAGAACCTCAGGGTCGACTTCAGGGGAGGTGCGCTCCATCCACTCAATCGTCGATCGTCGGATCTGCCGTTTGGTGGTTGCGAAGGCATCTGCTGAAATAGAACCCAGGCCACGAGCCAACTCGCAGGCCCGTTCGATCACTTCGTCTGCTGCTGCAATTTCTTCGACCAGACCAACCTCGAGCGCCGCCGCGGCGCCGAGAGGCCGTCCAGAATAAACCAGGTCCTGAACTATCCGGTCCGGTAGCTGAAAGCGCAAGATCTCGAGCGCGTCAACCGGGAACGGAACGCCCACCATGAGTTCGGTGACTCCGATTTTGCCTTTTTCCTGGTTCATCACTCGCCGATCACAGGCAGCCGCCAAGATGCAGCCACCCGCGATCGCGTGGCCGTTGACCGCTGCCACGACCGGTCGATGAAAACCAAAAAGTCGTCGAACACTGGAAGAGAGCAACGGTAGGAACGTTTTGAGATACTCGGCGCCGCCATCCACAACCTTGAAGAGATTGACACCCGCCGAAAACATAGAGCCAGTACCGGTTAGTACCAAGGCTCCGGTCGACGAAGCCTCGACCTCGTCGAGGGTTTGGTTGAGGTCTTCAAAAAGATCGGTGTCGACGGCGTTTGCTTTGCCGTGCTCGATCCGTAGAAGGGTCACGGAGTCTCGATCTTCACGGTGGATCAATGGGCATCTCCTGATTCGTCAAATAACAGGGGGTCTCTAGCTAGATTGCATCCAAGAACGCCGGTTGTCTGGTCGCCCCCTGTGGACTGCGCGCGCAGCTGCGTAACTCGCCTCCGTGCCCTAATGTCTGGCAACTCTATTGGTTACAATAGTTTGGAGATCTAGGAGTTGTTTTCTTGCTCATACATACTCGCTGCGTGCTCGCTCCACAGAGGGCTCTCAGGGAGGGGAGAGACGGGTTTCTGGATGCAATCTAGCTAGATTACTGGCTAGAGCTCTGTCTTCTTGGTTCCCAGATTGCGGCTGCCCGACTGAGGTACAGTCTCTTTCATCAGGATCGCCGCCGCCGGCCAGTTTCTCACGGCGCTGTCCCAGGCGCCACCTGAACCGTTTCTAGGCCGACAAGGTCTCGGCCGAAAACTGACCTGGTGAGGCGAGTCGGCAAGCCGAATCGGCCTATGCTGTGTTATAAGATGTGGAGAAAGTTTACGCTTCAAGTATGGCATCCTTGTTTGCGAAAACAGTTCTAGAAAACGAGTTTAATCTCTGCTTTGTAAACCTTTTTGGCGTTTGGCCAACATCCCTAGGAGGAGCTTTCATGAAGCTCGGAGACGTACTCAAGAAAGAACGTGAGAAGAAGGAACTTTCGACCGCTGAGGTTGCCGAGAAGTTGGCGATCTCGACGAGTGAATACGAGGAGATCGAGGCCGGCGAAACCCCGGCTGAGTCCTGGGGCCCCAACCTGGCACAGATTGCCATTGAGCTCGAAACACCGACCTCGCGATTACTCGCCGAGAGCGGACGGTTCGCGGATACCAATCACGGCCAGGCAGGCTCGCTGATCAAGGGGCATCGGGAGAACCGAGAGAAGTCGGTTAGCGAGATGGCAGAGGCTTTGAAGATGACAGAGGACGAGTATGCCGCGGTCGAAGCTGGAAGCTCTCCGGTGGAGAAGTATGGTCCGCTATTCCTGGGTTTTGCGGAAGTGATCGAGCAGCCGGTGTTCAACCTGTTCTATCCTTGCGGCTTGCCATTCCAAGAACTCGACGACTACCCTTGAACCGACGGTCCTTTAGATCGACTACCCCTCGAGACCCATGAGCGACGAGCACGACCTGCCCGAGGAACCGGGCATGATCAACATCCGCAACCTCTCGATCCGATGTGGGAATTGCGATACGTACCAGACACTGAGTCACTATCAGCGTCGAGACGATTGGAACGTCTACACCTTCGAGTGTGAGAACGACGTGTGTGATCCAGCCGGCACCCGCACCCTTCTCGAGGTGCCGGTGGAGTTGGACGAGTTTGCTCACCGCGATCCGACCTGGCATGGCGGTAAAGTCCATGCCGGGGCGGACCACGCCGACGACTGAATACTTGGGGGCGGTTCCTTAGGGAGCCGTTCCCCTGAGGCTCGGAATCAGACCCTGGGGGTGATCGATACGACGCGCCGAAACTACTTCGCGCCGTGGTGTCCCCGAAACCTGTCGGCAGTTGAGATCTGGCGTCGCTCTGTGGAGTTGTGCTAGCCTGCCGACGTCCCGATACGCGAGGTTATTGAGCGCGTGAAGTCTCTTCGCGAGAGCACAGCTCGCGGGGCTCCGTGCGGCCTCACGCCGCCTTGGCCAGGGAGTTGAACCTCCGCAGTTTACCGATCTGAAAGGGCCTGGTGCGGCGGAGATCCATCTGCGCTTTTCCATTCCACGAGAGGTTCGAGATGACGAACATCATTCATGTCGTGGGCACCGGTACGATCGGTGAGCCCTTGATAGGTCTGTTTACTGACTTTCGAGACAAGCTTGGTCTCGATGAAGTCACGTTTCACAAGAGGACGCCGTTGGTCAGCGATCGGGCTCGGATCAATCACATGATTGCCCGGGGTGCCAAACTGGCTACCGATGTTGATCGCAAGGCAGACTTTGAAGCTCTCGGACACACCGTGTCCTACACTGCCGAACAAGCACTCGAGCGCGCCACGGTGGTGATCGACTGCACCCCGGTCGGCAACAAGATGAAAGACCAGTTCTACACTCAGCTCAAAGGTCCCAAAGGCTTCTTGGCTCAGGGTAGTGAGGAGGGTTTTGGCAAACCCTACGCCCGCGGCGTCAATGATGAGGCGTTGGTGCCGGGCGAGGATCGGTTCATCCAGATCGTGTCGTGTAATACCCACAACATCACGACCTTGGTGCGAACCCTGACCGAGCAAGAGGGTGGCGGATACAGCCTGGAGCGCGGCACGTTTGTGTGTATGCGGCGCGCCAACGACATCACGCAGACCGCGTCGTTCCTGCCAGCGCCGCAGGTCGGGAAGCATGGCGATCCCGACTACGGGACGCACCATGCCAAGGATGCCAACCGAGTCTTCCAGACGCTCGGCGAAGATTTTGATCTGTTTTCGAGTGCGGTCAAGCTCAACACGCAGTACATGCACTCGATCTGGTTCAACTTGATGTTGAATCAGGACACCAGTGTCGAAGAGTTGGTGCGCAGGTTGCGGGCGAATCCGCGGGTTGCGATCACCGAGAAGCAGGATGCCAATCTGATCTTCAGCTTCGGGAGAGACCACGGTTATTGTGGGCGGATCTTGTCTCAGACGGTTGTCGTCGTCCCGACACTGACCGTTCGGCATGGCCGCGAGGTTTACGGATTCTGCTTCACGCCCCAGGATGGTAATTCGTTGCTGTCGTCGGTGGCTGCGGCCTTGTGGCTTATCGATTCGGACGCCGAGAGCGTGCGTCGACGGCTCGATCCGATCCGACGGTGGCTCTACACTGAAATCTGATCCGCAGAAAACCTTGACCGAAGAGCTGCATCCTAAACAGCGTGCCGGAGCGCGGCTCGCGGAGATCGACGAGTTCGAAGTCCGGATCGAGAAATTGATCGAGGGCGGCGATGGCTTGGCGCGGTTTGAAGGCATTCCGATCTTCGTTCCGCGCTCGGCACCCGGTGACCGTCTGAGAGTTCGACTGTCGGAGCGGCGGCCGGGATACGGCCGGGCGGAGATCATCGAGATCTTGGAGCCTGGACCAGGCCGGCGCGACGCACCATGCCCACACTACGATCGCTGTGGTGGTTGCGACTTGCAGCATCTCGAGGAGACGGCCCAGCTACGCTATAAGGCTGAGGCTGTGCGTGAAACGTTGCGTCGGCTTGGTGGGATCGAAATACCGTCGAACGTCACTGTGGTCCCGGGGCGGCCCTGGGGCTATCGACTGCGCTCCCAGCTACACATCGGAGAGGGTATCCGGGGTACTGAGGTCGGCTATTTCGCCCGAGGTAGTCATGACTTGGTGGCAGTGAACCGTTGCCCGGTTCTGGTGCCCGAACTCGAAGCGGTGCTCGAAGGACTGCCCGGGCAACTGGGGGACACGTCACACCGACGGATCGATGTGACCGCTGGTGATGGGGGCAGCTGGACGCACTCGCCGCCGATCGACGGCCTGCCGCAAGGCGAGGTCGAGAGTCGCATCGGCGACTTGGTTTATGCCTATGATGCTCGGTGCTTTTTTCAGGGCCACCGGCAGTTGGCGCCGATCCTGATCGAACATACGTTGGCGGCTTCGAAAATCGGAGCTGAAGAAGGCGACGGCACGGCCTTTGATCTTTTTGCCGGTGTTGGGCTGTTCAGCTTACCGCTGGCGCGGAGCTATCGGCGGGTGGTTGCCGTCGAGTCGGATCGAGTGGCGAGCCGTTTCAATCGGCGGAACGCACAGCGCAACCAGCTTGCCAATCTCGAGGTCAAGCTGCAGTCGGTGGAATCGTGGATTCCGAAACTACCGCGGCGGCCAACTCGGGTGATTGTCGATCCGCCGCGTCTTGGGTTGTCTCACAAAGTCCGTCGAGTATTGGTCGAGCGACGGCCACGGCACTTGACCTACGTTTCCTGCAACGCTGCCACGCTGGCCCGAGATCTCAAACAACTAGGACCGGACTTCCGGATCGACAGCATGACCCTGCTGGATATGTTTCCGCAGACGGGTCATATGGAGATTGTCGTCCAGTTGTTGGATCGCGAAATCTATCCCGAGGCATGAGCGAGGCGGATCCAGCCCTATGGGACCTGGTCATCGTCGGAGGGGGGCCGGCGGGCATGAGTGCCGCGTTGGTTGCGAGTTTGAACGGGCTCGATACGTTGTTGCTCGAGCAAGCTCCGCGGCTCGGCGGCCAGGTGCGTTGGGCTGATGCGCCAGTGCCAGACCTACTAGGCGCTGCTGCTGCCGACGGTCACCAGCTTGCCGATCGCTTCGCCGATCACTTGGCTACCTCCCTCGCTGAGATCCGGACCGGCGTCACTGTCCAGGCTGTGCGAGTAACCGAAGGGCGAGCGCACCTGAGTCTCGCCGACGGTGAATGTGTGGTTGCCCGTCGGGCGCTACTGGCCACCGGCTTGAGCCATCGTCGGTTGGGTGTGCCGGGGGAGGGGCTCGGCAACCGGATCGTCAGCCCACGCAAGCACCTCGAGGTGTTCGATGAACAGACGATCGTGGTGGTTGGTGGTGGTGACGAGGCCTCGTCACTGGCCCACGACTTGTCGGTTGCGGGGGCTCATGTCACGCTGTTGGTGCGGAGTCAATTACGCGCCCGCCCGGTTTTTAGAGGAGAGATAGAGAGTGCATCACGGGTCGAGATTCGTGAAGGAGCGGTGGTCCACAGCTTTGCCGAGAGTGGTTCGCAGACCCAGATCAAGCTGACCTCGGGGGAAGTATTGTCGGTTGACCATTGTTTTGTCCGCATCGGTGTTGAGCCGGTGATTCCCTCCATCGAGCCCGCGGTCAAGCGGCTGCCTGGTGGTCGACTTCGAGTCGATGCTTCAGGGCGTACCTCGTGCCGCGAGTTGTTCGCGGCCGGGGACTTGATCCGGCCGAAGGGGCAGCACTACATTGCCGCTGCGTTGGCGGACGGTACTATTGCGGCGCGCAGAGTCGAAGGTGATCTGGCGGACGAGGGTGGTATGGCGAGAGGCGCACGTGACGGTGGAAGCACGTGAAGGGGGAAATACAGTAATGGCAACAAGATCCTACAAGTATTTCGATCTAGTGATGGCTGCTTTTGTCACCGTCCTGTTGTGTTCGAGCTTGATCGGCGTACCGAAGGTTGCCTCGCTGTTCGGCTTCTCCTTTGGCGCAGCGATCTTTTTCTTTCCGATCAGCTATGTCTTTGGCGATATTTTGACCGAGGTTTATGGTTATGCCCGGTCCCGAAAGGTGATCTGGACCGGATTTGCCGCCTTGTTGTTCGCGTCCTTCATGTCATGGGCCGTACTGGCTTTGCCTCCAGCTCCGGGCTGGAAAGACCAGGAAGTCTTCGTGAAAGTTTTTGGGCAGACGCCGCGTATCGCTTGCGCCTCCTTCATCGCCTACTGGTGCGGCGAATTCACCAATTCCTACATCATGGCCAAGATGAAAATCATGACCTCAGGGCGGCATCTGTGGACAAGAACCATTGGTTCGACCATCGTTGGCGAAGGTGTGGATTCTCTGATCTTCTATCCGTTGGCGTTCTACGGAATTTGGTCCCATGATTTGATCGTTCAAGTGATGATCGCCAATTATTTGATCAAGACCGGGTGGGAAGCAGTCTTGACGCCATTTACTTACAAGATTGTCGGTTTTCTCAAACGTGCCGAGGACGAAGACTACTACGATCGCGACACCAACTTTTCGCCGTTCAATATCGACGCATGAGCACGATGCCAGGTCTCGACATCAGAGGTATTCCGAGGTGATCCCGCCAACGGTAGGTTCGCATTCCACTCAGTTTCAAGAGATCGAGCACAAGTTCGTGGTCGGCGACGAGTTTGACCGCGAAGCCCTGAGTTCGCAGCTGCGCCAGCTGAAACCCCTGGGAACCACCGTCCAGAGCGTGCGCGACGTGTACTACTTTGCTCGGCACCAGCCGCGATATATCTATCGCCACCGCTGCGACGAAGAGCTTCAGCATCTGAGTGTCAAATCGATCGAGCGCGATTCCGAAGTCCGCCTAGAAGTCAACCTCGATCTAGGGCTACATCGAGGGGACCAACAGGAGACGGTGGAGGCTTTTCTCGCTACCCTAGAGGTCGTCTGGCGGGGCGTCATCTGCAAAGATATCGAGGTCTACTACTTTGCGGATTGTGAGATTGTTTATTATGAAGCCACGGCTGCAGCCGAAACGGTGAAGTGCGTCGAGTTCGAGGCGATTCACACTCCATCGGTGAACGAAGGCCTCGCAGTACTCGATCGATATGAACATCTCTTGGGTTTCGCAGCGCGCCACCGGACAAACAAGACGCTGGTGGAGATTCTTTTCCCGGAGGAGGCTCACCGCTTCCAGAGGTCATCATGAGCCACGGTGCGACCTTTACCATCGTTCTCGCCAAGCAAGACTTCAAGTTTTCCTGTGCCCATTTCCTGGTGTTCGACGCCGACCAAGCCGAGCTTCTGCATGGCCACAACTATCAGGTGAGCGTTGAGCTACGCGGTCAGTCGCTCGACGGCGAAGGATTGTTGATTGATATGGCGCGGGCCAAGGCTCGTATTCGCCGAGCCTGTGGTCGTTTGGACAACCGCACGCTGGTGCCCGAGCGTAACCGGCACTTGATCGTCAAGCGCGGCCAGGATCACGTCGAGATCCAGTTCAGGGAACGTACCTACCGCTTCCCGCTGGCGGACGTTGCGCTGCTGGATCAAATCAACACCTCGGTTGAAGTGTTGGCGCGAATGTTGTGGCGCGAGCTGGTGGATGGGATGGATGAGCCCGGAGTCGAGGAGCTGGCAGTCAGCGTGTCTCAAACCTCCGGGCAGAGCTGTTGGTATCGAGCCCCAGTTGTGCCACGGTGAGGAGTGCCGGGGCTAGGCGACTCGCTTCTCGATTTCCTGTTCTACCTCTCCCGCATCGGGGAAACGGCCGTTGGCCATTTTCGAGTAGATCAGCTCGCCATCGAGGGTGACTTCGAAGGCACCGCCTTTACCTTTGACCAAAGTGGGTTGAATATTGAAACGTTTCTCGATCTCTTCCGCCAGACCGGCGGCGCGTGGCTTGTAGTTTCAAACCACGCAGTATTGAATTTGCAAGCTAGGCATGTTGATCATCCTCCTGATGGGGTTGTTGGCCGCTCAACTGACGCTCGGCGTGAGCCTTGGACACGGCTGAGTGATTGTAGATAAGATTTAGTGGCTGAGGAAGTCGTGCAGGCGTGAGGTCTGAGTCGTCGTTCCCTGGCAGGCGAGGTGCGATGGCGGTCAAGTCTGAAGATTCTTCTTCTGTAGAGTCTCCCTGTCTCCCGAGTGAGTCGGGAACTGGTGGTGAAAGCGCCGCCGAAACTGAGGCCTGCTTAAAGCGGGTAGCGGGGCATGTCAAAGGCATCCTCGAAGAGTTGGGACTCGACCTCAAGGACCCCAACTTGGTAGATACGGATATGCGTGTCGCCAAGATGTATGCTGAGATGTTCCATGGCCTCAAAGAGGGCAACGTACCGCGGGTGACAACTTTCCCCAACGATGAGGGGTATTCCGGGATGGTGATGGAGACCAACATCCCCTTCTACTCCATGTGTTCTCATCATCTGGTGCCGTTTTACGGCCACGCCCACATGGCCTATGTACCCAACGATCGCATCGTTGGTTTGTCCAAGTTGCCACGGATTCTAGAGTTCTACGCTAAACGTCCCCAGTTGCAGGAGCGACTGACGGAACAAGTTGTGACCTTCCTGGAAGATCGTCTGACCCCCCAGGGAGCGATGGTAGTGATCGAGGCGCGGCATCTTTGCGTCGAGATGCGGGGGGTCAAGAAACCGGGCGCATTGACAGTCACTTCGGCGATCCGCGGCATATTCAAGGAGCGACCTATCCGTGAGGAATTTCTCGATCTCCTACGTAAGAACTGACGTTGGCCCGCGGCTCCGTCGAGCATACTCTGCCGTGCTCGTGGTGGCGCTGGCACTGTTGTGGGCAACGTCGGCTTCAGCACTGAAGAAAAAGGAAGCCACTGCCGAAGAGCTGTTCAACCCTTTGCTTGGCGTTGAATATTCCCATTGGCTGGTTGGTCCCATTTATCACATCGCGACGGATCTAGAAGTTGCTCAGTACCAAGCCTTGGTCAGCGACGAGGAAGCGGCGGAGTTCATCGCTGCTTTCTGGGTGCGGCACAACGAGGATACTGAGCTGTTCAAGAAGACCCCTGAGCAGATCTTCGAGCAACGTGCCGAGATCGCGAACAGTCGCTACAGCGAAGGAACTTTGCCGGGGCTGCTGACCGACCGTGGCACCGTGTTTGTGTTGTTCGGTGAGCCTGAGGATACAGAATTCGAGTCATCCCAGTTGCTGGATGGACCTCCGATCGAGAACTGGAAGTACGGCAAGAAGGCGAGTCTAGGTCTGAACGGCGAGAAGCCGAAAAAGGAGTATCGATTTATCGAAATCGATGGCTCGACCATGTTCTTCAACAGTCAGCGCAGCGAGCTAGAAGCCCGCAAGCGTCAGCGTAAACGGATACGTTTCTGAGGATCCAACCGATGACCCTGCCCAGCGCAGTCCTACAAGGTGTCGGCGTCTCCGTGGCGCCGAACGAAGTCACCAATCATATGTTGGCGCGGGTCATGGAGACCAACGATAGGTGGATTCGAGAGCGTAGCGGCATCGGGATCCGTTTTTTTGTCGACCCTGGAACGGGCTCGGCGGATCTTGGTGTGGCTGCGGCGCAGCGGGCACTCGACGATGCAGGCATTGCGTCCGAGGACGTCGACTATCTGGTCTGTGCCACCATGACGCCGGATCACTATTTCCCTGGGACAGGCAGTCTGATCCAATCTCGCCTTGGGTTGGCACCGTTGCCGGCTGTCGACCTGCGTCAGCAGTGTGCCGGCTTTGCCTATGGCCTACAAATGGTCGATGCGTTGATCAAGAGCGGTGCAGCACGCACCGTGTTGTTGGTGGGTACCGATGTCCACAGTTCTCTCATACCATGGTCTGAACGCTCGTGGGAGGTGCTCTACGGTCGCGAAGAGGGGCCACTAGACGCCGAGGAACTCGAATGGAACAATCGTTTCCGGCATCTCACCGTGTTGTTTGGTGACGCTGCCGGCGCGATGGTTTTCCAGGCGGATTCCGAGGCTGAAGGTCGTGGCATCCTGGGTGCGGCACTTTTTGCTGACGGCGACAACATGGAGATTCTCTATGTGCCGGGTGTCGGCTCCGCGTACCGGCCGTTTGTGAGCGCTGAGATGATCGAGCGAGGCGATGCTGTGCCTTCGATGGATGGTCGCTCAGTGTTCAAGCTGGCAGTCACACATATGCCACGAGTCACTCGCGAAGTCCTGGAAACCTCGGGCTATTCGCTGGACGATCTTGATCTCCTGATCATGCATCAGGCTAATCTGCGCATCAACGAAGCTGCCCAGAAGTTCCTGAAGCTGCCTGATGAGAAAGTTCACAATAACATCCAGAAGTATGGCAATACGACGTCCGCTACCTTGCCCCTGGCATTTTATGAGGCGCGCGAGGCAGGTAAGGCACCCGAAGGATCGCTGGTTGCTTTTACTGCACTCGGTGCCGGCTTACATTACGGCTCTGTGTTGATGCGGGTTTAGTGTTGATACGGGTTTGAGGTCCATCGGAGATCTAGAATCGGGCAATGAGGGTCTCGAAGGTGTCGTGTTGCTCGATGCGGCGGTGCCGGGTTTCGCGCTCGATCCTCGCTCGCAGCCCTGGCTCGCCGGCAAGCAGGTCTTCGAATTGACGACGCCGGAGGCTCAGCAGCAAGGTTGGTGCGGCGGTTTGCAGGGTTGCTTGGCGAGGCATGGCATCGAGCATTGCCTGGGCACCGAAGTAGTCGCCATCGGACATTTTGCGGACACCGCCGCCTCGGCTGCCGTCTGGAGACAGGATCTGTTCGACTTCGCCGCGAACGATCAAGTAGAAACGGTCGCCGGGTTCGCCTTTGGAGTAGACGATCCGATCTTCTGGGTACGACTCGGAGACCAATAGGTCAGCGATGGTCTGCAGGCGTTGATGATCAAGTCCGGCGAGCAGCGGGATGGCTTTCAGGCGCTCGGGAGAACATTGGGCGGATCGCCCGTCCTCGCTAACCGTGAAGCCGCTCTGCTTACTCCACAACCGGTGGTAAACCCCTTGACGATCAAGCAAGTCTTGATGCCGACCTTGTTCTACCATCTTGCCGCGTTCGATCACCAGGATGCGGTTCATGTGGGTGATCGATCCCAGACGGTGGGTTGTTGAGAAGACTGTGCACTCGCGGCCGATTCGTCTAAGAGTGGTGTTGACCGCAGTTGCCGTGGCGGGGTCGAGGGCGGATGTTGGCTCGTCCAGAATCAGCAGTGCCGGGTTGCGGAGAATAGCGCGGGCGATGGCGATCCGTTGGCGTTCGCCACCGGAAAGATGGCTGCCTCCTTCTCCGACCCGGGTGCGGTAGCGGTTGGGTAGCGACATGATCAGATCATGGATCTCAGCCTTACGCGCAGCCCGTCGCACATCGGCTTCGCTGGCATCGGGCTGGCCGATCCGGATGTTTTCGAGCAAGGTGGTGTTGAACAAGACTGAGTCCTGCAGCACGACACCGGTCTGGGCCCGCAGCGAGCTCTCGCTGGTGTAGCGGAGATCGAGACCGTCGAGGGTTACTCGGCCTTCGTCGGGGTCATAGAGTCTCAAGATTAGGTTGAGGATTGTGCTTTTGCCGGAGCCGCTCGGGCCGACGACGGCCACCGACTCGCCGGCGTTGACTGTGAAGTTGACGCCAAGTAGTGCCTGTGAGCTCTGGCGGTAACCGAACGACACGTCCTCGAAGCAGATCTTGCCGGAGAGGCGAGGCAAGGCTGGAGATCCTTGGACTTCGCGTACTGTCGGTTCTTCAGACAAGAAGTCGAGTACCCGCTGCATCCCGCCACTGGCCTGGAGCAATTCCGGCATGACTGCGGACAGGTGATTGGCTGCGTTGGCGACATTGAGCAGCAGGGCGACAAAAGCCACCAACGAACCGACCGACAAGAATCCATGGATGGCGAGAAAAGCTCCCACACCCATAGTTAGCACCTGGATGAAATAGACGCTTTGGCTGGCCGTACGACTCGCCAGCGTAGCGGCGAACCGTGCCTTAGTGGCGAGGTTCACCAACTCTGCCAACTGTTGACGAAAATCCCTCAGCCGAGAGTCTTGGAGGCCGAACGTACGAATCACCGCGTGGGATCCGATAGCTTCCTGGATCGAGGCTGCAACCTTGGCTTCGAGTTTCTTGCACTGGTAGCTCAGCCATTGGGCTCGTCCGCTGAACAATTTGGGGCCGAGCAGCGCAGCTGGTAATGCCACTAAAGTGATCAATGCTAGGCGCCACTCGACCACGAATAAGAGGATCAGACTCGTCGATAAGATCAGAGCGGAGAACAGGAAAGTGTGCACCGACCGTACGAACGCATTTTCGATCACTGCCAGATCGTTTGAGAACCGCGACATCAGGTCGCCTGAGTCGGTCCGTGAATAGTAGCCAACAGGCAGGCGCAGAAGATGATCGAACATGGCCAGCCGGAGGTCGCTCATGGCGCGATTCCCGCTCTTGGCGGAGAAGAAGTCTTGTACCAGGCTTGCCGTGGCTTGGACTACCCAGCCAGCCAACAAGAGGCCGAGGATACGCGTCAAGACCGCCATGTCTCGTTGTAAAACAGCACGATCGAAAATCTGCTGGTAGGCGATAGGTACCGCAACTCGGAACGCTGCTTGAACCAGCAGTGCGACCAGCACGACTGCCGTGTGTCCGACATAAGGGCGGAAGTAATGAAGGGTCCGCGATAGGAATCCGGCGAGAGTCAAGCCGTGGGTTGTTGAGCTATCTTGAGTTGTCGTCCGACGGCGCGAGCGCTGAGTTTCACTCATCGCCCACCTCACGAGTCCAAGGGCAGGAGGTCGCCCGACGCAAGGCATCCCCAGACACAGCGTGGCGGAGACATCGCCAGCAAGCTGATCGCACCGGGCGGGCCAGTGTTGTAGGCTGCCGTAAATTCGGCCGTGAAGCTCTCGTCAAAACAATCTATGCAAAAGAGATTAAGGCGAGATTCAAGTGAAAAGCAAGGGTTGATTAGAATTTGAATGACGCACCAGAGAAATGGCGATGCGTTTGGATGGTTGGTCCAAGGTACCGTCGAATAGGGTTTCGCAGTGGCGTCTCCGGGCTAGTAACCAGAGGATGAAGACTTTGGGAGCAGGAAGAGATCGCAAGGCCAATATTCTCAGGCAAGCAGCACGAGTCTTCATGGAGCATGGTTACGAGGCGACCTCGATGAATCTCATTGCGGAGCGTGCCGATTTGACCAAGCCCGGGCTGTACTACCACTTCAAAAGTAAGCAAGAGCTACTCTTCGCCATCATGAGCCACGCGATGGACTTTTTGGAGAAGGAGACTCTGGCGGTGACGTTGAGTTCGAGCAGCAACGAACAGCGGTTGAAGAGGATCTTGTTTGGGCATGCACGCATGATCGCTCAGGAAGGCGAGGGCACCTTTACCGTGTTGGTCATCGACGAAACGCACGTCCTGACTCCCGACGACCGCCGGATGATCACCCACCGCAAGCGCGCCTATTACGAGGTGATCCGTGCGACCTTGAACGAGCTTGGCAAAGAAAAAAAGCTGCGTGACAACATCGATACGACGGTTGCCGCGTTCAGCTTACTAGGCATGGTGATGTGGATTTCGAAGTGGTACCGACCTGGCGGACCACTCAATCCCGAAGCGGTTGCTGACGGAGTCAGCGATCTGGCCCTTGCCGCCGTTCTTCGCGACGATCGAGTGGACTCTCGCGCCCACTGAAAAGAGTTTCGAAGTATCTGTTTGATTGACGCTGAGTTCTCGCGTTAATCCTCAGAAGCACTCGAAACCTGTCCGGCGGCTAGTCGACCGGACCCCCATAGACCGCACGGTCGCGGTCCAACCAAGGAGAGAGGGAGCATGAAGAAGCACCTTCTATGGATCGGTCTGTCCAGCTTGATGATGTTATTCGCGGGGCCGTTGGCGGCCCAATGTAGCGTTGACAATGACATCAATAACGATGGCGTGGTCGACTTCCTCGATGCAGAGGATCTTTTCAACTACCTGTTCGCCATGGGCGGCAAACCGACCTGTATGAGTGAGGCCGATGCCAACGGTGATGGCAGCATCAATATTGCCGATGTTGTCGCCATCCTCAATCAAGTGGCCTGCGAAGAGGCATTGCTCGGCGACGTCAACGGAAGCGAAGTCGTCGCTTTGGCCGATGTCAATTATCTGTTGAACTACCTTTTTCTCGGTGGCCCGGAGCCCACGCCTTGTCTGGCTGTGGCCGACGTCAACCTCGATGGCGACGTCAACATTTCAGACGCACTGGCTTTAGGTAGCAGCTTGCCGTGTCCTGGCGTGCCAGGGGATGTGAACGGTGACGAAAGCGTCAACATCGCGGACTTGTTGCTGGTTGCCAAGAGTTTCTCGGAGGATGTGACGTTCGTCCCGTGTGATCTCGCGGGTGATCTCAATCAGGACGGTCAGTTCAATATCGCTGACTTGATCGCCTATTTTGCATTGTTCTAGGGCCAACGTGGTGCTGTAGGAAGTCCGTCCGCGCCGACCGTTCTTGCGGTCACGCTCAGGGAAGTCGATGCGGCATCGGCTTCCCGTTTCCCGTTTTGGGACGACCTGAGAGACTTGTTGGTTAGAGTGGCCGTGGCTACGAGACTCACTAGATCAAGCGAGACCTGTGCTCCAGCCGAATCTGGAATCCCCCGAGAAAGGAGATCGCCGTGACGAGTACAACCGAGACGCGTGCAACCGTGGCATTTACAACCTTGCAGCATGCGGCCATGCAGTGCACCCGCTTCCTGGCCGCGATCGTTCTTTGTTTCCTACCGATGAGCGCGTCTGCCCACGAGATCTCAATCGAAGATAAACCCTGTATCTGCTACGGAGATCTGTACCAAGATCTCGACCAAGCTAGGGTCGTAAACCAGCACGATGTGCAAGCCCTCCTGGATTGTTTCAACGGTGAGTGCAGTATCCCTTGTGATGGCGCCGACTGTCCGGACGTCGAGCTCAAAGAATGCTCGGAGAAGTATGGCTGCCCGGCTGATCTGAACCACAATCACGAAGTGTCCCACGGCGACCTAATGGTGCTGCTGGGCAACTGGGGGGATTGTCCAGATCCAGGGGACGTCAATCGCGACAAGGCTGTCGACATCGATGACGTGGTCATGGTTGAGGCAGCATTAGGGCGTATTTGTACCCAGGATCTCGACTACCAAGGGCGTGTTGGTGGCAACGATTTGGCGATTGCCGAAGCTGCTTGGGATTCTTATGGGGATCATCATCCTGGCACCGATCTCGACGGCGATGGATTGCTTTCGATCGGCGAGCTCATTTCAGTTTTCAACTCCCAGGGGCGTGATTGCAAAGCTGATGTCAACTACAGCGGCGAAGTGGACAGGGAAGATCTTTGTTACGTCTGCAGATTGACCACTGAAGATTGCCGCGAGTACAACTGCCCGTCACCGTGAGCAAGACTCGGTGCTGCCCCTTGTTTTACGACTCGGTGTTGCCGGAGACAGGCAAGAGACACAAGGAGATTGATCAGAGATTCTTGTCAGGCAAGGTCAATTCAAATAGCGTTGCCGTCTGTGACGCCTGCATCATTTCATCTCGATCCACGGCTTCGGGCCATTGATCGGATTTCTATGCACTCCCGGAGCCTCAGTGCCTTCATTGTCACCATGTGTTTCCTCGTCTCGCGAGCCGCCACCGCCGAGTCCGCATCGCTGTCGCTGCTCGAAGCTATCGAGCAGACACTCGCCAACGATCCGAGTATCCGGATATCCGCCAGCCAAGTCGAGTCGCAGCGTGGTTCCGCTCTGGTGGCATCCGGGCGGTTCGACACCGTTCTCAGTGCTGATGTCGACGCTACTGATTCCGTCGAACCAACCAGTGAATCGACCGACACTGAAAGTCGCTCATTCTCGGAAAGCCTGACGGCGACCCGTCGGCTGCGCAGCGGCCAGACGCTGCAGCCGAGCCTTCAGCTGCTGCAGCCCGATGGCGAGCCGGAAATCTCGGTCGGCACGATCGCCTTCACCTTGCGTCAGCCGCTCATTCAGGGGCGCCGCTCGTCGGTGGTGACCGCGGTGGAGCGGGCGGCTGACCGCGAACTTGCGGCAAGTCGGCTCGATCTCGCCCACCGTATCTCCGAGCGCTTGCTGGCGATGACCAACCAGTATTGGACGGCAAAAGCCTCGATCAAAGATCTCGAAATCCTGACCGAGACCGAAGAACGATCGCGCGAGTTGCTCGAAACGACCCGACGGCTGGTCGATGCCGACGTGACACCTGCGGCCGAGTTGATCCAGCTCGAAGCCGATCTGGTGTTTCGCGAAGCGAGTCGGATCTCCGCAGAGCAGGCTCTGTTTGCCGCTCTCCAAAATCTCGGTGGTGAGATCGGATTGACTGCCCAACAGATCGCCCGTCTAGGGTTGCCCACCGATCCGTTCCCGACGGTCCAGCCCGACGAGATTCCGGATTCGCCTCGCGCCTTACTTGCCGAAGCCCGTGCCAGTCGCGCTGATCTGGCGGCGGCTCGGCAGCGTTTGGAGGCAGACACGATTCGTTTGCGGGCGGCCCGGGACAACCTCAAACCACTGCTCGATCTGGAGTTCACACCGTCGTTCACCGGCTTGGTCGAGGGCGACGGCTTTGGCGATGTATTCAGTGCGCCGTTTCGCAATATTCCTGGTTTCTCGGCCAGCATCAATCTCAGCTACTCGTTCCCGCTCGCCAATCGAGTTGCGGAGGGTGCCCTGTTACGATCAGAGTCGTTGGCTGAACAACAAGCGTTAGCCGTGGAGAGCAGCGAATTACAGATCGATGCTGACGTTCCCATCGCTCTCGATGCGGTGCGCAAGAACGCCGAGCGGCTGCTCAAGTTAGAGCGGGCTGTAGAGCTTTTCGGAAAGACTCTGGAGAACGAGGAAAAGAAGTTGCGCGTCGGTAGTTCAACCTTGATCGACGTGCTCAATCAGCGGGATCGGCTCACTGCTGCTCAACAGCGCCTGGTTTCAGCGCAACTGGCCCTGGCTCGTGCGATAAGCGATCTGCGCTTCGAAACCGGAACCCTGGTCAGGCCGTCGGCAGAAGGCGTGCGGAGCGTCCGCGTCGAGGATCTGACGATCCTTCCTCTACGAGCGTCAGATGGCTAATAAAGAGATCTTCCGGAAGGTATCACTCGAGCGGCTCTCGTCTCCCGAGCAGCTCGATCAATTGATGCAGGTCACCAGTCCGAAAGGCTGGATCGCTCTGTTGGCGATTCTGGGCCTGCTCGCGGTGGCTTTGGCCTGGGGTTTTCTCGGCTACATTCCGACCACAGCGGCCGGCGAAGGCATCTTGCTGCGCCGTGGGGGCGTCTCGGAAGTGGTATCTGCGGGATCGGGGCAGATTGCCGAGATCCTCCTTCAGGTCGGTGATGTCGTCCAGAGAGGGCAAGTGGTCGCCAAGTTACGCCAGGAGGGGATCGAGCGCCAGATCTCAGACAATCAGGCGCGCAGGGACGCTCTCGAACTCGAACTCGCAACGCTCGAACGATATGCCCGTAATCAAACCCAACTGTCGGTGGCCAACGAGGGGCAACGTCGGCAGGATCTACAGCGTTCAATCGTTTCCTTCGAGCGGCAGGTCGAGCTCCTGAAGAAGAATTTCGAGGTTCAAAAAGAGCTCCTTGTTGACGGTCTGGTGACCCAGCAAACGGTGCTATCGAGTGAGCAGGAAGTGAACCGTGTGGGCGATCAGCTCGCCGCCCAGCGCCTAGAACTGGCTGGGCTCGAATTGACTCGCCTCGAAGGCGAGCAGGCGCTACAGCAACAGTTGGAGAATAGTCGTTCGCGACTGCGCGATCTCGATCTCGACCTGCGCGAGTCGCAAGCCTCTTTGGAAGAAAACGCCCAGGTCGTAGCAACCGAGGACGGGCGCGTTGTGGAGTTGATCGTCGATCATGGCGACGTGGTCTCGCCGGGCTCGCCGATCCTGAGCATGGAAGTGGTGGCCGAAGATCTGATGGCGGTGGTCTTTGTGCCCGCAGAGATGGGAAAGCAGATCGCCCCGGGCATGGTCGCCCGAGTGACGCCGACGACTGTCAAGGCCGAGGAACATGGCTTCATCATCGGTGAAGTGCAATGGGTGGCGGAGTTTCCATCCACCTCGCGCGGCATGAGTCGCCTGCTTGCCAACGACGACCTGGTATCGAAGTTGATGCAGGCCGGGCCTCCGATCCAAGTCGACGTGCGACTGCTCGTCGATCCTGGGACGCCGACAGGTTTTAGGTGGTCGTCTTCTCGTGGCCCGGACATCGACATCTCGAGCGGCACGCTCGCTAGCGGTAGCGTCATCGTACGGCGGAACCGGCCGATCTCGCTGGTGATTCCGACCGTTCGCAAGAAGCTCGGGATCTGACCATGGCTGGCCGCAGCCTTTTCGAGCTGGTCTCAGGAGCTCGCCGTGAACTTGCCTCCAGACTGTCGATGCGACTCGCCGCCAGTCGCTTCGCGGAAGCCGAGCGACTGGCCGGGTTGCGGAGAACTCTGAATCGCTGGCAGCTGCCGAGGTGTGTCGATTCGCCGACCGTCTTGCAGATGGAAGCACTCGAATGTGGCGCGGCAGCCCTTGGCATCGTCCTGGCGCACTATGGACGCTGGGTGCCCCTCGAGCAGTTACGGGCTGATTGTGGGGTCTCGCGCGACGGTAGCAAAGCCTCCAACATGATGAAGGCTGCACGGCGTTACGGGTTGGTGGCGAAGGGCTTCAAGACGGAGCCCGGACAACTGCGCAAGATGCATCCGCCGCTGATCATCCACTGGAACTTCAATCACTTCGTTGTGCTCGACGGATTCCGCCGTGGCAAGGTGCGGATCAATGATCCTGGTAGCGGCCCACGCACGATCACCGAAGAAGAGCTGGACCAGGCCTTTACCGGCGTCGTTCTCAAGCTGGAGCCGGGGCCAGATTTCGAGCCGGTCGGAGAGCCACCGCGACTGGTCCCTGCCCTGCTGAGGCGACTGTCCGGCTTGCGAGCTGCTCTCGTCTTTGTATTACTCGCCGGCTTGGCACTCGTAATGCCAGGGTTGGTCATGCCGGTTTACTCGAAGCTTTTTGTCGACCAGGTGTTACTACGCGACTACGACTCCTGGGTACGACCAATGCTGGTCGCGATGGGTCTCACCGCGGTGCTCACCGGCGCCCTGACTTGGCTTCAGCAGGCCTATTTGCTGCGGCTGGAGACGAAGATGGCGGTGTCGTCATCGGCACGTTTTTTTTGGCACGTCCTGCGCATGCCGATCGACTTCTTCGCACAACGCATGACGGGGGATATTGCCGGCCGCGTTGCGGCCAACGATCGCGTCGCCCAGCTGCTGTCGCGAGATCTGGCGACCAACGCTCTCGGGTCCTTCCTCATAGTTTTTTATGCCATTCTGATGTTCCAGTATGACGTGTTGTTGACGCTGGTAGGAGTCTTCATCGTTTCCCTAAATGTGGCCGCCTTGCGCTTCGTTTCTCGCAAGCGCATCGACGCTAACCGCAACTTGCTGCAGGAGCAGGGTAAGCTTTCAGGCACCGCGCTTGCCGGCTTGAAGGTGATCGAGATGCTGAAGGCACAGGGTGGGGAATCGGATCTCTATACTCGTTGGGCGGGATATCAAACCAAGGTCGTCAACATTCGGCAGCGTTTGGAACAATCTACCCAAACACTCGAGGCGATACCGCCGTTCTTGGCTGCGCTCACTACCGCCACAATTTTAGGTCTTGGCAGTTTGCGGGTGATCGACGGCGCCCTGACTCTCGGCAGCCTGGTGGCTTTCCAAGCACTCATGTTCGCCTTCACCCAGCCTGTGCAGAGAATGGTCAGCTTGGGTAGCAAGCTGCAGAATGTCGAAGGAGATATGAATCGGCTCGATGACGTGTTGCGGTATCCTGCCGATTCGGCGCTTGTCGCCGCCGAGGCGACGGACGATGACTGGTTGGGGAACTCCGGCCCGGTCAAGCTCACTGGACATTTGGAGTTGCGCAACGTCGCCTTCGGCTACTCGCGCCTAGGCCCGCCGTTGATCGAGGACTTCAACCTACTTCTCGAGCCCGGATTGCGGGTTGCCTTGGTTGGTAGCTCAGGCAGCGGCAAGTCGACTCTGTCGGCTCTCGTCAATGGTCTCTACCAGCCGTGGTCGGGCGAAATCCTCTTCGATGGCGCGCATCGATCCGAAATTCCACGCTCGGTCATTACCGCGTCGATGGCGTCGGTAGACCAATCGATTTCTCTCTTCGAGGGTACGATTCGAGAGAATCTGACCCTGTGGGATTCGACCATTCCTATGGCACAGGTGCTCGCTGCGGCCCGTGACGCACAGATCCACGAGGATATTGCTGCGCGTTCTGGAGGCTACGAAAGCGAGATGGCGGAGAATGGTGCCAACTGGAGCGGCGGTCAGCGGCAGCGTCTCGAAATCGCCCGGGCGCTGGTCGGGAATCCCTCCTTGCTGGTTCTCGACGAAGCGACTAGCGCATTGGATTCTTCAACGGAGACAGCCATTGACGAGGCTTTGCGGCGGCGAGGGTGTACCTGCCTGATCGTGGCGCATCGGCTGAGCACCATTCGCGACGCCGACGAGATCATCGTCCTCGCACAGGGCAAGGTTGTTCAGCGTGGTACCCACGATCAGCTCCGAGACGAAGATGGCCTCTACGCGCAGCTGATCTCTTCGTATTGACAAGTTGCGGCCATGGATACTGTTACCCGCACTAGCTTGATTGCCATCGGTGCCGAAGTCATCGATCTCGGAGGCAACGAGCCCATCCGCCTCGACAAAGAACCGAATGTCTGGTTGGTGGAGTCCGGGAAAGTCGAGATTTTTGCAGTGTCCGTCGATCCTGAACACCGCGGGCAACGGACCCACGTCACTACGATCGAGGCCGGCCGTATGCTGTTTGGTATCCAGCCGCAGCGGCAGAGCTCCGCTACGTCCTTCTTGCGGCGCGACCAGCAGTCGCGGGCGACGGCTCTGATTGCTGTCGGGCTGCCCGAAACCCGTCTCCTGAAGGCGTCGATCCAGTCCTTGGTCCAGTTGGCTCGCGAAGCAGAGCACCTCGGAGCGATTTGTTCCGGCGTCGAGGCGTGGCTGTCCGACTTGTTCGCCAAGGTGCCCCGAGCTGCAGCGCCCAAGAATTTCGAGACCGTCGCCGCTGGTGACGAGGTGACCTTGGAAGGCGATGGTGCTGCACGGTCGGCCTCTGGGGTCGTGTGGGTCCGCCACATCACCGGCGAGTCTTTTTTCCTCGGTCAAAGTGCGTTGCCCATGAGAGTTGCAGGTTTCCTACTGCCGCTCTCGGACGAAACTTGGATGACTAGCACCGAGGGGGCGACGGTCTCCTGTGTTGGCACTGAGAACCTGATCGCCAGCGGCGCCGTCTGGGAAGGCCTGGCGCGCTTTCATGAGCTGTTTCTCGGGTATGTCGACCTGATCGTCGGAGAGTCGCGACACGACGAAGTGGAGCGGTTACGTCGTCGGCAGCTGAATGATCGCGGAGTCTTGGGAATGGCAACGCGGAGGTTGGCTTCAGTATTGTCGCAACAAGTTGCTCCGGCTGCCGACCTCACCGATGGAGAAGCCGCGGATTCACTGTTGCTGGCCGCGTCCTGGGTAGGTGAACAGATGGGGATCACTATCGAGCGACCCCAAAATGCCCGAGGCCAGATCCACCACGGACACGCGATTGCCATGATCTGCGCAGCTTCGCGGATACGTCAACGTTTGGTTATCTTGCGCGGCGACTGGTGGCGGCGCGATAACGGTCCACTTCTAGGCTTCCTTTGGAAGGAAGGCGCGCCGAACCCCAAACATCGGTTGCGGGGCAAACCGGTCGCCTTGCTACCGACTTCCGCCACTAGCTACGAGCTGGCTGATCCGGCAACCGGTGAGAGGCGGGCGATAGATGCCGATATCGCGGCGACGCTCGAAGGCGAAGCGTTCATGTTCTATTCCCCGCTTCCCGAGAGAGCGGTTGGCCTGGTCGACCTCGTCCGTTTGGGAATACGTGGACGTCGTCGAGATCTGCTGACGCTCGGCGCGATCGGCGTGGCGACCGGACTGTTGTCGCTGCTGACACCGATCCTGACCGGTCACATTTTCGGTACCGTCGTTCCTGCGGCCGAACGTTCACAACTGACACAGATGGCCCTTGCACTGGCGGTCGCTGCGGTTGCAGTTTTCGGCTTCCGGTTGACTCGAGCAGTCGCGATCCTGCGTCTATCAGGCAAGCTCGACGGATCTGTGCAGGCTGCTGTGTGGGATCGATTGCTCGCTCTCCCAGTGATGTTCTACAAGCGTTTCACGGTCGGCGACTTATTGGCGCGGTCGATGGGCATCGATCAGATCCGTACGCTGATCCTCGGCAACGTTGCCACTTCGTTCCTCGACTCGATTTCTTCGATCCTCAGCCTCATCCTCCTCTTCTACTATAGCTGGCGCCTAGCGTTGGTGGCGGTGACCATGACCTTGGTCCTAGTCCTGGTCACCGCAGTCATCGTCTGGCTGCAGGTCCGTTATCAACGCAGGCTACTGGAGATGCAGGGCAAGTTGTCGAGCCTGGTCTTCAACCTGCTCAACGGCATCCAGAAGCTGCGTGGTGCCGGTGCCGAGCCTCGCGCTTTCTCGTTGTGGGCAAAACGCTTCGGCGAGATGCGGAAGTTGACGTTCAAGGTACGGCACCTCGCCAACGGCCAGAACACCTTCAACTCGGTATTTGCGATTATCAGCCTCATGGCGATGTTTGCAGCGGTCCACTTTTGGTCGGAGATCGAGTTGCCGGTCAGCGACTTCTTGGCCTTTTCAGCCGCCTTCGGCCAATTTCAGGTGACTTCTCTAGCGCTCATCAGCCTGTTGTCGAGCGTGTTGACGATGGTGCCGCTTTACGAACGCCTGAGTCCGCTGCTGCAAACACCGCCCGAAGTGGACGCTTCCAAGGCGGCTGCTGGCGATCTGTCGGGTGATATCGAGCTTAGCCACGTTTCCTTTCGTTACGATCCGAACGGTCCTCTGATCCTCGACGACATCTCGATCCGTGCCCGTCCAGGAGAGTTCATTGCTCTGGTAGGCCCCTCAGGTTCGGGCAAGTCGACAACGCTGCGTTTGCTGTTGGCCTTCGAACAGCCGGAAGCGGGCTCGATTTACTACGACGGCCAGGATCTTGCGGCCCTCGACGTGCAGTCGGTCAGGAGACAGATGGGGGTCGTGTTACAGAACGGCCAGCCGATGATCGGAGATATCTTCACCAATATCGTAGGTACTTCGAACTTCGGTATGAAGGAAGCCATCGAGGCGGCTGAAATGGCCGGTCTTGCGGACGACATCAAGGCTATGCCGATGGGAATGCACACCATCATCAGTGAAGAGGGCGGCAGTTTTTCTGGTGGCCAAATCCAGCGTTTGATGATTGCTCGGGCCATAGTCCACCGTCCCCGACTTCTGTTGTTCGACGAAGCTACCAGCGCCCTCGACAACCGCACTCAGGAGTTGGTCGGCAGGAGCCTCGAACGCTTGAAACCGACGCGGGTGGTCGTCGCTCATCGGCTCACGACGGTACGCCACGCGGACCGAATCTACGTGTTGGAAAAGGGGCGTGTCACTGAGCAAGGCAGCTATGATGAATTGATGGCGATGGGGGGTACCTTCCATCGTCTAGCGACCCGCCAGATCTCATGACCTGCTCGATGTTCACCGCCCAGCTACTGTTTCTTCGGAGCGCGAAATGAACTGTCCACAGTGCCGATCCGACAGTCCCGATTCGATGAAATTCTGTGTGCACTGCGGCACCAGATTGGTTGTTCGCTGCCCGGAATGTCGTGCAGAAATGTTGCCTTCGTATCGTTTCTGCGGAGATTGCGGCAAGCCGCTTGGGACAGCAAGTCAGGCCTCGGGGGCTGAAGCCGCAGCCGTTCCGCTGGTGCCGGATACGCCGTTGCCCCCTGTGGTTCACCAATCTCTGGCCTCACCGGAGGGGGAGCGCAAGCAGGTCACAGTGCTGCGTTGTGCCCTAGAGACTGCCGGAGCACCGACACCAGATGCGATGCATGAGATCTTGTCACGGTTCCTGGAACTTTCGCGTGAAGAGACAGCGCGTTATGGCGGTACTGTCCACAGTGTGTCCGGCCAAGAGTTCATGGCGCTCTTCGGAGCACCGATGGCCTACGAAGATCATCCTCAGCGAGCCATCTTGGCGGCGCAGGGGGTCCGACGAAAGGTGCTGGTAGAAGGCACTGGAAACGGTCTTGCCTGGTCAGTGAGTATTGGTCTCGATACCGGTTCGATAGTGATTGGCGGCGGCGGTGACATGGCGATCGGCGAAGCCACCAATATTGCGACACGCCTTCAACGGCAAGCGCTGGCTGGCGAGATTCTGATCAGCGATCAAACCGCACGCCTGGTCGCCAGCCAGACTGCTCTGGAAAAACTCGAGTCAGCGGGGGGCGACGACGGACAAGCGTTCGACGTATGGCGGGTCTCGAAGAGAACGGATTTCGAGACACCAAGCCCTTTCGTTGATGGTATCGCGACCCCTTTTGTAGGCCGCGTTCGTGAGTTGTCGGTACTCGAGGAGCTGCGCGATCGTGCTCGCCAGAAGCAGGGTCAAGTTGCAGCGGTGACCGGTGTGGCCGGCTCGGGCAAGTCTCGTCTACTCCACAGCCTGTATCGCCGCACATTTTTTGGTGCCGAGAAAGCCAGCTACTTGCGTGGCCAATGCGTTTCGTACGCTTCGGGCGTACCCTATCTACCGCTCGCCGACATGATTCGAAAGGCTTCGCGGATCTCTGGAAGCGATGGTCCGGCTGAGATTCATGGCAAGCTGACGCGGAGCTTGCAGGCGGTCGGCACCGAGAGTAAAGAGACCCTTCCCTTTCTCCTGAAGCTGCTCGGAGTTCGTGAGGGGACCGAAGCGCTGGACGAGCTCGAGCCTCAGGCCATCCAAGCCAGGACGTTTGCGGCGATGCGGCGAATGCTGCTCGATGCCAGCCGGTTGTCCCTGGTGGTGGTCGAGATTGAGGACTTGCAGTGGATCGATGCCACGTCCGCCGAGTTTCTCGACTCGTTGATCGAGGTCATGGCGCCAACCCGCTTGCTGCTGCTGCTGACCTACCGTTCCGGGTATCGACCGAAATGGATCGATAAATCCTACGCGACCAGCATGAATATGGGCCAGCTTTCCGAAGATGACAGCCACAGCCTGGTGCGATCGCTGTTCGACCGGGCCGACTACGCTGGTGAGCCACCAACGGAGTTATTGGAAAAGGCCGAGGGCAATCCGTTTTTCCTCGAGGAGATGGCGCGGGTACTGATCAGTGGTTCTTCCGGAGAGACCGTCCCCGACACCGTCCAGGGTATTCTGATGGCGAGGGTTGACCGACTGCCCGACGAGCATAAACAACTGTTACGAACCGCGTCGGTCCTCGGCCGCGAGCTCCAGATCGAGTTGCTGCGTGAGATCTGGGATCGGCCTGCGGACCTCGAGCGATTGCTCGAGGATTTGCAACGTTGGGAGCTGCTCTACAAAGCTCCGGCAGAAGACAAAGTTACCTTCTTCTTCCAACACGCCCTGACTCAGGAAGTGATCTACGGCAGTCTGCTCGCCTCGCGCCGCGAGAGTTTGCATCGTCGGGTTTCACAGGCGCTCGAGTCCCTTTATCAAGACCGTCTCGAAGAAGTATACGACCGCCTGATCTACCATTACCCGAAAGCTGGCCAGCCGGAGAAAACAATTCACTACCTGACGTTGTTTGCCGACCGCGCTGCTGAGGCTTACGCTCACACGGAAGCGGCGAGGGCGCTCCGTGAAGCTCTCGACCAAGTGGAGATGCTGCCAGCGGCCGAACGCAATCTCCGCTCAGTCGAAGTCTTGTTGCAGCTCGCAGAATCCTTGTTGCCCTTGGCGTCCTTTCCGGAGACCCTCGAACTCTTCCTGAAATACCTCGAACGACTCGAGTCACTCGGCGACCCCCGCCTCGCTGGTCAGTACTACTTTTGGCTCGCTCACACCTACACCTATTTGGGAATGCAGGATGAGACACGGAGTTTCGCCGAGAAGTCGATTGCCGCGGCTCGCGAATGCAGTGACGAGACGACGGAAGGCAAAGCCTGTTATGTGCTCGGACGGGATGGTTTCTGGTCGGGACAGTTCCAGACCGGTATAGAGAACAGCCTGCGTGCGGTGGTTTTGCTCGAGCGCAACGGAGAACCCTGGTGGCAAGGGCAGGCGTATTGGGTTGCCGGATTCAATCACTATGTCCTCGGCCACTTTGAACAGGCGATCGATGCCGTCGAACGTACTTTGGCGCTCGGCGACGCGCTCGACGATGTGCGTTTGGACTCATCGTGGAGCCTCGGCTATTTTTATGCCTCGTTGGGTGAAGCGGAAACTGGCATCGAACAATGTCGTCGCGGTCTGGAACGATCGCAGGATCCGTTGAACTCAGCGGTCTCCGCCGGGTTTCTCGGGCATGCGTTGTTACAAAAAGGGGGGGACCCGGCGGCTGCGATCGAGTACCTAGAGCCAGCGGCTACCCTGATGGAAGAGGCCGGGATGCAGCAGCTCGAAGGCTGGTTCGCGGCGATCCTCGGCGAAGCCTACCTAGCTCAGAGAGACTTCGATAACGCACGGGCTTCGGCTGAAAGGGGACGCCAGGCTTCGAAGGAAGCGAACTTTCTCTACGGTGTTGGCTTGGCACAAGCAGCTCTCGCTAGGATTGCAATCGAAGCGGGTGAAGTACAAGTTGCTAAGGACTGGCTCGACCAGGCGCGCCAGCGTTTTGAAGAACTGCACATCCCGTTCGAAGCGGCGCGGATCGAGCTCGAGCTCGGTCGATTGGATCAATTGGCCGGGGACCGCGAGGGCGCGGAGGTGCACTTCAATCAGGCGCGAGGTGCGTTCGAAAAACTTCAGCTGCCTATCTGGGTCGAGCGCGCAGATTCGATGGCGGTGACCGACTGATTGGAGAATCCTGCGAGTGGTTCGGCCCCACTAATCACTTCGATGCAGTAGGGGCATGAGGCAGCTTTCGACGAGCTCACCTAGGAGTCGAGGTGCTTCAGTCGGTGGCAAATCGGTCTGGGGAACCTCAGTGAAGGATGTCGAGAAGCGGTCGAAACATCGCGTCGCGATGTGGGATAAGTAGACCTCTTCGGCATTGCTCAACCCGAGTCGATTTGCAGTCATGTGGAGCTGGCTGCAGAGAACTCGGCGACGAGTCTTGGAGTCTTCGCAGAGCCGTGCCAGATACCCAGCGCCTCTGGCGAGCTTCCCCTCCGCAGTCTCCGGCAAGTTCATGCGTGTAACCGTTTCGCTGATCAGTTCCGCGAACGCTCCATGGTCGCGGTCGAAGAGAGCTTCCGCCTTATTCACTACCGGTGCGAAGGCCTTCCACGCCTCGGCGGGGGGATAGCGTATGATCGAGCGGGCTTCAGCAGCCGTCGCGGAACCGCCCACCGTTTGCGCCAGCAGCAACGGCAGCAGCCGAATGCGACTCGGTCGCCGACCGTCGCTGGCGGAGTAACCATGCAAAGTATGCAACGCGATGGCGCTCGAAAGAGTGAAAAAGTCGTGATTCGGGCCCAGGCGCTCGGCCCCGCCGTAGCGATCGATTTCCGGCAGATAGGGTGCCGGCACGACTCGTTCGTCAGGAACCGTTCCTTCAAGATCGCTTTCGGTAAGCACGACCTCACTGTCGGCTAGCAATTTGGCGTCAGTCTGTCGAATTTTCGACTCACTCCAACTCTCCATTGAGGGATAACGTTGGAAGAAGTTGCTCGCTCGCTCGGTTAGCTCATGTCCAAGATCTTGACTGGAGACACCTTGTTCGAGCCGAAGGCGTAGCCGCAGGTGGGGCCCCCCGAGGGCGTAGCGGATAAAGAAAAAACGATCGATCTGGCGATTCTTGATCCACGGACTGAGCAGAGGGCCGACGAGCTCGGCCAACACCCGTGTGAGTCCGGCGTGATAGTGCAAGTGCCACGCGTACCACCGATTCAATCCACGTCTCCCACCGCTCGCAGTTTCAGCCTGCGATCGAGCGCAAAAGCGTAGAGTTGTGCCTGCCGACGGATCCGAATCCGCATCTGTTTCAAGGTCACGAAGACCACTTCCCGCAGAAATTTCCACCTATGGGCGTCCAGAGCAGGTGCCAGCCCAGCTCGCACCAGTGCGGTTGGATCGGCAAGCTCGGACGAAGCGGTGTAGTGGAGATCAATATCCCAGAGATCCCGCAGTACCGGAAGATTCTTGTCGCTGATAAAACGCTCGAGCATTGCGGTATCAACTTTGTCGAGGCTTTCGAGCATAGGCAATTCGGGGAGCAGGCAGCGCAACGAGTAGCGCCAGAAGTCCGCTGCTTGTTCATCATCCATGAGCTGATCGATCGCGGCGAGCCAACGCATGACCGGAGCGAGCACTGGCTTCCCAAGGAGTCCGATTGTCCAAAAGGCTGTTTCTGTCCATGCGCGCCACGGAGACTCGTCAGGAGCGTCGGCGTCCAGAACCTCCCCGAAGTACCGTCCAAGGGAAAACGGGTAACCTGAGATTGGATGCGAGAAGATCTCGAAGCTCGAATGCGTCGCGAACCCATCGAGCCGGTCGGCGGCACACAGGGTCTTCCCACGGCAGGCGACGTGTAGTGCTTCCAAGTCGCTGAGCGAGAGAGGCGGCTTCGACGGCGGTGTCTCGAGCCACCCCTCGAGCAGGTTGCGGACCTCGCGTTCGAGTGGACCGACAGTGTTCTCTCGAGTCGTCAAAACAAAGAACACATGAGGGCCCCGAGCGTCGAAACGATCGAACCAGAATCCACTCACGAGACCAGAATCCAGGACGCGATGGGTAAAAGGCCCTAGCGCGTCGCGTAGAAAACGATCTTGTTCGTCCGGCGACCAAAGGTAAAGGGTACAGCCGAGCCTGTGCACAGATGAATCCTACGGCAAAAAAGGCGGGCCTGGAGGGAGTAGCACAGGACTTTTCGAGGCCATGGCGGGCTAGAGCGATAGAACGGCGCCGACTAAGGGCGCCGTTCTATTGACGTCACCGAGTGGCTCTAGAACCTGTCGGCGACATCCAAGAGAGCAGACCCCTACTGTTCCTCAGGGGTGGAATCCTCTTCTGGAGCGTTCGAGCAACGTCGCCAGGAGCACCAGCCGCCGGCTACTTCTTCAAGCTCGTCTTCGCTGAGCTCTTCAGCATCGATGTTCTCGAGCTGCTCTAGGCGGGACTTCATCTCGTCCTTGACGGCATTTACTTTCTCTTGATCCATGATGATCTCCTAGACTGGTCGGGGCAGAACCCCTGGTGACAAGACACACCTATGCCGGTTGCAAGAGACACAAGTGCACGACGAATTAATCAGCCAATGATACTGATGCATCTATCTGTTGTCCAATGGATTGGTTAGGCGACATTACGCAATCAGGAGTGTCGAGTGGGGCGCCTCCAATCGACCTGGCTGATCCAATCGCTGTCGCCATCCTGCGAATCAGAGCGCCGACTCATTCGACAGGCGAGGGTCCTCGCAGAGCGAGCGCATCGAGTTGAATCTCCTGTGCCCGGGGCTCTCGATCGTAGGCAAGAGGAAAATCGTCAGGGACTGGCAGAGCCTCCTCGAAAATGACATTGCCTCCACGAATCGAGCGCTGCAAGAGTTCGACGAACAGAGGGCAAGAGAAGTCGAGGTACTGGGGCTTTCGGCGTATGCTGTCTCCTTCGATAGTCTTTTCGATGAAGAAAACCCGATCAGGTATGCCGACATCGCGCAGCCATTGGTGAAGCCCCAGGAATCCCTTGAGATCAGCACGACCCACTCTGGCGAGTAGCACGGCACCGGGACTACGCCAGCGCTTGCGTCGGATGATCAATCCGCCGACTGTCCATCGGTCGCTGACCTCGATACCCCGCTCTCGTCGCCAGCTAGCGGCTGGCAAAACCGTGGTAGCGCCTCGCGGGCCCCAAAGTGAGACAAATTGAAGCCAAGAGGGGAGGAATCGTGCCGCCACTCCACCCAGATGAACGGCCGTTAATCGTCGCCCGTCACATCCGACCAGGTCCGGTAGCTCTTCAGGTGCCGCGGGAATAAGGACTCGGAGGTCCGGTGGAGCGAGGACTTGTTCGTAGCCGGTAGGTATCGACGGAGACAGCGGATCGAAGTTCTCTCCAGGCGTCACCAGAGCGAGGCGCGTCGAAGCAGGGTGGACCGCAAGGTTGTCTCCATGATTCCACGGCAGATCCATCAACGCCACGGCCCCCGGCTCTCCAGACTGAATGCTTCGTTGCTGAAATGCCTCCAGGAATCGGCGCCTGCCGTCTCCGGCTAGCAGACTGGCGTAACGGGTGCTGAAGCGTCCGGTTCCCTCGAAGATTTGATTGACCACCCATTGTTCTCCCCGCTTGTCGGCTGGCTGAACAAAAGCACAGGGTTCCACCGGCACGCGATACCGGAGGGGAATGTGTGCCACGATTTCGGTGATCACAGCAGAGGGTATGGAGCCTCCCTCGGCGCGTTCC
This sequence comes from Acidobacteriota bacterium, assembly GCA_029263395.1. Taxonomy (GTDB): domain Bacteria; phylum Acidobacteriota; class Thermoanaerobaculia; order Multivoradales; family J023; genus JAAELT01. Next base: position 106,303 of record JAJCXO010000282.1, on the reverse strand, counting down.
GCTGCATTGTGCAGGCGCTGAAAGAGATCGTTTCGCAGGCTCCCGAGCTCGCGGATGGCTGGCAGGTCGAGCGGATTGAAGGGTTTGTCCCAAGCATCTCCAACCTGACGCTCATGGGCGACGAATTGCCGCCAGAGCGGTTGGATCTCAGAATAGAGGTCGAGCAGAGTGAGGCTGTCGGCTCCGGGGCGGGAAGCGTGCATCGCAGCGGTGACGGTATGTAGGAAGTCGAATCGTTGGTCTGTCAGGAACGAGAGCTGTAGCCAGGGATTCAAAGCGTCGAGTGTCGCTTCCGCCTGCACCTCTGACATCAAAACCCCCGGGCCGGAAGGGTCCTCCGGCTTCATGATGACGTCTTCGAACAATTCGTTGGCATGCGGTCGCCATAGCGCGAGCCCTTCGAAACCGGCGCCCGGTGCCAGGGCCTCCCAGGCACTCTCCAAATTCGAAACGACCTCGCGCAGTGTTGCAGCCGGATCCCTGGATTGTAAGAATCCACGCTGCGCCGCCAGCAGTGCCTCGAGCGAGTCGACCGCTGATCGAGGTCCACCCAATCGCCGTAGCCCCTCGAGCAGTTCGGCCTCGAGAACATCACAGCTATCGTCCCAGGGAAGGCGCACAGAGACCAGTCCGAGATCGATCATTTTGTCGACAAGAGCTTTTGCCCTGGCAGGGTCGATCTCGAACGATGTTGCGAGCCGATCCACGAGATCCACAACCGTCGAGTTTCCCGAATCCACCAAGGCAAGAACTTCAGCTGTCACCGCGCCCGCCTCGGTCCGAGCAAGCTTCAAAGGCCGGGTCTTCAGACACCCGGCCTCGTCGATTCGCCAAGCCGGTGGTCGCAAGTACCGCAACTGATCGCCGATCCGCTCGATCGAAGGGTTGACGACCAGCGCCAACTGACGGCGTACAGCAGGGTGCCGTTGCCAGGCTTCGACCAGTTGTTCCGTGAGATACCTTCGACTGCGAAGCAAAGAGTGCTCGTGCCAGCGACCCACTGGCCAGTGGATCGGCGACTCGAGTTCCTCGCCGACGAGTTGACCGATGGCGACCCGAGTCAAGGTGGAATATGGCGATAGTTTGGCGGCGCCGCGACTGACGTAACGCAGCAGGCTGGATTCCATTTTTCGTCGGCGACGCGCTGGTAGCGCGTTGAGATCTTTGGCGTTCGAGATGCCGGATGTGCCTTCGAGACGCTTTGAAAGAGCCGGACTAGCGAGGGCGAGCCCACGCCGAAAGCCGGGGTCTACCGCCGAGTCGAGGAGCACCTCCAAGGCCCTCTCCCGCTGTTGCTGGAAAGTCTGCGCCAGGGTCTCACGCAAGCGTTCGAGCTGTGCCTCGAGATCGACGACTTCGGGCGCGTTCGAGCTGTCTCGCATCACCCGCTTCCACAGCGGCTGGCTCCGGTATTTTTCGAGCGGCCGGCCGTTGTGACAATCCCGTCGCAAAGCGAGGAGCTCACGCCGCTCGGTTGCCTCGGCACTGCCAATCCATGAATGGAGCTCGTCAGCGAGGCGGCTTCTCGCCAATGCCCGCCGGTCTGTCAGGAGCAACCATTGTTCGACTTGCGCTAGTAACTCTGGTGAGCGCAATCGGGTCAGCGCCGACCCCGTCAAGCCAGCCACACGGACTAAAAACGGCCGGGCTCGCAAACGGCTCATCGAGAAGCTTCCAAAGCGCTGGGTGCTTCCAGGCGAAGGCTCTCGGCGGCGAGCTCGGGGTCATGTGTCGCGAGCAGGCGATGGACTAGCACCGCTTGATCGAACATCGACAAGCCGAGGGCGTTGGCGAGCGCCAGCAGGACTTTGGCCAAAGGCAGATCTAGAATCGTGCGGGCGAACGGATCACGTTCGAAGGCCGGGGTCTCGGCATGGATCCGGGCGTAATCGAATAGCGAAACGAGTGCTTCACGCCAGGCCGCAGCCATCGTTCCGGAAGCCCTCTCGAGAGCGCTCGGGAGATCTTCGAAACCACCTGAGTCCCAGGCGCTCGAACGCTGCTGAAGTTTGAGAGTCCAAGCATCGGCGTGTTGCTGAGTCGACTTCATCTTCAGCAGCGGCAGGCGGATCAGCCAGTCCCGATAGGTTCGGAGACAGGAACCCGGGGCAATGCCGGCCACCTCGATCGCAGTCGCGAAGAAGATCGTAAACCAAGTTGCTGGCAGTTCCCGACTCCAACCCGACGTGCCGAGTTCATCCAGGAACCAGTGGTGGCCAAAACCTGAACATCGGCAGAAACGATCGGTGTATTCATCGTCAGCCTGGAGCAAAGGATTACCAAGAATCGGTGCTTGACGAAGGTATTGAGTGAACCGGAACGATCGATCGCGAGGTAACGGTTCGGAGTCTTCGTCGGCGTCGATCGGTGGCCGCGATGCAGAACGGCTTGGCGCCGATGGTTCGTGTGGCTGAAGCTTGGCAAGGAATCCTCGAGCAGTCTCTTCCACGGCTTGGGACAGCTCAGCTCGTTTGCCAGGGTCGGCGTGGATCCTGAGCTTGAGGTGCTCTCCATGTCGAGTGTGACGCCAGAGCCACAGGTACCTGCCAGAGTCTCCCTCGAGGCTGAGCAAGCGAGCCCGGAGAGGCACGATCCATCCCGTGATGGCTTCGTCAATCGCACCGGAAGCGTAGAGACTGGCGGTCAACAGAGGATCGGGTCGTCGCGTTGTAGCCGCCGACAAATCATTGGTGTTCGGAGAGTCACCTTTCGGTTGATCTGAGACCTTCATGACAGCATGATTGTCTATGATTGACTGACAGATGACCAGTGAAGAGCAGGTGGCCAAGTGAAGCCTTCCGGAAAGACTGTGCAGGCAAGTTCGACCGCCGTGCCCTCCGATCCAGTGTGGAGTGCAAATCTCTACTGTTCGGGGAACCTCGATGCGGCCGTCGACAGCTGCCTCCGGCCTATCGTCGAGCAACTCGACATGGCTTCCGCTCGACTCTGGTGGCTACGCTACCCACTCGGTGGCGGGCATTTGAAAATCCGGTTTCATTCGCAAAATGCTGACTTGGCTGAGGCTACGCGAGGCCGATTGATCAAGGTGTGCGAGCCCTTTCTGGCCGACCTGCCCGCCATCACTTCACCGCGGAGAGTGACCGAGGCGCCTGCGATCGACAGCGAGGACGAAGCGGCAGCGAACAACGGGCGGGGCCCGGATCCGCCGCCTCGGTTGGTGTTCCCGAGCTACCGTCGCAGCAGTGTCAGCCTGGGCGCTGATCCATTGCTCAATGATGACGACGTGGTTGGGTTGCTGGTAGAAACATTGGCTGTCGGTTGCCAACAGCTCGTTGCTGGGTGGCGGCATCCGATGACGTTGGGGCGTCGTCGGCGCTTACTTCTCGAGTTGTTGATCGACGGTCTCGGAGGACTGATGCCGGACGGTGACTCAGCCGCTGCTTATCTGGCCTACCATCGAGATTGGTTGATCCGTGCGCTGCTCGTCAGGACGGGAGCCGCCGGCCCGGACGAAGCCGAGTGGCTGAGCCGGCTCGAAAGCCACACCGCCGCCAGCGGACTGAACGGAATTCTGGACGAATCGTCCTTCGAATGGCGTAATCCTGAAGAGTTGCAGAGCTGGCCGGGTGCTCTCGCCCGGCTTCGCGATCTGGTCGAGCATCGGTATCCAGCTGAACGCTTCGATCCATTCGCCACCGCCGCGTACTTTACGCCGATGTTCAAAGCGCTGCACGGTATTGCCAATGCCCTCGGCACCAGTCGTCCGGAAGAAGCTTTGGCTTATCACTTGGCGTGGAAGGCGATTACAGATGCCTGATGGCGGCGCCCAACCTCTTCGTTGTTGCCGTCAGGGCCCGACGATGGTGAAATCTGGAGGCGTAAGCAGCCGCCGCAGAAAAGCACCGAACAGTCGGTCACGCTGCTCCAAGCTGTCCAAGACTCCAACCGCCGAACGTTCTTCCTTAGCGAGGTCCAGCGCCTCATAGAAGTGCTGAAGTGTCTGCAAGTCGATCGTGCTGCCGTCCTGCAAGCGGCATAAAGGCTGACGTTCGATGAGCATGTTGCGGGCCTCGTCGATGTGTGTCCACATCTCGGCCCAGCGTCGCCGGTTACGCTCGATACGGGCACGGTGCATGGTGAATTCCTGGCAATGGTTGGCGAGTGGCATCAAGAACGGAGCTTCCGACAGCGCCGCGATCACCGCCTGGCGTGCCTTTTCCATCGCCTCGGCGGCCCGGTCGAGCTCTCCTTCCAGGAACAGCGCGTAACCCTCGGTGCCGAAATACCATCGATCTAGGACCGCTACGATCGAACCTTGGAGTCCTGGCGGCAGTTGTTGCCGTTCTTTGGACGCATCAGTGAGCCTCGCCCGACCTTCCTCCAAACGATGCTGGCGCAAAAGTACCAGCGCCTCGGTACTGATTCTTTCGACCTCATCGTGGCGCCCGTAGACTTCGCACCAGTCTTCTCCTGGTGGGCCGCTGGCGGCGATGTGCTGCATCCAAACCTTGCGTGAGCGATCGGCCGCCGACACCAGGTTCATGGGTGGGCCGTTCGTTGGTGGGTGACTCATGCGGACCTCTTGACTGGACGCTCTGCAAGATAGCGAAAGAGCAGGTACGTCTTGGCGATCGGATCCTCTTGCCCTTTACCGACAACTTTGACGTGACTCAGTACCCGAGCCAAGTGGCCGTCGGCAAGCTCGGACTGTGGTGGCCAGAGCGCCCCAGCGGTGGTCGAACGATCTTGGCCGAGCCAACGTTGGATCGAATCCAGGGCCTGCGGATCACTGAGTCCGCCGTCGATCAGTCGCTTGAACAGCTGCCCCCAGCGTGGCTCATTCGGGGGTAGCTTGGCAAAAGAGGTCTCGATCCCGATGCGATCACCAAGGGTGCCATCGGATCTGATGTCGAAAGAGAAGTGCAGTCGACGTCCGTCTCCGATCAGTTCGGGCAAGTTTTTCCACCAGGTAGGGGTCGGACTGCCGAGACGGTCGAGAAAGGGAGCCATTTCAGCAAGAGTGACACCGAACCACTCGAGACGAATCGAGCCCGGATCTCGCGCCGACAGGTCGAATAGGTACATCAGGCTGGCGCCGGACGGAGCCGCTTTATGGGCGCGCTGGACCGTAGCGGCTTGCTGCGGTCTGGAATCCCGGTGCGGGCCGCCGGGGAGAAGGTCGAGCCAGGCGAGCAAATCGTTGCGATCGTCAGGCGGCAGGTAGAGACACAGCAGAGGCTCGGGTTGCTCGGTCCGGCGGAGGTCGAATTCGAGCCAAACCGCCTCTACCTTGGCCAAATGGCCCGACGTTTGGAGCTGGCGGGCCCGACTCCAGTCGCGCAGCATTTTTGCCCACGGCCTATCGCAGGCACCCACCAAAAACTCGACTTGCGAAGGTGTCTCGATTCGCTGCGAGATGTCGGGGAGAGCGGGCCTGTCTTCAGACCGCAGAGGATATTCCAGAGCAGTCAGAGCATCATACGGTAGACGATGGAGCAGTCCGAGGACTAAAGACTCGTCGTCGAGGGGCTGTCGGTTGGCGGCCTCCAGATAACGAGAAACCAGCGGCCACCAGAGGCCGGCGTGGTACTCCTTCAGAACGAGGTCAGCCCCCGCCGTTGCCGCCGTCGTCGCCAGTCCAGCCACCGGCAACGTGCTCGAGATCCTCGTCGCTCAGTTCCTGAGCTTCCGAAGCGACTTCCGGCTCTTCGGTGCTCTGGGGGTGCTCATCCTGATGAAGGGTGCTGTCGCTCATTGTGCAATTCTCCTGAAGAAAGAATTTAACCAGATTAACGCCGCGAGCGGAGCATGTCAATGTAGGCTTGTCAGCCATCTGGATCCGACACATCTCAGCAGCAGAGTGGTCCACGTTGCCGTGGATTGTATCGGTGGGGCCAAAATGACCGCTGACCGAACCGCGATTTGGAGAGTCTTCGGATGAGCCAGGAAGGAATGAGTCCCAAACAGCGAGCTGAGCAGATCGTGGCCGCAGGAGCTTCGCGGCATGAGGTTGAGGAGCTCTTGGTTTACAACGAGAGTGCTTTCGATCCGACCGAGTCTCGGTTGTTGGCCGAGCTCCCCCTTCCAGACGAGCCATTCGCCAGCACCTGGCGGGCTTGGGCTGATGAGGCTGGTCAAAACAGCCGTGCCTTCGAGACTCTGCAACGCTATTTGCCACAGTTGCGCTTCCCGATTCAGGAGGGGATCAGTCAGACGCCGGCTTACCGAGCGGCGACGCTCCAAGGCCGTGATCCCGACGAGTTCGAGGAAGCGACGGGCCTCGTGATCGATGCGCCGGGGACCGTTGAGCTCGCGATCTATCCGAGTCTCGCGGGACATATCCCGATCATCACTCTCAGCGGTCGACCGCAGTTCAAGGCTTTCGTGCGCGCCCTCACCAATCGTAATGAACCGGTTGCGGTGCCGGATTCGATGGGCGCCAAAATGATCGGAGGATTCAACAACTGGTGTCGCATCCGCGCCCTGCAGGCAGAGTGGGTGAGCAACAGTGAGCCCGAACGTGAGACTTGGAAGGAAGAGTTTGCCTATATTCGTCAGCGGAAAAAGCTCTATCAGGATCGTTTCATCTTGCTCTCCGACGGGCCCTACAGCGCGGTCGAAGCAGACGAGATGGGGCTCGACGAGGAGATCTGGCGTCAAAAGTCGCTGATCATTCGTCGCGAGCACGAATGCACGCACTACTTCACGCGTCGCATCTTCGGCTCCATGCGGAACAACCTGCTCGATGAGCTGATCGCCGACTACGCTGGGATCGTCGCCGCCGAAGGACACTACCGCAGTGATTGGTTCCTGCGCTTCATCGGCCTGGAACACTTCCCGAGTTATCACCCGGGTCGACGTCTAGACCTCTACCGTGGTGACCCACCGCTCTCAGACGGAGCTTTCCGTGTGCTGCAACAGCTGATTGTTCGTGCAGCTCGTCAGTTGGAAGTTTTCGACCGTGAACATGTGGCAGACAAGAGATCTCCCCGCATGCAGGCTCTGGTCCTCGCCGCCCTCGCAACTCTAAGGGTTGACGAATTGGCTTCCGAAGCCGGCTCCGCCATGCTCGCCGAGTCTCTTCGACGGCTCGATCAGTCCGTTTCGGTCGAGGATCGGTAGAGCCTGGCGTCTTTGGATCGACCCGGGATCTCGTACAAAGCGTCCAAGCGAGCTTTAGCGCGTGCGACTCGTCGATCGTTTGGCCCTAGGCCGTCGACCAAACCTTGGTGGCTTGTGGTCAAGATGGCCTCGGCACGGATGGTATCTCCCGCCACCAAAAGAAGGCCGCCGAGGGCACTTTCGGCCTCGGCCAAGCGCCACGGGTCGGCTTGCTTGAGGCATTGGATGACCACGGCTTCACGGATCAGCGGCTCAGCATGGGTGAGGTCGCCACGGTCGAGCAGTAATTGGCCAAGGGCCAGGGCGGAGGTTGCGATGTGGCGGTGGTCTTCGGCCAGCGCTTGTCGACGTAACCTGAGAGCTTCGCGGAACAAGGCCTCGGCGTCGGTGGTATCGCCTCGGGCTTCACGGGTCTGCCCGAGAGTATGCTGGGTGAAAGCCAGGCTGGGATGTTCGTCGCCCAACAGTCGACGTTTCATGGCCAACGCTTCGCGTAGCAGGGGTTCCGCATCGGCATAGTTGGCCTGATCTACCAACACAACCCCGAGATTGCCGAAGCTGCGGGCGACGGAGGGATGATCACCATCGTACAGCTGCCGACGCAGGGCCAAGGTTTCGCGAAACGTGATTTCGGCTTGGTCGAGTTTTTGCTGCCGCAAGAACACCGAAGCCAAGTTGTTGAGGCTCTCTGCGACCAACGGGTGGACGTTGCCGAGGAGCTTACGACGGACGGTCAGAGCTTCCTGCAGCAGGGGTTCGCTGGCCTGGTAGTTGGCGCGGTCGTTCAACAGCTGAGCGAGGTTGTTGATACCCACGACCACGGACAAGTGTTCGTTGCCCAACACTCGACGCTTGATCGCCAGGGCTTCCCGCAGCAAAGGTTCCGCGGCCTCGAGATCATCTGTCGCCCGATAGGCCGCGGCCAGGTTGTTGAGGCTCTCGGCAACGACGGGGTGCTCCGGGCCAAGCAGCTGGCGGCGGATGGTCAGCGCCTCGCGGGAGAGCTTGCTGGCCTCGCGATAGGCAGCTTTTGCCTGGAGGACCGCGCCAAGATTCTCCAGCGTCTCGGCTACCTCGAGGTGGGGCGTACCCAAGGCTCGACGGCGGATGCGAAGCGCTGTCTGCAAGGTCTGCTGCGCTTCGTCATAGAAACCGAGCCCGTGGTAACTGGTGCCCATGGTGTCGAGCAACTGCGCCTGTACTGTCGGTTGCTCCCATGGTTCCGAAACGAATTCCTCGGCAGCCTTGTCCAACAGGTCGCGGGCGGTGACCACTTCGCCCGAGGTCCGGCCGGGGTCCGCAACCTGGAACAGCTGCTCGAGGGCCGCGGATACCTCTTCCGCTCGCTGGCGTTCCGCTTCAGCAGTGGCCCGTTCGAGGCTTGCAATGTGAGCTTGCCAAGCCGTTGCAAGGATGCCAGCCACCAGCAACATTACAGATAACATTGCCATCAACACCCCGGTCCGATGGCGGCGGAGGAACTTACCGGCACGGTAGCGGAACGTCGGCCGGCGAGCGAGGATCGGCAGACCCTCCAGATGGCGCCGTAAGTCCTCAGAGAGTTGGTCGACGGACCCGTAACGCTGGTCCGCCTCCTTGTCCAAGGCTTTCAGCACAATCGTGTCGAGGTCGCCGACAAGTTGGCTGCGGACCTTCTCGAGTGGCCCGGGTACCGTCTCGGGATCCAAGGCAGCGCTCGGCTTGATGACTTCATGTTCGCAGATGACCCGTTCCATCGCACGGGGCTCGAGGGTGTCGACGCGATAGGGCTGCCGGCCGGTGAGCAGCACATGCAGCAGGATCCCCAAGGAATAGATATCGCTGGCGGTGGTGATTGCTTCGCCTCGGACTTGCTCGGGGCTGGCGTATTCTGGGGTCATTGGCCGGTGTGCCAATGCAGTCGCGGCGATGGTCTGAGGAAAGCCGGCGGGATCGAGCAATTTGGCGATGCCGAAGTCGAGCAGCTTGGGGATACCTCCAGCGGTGACTAGGATATTGCTGGGCTTGAGGTCTCGGTGCACCACCTGGTTGCGGTGGGCGGCTTGGACCGCTGAGCAGACGGTGCGGAATAGCGCTAGTCGCTGAGGTAGAGGTAGGTGTTGACGATTGCAGTAGACGTCGATCGGATCCCCTTCCACCACCTCCATTACGAAGCAGGGCAGGCCATCCTCGCTGGTCGCGGCATCCAGCAAGCGGGCAATGTTGGGGTGATCGAGGTTGGCCAGGATCTGACGTTCCTGGTGAAATCGACGTTGGATCTCGTCGGTGTCCAAGCCCCGCTTGAGGACCTTGATTGCCACCTCTTTGCGATACCGTTCGTCGGTCCGCACCGCGAGGTAGACCGCGCTCATGCCGCCCTGGCCGAGCAGACGGATCACTTCGTAGGCGCCGATACGGGTGCCGTCTCGGGACGTGGTGAATCGTTTCGCCTCGGCGGCGACCGTATCTTCTAGAAAGCTGCCCGCTCGGTGGTGGGCAGCCAGCAGGGAGTCAACCTCCTGGCGTAGCTCTGGATCGTCCTGGCACACACGGTCGAGGAGATGTGACTGCGCCGACGGATCGAGCTCTCCGTTCTGTTCCAAGGCGACTTGGAACAGCTCGTTGGCTCGCCGAAAGCGTTCAGGGGTCATGCTGTCTGCTGATGGCGAGCCACCGAGTCGTCCGCTACCTCGAGGTCATCGCTCAGCTCGCGATACAGCCAGGCACGAGCCGCCTTGAAGTCGGTGATCACCGTCGTGTTGGAGACGCCGAGCACGGCAGCGGACTCTTCGATCGTCAGGCCGCCGAAGATCCGCAATTCGATGACTTGTGCCATGCGGGCATCGAGCTCAGCGAGGCTGGACAAGGCGTCATCGAGAGCGAGCAGGTCGGCTGGCCGTCCGGTTGTCGGCAGCACGGCATCGTCGAGGCTGATCTGATGTTCGCTGCCTTGCCGTTTCGCGTAACGTCGACGGCGGGCATGATCGACCAGAATACGGCGCATCTGCTGGGCGGCGATGCCGAAGAACTGCGCTCGGTTTTGCCAGTGGACTCGGTGCTGATCGATCAGTCGACAGTAGGCCTCGTGCACCAGCGCGGTTGGTTGCAGGGTGTGCTCGACACGCTCCCGCCGCATGTGGCGCTCGGCCAGTCGATGCAACTCGTCGTACACCAGTGGCATCAACTGATCCACTGCCGCCTGATCCCCGTTGCTCCAGTCCACCAGCAAACGGGTGACCTCTCCTTGCGAAGGCATGCCCATCGTCGGCTCCCGCGGCTGCGATCCAAACAGATCGTTGCATTTCGAAGCTTCGATGTTGTCAGGGTGACGGATAGGGATCAAGCGCTCGTGAACCACCTCCCGGAATAGATCCGCCGACAGGTGCCCCCTTCCGATAGGATCGTGCCGGCATTTCCAATCGTGCAGATTTGAGGTCGCGAATTTATGGACATCCTCCTAACCCACGGCTACTTCCTCGAAGAGGACGAGCACGAGCGCGAGATCATGCGGCCTTACCCGCCGCTTGGCCTGCTCTACATTTCGGCGCACTTGAAGGCCAAAGGTTTTGCCGTGGAGGTGTTCGATTCGACGTTGTCGAACCGTAGCGCGTTCACGGACTATGTCGAGCGAGAGCGACCCTCGGTGGTCGGGATTTACGTCAATTTGATCACCCGCGCCAGCGCCCTGGCGATGACCCGGTTGCTCAAACGCCAGGGAGCGACGGTGATCCTCGGTGGTCCCGAGCCTGGCAACTATCCCCGCGAATACCTGTCGGCAGGTGCCGACATCGTGGTGGCAGGGGAAGGTGAGTTGACCCTCGAAGAGCTCCTGCGGCACCTGGCGCGTCACGGACAGAGCGGGCTCGAAGCGGTCGACGGTATTTCTTATCTCGACGACGACGGGGAGCTGGTCGAGACGTCGGCACGGGTGCAGATCCCCAAGCTCGACGAGCAGCCCTTCCCGGACCGCGAAGCGATCGATATCCCAGCCTACATGGACGTCTGGCAGCAGCACCACGGCCAACGGCCAGTCTCGTTGATCACTGCCCGCGGCTGCCCCTACAAATGCCGCTGGTGTAGCCACTCGGTGTTTGGCTACACCCATCGTCGACGCTCGCCAGAAAATGTGGTGCATGAAGTCGAGGCGATCGTCGAGCGTTACAACCCCGACATGTTGTGGTACGCCGACGATGTCTTCACCATCCATCATCGTTGGCTCTACGGCTACGCCGCCGAGCTCGAGCGTCGCGGTCTCAAGCTGCCGTTCGAGACCATCTCGCGGGAAGATCGCCTTAACGAGCAAGTGGTCCAAACTTTGAAAAGTATGGACTGTTATCGCATCTGGATCGGTGCCGAGTCCGGATCCCAGCGTATTCTCGATCGTATGGAGCGTCGGACCGACGCCGAGCGCCTGGTCGAGATGGTCAAGCTGCTCCAGCGTTTCGATATCGAAGCCGGTATGTTCATCATGCTGGGTTACGCTGGGGAAGAATGGGAAGATCTCGAAGCCACCGTCGATCGCCTCAAGGCAGCCCTGCCGGACATCTTCCTCACCACCGTGGCTTATCCCATCAAGGGCACCAAGTTTTACGAAGAAGTCGCCGATCGCATCGTGCCTCTCACCGAGTCGTGGGAAACCGGCACCGATCGCCTACAAACTGTCGCTGGTCGACGGTCGAAGCGGTTTTACAACTTCGCCACCCGGTGGATGGTCAGCGAAGTAGCGCTCCATCGTCAGCGGAAGCTGTCGCAAGGGACGTTGTTGGGACAGGCGAAGAGTTATGTCAACGCTCGGGTGGGACGGGCGGGGATGTACTTGACCCGCCATGAGCTGGAGCCTGCGATCACCGAGGCTTGACGCAGGGCCTGAGTTAGATCCCTCCCTCTGCGCGGGACTGAAAGACCCGCGCTCAGCCATGACGTCACTAACGGGACAAAGACCTCTTCATGTCGTAAAGCAAGAGCAGGCCGTCTTGTCTTGCCTCCCAGTTCAAGTCACGCCGTAGACCGTAGATGTTCAGAGGCCAAAGCAGCGGTAGATAAAATCGCTGCTCGGCCATCTGCCGCGAGATGTGTTGGAATTTCGCTAGCCGCTGTGCGGGATCCGACTCGATACTGGCGGCCTCGATCAACCGATCGAGATCGGGGTCGCCGTAACCACCCATGGAATTCGAGCTTCCCCACGCAGTACCCTCGACGGTGGAATGCACCATGCCGTCGAAGAAGAGCCCTGCGTCTGGCCCGTCGAATGCCCATGCGCCGAGCCAGATGCCGACCTCGCCAGCCTGCATGCGTGCGTAGAGCTCAGGCCACGGACTCTCAATCGTAGTGGCTCGGATACCCGCTTTGGCCAACTGCCGCACCATGATTTCAGCCACACGGTGGAAAGCCTCAGTCGTTTCCAGGATCAGCTCGACACCGTCTGGATGGCCAGCTTGGCGCAGCAGCTCCTTGGCGGCCGCGGTGTCCTGGGCCACAACGGTCAGTCCGGGGTCGTAGCCATAGATGTCAGGACTCAACATCTGGCCCGTCGGTTGCGAGTAATTGAAAGACGCTTCGCGCATGAGTTCGCCGCGATCGAGTGCAACGTCGATGGCTTGACGGACCAACGGTTCGTTGAGAGGTAGGTGGCGCGGGTTGAGGCTGAGGTGATAAACCGTTTGGCTGAGTCGCGATTCGACCCAGAGATCTTCTTGTTCCTCGATGTTGCGGACCAACGCCGGGTCTAGAGCGCCAATCAGGTCGATCTCGCCACTCGCCAGCGAATTCAAAGCTTGGGTAGCTTGCGGGATCGTGTGGAACTCAGCTTGCGCTTCGGGGGCGGGGCCGCGCCAATAGTCCGCGAACGATTCCAAGCGGAGCACCTCACCGGGTTGACAGGAGATGCATCGATAGGGCCCGGTTCCGATCGGCTGTGTGACTTCTTCTGGAGCATCCTGCGGAAGGATCGAAACCCCGATCAGGCTATGCAACAACAGCGGCATATCGAGCTCTGTTTTGATCTCGACCCGTTGGAGGTTCGCGTCAGCCGAGATCTCTACGACGCCGCTGAGGAACGTGCTGACTTCACTTTGTGGGTGGTTCTGTGCCCGATCCAGGCTCGCCACGACATCAGCGGCTGTCAGTGGATTCCCGTTGTGAAACAGGACACCCTGCCTGAGGTAGAAGTGCCAGGTTTTTGGGTCGACCCGTTCCCAGCGTTCCGCTAGACCAGGCTGTAACTTGCCCTCGGGATCGGTGGTTGTCAGCGCCTCGTAGACGTTGAACAACACATCTTGTCCTACGATCGTCAACTGCAAGTGTGGGTCTAGGCTCGGAAGGTCCTCGTCGAGCGCGATACGCAGAGGATGCTCTTGAGGGGCTGTGCTAGTGGCCTCAGTCGTCTGCTCTTCGAGAGAGACCTGGTTCGCCGGTTGGCAGCCGAACGTTATAAATAAAAGCGAGGTCAGCGTGTAATAAGAATAGTTTTTCATCAACCGTCGATTTTTTTTGCCGCGCAAGAATCGTCTCCTGGGTTGTTAGGGGGGTATTTGATCTTGCCTATTTAAAATAGGTAGATCAGGTTACGCCCAATATGACGACAGGAGAATAGGCTCCTGGCAAGCGTATTTGGCCAAGTTTCTTAGGGGCGCCGAGTCCTAGCCTGATCGAGGCACCGTATCCGTCAGGCTCGAGCGCTACTCAATACTGGCTTTCAGGTAGACCGAGCTGGCCGAGGACGGTCAGGAACCGGGGCTGATCCCTCAGTACGTCGTAGTCCGGGCTGTGGACGATCACCAGCAGACGCGGTTCGCGGGTATCGAAAGCGTGTTCGATGTGCTGCATCGCTGCCTCGAACTCACCGGCGAGGACAAACGCTTCAGCGCGAGACATGGCCGGAACCGTTAGGCCGCCGTTCTGGAGCGTCTCGTAATGGCGCAGGATGAAGCGGCCAACACCCGCGACATGACCTCGTTCAAAAGCGGCACGGATATCGTCGATGTTGGCGGCGGGAATCCCTTCGAGCCGCAGAGACGTCAGTAAAGGGACGATGGCTTCCGCCGGCCGATCGAGCCACCGATAGGTAGACGCGAGATGCGAGTAGAGCCGCGGTGAGCTACGTTCGAGGGTGAGCTGACGTTGTAACTCTTTTAGAGCTTGCTCGTGCTGGCGAGCCATGTTGTGGATGGTGGCGAGGTATGGTTGGTGATAAATCAGCGGGTTAAGCTCGCGCAAGATCCGCTGTTGTTCGAGCGCTTGCTCGAAGTCTCCGGTCACGGTGAGCAAACGGCTATAACCGTCCCGAGCCATGATGTCGTGGGGATCCAGGGTGAGGGCATCTTCAAAACGTTGTTCAGCAGCGGCAAAATCCCTCTTGCCGCGCCAGGCCGGTGATCAGCGCCTCGCTCATCCCGGCCGCGAGGTGGGCTTGGGCAGGGTCACCGGTCAAGTTGGCGAGGGGCAAAACCGCAATCGATCGCGATGTCTCCTTGGCGGGTTGTCGCACCACAGAGAGCACAATCAGAGTGAGCACCACGACCAAGGCAGCGGTGAGGCGCCAGCTCCAATGGAGCCGCGTCGCGACGGGTTTGCTGGTCCTCGGTTTGGCCTCCGGTGGCTCAACTGGCTCGATGGTTGCGATCAGGCGATAACCCACCGAGGGTACCGTCTCAATGAAGCGCGGTGTCCGTGGGTCGTCGCCTAGGGCGCGGCGCAGGCGGCTGATTGCGCCGGTCAAGACGTCGTCGGAGACATGGGTTTGCGGCCAGACCCGATCGAAGAGGTCTTCCTTGCGAACCACGTCCATGCGGCCAGCGTCTTCTGTGCGGGCAGTGTCTTCTGTGCGGGCAGCGTCTGCTTGTTGCACCAGACAGTGCAAAACCTGGAGGGCCTTGTGATCGAGCTGCCGGCTCTCGCCATCCGTTTCGATGGTGCGAGAACGGACCCGAACGAGCGCGTCCCCCAACCTGTAATCAGCAAGCTCGTGGCGGTTGTGGTTCGGCGTGGCGCATCTCTTCGGCATGATCGATGGTCATGACTTGCCACCGGAAGCCCAAGCGATGGAAAACGTCTTGGTCTATCGTCCGTCGTTCATCTCGACCATGGTGGCGGAGAACGAAGGGGTTGCCATCACCACCAACCAGATCAAAGAGGTTGGGGTTGCGGGCTCCCTGGGTGATCTGCCCTTAGTCGTCTTGACTGCCGCCGGGCCGATCGAAGACCAACCCCGGCCGGCCAGCATGACCCTGGACCAGGCCCGTGAAGACCTAGCCTTGCGTCACCGTTTGCAAGCCGGCATGTTGGCCTTGTCGACCAACAGCAGGCAAGTCATGGCCAAGCGCAGCGGCCACCAGATTCAGAAGGATCAGCCAGAACTGGTCATCGAGGTGGTAGGGGAGTTGGTCGATCGGTTACGTTGAGCGGTGAACCTGGCCTGCGGCCCTGAAGAGATGCGTACCAGCCTGGGAGTGATAGGCGCGTTTGACAATGCCGGAAACCCCGAAGGGGTTGTATAACAAAGCCCGGGGTCAGCGCGAAGCGCGCCACCCTGGGTGAACGGCACCAGCCGTGTCCAAACCCCAACGGGGTTTAATAAATGTTCCTTTACCTCACACCTTCCTTTTACTTCACATCGTCAATCCCAGATGTACTTCTCGTCAAATTCGACTTCATACTTCTGCAACAGCCGCCGAAATTCTTCCTTGAAGTCTTCCCGCCGATGATGCTCCGCTTGTTTAGTGATGTACTGCTGAAGTGCCTCGACATGTGCTGGGCTGACGGAGAACGCGCCATAACCCTCCTGCCAAAAGAAGTTGGCAAGAGAGGTGTCCCGTTTCTTGATCCACTTCGAAGACTCCCTTTTCAGTCCCCTGGCAAGGTCTGAAATTGCTATCTTCCGAGAAAGTCGACATGCCACATGGACGTGGTCGTCAACTCCCCCAACCTTGAGAGGTGGGGAGTTCATGCTCTTGCAGGCACCTGCAAGGTAGGAGTGCATCTCCGTGCGTAGCTGTTCGTCCTTCAAGAATGGGATTCGGTTCTTCGTGGACCAAATGAGATGGAGGTAGACCTGAGCAAGAGATTGGGGCATTGCAGAGCCTCCGGAAGTATGCAACCCCGTTGGGGTTGGGGATCGTGGCAACGTCACAAACCGGGATGGCGCAAGCCGCAACCCAGGGTGGCGCGCTTCGCAACCCAGGGTGGCGCGCTTCGCGCTGACCCCGGGCTTTGTTATACAACCCCTTCGGGGTTGGCACGACCACATAGCCTCAGATCTTACACAGAGCAAGAGATTGAGAGAGTCTCTCGAAGGAGACAATCCCGTTGAAGTGGGGCCACCGAGATTCAGAGTGGCGTGCTCTGCGCTAACCCAGGGTCTGTTATGCGATCTTATCGGGGTTGTGCTTCCAACCTAGCGACTAATTCCAACGCTCAGACGTACCTGCCAATAATCATGGGAAAACAACTCCTCGGCATCGCGCTTTTGATCTTGTCCTTGTTCATGCTGTTCGGGCTGTTCAAGGCCGATGTGGCGGCCTCCGGCGCGACTCTGGCAATCACCGTGTTGATTGCTATCGCGGCGCCTGCTGCTGGCGGTGGCTACCTGCTATGGAGTTCGTCGTCGGCGCGGGGCAGGGAGCGCTCCCGACTGCGGCAGCGCAAAGATGTACTGCGGCGCCAGACGCTCGCGGCGGAGCTTCTCAAGCTGGCTGAGCGGCGCGACGGTAGACTGACGGTGGTCGAGGCAGTGGCCGAGTTGGCGTTCGACGCCGCGACCATTGACGAGGCGCTGCAAAACATGGCGGTCGAAGGGTTGGCCGAGGTGCAACTCAGCGAGTCCGGAGTTTTGGTCTACGCGTTCTACGACGTTCAGCACCTGGCCGAAAAAGCAACCGCCAAAGGAGTGCTCGATGCCTGAATCCGAAGTGCGACTGCCTTGCCCGGTCTGTCTCGGTACCAAGATGACCAAATTACCGATGGCTCAGCGGCACGAGTTGATGCTCGACCAGTGCGAGCGTTGCGGTGGCATGTGGTTCGACCATGGTGAGGTAGAGGAGCTGAGGCGGCTCAAGCCTCGAGCTCGTTGGCGCCGGGCAGTTTTGTCGACCGATGCTTTCAGCATGACTTGCCATAGCTGCAGCGCGATGATGGATCGTAATGCTGCGGCTTGCCCGGTCTGCGATTGGAGCAACGATCTCGACTGTCCGACATGCACCCAGCTTATGGAGCGGCGAAAGTTCCAAGGTCTGCATCTCGACTTCTGTGCGGCGTGCCGGGGCGTGTGGTTCGATCGGATCGAGCTGGAGGAAATCTGGGAACTTCAGGTTGATTCGGTGCTGAAACGCGACAAAGCCAGGCCTAGTTCGAAGCTTCGCCAAGTGTCCAGCACAGCGGGCGACGTCGGCTACCTTGCGGCTGAAGTTGCCTTCAACGCTCCGGAGCTGGTGGTGGCGGGGATCCAGGTTGCCGGTCATGGTGCTGAAGCTGGCACGTCACTGATAACGGAGACGGTAAGCACGGCTCCTGAGGTGATCGGTGCCGCGGTCGAAGCTACCGGTGAGCTGGCCGCTGGCGTCTTCGAAACGATTTTCGACATCGTTGGCGCGGTATTTTCAGCGTAACGCACACGGCTTTACTTCGTGCTGGCGGTGTCCAAGGCCGAAGCCCAGGAACACCCGTCGACAGCGGTCTTCAGGAGCAACCTCGAGTGCGCCGAGTCTGAATAGGCTTACCAGCGCCAGCCGACCGCGACCAGCAGGTTGAGGGGACTGTAGTCAGCCGTCACCGTGCCGACGCCATCTTCGGCCTCCATCGTAATGTCCGAGGTGTTGAGCCAGCGGACCTGGGCGTCGACCAACCAGCGCTTGCTGCTGGTCAAGCGCACACCGGCAGCGAGCTGCCAACCGAATTCGTCGGTCTCGAAGGAGGTTTCGACGCCGTTCTCCTCGAAGTCCACGTCGACCTCTTGGACCCAGGCCAGACCGGCGCCGAGGTAGGGTTGCCAAGCGGCCTGTGGCCGGAAACGATAGTAGGCGTTGGCGCCGATGGTCACTGAGGCGTAGTTGCCCTCTTGCACCGTGCGACCGTCGGCGAAGGTGACGCGATCGAACTCGTTCGAGCGGTAGAGATAGTCGAGCTCGAAGGTCAGTTGGTCGAAGTCGGCGCCGAAAGCGAACCCGCCAGCGAAGCCGGAGCCGTAGTCGGCGTCGGCGTCACCCGGAGCGAAGTCTGGATCTTCGATGGAGAGACTGCCGCCATCGTCGAGGCTACCCACTCCGGCGATCAGCTTGAAATAGGGCTCGGCGGCGGCGTCCACAGGACCGGTGAAGATCACCAACAGAGTGACGAGGAATGCCGCGGTGAGGGTCATGTGCGGGGGAGCTGTCGTCTTCGAGGGGGAAAGAATTGTTTTCGGGGAAGTCACGGTCTTTGAGCGAATCATCGTGTTCTCCTGTCGTTTCGTTCGTTGAGAGCGCTGCGTGACAATGAGGCCGCTCAGCGTCGGGTGTCGCGAGGATCTTCGGGCTTCCGCGGCTGCCCGATGCGGCCTTTGCACCAACGGCACCGTTGATGCACGAACGGTAGGACTGCGCCAGATCTGAGAGAATTGCGTAATGGAATGGACGACAGGATCGTCGGCGTCGCTAGATTTTGGGCGATACCTGGTGGCGGCCGGAGTGGTCGTAGCCGTGGTGTTTGCGGTGCTCGATCCGTCGCCGTCGGCCGGTTTGGGATTGCCAGCACGGCTGGCGTTCTGGCTGGTCCACGCAGCCGGCACCCTCGCTGCCCTGGCTTGGGTACAACCGTGGGTCGACCGCATCAGAGTGTTACGCCGTCGGCCGTGGTTGGCCGTGGCTGCGGCCGGCTTGTTGGGGTCGCTGCTTTTTGCCCCCTTGGCCCTGGGTCTCGAAAGCTTGTTTGGTCAGCCAGAGGACTTCGACGGCAAGGGGATCGAGGGGTGGACTCGCTACGGCATTTTCGGAGCGATCCTCGCCGAGGCCAGCGAGTTGGCGCCGTCGGTGACGGTTACGTGGATCGTGTTGCAGCTACCCTGGCTCCTACAACTGGATTTCCGAGCCAAGGTCCAGGCGACGGCAGAGCCACGGCTCGATCCCGCGCCGCTAGCCGAGCCAGGATCCGAGCCGCCAACCGAGCCAGCATCCGAGCCCCTGTTGGATTTCTTCGCTGCACTGCCCGTGGCTCTTGGCGATGACATCGTGTGTCTCACCTCAGAGCTGCATTACCTGCGCGCTTATACACCGCGGGGTAAGGCCCTGGTGCTCTACAACCTCAAGGACGCGGTGAACGAGCTCGAGGGCCGGGTACCGGGGCTGCGGGTGCACCGCTCACATTGGGTCGCTCGCAACCACGTTCGACGGCTGCTGCGCCGCGGCTCGGGTTGGGCCTGCGAGCTCTCCACCGGTGATGTTGTGCCGGTCAGCCGGCGTCGCGCTCGTGAAGTTATGGACGCCTTTGGCAGCCCGGCTGAGTATCGAACCGAATCCTCCTGAGGATCGACTCGGCACTAGCGGTTTGTTGTCTCGCCGTCCTTCCAGGCGACGGCTCGAAGACCTCTCCGGCGCGGCTGCATCTAACGGTTTTTCGATCCGAAAATGCGTTAGATGTGGAGGGATCTAACGCATTTCATTGGGAAAAACCCGTTAGATATAGAGTGATCTAATGGGTTTTTGTCGTCAAAACCCGTTACTTGCATTCACGTCTAACGGGTTTTTGTCATGAAAAGCCGTTACCTACATCCGCATCTAACGGGTTGATGCAGAACAAACCCGTTAGATGTCTGCCGGTCAGCGGCCTAACCGCCGCGAAAGTGGTTGATGCAGCGGATCCCGACCCGCTGTGGGCCCCCGTCTCGGCTCCTGCCGTGTCAGGCTTCGAGCCTACCGCCGTCTTGGGCGTCCGCTGGAGCTTCTGGCGTCTTCTCGGAGCGCCGCCAACGCTCGGCTTCCCTCTTCTGCCTGCTCTCTTCGAACATTTTTCTGTTCCGCCGGTCGTTGCGCCGTGCTCGGGAGCGGTTGCCGCAGGTCTTGTCGTCGCACCACATGCGTTGTGAATGCGCGTAGACGAACAGTCGGCAGCATCCCTCGGTCGCGCATTGGCGGAGGCGCTGGTGTTGTTCAGAGGTCAGCAGCTCCATCGCCGACTCAGCCAGCAGCCACAGCACCCGATCGAGCGCCTCCGAGTCCTCTCCCCAGTGCAGGCGGAATCCTCCCGCCTTCTGGGCGATTTGTGGCATGGGCAAGGTGTTGTTGAGGGTGTCTAGGTCTTGCCTCGACGGCGCCTGCCGTTTCGCCAGGCTGGAGAAGATGCGCGTCATGGTGGCGCGCAGATCCAGCGCACGCTCCAACACCGTAGTGGCTTCGGCTGGCCGCTCTGTCGCCGTGCGGCGTAGCCTCTCGCACTCAGTGATCCCCAGCTTCCCGGCCTGTTGCAGCCAGGTCACCAAACCTTGGTAAGTCTCGATCCGGGTGGCCGGTTGAACCAGTGGCTCGAGCCGTCGATTGTCGCGTCCCGTTGCCGTCGTATTGACGAACGCCACGCACAACGCGCCAGCGCGCTCAACGTCGTGGCGGATGCTAGCGGTCTTCTGTTTCTTGCCTTTCTTCGCCATGGCGAAACATTATACCCGAAAAACGTGTCACGGCCTTTGCGAGCCGCTCCTCCGCGTGTCACCCCGTACAGAAAACCCTTGACCCGTCTATGGCTTCACACTTTAGGGTCTTCTCTCACCTCAACCGAGAAGGAGAGAGACATGACCTCAACCGAGCCCAAAACCGACCGTCGCCGTGTTCGATTCAACGCCGTCCAGCACATTCAAGCCGAGCCCGAGGCGATTTTCCCGCTGCTCTGCCCCGTCCGTGAGCACGATTGGATCCTGCCGTGGAAAGCCGAAATCATCTACACCAAGTCCGGCATCGCCGAGGAAGGCTGCATCTTCCGGACGGGTAATGCCGAGGACGGCACGGACATCTGGGTGATGACCCACTACGAGCCCTCGCGTCGCGTCGGCTTCGTCCGTGTGAATGCACTGCGGGCCATTCGCTACGACATCCGTGTCGGTGCCGCCGGTGACGGATCGAGCCGTTTACTGTGGCAGCAGGAGATCACTGCGCTCGACGAGGCTGGGGATCAGCATGTCGCCGAGTTGCGTCAAGAGGACTTCACCGCCATGGTGGCGGCGGCGGAGCGGATGCTGCAGCATTATCTGGATACGGGAGAGGCGTTGGATATTGAGTTTTGAGGTTGGTGATTCCAGACTGCATCGTCGACTGGGGCTACGGAGTTGTTGCCAATAGGCCCTTGGGTAGAGCGAGCCTCTGCCACGTGTCGTTGTCATTCAGGCCACTCGTCCGACGACCGAAGTAGTTTTCGAGTGTGTTGAGGATTGCCCGCATTCCGGTCCAATCTTGCCTTTCTTTTAGGAGTTCGGCAAGCTCCAGTAAGTAATGTTCCGAGGCTTTGTCGAAGTGTTCAAAGCCTTCAAGGATTTGGATCGCGTTGGCCATTAAGCTACTGTCCAAGTCGGATTCCTGCAATGTCGCAGCGGCCAATTCAGTGGCTCGTGCAAGTGTCATATTCCCGTTCGCGAGTTCTAGAAGCAGGGCAGCGCGTTGCACAGGTGGTGCGACAAAGTCTTCAAAGCGAGCTGCAGGGAGAGGTACTGTTCGACGATTTTGTTGGGCAAGCAAGGTTCCTATCAGGATGGGAAGCAGCCCTGGTTTGTCAGGGTGCTTTAGGGACAGGCTGGAAACCAATTCTAGTAAAAGCGACTCTCCGGCAATACGATTGTAGAAAAGGGGTAAGGTTCTGCCGATGGCATCTAGAACTACGAGCCAGTTTTCATCGTCCTGAGCCCATCGTGCGATTGGGCCAAGTTGGCCGATATCTGCGCTACCGATTCTTTGGAACAGCCGTAGGAAATTTCTGGATGCAGCCACTTTGGGGGACGCTAGATTCGCGTAGCGATCTCGCAGCAGGTCGCGGGCGAGGAAGCTCGCCATCACCTCCTGGAAATCGGGTCGCTCGGGTTGCAGCCCGTCGATCACCGCGGCGAGGACGTCTCCTGGTGTAGTCCATGCCGCGTAGGCGCGACGGATGTCGGCCGCATCGTCGAGGAAGGTACCGATCTGGTCGCGATCCCAGATGCGCCAGTCCCGGATGGGTACGGTCTTTTTGTACTTGCGGAAGAGGGCTGCGGCCTTGTCTTTGGCTCCCTTGTCCCGGGCAGGCGAAAGCACTGCGTTGACAGCGAAGATGTAGTACTCCGGTGACCGGCGACTTTTCTTGCGGTCGGCGTAGTCCTTCAGCTCCTGCTCGAGTTGCTCGAGCGCCCACTTGCCGTCTTTACCCGTACCTTCTGGACGTTGGCGGAACTTTGCTTGGATGACGCAATATCCATCCCAGGGCTCAGCCTTCGAGGGATAGTCCATACAGCCTTCGAACGTCGCCTCCCGACCACCGTCCGGGCCGTCACCGAACACCACGGTGCCCGCACCGAGGTTTTTCACCGCGAGGGCTTGAATCAGCTTCTCGAAGGACCGGGTGGAGAGGCCGGAAAGATTGTAATCGCCCATCGGAAACTCCCTAGATCAGCTCAGCTTTAGATTCGTTGCCTGCATTCTATCTTTCGCGATGGGGTCACATTTCGAAGCAGGTGAAGTCTAGATGCGTACGTGTTAATATAGAAGCGTACGTTGACCGTCTAGATAGGAGATCTGATCATGAGTACCGTCACCGCCACCGAGTTACGCAGCAATGTCTACCGGATCCTAGATGAGGTTCTCGATTCTGGGCGTGCACAGGAAGTCGTTCGCAAAGGTCGTAAGTTGCTCATTGTTCCTGCGGAAGCGAAACGCCGCCGACTCGACGAACTACCGCGGCGAAAGATCACAACCTGTAGCTTCGAAGAGTTGGTTGAAACCTCCTGGGAGCATGCCTGGGAACCAGGTTCGTGAAGGCTTTTCTCGATACCCATGCTGCTGTTGCGCTGGGAGAAGGGGAAACGGAGGTCTTTGGGTCTGCCGCGATCGATCTGCTCGAACACGCTGCACTCTTTGTGTCTCCGGTCGTTCGTTTAGAGCTTGCCTTCTTGAATGAGATTGGCCGTCTTACGGCGAAACCAGACGAAGTTCTCGGAGACTTGGCGAGCAATCTTGGTATTGCCCAGTCTGAAGACTCAATGGCGGCAGTCATCGCTGAAGCTGTGGGTCTTACGTGGACAAGAGATCCGTTCGATAGAATGCTGGTGGCCACTGCGGCTTTGCATCGGGCACCTTTGATTACAAACGACCGCAGAATCCACAAAAACTTTGACGGTGCTGCCTGGTAAGAGTCTCCAGTAGCTGAGATAACCGAGTTGGGTTTGACCAGCTTCCGCGGCCCCGGAGGGGCCAGCACCTTGGTCTAAGTCCGCTGATGAGATCAGAGCAACAACGTCGGAATCCGAACCGTCCGTGCCCGTAAGAACTCCCCGAGCCCCTTGGCTTGGGCATCGGTCGCCAGGGATGCGGCCACGCCGTCGCCGAGGAAGCCTCGGAGGACGAAGTTGACGGCGCGTAGATTAGGTAGCGGATAACGGTCGATCTCCAGACCTCGGGCTTCGGGAATCAGCTCACTTAGCCGATCGACTGTCAGGTAGCCATGCAGCCACTCGAACGCGGCGTCGGACTCGGTCCACACGCCGAGGTTGGCGTTGCCGCCTTTGTCGCCGGAGCGGGCGCCGCAGATCTTGCCGAGTGGGGTCAACTCGGTATCCGCCTCGGAGTCGACGGAGGGTGGCTCGGGCGCGCCGACGGAGGCGTCGGGTGGCTCGGCGCCCGCGGTATGCGGAATGTCGACGGTTTGCCCTTCGAAGACGACACGATGCTCGACCGCGTCACTAGCGACGAGGGCTGGCCAGTAGACGCCGAACGGGCGTTCTTTGCCGGGTGGGGCGGTGAGGTTGAAGCCGGGATAGTTGGCCAGGGCCATTTCGACGGCAGCGCTGGTGAAGCGTCGACCAACGTTCTTGGGGTTGGGGTCCTTGACCGACACGGTCAGGAACGAGAACGAGCTTTCGACGGTGGCTGCGGAGTCATCGGTTCGATGCAGGCTGACGTGGGTCTCGGCGAACTGCTCCCGCCCGCCGAGACTGGCCCACAGGGTCTCTTCGGCCAGCTTGGCTTTGGCTTCGATATCGAGGCCGGTGAGCAGGAAGGTGATGCTGTTTTTGAAGCCGCCGCGATAGTTGAGGCAGACTTTGGTGGTGGGCGGTGGGGGCTCACCCTGGACGCCGTTGACCAACAGGCGATCTGGGCCGGTCTGTGTGAGCCGGATGGTGTCGAAACGAGCGGTGACATCAGGGTTTTGGTACCGCGGTGCGCCAATCTCGTAGAGCAGCTGGGCGGTAACAGTGCCGACGGAGACTTCGCCACCGGTGCCCTGATGTTTGGTCACCGTGAAGCTGCCGTCAGGGGCGATTTCGGCGATCGGGAAGCCGGGATGGTGGAGTCCTTCGACGTCGCGAAACGATGCGTAGTTACCGCCGGTCGTCTGGGGGCCGCATTCCAGGATGTGACCGGCAACCACCGCCGAGGCCAGGCGGTCCCAATCGTCGCGCTGCCAGCCGAAACGCCAAGCGGCAGGACCCACTACAAGCGAGGCATCCGTCACCCTTGGGCAGATCACCAGGTCGGCACCAAGCTCGAGGGCCTTGGCGATACCCCAACTGCCCAGGTAGGCGTTGGCGCTGAGCACCGGGACTTCGAGGGTTTCTAGTGGGATGCCTTGATCGAGGTGGTTGAGGGGTTCCCCGGCAGCTTGGAGGTCCGCAAGCTTGGGGAGTAGATCGTCCCCTTCGATGTGGGCAACCCGGGCGTCGAGGCCTAGCTGTCTGTAGACGGCGCGGCAGGCGTCGGCACAACCCGCTGGGTTGAGTCCGCCGGCGTTGACGACTATTTTGATGCCGCGCTCCAGGCAGGTTGCCGCAATTTGCCGCAGTTGCAGCGGGAAGGTTTTGGCGTAGCCCGTCGTCGGATCGGCTTGGCGATCCCGATCCAGGATCATGAGGGTCAGCTCGGCGAGGTAGTCACCGGTCAAAACGTCGATTGGCCCGCCTTCGACCATCTCACGGGCTGCCGAGAGACGATCACCGTAAAAGCCGCTGCAATTGGCGATGCGGAGGATGTCAGCTCTTGATGCGCTCATACCGAATGGCTCGTTCTACTTGCGCCAACTGGGGCGACGCTTCTCGACAAAGGCGGCCATACCTTCACGGCCCTCGTCAGAGCCCATGCGCTCGGCAAGCCAACCCGCGGCACGTTCGAAGGCCACGGCACGCGGCAGCGTCGGGATCTCCTGAATCAGTCGTTTGGCCTCGGTGACGGCCACCGGGCCTCCCCTAGCGATGTCGGCAACCTCATCCGCCACCGCGGCTTCGAGTTTCTCCGGGGAGACCACCCGATGGATCAGCTCGACGTTGACCGCTTCTTCAGCAGAAAAGCGCCGGCCGGTGAGGAACAGCCGGCGAGCATGATGGGTCCCGATCCGCGGCAAGACAACCACCGAGATCATGGCCGGGATAAGTCCGAGACGGACCTCGCTGAAACTGAAGCTGGCGGCGCTAGCGGCGATGCCGATATCGGCGGCTGCCACCAGGCCGAGCCCACCACCAAAAGCCGGCCCGTTGATGGCCGCGATCACCGGCTTGGGGTGGTGCTCCAACCGTTGCAACATCTCAGCAAACGGATTCCTGGGGCTGCTATCGCCTCGGACGTGATCATGGCCCGCATCGTCGACAATGGCATCGCCAGCGTCGAGGTCGGCGCCGGCACAGAACGCTGATCCGTTGCCGGTGAGGACCACCGCCCGGACGTCGGTGTCGCTGCTCGCTCGGTCGAGGGCTTCGCCGAGCTGCGTGATCATGGTGGAGGAGAGCGCATTGCGCTTCTCCGGTCGATCGAGCACGATCCAGGCGGCTTGGCCCTTGGTTTCGTAGCGCAGCTGGTCATAGCGGACCTGTTCATCGTGTGGATCAGGTGCCATCAAACATCCTCCGTTTTTGAATCGTGGGGCTTGACGACCACCAAAACTTTGTCTGGATCCACCATTTGCCCGGCTTCGACGTGGACGGCTTCGACGATGCCGTCGGTCTGGGCTTGGAGCTCATGCTCCATTTTCATCGCCTCGAGGACCACGAGGGTTGAACCGACGGTGACCTCGTCACCGACTGCCACCTCCACCGCGACAACTTTGCCAGTCATCGGTGCCGCACAACCCCCGGCAACGGCCGCGGCTTGACGTAGCGGAAAACGTGCCACGAGTTGGAAGTCGGATACCCGTCCCGAACTATGGACGGATAACTTGCGCGTAGAGCCGGTGACCCCGAGGGTCCCGATCCGAAAACGACGCCGGACACCGTTGATCTCCACGGTGACGAGGCCAGCTCGAGACTCGACGAGGTGGACGGCATACGTCCTCGGTTCGTCCGGATTGCCTTCCATGGCCGGCGAGATCATGTCGATGGTGAAGCGATTGCCGGGTTTCGCGACGTAGCGAACGGTGAGTCGTCCGGCTGGGGATTCGAAGCTCTGTTCCTGAGGTCGCCACCGATTGTTGCGCCAACCAGAGGGGATGCTGGAGGGGATCGGGCCGTGTTCCCCACGTCGCTGTGCCTCTGAACGGACCTGAAAGAGATGCAAGGTGGCGGCGATACCCTGCTGCGCAAGCACGTCAGCATTGGCTTTGGGTTCACGTGAGCCGGGTGGCAAATGTTGATCGATAAAGCCGGTGTCGAACTTGCCACTGCGGAACGCCTGGTGCTCGAGTGTCGTCAGTAGGAACTCACGATTGGTGGTCAGCCCGCCGACGGCAAGCTCCGAGAGCCCGCGGTGGAGGCGTCGCAAGGCTTCAGCTCGCGTTGAGCCGTGGGTGATCACCTTGGCGAGCATCGGGTCGTAGTGAATGCCGACGGTGTCGCCTTGTTCGACGCCGCTGTCGACCCGCAGGCCCGGTAGCTCGGGGACCGCCCACAGGGACACGGTGCCGCTAGCAGGGAGGAAGTGGTTGGCAGGATCTTCGGCATACAGCCGCGCCTCAATGGCGTGGCCGTCGAGTTCCAGATCACTCTGTTCGAAAGGCAAGGGCAGCCCCTGGGCGACGTCGACTTGGAGCCGCACCAGGTCCAGACCGGTGACGGCCTCGGTCACCGGGTGTTCGACCTGCAGCCGAGTATTCATCTCCAAGAAGTAGAACGCGCCGGCACCATCGAGCAAGAATTCCACCGTGCCGGCACCCTGATAGTCCACCGCACGGGCCAGGGTGACGGCGGCTTCGCCCATCCGTTGACGCAACTCGGCGTCGACCGCGGGGGATGGGGATTCCTCGAAGACTTTCTGATGGCGTCGTTGGATTGAGCAATCCCGTTCGAAGAGGTGCACGAGGTTGCCGTGTGCGTCACCGAGCACCTGGATCTCGACATGGCGTGGTGCAACAACCAAACGTTCGATGAGCAGCGAGCCATCACCGAAGGCGGCGTCAGCTTCTCGGCCGGCAGCGTCGAGAGCCTCGGCGAGTTCGTCGGCTTGCGAGACGACGCGCATGCCCTTGCCGCCGCCTCCGGCGGCTGCTTTGACCAACAACGGGAAGCCGAGGTCTTTGGCTCGACGCCGAATCTCGTCGACGTCGAGCTTGTCGACCGTGAAGCCGTCGAGGATCGCCACACCCACCTGAGCCGCCAACTCCTTGGCAGCAGCTTTGTCACCCATCTGGCGGATGGCTTGCGGGGAAGGTCCAATGAAGACCAGCCCTTCCACTGCACAGCGTTCGGCAAAGTCGGCATTTTCGGCGAGGAAGCCATACCCTGGGTGAATCGCCTCTGCGCCGACGGTCTTCGCCGCCGCGATCACCGCGTCCTGATCGAGGTACGACTCGCTGCTTGGAGCCGGGCCGATGCGCACCGCCTCATCCGCTTCGGAAACGTGGGGTGCGTCGCAATCGGCATCGGAATAGACGGCGACAGTTGCCAAGCCCATCTCGCGTAAGGTGCGGGAGATCCGTCGAGCAATCTCGCCGCGATTGGCGACCAGAACTTTGTGGAATGTGTCCGTGGGAGTTGGAGACATAGAGGCCTTAGGGGTCGAGGTTGTGGACATAGCTCATTATGATAAGCGACGCTCCTGGTCTTCGAACGGCTGGTCTCTTTGTCGGCTCGGGTTGAGGTACAATCGAGACAGGAGAAGTGATGACGGTCGAAGAACTATTCGAAGCAGCGATGGCGTTACCAGACGACTCTAAAGCTTCATTGGCGGAACGTCTGGTCGCCTACCTAGGGTCCCATGTCGACCCAGAGGTCGAGCAAGCGCATTTAAAGACAGCCAAGCGACGCAGAGGCGAGATCCTGTCAGGGCAGGTTGAGGCTCTTGAGGGTGACGTTGTTATGGCCCGTGCCCGTCAACTCGTCGGAGGATGATCTGGCGATATCACCCTGAAGCAGCCGAGGAGTTGTTAGAAGCGAGCAAGTACTACCTCGAGATTTCTCCCGAATTGGCTAGGTCGTTCGTAGCCAACGTCGAGGAAGCCATCGAAAAGATCTTGCATGCCCCTGGGACTTGGCCGGTTGTCGACGATGGGGTCCGGCGTTTTCTAGTTCGCCGTTTCCCGTACGGGATCTACTACACCCTCGTTGACGGAGAGACGACCGTGCTGGTGCTTGCGGTCATGCACATGCGTCGGCACTCAGAAAATTGGCGCGGTCGCCTGACTTGATCTGATGAAAGTCCTCGTTACGTACCCCCTGAGCCCAGAGCTCGTGCAATCTGGCCTCGGGGATCTCGTCATTTATCGACCGGAGCTCGCCTCGCAGCCCGAAGGTCCGATGCGTCGAGCTTTGGCTGAACATCGTCTCGGTGCGGTCTTGGTCAAGTACGGGAGCGCAGCGAGCCGAATCGATTTCCCGGGGCTCCACGTCCAACAAGTCGATGGAGGTCCCAGCAGCCTGCTGGACGATTCACGCGCTCTTGGACTCGCCGAGCGCAGTGTGATGCATCGCCAGGTCGCCGAACGTTTGAGCTCCGTTGGTATTTCGCCGCGGGCATCACAGTCTTTGTCTGGCTCGCGGGTGACGCTGGTCGGAGCAGGCATTGTCAATCTCATGACCGCCCTCGACCTGATTGAACAAGGGGCCCAGGTCGAGATTCTGGACGCGAGCCCTGATCCACGGAGCCGGCCGAGTTGGCAGCAGCTTGGTGCAACCCACGGTGGTGAGAACGCCCGCATGTTCTGCTTCACCGAAGCAGACAACTACAGCGAGAAGGGCCGGACAGTCGAGTCGAATACGAGCACGGTTTTCCGCCGCCGCATCAGCGAAGGTGGCTGGTTGTTGACCAGGCCCGAAACACTGAATCGTCACGAACGGGCCTGGATCGACAACTTCCAGCATCTTCCGCGTTGGCGAGCAGAGACCTTCACCGAGGATATTCACGGCATCAACATCGCCAGCCATCCCTTGTGGAAGCAGCTACAACTCGACGCTTCACATCTTTTCGAGGGGGTGGGGTACACCCCGAGTGTCCTGCGTCTTTATTCCGAGGCACATAGGGCCGAAGCAGCCGAGGCTCTACATCGCAAGCTCGGCTCCTTAGTGCGGGTGCTGGATGCCAACTCGCTGAGCCGTCGCCACCCCGCGTTGGGTGAGGCGGTTGCGCGCCGTGAGATCGCGGCGGCCCTCGAAGTTGAAGGGTTTTCCCTCACGATTCATGACTTCGTACGCAAGCTGATGGCACATCTCGAAGCCAAGGGCGCTGCGATTCGTTGGAACCAGCATGTGGCCGCTATCGAACGAACGGACGATGGACTGGTGACGGGCCTGCGCGTCCAAGACGGCGCGATGGAGTCGAAGCGGGTACAGACCAGGCTCGTGCGGTCAGAACATTACGTCCTCTCACCCGGAGCGTACGGCAATCCACTGCTCGAGGGTACGCGCTCTGCCGGCAAGATCCAGGGGATTTTGGGATTGTGGCTACGGCTGCCGAACCTGGAGCCACGCTTGCGCCACCCGGTCAAAGTTCACCGTGAGGGATGGGTGGGGGAGGATTCGAACGTGACCTTGGCTACCGATGCCACGAGTCGTCCCATGCTCATCCTGGGCTCGGGCTACGGTTTCGTCGGCAGTCGGCCATTGGATATGAGCTCACCAGAGATCACGTGTCTCTTCGAAGCCCTCGAGGAGACCGCTCGACGGTACTTCCCGCACCCTTATCGCAGAGCGGTCGGCGAGCCTTGGTTTGCCGAGTCCCGCAGGGCGTGTATTCGACCCTTCACCAGCACGAGCCTCGGGATCTTCGAGGTCCTGGGTACCTCAGCAGGCGGTCGCATGGTGATCGCCTCCGGCCACAACACGGGAGGGTTTACCCAAGCTCCCGCCGTTGCGGAAGCGGTGACCGCCACCCTCACCGGTCAATCCCACCCGATGCAGGCGCTCTACGATCCTGAGCGCGGTGTCCGGTCGAGCGCCCGGTCACATCCGGAACACGCCGTAACGGTCGGTGCCTGCGACGGGGCCTGAATGGGCGGCGGATAGGGCGAGGCCCAACACGGTGCGGGTATCCCGGGGATCGATGACACCGTCGTCCCACAGTCGACCGGAGGCGAAGAAAGCGTAGGACTCGTTCTTGATCTGGTGCTCCACCGCTTGCCGAAGCTTGGCGTCTTGGGTGTCGTCGAAGGGTAGCCCGGCGCGAGCCGCAGCCCCGCGTCGAACGATCGATAGCACTCCGGCCAGTTGTTCGGGGCCCATCACCGCAATACGGTGGTTGGGCCAGGAAAAGAGGAAGCGTGGCTTGTAGGCGCGGCCGGACATGGCGTAGTTGCCGGCGCCGTAGGAGGCTCCGATCATCAGCGTCAGATGCGGCACCTCGCTGTTGGCGACCGCGTTGATCAACTTGGCGCCATCTTTGATCATGCCGCCTTCCTCGGTCCGCCTGCCGACCATCATGCCGGTGATGTTTTGCAGGAAGAGCAGCGGCTTGTCTTGCTT
Source organism: Acidobacteriota bacterium (assembly GCA_029263395.1). GTDB lineage: Bacteria > Acidobacteriota > Thermoanaerobaculia > Multivoradales > J023 > JAAELT01. Next base: position 75,231 of record JAJCXO010000282.1, on the reverse strand, counting down.
GTTGCACAGCTGGACAAATTGGGCGCCTTTTTCCGCAGACTCGGAAAAGATCACGCCGTTGTTGGCCACGATCCCGATCGGGTATCCGTGCAGCGTGGCGAAGCCGGTGATCAAAGTGGTGCCGTAAGTGGCTTTGAATTCGTGGAAGCGCGAACCATCAACCAGGCGTGCGATCACTTCTTTGACGTCGAAGGGTTGCCGGATGTCGGCACTGGCGATGCCGAGCAACTCTTCGGGGTTGTAGAGCGGCTCATCCGATGGTGCAGCAGGTGAGGGCCCCAGTTTTTGCCAGTGCAGCTGGGCGACAATTTCGCGACCGAGACGGATGGCGTCGAGTTCGTCTTCGGCCAGGTAGTCGGAGACACCGGAGATTCGGCTGTGCATCTCGGCGCCCCCAAGCTCCTCTTCGGTGGAATCCTCGTGGATCGCCATTTTGACCAAGGGTGGTCCGCCGAGAAAGACCCGCGCCTGCTCCTTCACCATCACCGTATAGTCCGACATCCCAGGCACGTAGGCGCCACCGGCGGTGGACGAGCCGAACACCAGGCAGATCGTCGGGATCCGTTCGGCGGAACGGCGGGTGAGCTCACGAAACATCGCGCCGCCGGGTACGAACAACTCGGCTTGATGGGGTAAGTCGGCGCCACCCGATTCGGTGAGGTTGATCATCGGTAGGCGGTTCTGGGCGCAGATCTCCATCGCCCGTTCGACTTTGCGTGCGGTGTAGGGGTTGATCGACCCACCGCGGATCGTCGGTTCGTTGGCGACGATCACGCACTCCACGCCAGAGACCACACCGATGCCACAGATCATGCTGCCGCCGAGGGCAAAGTCCGTACCCCAGGCTGCCAGGGCCCCGATCTCCAAGAAGGGTGCGTCACGGTCGAGTAGCAGCTCGATGCGCTCCCGCGCCATCAACTTGCCTCGCCGATGATGGCGCTCGACGTATTTAGGGCCACCCGCAGCGTTGACCTCGACCATCGCCTGGTCGAGCTCGTCGAGTTTGGTGAGGAACCACTGCCGGTTGCTGGTGAAGGTGTTGGACTGTGGGTCGATGTGAGATGAAAGCGTGCGCATCTGGCTGATCCTACAAGTTTCGGGTCGAGTCTGGGCGATCATGAAAGCGCATCGATTCCCAATTGTGGTAGCTGAGCTATATTCAATGGCTTTCCTGATATATAGTTGTTTGATGTCGAGACGTACAACTCTAGAGGTTGACGATACACTGTTGACTCAGGCCCAATTAGCGCTGGGAACCCGTGGCCTCAAGGAGACCGTGGACACAGCCTTTCGGGAGGCGATTCGACGCTACCTACGGGAACGGCTTGCTGAGAGGATTCAGAGCGGGGCCGGGATCGACAGGTCGCCCGAATTGCTCGCCGCGAGCCGGCCCCTACGATGACTCTCTTTTGCGTCGACACGAGTGCTTGGCATCACGCGACGAATCCGCAGGTAGCTCGAGATTGGCTGCGGTATCTTGAGCTTGACAGGTTGGGAATCTGCGATCAGGTTCGGCTCGAAATCTTGTGGTCGGCACGTTCCGCCAAAGACTACGAGGCCCTAGATGAGGAGTTGTCTGCTCTACGCCCGATCCCGAGTGATTCCTCGACCTTCCAACGAGCTCTAGAAATCCAGCGTGGACTCGCTCATGTCGGCGGTCTTCACCACCGAAGCGTCAAGATTGCCGACCTGCTGATTGCTGCTTCAGCGGAAGCTGCCGCCACAGTCGTCCTGCATTACGATGCCGATTACGACCGGATTGCCGAAATCACCGGTCAGTCCACGCAGTGGATTGCAGCTCGAGGATCGTTGTAGTGGCGGAACGGCCCCTTAGGACTACACCTTAGTCCCAATAGACTCGGCGAGGTCCATGCCTTCCATAGTTGTTGAGACACGGACTTCTTCGCGCCGAGCCTGAGAACGGATAACTTCGCGAAGAGCTACTTCAATGGTTTCACGAATCGTACGCGTCCCTAGGATGCTCTGAACCTCCAATAACAGGTCTTCGTCGAGTTCGACCCTGATTTGTAGTGTCATGTTTAACCCTTCAATTCGAAGGTATCAAGAATTGATACTTTCACACGCTAGGACCCGGGGCCTAGATTCTGCGCTCGTCAAGGTTCACCTAGTGACTGACTGAGTCGTCGTTCACTCCGCAGTCGAATGACGAGGTACGTGACCAGCAAAGCCGCCGTTGGGATAGGCGCATAGGGTAGGAAGCCGGAGACCGCAACTGACGCTGCAACAAGCAGCATCAGCCATCCCCTTACGCCTCGAAGTAGGTGACGGTCGCGGACCAGCCAGAGCCCCACAATATAGAGGGCAACCGGAATCGAAACAGCGAAGGAGGCGATGGCAGGTGAGCCGTGTCCGTGATGTTCACCCGTAGCCATATCGATCGCAATTCCCAGTCCTGCTCCGGCGGCGGCTCCTGCCGCAAAGATCAGAAAGTGGCCGTAGCCCCAGATGAAGGCCTGTTTGGGGTCAGTGGATTGCAGATGGTCTGCTTCAGAGAAGTAGAGCCACCACATCGAGAACGCGATCAGGACGCCGCTGACCGCAATACTGAAAAGAGCTGAGTTGAACCCTGCTGCAAACTCAGCTTGGAGAGCGCTGGTACTGCTCAGCAACACCTCACCGAGAACGATGATGTTCAGAAGCCCGAATCGTTCGATGATGTGGTGGCGGTGCCATTGCGTATTGGCTGCCTGTTCGGCATACCAGGGCACAAAAAGCTCGCCAACAACGCCCAGTGCGAAGACGCCGTAAAAGAGCGGTTCTCCCGGCTCCGTCCCGAAGACAACAACGGCCCACAAGCCTTGCAGCAGGATCTGTCCGCCCGAATAGCGGGTGGCCGCGACTCGGTACTCTGGATTGTCTTTCCCTGCTCGAATCCACAGGGCGGCGAACGCTAGGCGCATGATCACGTACCCGATGAACGTGTAGACCAGGGTCTGAAACTCGAAGAACCCTGGCATGCTAGCGGCCACGAACATGGCGCCAAACATGATGAGCATCACCTTGATTCGGTAGGCGGCGTCATCGTTGTCGAAGCTGGTGGCGAACCAGGTGAACTGGTTCCAAGGCCACCACACGCAGAAGAAGGCCATCAGGAACTTGATAATCCCGTCCTGTACGTGACCGGCCACAATTTCGTGACGTAACCCATGAGCGGCTGCTGCGATCGCGACCACAAATACCAGGTCGAACAGTAGCTCGAGCTCAGTCGCTGAGCGATGTTCCTGGTGGCGATCGCGGGCCACGAGAGGGCGCAAGTTGGAAGTCCCGATCATCTCAATTCTCCTTCGGGTCGATCCTGAGCTGGCGCAGCTTTTTTTGCAAGTTTTGGCGATGCATACCCGCCTCTCGAGCAGCCTGAGAGATGTTGCCCTCATGGCGACGTAGAGAAGCGGTGAGAAAATTGCGCTCGAAGGTATCAATGTCTGTGATGGACATAAGAGGGTTCTGATATGGTCATGTTGAATATCGGACCCATGCTGGGTATCGAGATTCCTTAGGAGTGCGGGATGACCTGGAAAATTGCGCAAGCTAAACAAAATTTGTCTCAAGTGATCCGTGCCGCTGCCAAGGAACCGCAGTACATCTTCAACCGTAACCAGCCGGTGGCAGCGGTGATTGGCAGTGAGACTTTGGCCCTCTTCGAAGTTTGGCGCCGAGAGCAAGAGCAGCGTCAACCTCTTTCGGAGTCTTTCTCCGAGCTGCGAGCGCTCTGCACAGAAGAAGAGTATGAGTTTCCAGAAATCACTCGTGAGAACCGCTCGAACCCCTTCGCGAAGGGGCCCGACGAGGTATGAAGCTCTGGGATACTAATATCCTGAGCGAGCTAGCTCGGCGCGAGCCTCATCCCGCTGTGTTGACCTGGGTCGAGACCGAGAGTGATCTTGCGATTTCGACGGTGACTGTCGAAGAGCTTCTGTTCGGTCTCACCTGGAAGCCCCGTCCGCGGATACACGCTTGGGTCGAAAGATTCTTGGAGGTACGTTGCGTGGTACTCGACGTGAGCGAGCCTGTCGCACGGTTGGCCGGTGAGATGCGAGGACGATTGCAAGCGGCCGGACAGGTATGGAGCCAGGCCGATATGTTGATAGCGGCAACCGCCCGAATTCACGGCCTGCCGTTAGTAACCCGCAACGTTAGAGATTTCGAAGACTGTGGGATTACGATCATCGACCCTTTCGGTTCAGATTAGTCGGCACTGACTCTAGGCTTCTGTGACCCGATCATCTCACTTCTCCTTCGGGTCGATCCTGAGCTGGCGCAGCTTTTTTTGCAAGTTCTGGCGATGCATACCCGCCTCTCGAGCTGCTTGAGAGATGTTGCCCTCATGGCGACGGAGGGAAGCGGTGAGAAAATTGCGCTCGAAGGCTTCGACAGCGAGGGATTTGGCTTTCTGAAAATCGGTCTCACCTAGGGTTTCAGTGGCGCTGGCGGCGGAGTTGCGGGGCGTGCCGTTGGCGCCGATCTCCGACGGTAAGTCCTGCAGTTGGACGGCGCCACGGCAGAAGATGGCGGCGCGCTCCATAGCGTTGCGTAACTCCCGGACATTGCCGGGCCAGACATGGGCTCGCAACGCGCTTGCTGTTTCGGCCTGGAGCTCGCACTCGGGACGACCCGCAAGACTGAGGAAATGTCGTGCCAGGTGAAGAATGTCGTCGCCGCGTTCGACTAGCGGTGGGATGGTGACTTCGACCACCCGCAGTCGATAGTAGAGGTCTTCGCGGAAGAGCTGCTGACGGGCCAGGTCGAGAAGATCACGGTGGGTGGCGGCCAGCACCCGCACGTCGACTCGGACCGCTTTGCCGCCGCCAAGAGGCTCGACGATCCGTTCCTGCAGAACTCGCAACAGCTTGGCCTGGGCGGCGAGCGGCATGTCGCCGATTTCGTCCAGAAACAAGGTGCCGCCGTGAGCCTCACGGAAGCGTCCGGTACGATCCCGATCGGCGCCGGTGAACGCGCCTTTGCGATGACCGAAAAGCTCACTCTCGAGCAGGTTCTCGGGCACCGCCGCACAGTTGAGAGCGACAAAAGGGCCGCGAGCAACCTGGCTGAGCTGGTGGATGCGACGTGCTACGAGCTCCTTGCCGGTGCCGGTTTCTCCGCGGATCAAGACGCTGGCCGCCGTCGGGCCCACGGTTTCGATCTCGCTGAACAGGCGTTGCATCATTGGTGATTCGCCGATCAGCTCACCGGATCCGCCAAGCCTGCGGACTTCGGCTCGCAAAGACTGGTTCTCTCGGCGCAGGTGAGTGGTATCGAGGGTACGTTCGACGATCCACCGCAGCTCTTCGATTTCGTAGGGTTTGGCCAGGAAGTCCGCGGCCCCCGCCTTGACCGCGTCAATTGCGGTCCGCAGGCTGGAATCGGCAGTGATCATGACGACCGGCGGCGAATGTGGCAGTTGCAAAATCCGTTCGAGGGTGGCGCGCCCATCGAGGCCGGGCATGCGCAGATCGAGCAGCACAAGATCAACCGCTGTGGTGTCCAACTGTTCGAGACACTCGAGGCCGCTGCCACATTCTAGGAAGTCGTAGGCGCCGCCGAGGGCCCGTATGACCCCACGGCGGGCGGCGGGTTCGTCATCACAGACGATGAGACGGTGGCGGATCGAGCTCATCAGGCGTTCTCGGTCAAAGACGGTAACTCGGTGGAAGACGGTAGCTCGGTTGAAGATGGTAGACAGCGGCTGCAGACCTTGAAAACGATCTGGCCGGAGCCTGAGGATACCTCGATGGTGCCACCGAGGTCGCGCACTCGGCGTGCGACCAAGGGCAGGCCCAAGCCGGTGCCGCCGTTGCTGACGAAGGGTTCGAAGATGCGTCCCTCGGCGGTATCGTCCAGCGGCGGGCCTGGATTCGAGGTGGTGAAGGTCACATCGTTGCCGTCGGAGGTCAGTCTGACGTCGATTGTTTCGCCGGCCGCGGTGTGCTCGACGGCGTTCAGCATCAGATTGAATACAACGGTTTGCCAGGTGGCGGCGGAGCCGTGGACGGGCCCGACCGGTTGAATCTCCTGGGCTCGGATCTCGACGCCGCGCTTGCGGGCTTCGGCTTGCAACACATAAAGTGCACTTTTGACCAGGGCGGTGAGATCCACCGGTTCACCCGAGCGTGGTCGAGCCAGCCCGAGGATCTCGCGGGTGGTTTCGTGTAATCGGTCGATCTGTTCGACGATGACGTCGAGGTCGGCGACGCCGTCGGCTCGGCGGCTGGCTTGAGACCCGTGGCCGGGCGGGTCGTTCTCCACCTCTGAGGCGAGGTCCTCGCGCAGTGCTTGCGCCAACGCCTTCATCGACGACAGAGGGTTCTTGATTTCGTGCGCCAACGAAGCCGACACCAGGCCGAGCATTCCGAGACGTTCATGCTCCACCAACCGTCGCTCTTCGGTGATCCGCGATTCGACCAGCCGCCGCAACGCCAGCGTGCCGGCAAGTTGGCGCATGACCAGCCGCACCGCCTCGAGCTCGTCACCCGAGTAGCCGCCGCCGGTGGCGCTGGTGGAGAGGGCGAGAATCCCTTCGAGCTCACCGTCGATCCGCAGTGGAAACACGGCGTGTAGCCGCTGCCTGGAGAGCAGCATTGCAAGTTGTGGAGTGGGTGGGGCGAGGCGATGCACAACCTGGGTGTCCGGGAGCGCGAAGTGTGACCAGAAAGGAGCGGTTGTCGGTCCGTCGTCAGGGGACGGTAAGAAGGTCGCATCGCTCCCCAGCCAGCGTCCGAGCTCAACGCTGGTCTGGTCGAGGGCCTCGTTCTCGTTCAAGTCGATATTCTGGATCCGGTCCATCAAACGATCGAGCTCCCGGGGGGAGAGGTTCTTACCGAGGAAGCGCCGCAGTGCTGCCGAACGCCTCAGGACAAATTCGCTCAGGGGTCGGTAGCCGGTGCCCAACACGAAGGCCAGCAGCAATCCCCATGCCACGAACCTTCGCAACAGACGGATATCGCCGCCGCCGAGGGTCGGGCCAGCTGCGATGACCAGGATCACCAAAACCAGCACGCCGAGATAGTGACGCAGGGTGCTGTGGGAAAGAGACAACCGCAGCAAGTTGTAGCGTTGGACATAGAAGGCGAAGAGTCCGCCAGGCAGTAGCAGTCCGCCGAGCAGCAGGGTGCGGAGCACTCGGTCGACGCCTGCCGCGTCCTCGGACCAGGGGTGGAAGAAGCCGCTGGCTACCATCAGGCCCAACAGGATCGCCAGGATGATGGCGAGGGCCCGCAGGAAACCCAGCAGTCGGCGGTTGTCGTCGTCGGCTCGACGATAGCTGTTGGCAAGGTAGAGGGTGGTGATCGCGGCAACACCCAGCGACAGCACGGCGTGAACGATGATGCGGGGATGGAGGTCCGAGATTGCGGCGCCGAGCCAGGGAGTGCCGCGACCTGCGAAGTCGACCGCTGGGCCTAGAAACAAGGCGACAGGCAGGTAGGCGAGCCACGGCAACACGGTGTTCGCCGCCCGTGGTGACTTGGGGCTGTCGGCGAGGATCTTGACAAGGGTGTGCGCCAGCAGCGGCAGGCTCAACAACCAGGCAAACCCTCGGATCAAGTCGAGGGCAGTTCCGGGGAGGGCGAGGCTCGGCGGCGTGCCGACGAGCATGTAGAGGGTCTGATCGATCAGTGTGCCGCCGAACCACGTTGTGAGGCATATCAACAGGGCTCGAGCTGGCCAATTGCCGGTGAGAACCTCTGGACGACATAGAACCTCGCGAGCCAGAAAGCCATAAAGCAGCGTGCCGGTCAGAAAGAGCAGCTGTTCGAAGTAGAGCAGGAGCTCGCTGGTGAGGTCTGTCGACGCCATAGGCCTACTTTATGCCTACTTCGTCAGGTCCGCCGGAATGGGACCTGAGAGGTGCAGTCTGAATGATGCACCGCAGCTTCAAAGCTGCAACTCGCAAGCTGCACCCAAGTGGGTGGATGGTCTCAACCCCAGCGATACCAGCGTTTCGGGGTGCCCACGGGGTTGGTACGCAGCTTGAACTACAGCTTCTCTAAACAAGAGGAGGCTGCGATGAGCATTCCGATCGAATCTTCACAACGTAACGATGAACAGTCGGGTATTGGACAGCAGCGTATCGAACAGAACGATATCGAATGGTACGGTCTTGAGCAGCAGCGGGTTGACGAACCTCTGAACGAGCCTGCATCGCCGGTTGACGACGGATTGAGATCGCTCCAAGGCATCCGTTGGCTCTTACTGGCGGGCAGTCTGGTGGTTGCGGTCTCTGTGGTCCGCCTGGTGGCGGCGGAGTGGGGGGGACTCGGGTCGTGCGCTCGGTTTCTGACCCTGGTGGTAGGTGCCCTCACCGTTTTTGGGATCGGGGACCTGACCCGCAATCGCCTGCGCTTGCCGGTTGCGGGATCGGCGTTTCTCTGTCTTTTCGCGGCGATGGTACCGCTCCTGGCATGGGGAGCATCCCACCTGCAGATCCTCGAAACCCCAGCTGGTTGGCCAAGTTTGATCCTAGGACTCGGAGGCCTCTTGGCTGCCTCGCAACGGGTCTTGCGTGACGTGCTGGGTTACCGCGGCTGGTTCTACACCGCAACTCTGGGTGGGTTGTTGATGGCGCTGCCGGCCTTGCCGTACTTGGAGGCTCGGTGGACAGGTCAACCCGAGCTGTTCTTCGTGCTGACGATTGCTGTGCTCGGCGTGCTGCTATGGGCTGCCTGCCGCCATATCAACCGGTTCTTCTTTCATCGCGATCGTCTACAGGGTATCGATCGGCCGATCCACGGCCTGCCGTTTGCCTTGTTGGTGCTGGTATATGCGGCGGCTGCCAGCCAGCTGGTTGCGTTCTGGACCCATCTTGCCTTGCCGCTGGCTTGTATCGCGTTGGCTTTGCTTGATGCGGGTGAAGAGTATTTTCGAGCGCTGATCCGGGCGACCGGCCAACGCCCCGAGCGGTGGCCGAGGCGCTCGGTCGCCTTGTTGGCTCTCGGGTTTGCAACCCTGGCGACCGCGTTGGTTGTTTCGCCGCTGGACCCTGGCAGCTACAGCCTGGCGTTGGTGTCCTCGATCGTGACTTGGCGGTTGCTGGCATGGGCTATCCGGTATCGCAGCGCGATGGCGCATGGTTGCGGTCTGTTGGCGGGGATCATTGCCTACCACGCTGTACCGGTGCTGTACCCGGACACCGTGGTGCGCTTCTTCAAGAGCGTCGTGGAAACCCTCGGGTTTGACCCCAACAGTCCGGCGGCCATCGTTGGACTTGGTGACTTGTGGATGATCGGGGCGCTGCTGGCGCTGGCTTGGGTGTTGCGCGACCGATTAACGCCGGGGATGGCCAAGACTCACACCGTCATCACGGCATTTGCGGCTGGGTTGTTGTTGCTCCTGAGCTTGTTCGATCCGATGGTCGCACGATGGGTTGCCCCAATTTGTGCGGCGTTCCTTTTGGGTGGCATCGTGCGACTGTCCTGGCCCCTGCTACTGCCGGTCTTCTACCAGGCTTTGGTGACCACGGCCTTTGCATGGACTTGGCCTGGCAGTGATGCTGTCGGCGGCGCTTGGCTGACTCACTATGGGTTGGTGCTCGCCTTGGTCCAAGCTTTGTTCCTCGGCGGCGGTCTCTGGTTGCTGCGTCGACGCCCAGAGGTGTTTGCCGGAGACGGCACGTTGCGTCTGCTGACATGGCCACCCCTGGGGATGGCGCTGTGGCTCGTCGCCCAATCGTTGGATCTGTCAGCTGGGCAATTGGGGAGCAGCGGGACGTTGATGTTGGTTGCGGCGGAGAGCTTTCTGCTCGCTGGCTGTATTTTGCGCCACCGCTGGCTGTTTGGAGCGGCAGCGGTTGGGCTGACCGCTGGCTTGCACTGTGTCGTCGGCGGAGCGACCGATGGTTCGACCGCCAGCCTGTCGTTGGTCAGCCAGGGGCTCATGGTGGTCGCCTGGGTGAGTTTGCGGCAGCTTGCCCAGCGCCGTGGGCAATGGGTCGACACGGCACGATATGGACTGCGTTTGGCGCTTGTTGCCTGCGCCGCGAGTGGTCTGTTCTGGATCGCCGGGGCGGCTGCAGGAGGGGATTTGACGATCGAGCCGCTGCATCTGTTGCTGATCGGTAGCCTGCTGTGTCTCGACGAAGTCGACCGTGATCGGCGCCGTCAGCGTCGTCTCACCACCGACGAGGGATTTGGTGCCGCGGCCGTCAGGACCTTGCCATGGCGGCTTCAGGCGGCGCTTGGCGCCCTCTTCCTCTGGGTGCCATTACAAGCCGCGAGCTTCAGCATCGGCGGCCTCTGGTTCGCTGGTCTCGGCTGGTTGGGGATGGCTTTCGGTTTGTGGATCGGCGGCGAGGCTCTGGCTCGCCGTGGTGGTTCGGATCTGCCCCGAATGTTGTTTGACGCCGCCATGCTGTTTGGCGCCAGCGGTGGGATCAGCGCAATCTGGGATGGGGCGATTGCAAGTACAGCTTCAGGTTTTGTAGGTAGCTCGCCGTGGGTGGCGCTGTTACCGGGATTTCTAGCCAGTCTGTTTTTCGTCTTCATGGCAACCCATGGTCATCACCGGAAGGCCTCGGCCTTGTGGGCCGCCGGCACCTTCTTGGTCTCGTTTACGGCCTTGTTGTTCCGCCTGGCGACGCCGGGGCCGGAGCTCTACTGCCTGGGTCCTGGACTCGCGTTCCTGGGGCTGTCGCAGTTGTTACATCGAGAGCTTGGCGATGTCTGGCGAGATCGTCTGTTCACCCTCGGGGCCGCGAGTCTGTATGCCATGCCGGTCCTCGGGCTGCTAGATCAGTTGAGCTGGGGCTGGCAGATTGCTCTCTTGCTGCTGGCTGTGGGGTTCGGGGCGGCGAGTTTTCGGTTACGCAGTCGATCCCTGTTGACGGTTTCGACCGCCGCTTTGGTGATCGATCTTGCCTGCTTTCTGATTCGCTTGCGGCAGACCGAACCGCTGTTGTTATGGGTTGCTGGTGTGGCTTTTGGCCTCGGGCTGATGGCGGTTGCCGGCTTGTTGGAGCATCGCCGTGAGGTGTTGCTTCAGCATTTGCGGGTTTGGGGCCAGGAGCTGCGATCTTGGGCCTGAGGTTTTGGGCTTGAGGGATCAGAGATCTTTACGTCACTTCGCACACAGGTCTGGTTCACAACACGTCACATCACGGTACTTCAAGGAGAAAACGATGAATATTTCGCAACGCTTTCGGCTTTTGGTCAAGACCAGCTTCACGTCGGTTTGTAATGCGATAGAGGATCCAGAGCGTAGCCTCCATCAACTGGTGATCGAGATGGAGGAGCAATTGGAGGTGGCCAAACGTGCGGTGGCTCAGGCGATGGCCAACGAGGAACGGCTGCGGGCACGGATTGCCGCCCATCGCAAGGATGCGGATCAATGGCAATCCTCGGGTCGTCGATCATTGACCAGGGGTCGAGATGACGAGGCCCGCGAGGCGCTCCGGCAAGGTGAGCTGGCGGATCGCCAGGCACGCCAACTGACCGAGCAACTCACCGCTCAGGAGAGTGATACGACGCAGATTCGAGATTCGGTGACGCGGCTCCACGAACAGCTACGCCAAGGCAGGTCACGACTGCAGGTGCTGCAAGCCCGACTCCGTCAGGGCGAGGCGCGTCGTGCGATGGGTAAGGTAATGCGTAGCGTTGAGTCTTCCAATCTCAGCGGCGAATTCGAGCGGCTCGGTGAACGGGTCGAGGTTTGGGCTGCGGAGGAGAGTGCGTACCTGAAGCTTGGTGACGAGCTGTCGGGAAACGATCTGAGGTGTCGTCGCGAGACCGCGGACGTCGACGATGCGGTGGATGACCAACTGGAACGGTTGCGTGCCGAGATCGACGCCGAAGCGTCCGGGGGTGCGGCGTGAGGCGCCTCTGGTGGCGTCTGTTAAGGCTCTGGCGTCAGTCGCGAATTCGCCTTGCGCCGCGCCCGGGAGCCGATGTTGTTGCTGGCGGCGAGAGGCAGTTCGATCGCCTGGTACGCATCGAGGCGATGGAAGTCGGGCTCAGGTCCGGGCACCGGTGTCATCGCCAGATACCGCCTGGACGAGCCGACACCATGCATAGCAAAAGCGTTGAGTCGATGGGGCGCCGGGGGCAGCAGCTGCCAGGGCACGATGGCTCGGCCTCGCCAGTGTTTTCCTTGCCAGGGTGTATCCAGAACTTGCGAACGATAGGGGATCGGGATCAAGCCTTCGACGATCCGGCGAACCCCCTCCAGTCGGAGCGTCAAATAGTGGCCATGGGGTGAGAGTTCGAGCTCGGTGTACAGCGGGGTGGAGGTGTTGTCCGCCTTCGCTGTGCCGACAATGAACAATTCTGCAACTTCGAACTCCCACAACCGATCACAGGGTCCTGGTTTGCCGGGTGGCGGCGGGTCGTCGTGGAATGGAGCATCGACCTCGATGCTCAAGCCACCGCGTGTCGTCGCAAGACGAAACGTGACGCGTTCATCGTCGGCGATCGGTTCGCCATCCCAGGTGCCGGCCACCTGAAGCTCGAGAGATTTGCTCATGCCGGATGCGACGTCTTCAGGCCGGAACCGCTTCGAAATACCGAATGTTCGGCGGGCCCTCTAACAGCGAAACCAATTGTGCCATGGCCCCGGTTTCAGTACGCCAGGCCAGGTACCGTTCGTAGTGCTCTTTGGAGTCCCAATGTTCAACTGCGACCAGGGTCTGACCATCCTCGAGATCTTGGTAGGTGGTGAGCCCCTGGCAACCTTCGAAGGCTCGCGTCCCCGGCAAAAGTGCTGCCAGCCCCTGGCGTAATGCGTCGATCGAATCCGGCTTGGCTTTGACTTCCAACATAACTGTTACAGACATTCCGGCTCCTTATTCGTTGCGTAAGACTCTGCGAAATGGACGTCGAGGGTAACCTGTTGCCAAACCTTTGAAAAGCATCAATAGAGCCTGGGGATATTGCAATCCGGCCTGCGACGCGAGGTGATTGTCAGGATCCAGGGATCAGCCTCAATGGTATGATGACAAAATGCCGACTTCACCACGATCGCGACCAGGGCATGCCAACTACCAGCTGTCCCTGTGATTTCCTCGATATTGTCCCGACGTCAATCTCTCCTCGGAGGCCTCATGAATACGACAGCTCCAGAAGCCCTATCTCGGAAAATGTTGCACCGGACACTGCGTTCGATGGTTGCTCTCGGTGTGCTTTTAGTCTTGATGCCGAACGTCGCCAGCGCCACCAGTTTTGTCATGGTGGCTGACGAGGTGATGGTCGAACAGGCTCCGATCATTGTCGAAGTCGAGGTGCTCGACGTCGATCGAGCACCCGGTATCGGCGAGCCGGTGACCGACTATCGCATGGCTGTGGACCATTTGATTGTCGGAGCAGTGGAGGCCAGTCCGTTGACAGTGCGGGTCCGCGGTGGCGTTCTGGCGGATGGCACGGAGTTGTGGATCGATGGTGCACCGCGGTTTGTCAAAGGCCAGCGTGCCCTACTTTTTCTGAAGCCACGCCCCGACGGAACTTACCGCTTTGTACAGTTCATGCTCGGTGCCTTCCACCTGGTCGAAGTTGACGGGCGCAAGATTGCCATGCGTGACTTGTCGGGGGCTCTGGAAATCAACCTGCCAGGTAAAGCTGCGGTCCAGAGCGGGCCGCGGGATCTGGAGAGCTTTCGTGCTTGGGTGGAAGACCGTGGGCGCGGCATCGAGCGGGCCGCCGACTACTTCGTCGAAGACACGTCCGGCGCGGTCCAGCGTGAATTTCTCAAATTTTCCCTGATCGACAATCCGGGGATTCGTTTCCGTGAGTTCGACAGCAATCAGAACGTGCTGTGGCGAGCCGATAGTCAAGGGCAACCCGGCGTCGAGGGTGATGGTTTTCCCCAGTTCCAGACCGCGTTGGGGGCTTGGCGAGCTGATGCGCCGATCAACTACTTTTACAGCGGTACCACCGGTGCACGCGGTGGGTTGTCGTCGTTCGACGGCATCAACGCGATCTTGTTCGAAGACCGCGGTAACGCCTCAGAATTCGACGAGCAGTTCGACTGCTCGAGGGGTGGCGTGATTGCGGTGGGTGGACCTTGGTTCCTCGGTAGCCACACCTTCAACGGCAACACCTATAGCACCGCCGCAGGTGCCGATATCGTGACCAATCGGAATACGGGTTGTTTCCTGGGAGTGCAGCGGGGCGCTGAAGAGGTCTTCGCCCATGAGCTTGGCCACACCTTGGGTCTTGGCCACTCGAACAACAGCGATGCTCTGATGTTCGCAGAGGCTCATGGCGACAACCGCGGAGCGGCGCTCAAGGCTGACGACCGGGCGGGAATCCGGTTCCTATACGGCAATACGGTCGTGGTCGAGCCGCCTGACGCTCCCAGTAACCTGAGTGCGAGTGCCGTTTCGACAGCACAGGTCAACGTCAACTGGACCGACCGTGCCGACAATGAAACGTCCTACGAAGTCGAGCGGCGGTTAGGCAGTGGCAGCTACCAGCGGATTGCCACACTTGGTGCGAACCGGAACTCCTACGTAGACACCACCACCGGTGGTGCTAGGACGTATGCCTACCGAGTCCGGGCCCGCAACTCGGCGGGCGTGTCTGGTTTCTCCAATACTGCCAGTGTCACGACGCCACAGCCCGTGCCTTGTGTGGCGGGGCCCAATACATTATGCCTCAACAACAATCGCTTCACCGTCGAAGTGGACTGGCGGGACTTCAATGCGATGGACGGTACTGGAACCGACGCCGGGTTGGGATCGGCAGATTCTGGCCTGATGTGGTTTTTCGATCCAGTCAATTGGGAGATGTTGGTCAAGGTCTTGGATGGATGCGCCTTCACCAATCACTTCTGGGTGTTCGCTGCGGCAACCACCACCGTTGCCTATGACCTGGTCGTGACGGATTCGATGACCGGCTTTGCCAAGACGTACTCCAACGCACTAGGGAACTCTGCGGCTGCGATCACCGATACCGCAGCTTTTGCGACCTGTGACGCCAGCGCTCAGGGTGGCACCGGCTCATCGTCAGTGAGCTCCGTCGAGCCGGCAACCAGCAACATCATCGTGACGGATAGCATCGTGCCCGAGAAGCAGGGTGTTTGTACTCCTGATGCCACCACGATGTGCCTCAAGGGTGGGCGTTTCGAGGTCAAGGTCGACTGGGAAGACTTTGAGGGTAATACGGGATCCGGCCAGGTGGATTCGTTGCAGTCCGGTGACTCGGGTTTGATGTATTTTTTCGACCCGCAGAACCTGGAGATGCTGGTCAAAGTGTTGGATGGTTGTGCCTTCACCAACCGCGTCTGGGTGTTCGCGGCGGCGACGACCAACGTCCAATACACGTTGCAGGTGACCGACACCGTGACCGGTGCGGTCAAGCGGTACACCAACCCGCTTGGTAACGCGTCGGATGCCATTACCGACACCAACGCGTTCCTCTCCTGCTCCTGATCACCAGGCTAGGCATCCGAACGCTCCGGCCGGCACCTGTCCGGCCGGCGACCTGTTCGCGGGCGAGCGTGATGTCGCTCACTTGATCAGCGAACCAGCGGCGAAGGTCGAGGGTGCAATTCTGGTGGTTGACGACGAAGAGCCGGTGCGTACCGTCGTCGGTCGGATTCTCGAAGATCGAGGATTTGCGGTGATGACGGCGAGTGATGCTTACGAAGCACTCGACGTCTTCGGTCAGCATGCTAATGGCATCGCCCTGGTGTTGCTCGATATGACCATGCCAGGGCTTTCTGGACACGAAACCTCGAAGGCGCTACGTCGCATTCGTGAGGATGTCAGGGTACCAAAAGTCAGACCCATGGCTCCGTGCTGCGGCGTCTTCGGATAGTGTTCGGGCCCGTCCGACGTCGGAATTTCGGCGTCCGTGTCAGGAACCCCTGATGTCATCCCCCGAATCGACCGAACACTCCTTTACCAAAACCGACTTGTTGTTGGTGCTGACGGTTTTTACCTGGGGTTTCAACTTTTCGGTGGTCAAGTTTGCGCTGGCCGAAGTGCCGCCCTTGGCGTTCAATGCAATACGGTTCTTCGCCGCTGCGGTCACCCTGTTGGTGATCGCCCGGCTCGTCGGACTTCGGTGGCAATTTGAGCGTCGCCATCTACCGTTCTTGGTTGGCCTCGGACTGATCGGTAATGCCATCTATCAGGTGCTGTTTATTTATGGTGCTGCCGCCACTAGGGCTGATAATGCGGCGCTGATTCTGGGCACGGTTCCAGTGTGGGTGGCGCTGGTGGGTGCGATCACTGGTATGGAACGGGTCGGGCCAGGGGGCTGGGCGGGCATCCTGGTGTCGTTCTCCGGCATCGTGCTGATTGTTGTGGGCGGTGATCGAGAGGCCCATTTCGAATTTGGCGGCGCGACACTGGCGGGGGATGGACTGGTGTTGCTGGCGACTTTCTGTTGGTCGGCTTACACGCTCCTGGTGCGCTTGGCGGTGAGGCATTATCGCCCGATGTCCGTCACGGTGTTCATCACCCTGGTGGGCGCTCTGCCCTTGATTCTGATCGGGATTCCGGAGCTTGTCACGCTCGACTTCGCTTCGGTCTCGATCGGAGCGTGGGCTGCCGTCGCCTTTTCCGGTATTTTTTCTATCGCCATCAGCTATTTCGTCTGGAACCATGGGATCGCTCGTCTCGGTAGCGCTCGCACCTCGCTCTACTCCAATCTAGTTCCGATTGTCGGCCTGCTGACCGCCTGGTGGTGGTTGGGAGAGACGTTGACGCCGTTGCAAGGCTGGGGGGCGTTGGCTGCCCTAGCGGGGGTTGCGTTGGCGCGTCGCCACACTCGCCCGCGCCGCCAGCCAATCGAAGGTTGAGGGGCTTTCGTGGCCTAGCCAGACCTCCTCCAGTTTTGCCGTTTCGGTTCAGGGAGGGAGGTCTTGTGGAGCGAGCAAGCAGCGAGCGTGTTTGAGCTTCGCACCTGTTGGCATCTCGTATCCGTTGGCACCAAAAAGGCCTAAGCATGTTGCAAGAGATCCGGCGAGTTTCCGGAGCTGCTGCGCAGCCCACAAGGCCGACCGAACTCTCGATGTGCTTTTGGATGAGATCTAGGCGAAGATTGAGTCGGCTTTTCGATACCCTAGATTGATTCTGTATTCCCTGGAGGTCAGGTATGTGCTGCACGTTTCGAGCCGTTCCGGTTTGGGCTTTGGTGACATCACTGTTGGCGTTCTCGATCCAAGCGGACATGGATCCTGCGGTGCTCTTGGACGACGTGGAGACCACACACCTCGAAGGTGATCATGCGGTCAAGGTTCGGAATCTGAATCTCAGCGCCGGGATGGCGCGCCTCGAACTCAACGACGGGGTGCTGTTCCTGGCCTCGCCGGTTGCCGGCAAGGTGGTCGAGATGGTGTTCATCGGCGACGCTCGACTGAGTCTCGAGCCGCCGAACGCGATCGAGGCCGACCAGCTCGAGCTGTTTACCGGTGACTCAGAACTCGATGAACTGGTGTCGGAAGCGGTGATCGCCGTTGCGATGGATGCGGCGGCTGAGGCGATCGCTCGCCGCCCAGCTGCCGAGAATCTAACGCCAGAACAATCCCAGCGCGCCCGGGAGATCTTCGCACGTTGGAAGGAGCGACCAGAGCGTCGCCTACTAGGGGTGGACTCGGCTCTGTTCAGAGATGCTCTGGGTGATCCCGCTTATGAAGGGTTCTTTGCGGGTTGGTTTCGAGGCGACGAATTGGGCGAGTTCTTGTATCTCTATGAGCCCGACGCCCGCGAGCAAGTTTCATTGGGCCAGTTCACGCAACTCGAAACCAGTGAAAGGCAGAAGCGCAAACTGTCTCGTCAGTTCCATCGCGCTCAGCGTCAAGGTCGATTGATCGGTCTCTCGGTCGAAGATCTTGGAGTTTGGGATACTTGGCTGGCGACGTCTCGGCATGGAGAAGATGGCCAGCCACGGCCGGGCCAACAGGCTTTTGAACCGCGTCACTACACCCTTGAAGTGACGCTTTCCGAATCGCAGTTGGAGCTAATCGGTAAGGCGCGCCTCGAACTCGAAAGCCAAACCGGCCATAGTCGAGTGGTCAAGCTCGAGCTGCACTCCGATCTCGAGGTCAGCGCGGTGCGCCAAGCTCCAGGTGATGCGCTCTTCTTTCGTCAGTTGGGCCGCGAGATCTTGGTGGTGTTGCCTGAGACACCGCCAGCGGGTGAGATCATCACAATGGAAGTCGACTACGCTGGGCGGATCGTTGACAAGGACTCCAAGCAGTATGCCTTGCGCAGCACAACCCATTGGTATCCCCATGCCGGTGAGATCGATCGTGCGACCTACGATGTCACCCTACGCTGGCCGAAGACCCTTGATCTGGTGAGCGGCGGCACCCTGGTGGAAGAGAATAAAAGTGTGGCTACTGACTCAGGGCCCGGAGGCAAGAACTTGCGGTCCGAGCGCCGACGCGTCGACCAACCGACCTTCGGTTTCAGCTTCGAAGTTGGCAAGCTGAGGACCCTCACCCGGCGCGCCGGTCACGTCGACATCTCGCTTGCCCTGGATGCCGGTGCGGCTTCGGCGCTCGACAAGCAGAGCCAACAGGCGTTGCTCGATACCGTTGCCGAGTCGCTACTTTTCTTTGAAGAAGTTTTTGGACCGTACCCGCTGGATGAGATGGTGATGGTGACAACGCCGCGGCCCGCCTCGCAGAGCTTCTTGGGCTTCATCACCCTGTCGACCCTCAACATGCTCGACGTCGACTGGTTGACGGTGGCGCTCGGCATCGAAGATCGACGCACAGTGGTCGCCCATGAGATCGCTCATCAGTGGTGGGGCCACATGGTGGGCTGGAAGAGCTACCGAGACCAGTGGATCAGCGAGGCGATGGCCAACTATTCGGCAGTTCTTTTCGCGCGGCATCGGTTGCGCGACGCGAGTCGATTGATCATCGGCCCAACCACCGGCTGGCAGGAGGCGATGATGCAGACCACCGCCGAAGGACGCCCGGTCGAATCGTTGGGACCTGTCGTTTTGGGAGAACGTCTGGTGTCGAGTCACTCCGACGCGGCCTACCAAACCGTGGTTTACCAGAAAGGGGCCGTGGTGCTCGACATGCTGTCCCGTGGTTTTGGCGAGCAAGCATTCTTGGCGATGCTCCGCGATCTGGTCGAGACAGTCGACTTTCGGGCGATTTCGACTGAGAGCTTCCTGGGATTGATCGAGCAGATCACGGGCAAAAACCTGAGCGCCTTTGCCCACCAGTTTATCTATGGCACCGGATTGCCCGAGGTGTACTACAGCTACGATTTCAAGCTAGCTGAGGATGGCAAATGGCAGGTCTCCGGCGAGGCGCGGCAACGGTCTCCCTATCGTTATCAGTTTCGGATCGTCGTGAAAACCCATGGGACTCTCGATGTTGCTCGCCAGCGACTCGATCAGCTCGAGATCGATCAGTCTCAGCTGATAGTGCCCTTCCAGCTGGCGGTTTTTAATCCAGACGGACCACAGGTTCCGGGTGGCAGGAGAGGTCAAGGGGCCGACGCACGACAGGTCGGCAACGGTTATCTCCAGGGAACAGTGGCGCTCAAAGGTGCATCGACGCCGTTGGCGTTCTCGACAGACTACGAGCCCAAAGAATTGTGGCTCGATCGACGCCAGGAAGTTTTTGGCCGCTTCTTCAACGAGCGGCGGCATCCCAAGAGAATGGCCTACTATCGGGGACTCGATGCAGCCGCAGCAGGTCAGGTTGCTGAGGCAGAGGTTCTGTTCCGGAAAGCGTTGACAGCGCAGACGTTTTCCGGCCCTACCTATGGGGTGCCGAAGGATGAGGATACGCTTGAAGCTGAAGGGCAAGTGCTCGATGCAGTGGTGCGTCTCAATTTGGCGAAGCTCTACCTAGATCAGCAACGAGCCAAGGAGACGCAGACTACCCTGGCGAGCCTACGCAAACTCTCGAAGAGTTCCATCCGTTCCTACTTCGGAGCTCAGATCAAGGCGATTGAGGCACGCCTGGCCATTCAGAACGGTGATTTCGAACAAGCGTACAAGTTGCTGCGTAAAACAAAGCGCAGCCCCAACGTCGAAACGCTGTTGCTGCTGGCGATCGCCGCCCGTGAGACCGGTCACCTCAAAGAGTATGAAGCCGCTGTGAAAGCCGCGACTGCACGCGGCGGCGACGTCGAGGTCTTGACGTCACGGTGATGGATCTCTCGATCAGTCGCCGGAAACAGTGTTAATGCTGCCGCAATGCTGTCGCCACCGGTAGGTAGGCGGCACGGATAGCGGGGAAGAAGCCGCCGACGAAACCCATGATCAGGGAGTAGATCAGGCCGCCGATCAACAGTGATGGTGTGACCGCGAAGGCGAAGGCGATCTGGCTGAAGGTCTGGAAGTTGAGAGTCGCGGCGCGGAAGCCGTTGAAGAACATGTAAGCCAGGCCACAGCCGATGACGCCGCCAACGAAAGCGAGCAAAACGGCTTCGACCAGCACCGAAATCACCACCGGGCCGGAGCCGAATCCCAAGGCACGCAAGGTGGCGATTTCCTTGGTGCGAGTCGAGACTGCGGTATACATGGTGTTGAGGGCGCCAAAGATGGCGCCGAACCCCATCAAGCCGCCGATGACAATGCCGAAGACTTGGAAGGTGGTGGAGGTGGCAGCCGCCTGATCGGACCAATAGTCCGTCTTGCTGATCACTTTTACGTTGAGCCGAGGATCGGTGGTGAGGGTATCTTTGAACGCTCCGAACTGATCCCCAGATGTCAGCCGGACATGGACTGACTGGAAGCTGTTGCCGCGACGATAGGCCGGCTGCAGCACCTTGGCATCACACCAAATTTCGGAATCTTCGGCGGTGCCACCGGTGGAGAAGATACCGACCACGGTCCATTCGTTTTCGCCCCAGCGCAGCTCCGAGCCGACATCGAGGCCGGCGAATTCGGAGGCGGCGGCATCCCCAACGATCACTTCGTTGCGCCCTGGTGCAAACCGTCGACCTTCCAGGATCTCAAAGTTGCCACGGACCTCATAGGCCGTCGGGCTGACGCCACGCAGCGGTACATTGGCATCGGTGCCGGTCGATTTTTTGGGCACATCGACGACCACAAACAGTTCGGAGGACGACAAAGCGCCGGTGCTGCCGCGGGCGACGCCAGGGGCGTCCGCGATGATTTTGGTGTCCTCCATGCCGAGGCCACTCATCATCTCGGTGCCGCTGCCGGAGCGCATGACGATGATGCTCGCCTCATCGCCAGTCGAAGCCATGGTCGATTTGAAGCCGGCCGCCATCGACAAAATGCCGACGCACACCATCACAACGCCAGCAATGCCGACGATGGTCGACGCTGACCAGCCCAGGCGGGCCTTGATGTTGGACAGATTGAACCAGGTCACCGTCAAAACCTGAGTGATCCAAGACACGAGATTTCCGATCATGGTCACGACCTCCGCAAGGCGTTGACAATGTTGAGCCGCAGCGCTTGCCAGGCTGGCACCGCGCCGGTGACGAAGCCGAGCAGAATCGCGAAACCGAAGCCACTGATCAGCGCGCCGGCCGGCATGAAGAGCGTCGGGAACATCGAGCCCCCAAGATCCATGGTCTGGGTCACTGACCACACCATCAACAGGCCGGCGCCACCCCCCAACAGTGCAACCAGCAGGGACTCACCGAGCACCATACTCATCACCTGACGGTCGGTGAAGCCGACTGTCTTGAGCACTGCCAGCTCGCTGGTGCGCTCGCGTACCGACTGCGCCATGGTGTTGCCGGCCACCAGCAGTAGGGTGAAGAAGACGATGCTGACAATGCCGGAGACAATCTTCTGGATGTTGCCGGTCTGGTTGGCGAAGGATTGGATGAAGGCCTTTTCGGTCGACGTTTTGGTCTCGTTGGAGGAGTTGGCAAATTGTTGGTCGATGCGTTCAGCAACCTCCACCGAGGCTTGCGGGTCGTTGATCCGCACGATGTACCAGCCGATTTGACCGAGGTTGCCCCCTGCCACCGCCTGGTCGAGGTAGTCGTAGTGGAACAGGAAGAGCGTTTCGTCGGTCGACTTCTCGGCGCCGTCATAAATGCCTACGAGATCAAACTCCCAGGACGAGCCGTCCTGGGGTCGCCAGGCGGTGCCTTGGATCGGGATGCGGTCTCCGATTTCCCAACCGAAGCGGGTAGCGGTCTTGCGACCCACAACCACGCCGGTGCGATTGGCGAACCAGGCCTGCTTCTGCTCTTCCGGCAGCACAAGCTCGGGATAAAGGTCTAGAAAACCTTCGGGGTCGACGGCATGTTGGGCGAAAAAATTCTTGGGTTCCTGATAGATGCCTCCGAACCACACCGCGAAGGTGGCGTCATCCACACCTTCGGTCGCCTTGATTCGATTCAGGTAGCTGATCGGCAGCAGCTGGATGATCGACACTTTGTGGATAGTCAGGAGCCGATCGATGCCGGTGATGTCGACCCCGACACCAAACGCTGCTTTGATCGCCGACAGGATGCCGAACAGCGCGAAGGCGACAAAAATCGATAACAGCGTCAGGGCGGTCCGAATTTTCTTGCGCCTGAGATTGGCCCACACCAGATGCAAGTACTTCATGCCTCCGGCTCCGTACCGAGGGCGCCTTTGTTGAGATGGACCGTGCGTTTGGCGCGAGCAGCGGCCAGGGGATCATGGGTCACCATCACAATGGTCTTGCCGTGATCTCTATTCAAGGCTTGCAGCAAGTCGAGGATCTCGTCGCCAGACTGACGGTCGAGGTCGCCGGTCGGCTCGTCACACAGCAGCAGGGTCGGATCACTGACGATGGCGCGGGCGATGCCGACCCGCTGTTCCTGGCCGCCTGACAACTGGCGCGGATAGTGGCGAGCACGGTCAGCAAGCCCCACAACTTCGAGAGCGGTGGCGACATGCTCTTTGCGCTGGCGGCGGTTGAGATGAGTCAGCAGCAGCGGTAGCTCGACGTTGCGTTCGGCGGTCAGTACCGGCAGCAGGTTGTAGAACTGGAACACGAAGCCGATGTGCCGCGCCCGCCACTTGGCGAGTTTGCGACCCGGGGCTTGGTCGACGCGTTCACCGGCGACTTCGACAAAGCCAGAGGTTGGACGGTCAAGGCCACCGATAAGATTGAGCAGGGTGGTTTTGCCCGAGCCTGACGGTCCCATCAGCGCCAGGAAGTCACCTTCTGGTACCGTCAGACTCAAACTCTGCAGCACGTCGATTTTTTCGGATCCACGTTTGTAGATTTTGTGGACGTCCTGCACTTTCACTAGGGCGCCGTTGGGGCTCGTCGCGTTCTCGCTCATGAAATAGATTCCCTTGCGTGGATGTGCTCTGTCGTATCCAATGTTCTCTTCGATCCAGTGTTCTCTGCGATCCAGTGTTCTCTGCGATCCTGTGTTCACACTACGGTGTGACCCTGCGTCTGTGTTTCATCGGGCCGTACTTCAGTGAATCGTACTCCGCATCACATGGCTCATTGCACCGAGACACGATCACCTTCGGCCAAGTCGTCGGGGCCGGAGATCACGACGTTCTCACCAGCGGTTAGGCCCGCCTCGATCTGGACGGAATCGCCTTGTGTCGTGCCGACTTGTACTGCCCGCCGTTCCAAGATTTCGCCTTGAACCACGAACACGATGTCCTGTTCACCATCCTTGCGAAGCGCTGACTTGGGTACGGTCAGGCGGGGTTGAGAAGCGTTCTCGGGACGCTCAGGCTCGTCTTCGCTGAGGAAGGCGACCTTGGCTCCCATGTCGGGCAGAATCCGCGGGTCGAGCGCATCGAAGCCGATGCGCACTCGGACGGTGGCCTTCTGGCGGTCCGCTGTCGGGACGGTGGTGATCACGGCCGCCGGAATTTTCCAGTCGGGGTAGGCATCGAGGGTGGCGACAACCCGTTGGTCAGGCTTGACGCGATTGATGTAGGCCTCGTTGACGTCCACTTCGATCTCGAGCGACCCCATGTCGACCAAGGTACAGACTCCGGTGCGGGTGAAACCACCGCCTGCGGAGACTGGCGAGATCATTTCGCCAGGCTGGGCGTTTTTGGTCACCGCAACCCCAGCGAACGGTGCTCGAATGAAGGTATCGTCGAGTTGTTGCCGACGCACTTCGACTTGACGCTCGCGGACCACCACCTGCTCGCGTCCGACCGCAAGTCTGGCCAACAAGGCGTCGCGGTTGGCAATCGCGGTGTCGAGTTGAGCCTGGCTCGAAACGTTGCTGGCTACCAGCTTGTCGAAGCGTTTCCAGGTCCGTTCCGCGTCCGCCAGCAACACGTCGGTTTCGGCCAGCATACTGCGTGTCGAAGACAGCTCAGCTTCAGCCAAACTCAGCTGGCGCAGGGCGGTGGCGTCGTCGAGGCGGGCCAGCAGCTGGCCGTCGGCAATCTCCATGCCTTCTTCGACCAGCACTTCAGTGATCTTGCCGGTGATTTTTGACGACACCGTGGCCCGTAGGCGGGCGGTCACGTAACCGGAGGCGTCGAGCACACTGGCTTCTGCTTCGGCCTCGGCACCCGAAATTTGCCGGACCGAGGCCACCCGGACCTCAGCAACTTGAGTGCGGCCTAGCCACCACCAGGCTGCCGACGCTGCCAGCACCAGAAACAACACGACCACTCCCAGCACTAGACCGCCCTTGGCGCTCTGGGCTTTGTCCGACCGGTCAATCCGCAGCTCTTTCAAACGATCCATAGATGTTTGCTCCGTAGACGATCCGGTGGTTTGGGACAGCTACTGGGAACGGTTTAGGTCCGGGCAACTGCTGTTCTCGAGAACGGCCGATCTCCTCCGCGGGCCGTATCTCTCCTGAAGTGGTGGTTTCGAGGTTGATTCCCAACCCCAAAGTGAGATATTACCCGTTTTTCGCCCGTGCCAAGGAGTTCTCGACGGTCGTAAACGCATTGCGAGCTTATCGTGGGGTCGCTAGTTGGCGGTCTCTAGGAGTTTCTACATGAATGACAAGCACCCCAAGCGGCCCGGAACTCGGGTCATCCACGGTGGCCAGCGTCCGGAGCCGATCACCGGCGCCATCATGCCGCCAATCTTCACCGCCGCAACCTATGTCCAGGAGTCGCCGGGACAACACAAGGGATTCGAATACACCCGATCCCACAACCCGACGCGTTACGCTCTGGAGCGTATGGTGGCGACGCTCGAAGGATCGCCGGTCACCGAAGAGCAGGATCCGAGCTGCGGTGGTTTTGCCTTCGCCTCCGGGCTGGCAGCCACCGCAACCTTGCTTGAACTGGTCGACCACGGCTCGAGAGTGGTAGCCATGGATGATCTCTACGGTGGTACCCGTCGTCTGATGAGTCAGGTTCGGGCTCGCACACAGGGGCTGGATCTGTGTTATGCGGATCTATCCGACAATACCGTGTGCACCGAGGTGCTGACGTCGGAAACACGCATGGTGTGGGTCGAGACCCCAACCAATCCGCTCATGAAGCTTGCCGATCTGGCAGCCATTGCCAGCATCGCCAAGGCGGCCAATCCCGACGTGCTGGTGGTGTGCGACAACACCTTCGCGACGCCGATCCTCCAGCGTCCGCTCGAGCATGGTTTCGACATTGTCATGCACTCATCCACCAAATACCTCAACGGGCATTCCGATGTCGTGGGTGGCGTGGTGGTGGCCAAGGATGCAGCGCTGACCGAGCGGCTCCGTTTCCTCCAGAACGCCATCGGTTCGGTGATGGGGCCGATGGATGCCTACATGACCCTGCGCGGTATCAAAACCTTGGATGTGCGGATGGAGCGCCACAACCGCAACGCTCAGCTTGTCGCCGAGTTCCTCGAAGGGCATCCGCAGGTCGAGCGCGTGGTGTATCCCGGGTTGGCGTCGCATCCGCAGCATGAGCTAGCCCGTCGCCAGATGGACGGCTTTGGTGGCATGGTCACCTTCTTTATCCGCGGTGGCCTCGACGCCGCCCGCACCATGCTCGAATCGTTGGAAGTCTTTCAGCTCGCCGAATCCCTGGGTGCGGTCGAGTCGTTGGTCAACCACCCGGCGATCATGACCCACGCCTCCGTGCCCCCTGAGACGCGTGCCGCCCTCGGCATCAGCGACTCGCTGATCCGTCTCAGCGTCGGCATCGAGGACGCCCAAGATCAAATCGACGATCTAGAGCGTGCCTTCACCGCTGTCGGCGGCTGATCGCCCGGGCCATTAGACTTCAAAAACCCTCGATCGAGCGTCGATCGAGGGCTGTCGTTTAGCTCTTGCGGCCCATGATGCGAGCCAGCTGCTCTGGAGATTGGCTGGCAGCCGAGCGTTGCATGTTCTCGATACCCTTGGGGCGATCGGCTTGGTGGCCAGCAGCCTCTTCGAGGTGGCGCTGCGCCTGGTCGAGCCGACGACGCAACTCTTGGACTCCACGCAAGGTGTCGCGACGGCTGATGACGCCGACTAGCTTGCCGTCTTCGAGCACCGGCAGCAATGGGTAGTTGGTGGCGAGAAAGCGATCCGAGACGCCGAAGATGTCCATGTTGGGCTCGCAGAACTCCACCATCGGGGATTGAAACGCGCTGATCGAACAGGCTTCAAAGCCTTCATACGCGAAATTCGACAAGCACCTCAGGCAGTCCTTTTCGGTCAGTATCCCGAGGACTTTGTCGTCGTCATCAACCACTGGGGCGGCAGCAAAGTGGTTCTCCAGGAGATGGCCCATGGCGTCGAATAGGTCATCTTCAGGCGAGAACGTCAGGACATTCGCGGTCATACAATCGCGTGCGGTGGGGAGGTCGACGTTGTACATTGGAGTCTCCCTTGGGTCCAGAATCTGAAAAGCCTACGCTTATCGTAGCCCAACTATTGGTCCAGCGCTACTCGATCCGTGTCTTACGGAACGGTGTTGAGGACTAACCTGTCACGGAGTAATCTGTCGCGGACTGCTCCGGCCGACGATTCGATCTGCCAGCCCGAGACCGATCAACAGCGTGAGCAGGGTCCATCGAGCCTGCGCCTCGGTGAACGCGGTCAGAAACCAGTTGCTGACCTCGCTGGTAAAGGGCGCATCCGGCTGCTGCCGCTCAGCCAGACGTCGTCGAGCGTCCGGCGTCAAGGTCTTCCCAAGGTGAGCGAGGGTGGTGGGGAAGTAGCGCTCGAGGATCAGGGTCTCGCGGAAGGCCGCCGTGATCAGGCGCTGCTTCTCGACAGGGTCGGTCTGGTTGCGAGCGCGTTCACGGTAGCGATTGCGGACGAAGAGGTGGCCACCAGCTTCGAACACGAAAGGTGCTTTGTGAGGCGGGTAGAACACTTGCAGGCGGTGATAGTGGTCCTTGCCGCCGAGGCTACGGATGAGCTCAGCTACCTCTGGTCCGCGTTCGCGGTCGGACCGTCGTAGCTCGGCGATGGTCAGCTGTGATTGAAAACGGCCAATCTCAGGATCGGTGTGGCGATAACCGTACTCCACCATACGGGTGCTCAGGCGTTGGCCAAGGTATGACAACCCCGGTGCGCGTGCGGCATACCAATCAATCCGTTGCGGAGTATTCGAAAGGCAACACAGGAGGAGCACGACCTCGCAGGCAGCGAGCCGGATCGTCAGCCGCAAAGAACGGGAAGAGAAACCAGCGGTGATCGTTGCTGGCTGTACACCCTTCCAAATCAGCAGCTGCGCCAACACTGCCGCAGTGGCGTTGAGGCCGATATCGTGGACGTCCCAATAGCGCGATGGCAGCAGCCATTGGAACGCTTCTTCAAGGGTGCCAACAAGGATTGCAATGATGGAAGACGCCAAATAAACGCCGTCATCGCGTAGGTGACTGCTGAGCGCCCAGAAGGTGATGACACCGAGGATGCCGTAGAGAACAAGATGTGCTGGCTCGGCCGCCACCTGCAGGCGCCAGACCAAAAAGCCGGTTGCTGTGCCAATCGCGAGGACCCAGCCCAGCCGACGATGATCGAAGACTTCAGAACGGCGCAGGGTGATGCCAACCGTCGTAGCGATCGCGACCAGTAGCAGACCCAAAAACAGCAGGCGTGGAGTACCATCGCCGACCCGAGTTTTGAGCCAAGACTGAAGCGAGTTGCCGATCGGGGCGGTGGCGAAGATCAGCCCAACCCACAGCGCAAACGCCAACCACCGGCTCCAAGGCTTCATCTGGAAACATCCTCCGCTTGCCGCACCACCACCTTGCAGATCTTACGCTCTTTGATGAGTTGTTTCGCTCTGCAAAGATGTTACGCTTTGCTGCCCTACGAAGTGCAAACTAAGTCGATTCGAGTCTTCGACAGCCAGGACATTACGAACGAGCATTCATGAGCCAGTACAGTTGGATTTTGTTCGACGCCGACAGCACGTTGTTCGACTACCAAAGGGCGGAGGTTGCCGCCCTGACCCGTGCCTTCAGCCAGGCTGGGTTGAGTTTCAGGGATGATTATCTGGCGGCCTATCGACAGGTCAACTACCAGATTTGGATGGAGTTGGAGCGTGGCGAGATCAGTCGTGAAGCGCTCAAAGTAGAGCGCTTCGAACGCGTGTTCGCCGCCATCGGACTGGCGACTGATACTGCGGTCTTCAGCGATCATTATCTGGCGAATCTGGCGCAGGGTAGCTATCTGATCGATGGTGCCGAAGACACGATCCGTCGTTTGATTGGCCGGGTTGGTTTGGTGCTTATCACCAACGGCCTGGCGGCCGTCCAGCGTCCCCGTTTGGCAGGTTCGGCGCTTGCTGGGCAGTTCGAGCATGTTGTCATCTCGGAAGAGGTTGGTGCCGTCAAACCAGACCCCGCCATTTTTGATGCGACATTCAGCCTCATGGGTGACCCCGGGCGTGATGAGGTGCTGATTGTCGGCGATAGCCTGACGTCAGATATCAAGGGTGGCAGCGACTACGGTATCGACACCTGCTGGTACAACCCCAAGGGAGAGGTCTGCGCGCTCGACCTCACGATCCGTTACGACGTGCGAGAGATTACCGAAGTGGTGACGATCGCCGGGCTGCAGACCAAGGCTGACTGACCTCGAAGCTCAGACCGCTTGCTGTTCCGTCTCGAGGACCCCGGCTGTCTCGAGATCCTCGGTCGCCTCGTCGCTCCCAGTGAACTCGGTACTTGCTTGCCGACGTTCGTCGATTAGCCGCGACAGCTCTTCGAAGCTGACGCCGAGGCGGTCTGCGGTTGCCGCAGCTAACGAGGTTTCGGCCACTCCCGGTCGGAATTGGTAGGTCGAGGACAGGTCTTCGTTGGTCTGAACCTGCAGAAACTCGAGCGATTTCACCAGCTGCTCGTCTCGCAATTCGCGTGCAAAGTCGAGAAAGTGAGTGGAGATGAAGCTGATGGTTTTGAGCCGATCGAGGAGCCGCACCACCATCGAGAAGATATCGGTGCCTTCCGCCGGATTGGTGCCGGAGCACAGCTCGTCGAGAATCACCATAGATGGTGAGCCCATAGCCTCGAAGAGGTGGCGGATGCGTAACAACTCGCGCCCCAGTCGCCCTTCCGCTTGGCTGGCCGTTTCGCTTTCCACCAGCGATACGAACATGCCTCGGATGATGGGCAGATTGGCCTTGGCCGCCGGCACGTAGAGGCCGGACTGGCCGAGTAGCTGAGTCAGTCCAACGGTCTGTAACAGACGGGTTTTGCCGCCGGAGTTGGGACCGGTGATGATGGTGATCGCTCGATCACCGACGCAGCGGACGTCACATGGGGTCGGCGGTTTGTCGAGGTCGAGTAACAGGGGGTTGAACACCCGCTCGAGATCCAATGGCTGATCTGGATCGAAAGTGGCGAGCGACATCTGTAGCCCGTCGTCCTCGACTCGACGTTTGAGCGACAGCGAGGCCAAATAGAGCTCGAGCTGGCTGATGAGCTGGACCAGCGGTGTGATCGACGGTGAGATCTTGAGGTACACATCGCTCAGCACCCGTGACGCCATTTCCCGCTGGCTGAAGCGGTAGCCGTAGAGCACAAATAGTCTGGTGCGATCGAACAGGCGCTTGAGGGGGCCGCGATAGAAACGATTCGAGGTGTTCTCTTTCAGATCTTCAATCGCCAAGGTCTTGAGCTCGCCATCAGCTCCCATCTGGACGCGCACCCGTAGGGTTGATTGGCGGGTTTGGTAGTCGAGAAGATCCGCGAGAATGGCGTATTCGTCGGTACCCTGGATGTCCAGCCCCGCTTCGTGCAGGCGCCTCAGGCCTGAGGTGGCGTCGGCGAAACCAGTCACCATCCAGTCGATGATCCACTTGGCGAGCCTTAGCAAGTCGAGGCGAAAGGCGTTGATATCGAGCTTGGCGGAGTGATCCGGCTGCTTGAACATCGACAGCAGCTGGCTGAGCTCTTGGTAGAGTTTTTCGGTGTTACTTCGCAGCGTGCTGTTGGATTCCAGCTCGCGCAGGATGTCTTGGCGAAATCTGACGGCTTCGAAGTCCGACGGTGGATCCGATAACACCCCATAAATGAAGGCGTGGTTGACCGGAAACCGCAGGCCTTCGATTTGGATCGTGTAAGAGGCGCGGATCAGATCTTTGACGAATAGATCCTCGGCGAAGAGCTCGAGATTCCAGCCCGCATCTTCACTATCGAAAGTCCCGAGCTCGCGCTCTAGCCCTTTGGCGTCTTCTCGGCCTAGAAACGCCAGCTCCAGGAGGTTGTTGACCGCGTCGCGATTGCCAGCAAACTTGGGCTTCAGATTGAGCAAATCGGGAATCGCCAGCTCTGCCGCCTGCCCCGTCGGCAGGTTGAGACCCATCGCGCCGGCCATGCGGTTTCGCTTCAACGATTCGGAGAGTTTCATATCTGCCTCGGATGATATCGCATGCACGATACTGACCAGTGTCCACTTGGGAAAGTTCCCGGTCGGCCAGCTTCTGCGCTCCAGTCTGCCAGGTCAGCGATCAGGCATCGAAAACTCGAGTGTTTGGATCCGATGATCGCTCAGTACGCTACTGGACAGCGTGTAGTTCAGAGGCTGGACTCGCGGACTCAGCAGACAGTGGTCGATCGCCCACACTGGCAGTGGCACCGGCCAAGTGTAAGACCAGCCGCTGCCGACCCGTTGGTAGGCGTGGCTGTAGCCTGTCGGTAGGTTGGCGAGAGTGGATGACCGCCGGGGAGCGTTGAAGTCGCCGGCCACTAGGTCGGGTTGATAATGCTCGATCCAGCCGGCAACGGCCTCGAGACCGGGACGGCGGGGGGTTGTCAAACCTGCTGGTAAATCCACTGCCAGCACGCTGACCGCCTGGTCGCCAACTTGGCACACGGCGTAGATCAGTCCGAGATGAGATTCCGGGCGTTTGCTGCGGCCGTCGAGAAATCCCTTGCAAGCGATCCCGAGCTTGTAGTCGCGGATCATCGAAAAACCTTCGCCGAGCACCGCCACATGTTCACTGCGGATCTTCTCGGGGAGCTCCGAGATGACATAAATGTCGGCCGGGTGTTCGGCAAGCTCACTCTTGATGCGGTCCCATCCCAAGAATCCTCGGAAGACGTTCCAGTGTACGAGAGTCAAGGTGTCTGCGGCGAGAGACCCGTCGGTGGTAGGTCTGTTGGCGGGAGCTCTGCTGTACTGTGCCCCGGGTCCTGGCGACTCTGGCATACGCCACCGATTTTCGAACGCTCCGACGACTATGGCAGGTGCCAATGCCGCTGCCAAGGACACGGCTGCCAGGTAACGGCGCCGGCGCCGCCAGGCCAGGCCGGCGGCGAGCAGTAGAGCCCCGAGCAATAGCGGCGAAGGTATATAGAAGCACAAGCCGGTCATCCACCAGCGGTCGCGCAGCAGCTGGCCAATCGTCCAAGGAAGGACGAGCAGCAGCGGTGCGGTCAACAGAAGATCAACGAAGCGGCTGGGGCTCGAGGATGGCATCAAAGCAGGCCGAGGCTACCAAAGATGGATCTCGGACGGTTCCGTGTCGGACGTTCATCCCATGGCAGCTGCCACCGATCACGGCGGGGGTCTGCGTGCTGGTTGTTGAGCCTGAGCTGATGGTAACTTCTGCCCATCCCACCACGTTTTGTTACCGGGCTGGCTGCTCTGGAGGCCAACCTCGAATGAAGAAGGAGATTTACATGGGGCAAACACAACGTCGTTCGATCCGAGTCGCCATGGTGTTGGCATTTGGTTCAATCTTGATCAGCAGTGCAGACCTGGTGGCCCAAACTCCTCAGACTGCTGCCCAACCGTGCGACACTGAACAGCATCGACAATTCGATTTCTGGGTCGGTGATTGGGACGTTTCTCAGCCCGATGGCAAGGTTGTCGGCAACAATCGTGTCGAGAAGATTCTCGATGGCTGCGTGATCAAGGAGAACTGGACCGGCGGAGCCATGCGTGGCGAAAGCTACAACATCTACACCGCCAGTGGCGGTTGGCACCAGACATGGGTCGATACCACCGGCCGGCTACTGACTCTGGATGGGAAATTGGTTGACGGCAATATGGTGCTGAAGGGCGAGACCCAGGGGCCAGACGGCAAGCCGATCCAGCACGAGATTGCCTGGACGCCGATGGATGGCGGCCGGGTCAAGCAGCATTGGCGGATCACCCGGGATACGGGCAAAACCTGGACCGACGCCTTTGTCGGCATCTACGCCCGCAAGCAGTAGTCAGGTCCCGTCCAAGAACGTGGGTTGTCCGGTCGCCCCCCCCTTCGATGCTCTAACGTTCGCCAACCCTATTGGTTCCAATCGCTTGGAGAACTAGGGGCTATTCTCTTGCTCATACATGCTCGCCGCGTGTTCGCCCCACAGGGGGCTCCCTGGGAGGCGAGAAATGGGTTTCCGGATGCAATCTAGTCAGCGCTCCCCTTCCTCGGCTTCCGGTTCGACGGCTCGAAAACCCAGGCAACGATAGATCGGCAGTTGCGGGTAGCGAGGAAAAGCAGGGTCGCTGTCTGCCAGGCTACAGCGCACAAAAACACTACGCTTGGAACGCAGCACTTGCAGATTTGCACAAGCGGCACACAGGCCTGCTCGTCTGGTGACTTCAGCGCGATCTTCGGGGCTAGGGGGAGGGGTACGTAGTGCCATGATCAGAAAAATCTTGCCGTCGGGAAGGTCGCTCCGAGCCGGAGCTGTTGCACGGTGGCTGGATGACAGCTCAAATTCGTCCCTGAACCTGCCAGCTCGCCCCCCGAAACCAGCTTCCGGTGTCGTCAGCAAGGGCATCTACCCCGACCGGGGTGAAAAATGCCGATTTCCCCATATTCTATGAAACGAATTTGTTGTTAGCGACGTATGTATACATTGAGAGAGGGTTGCTAGACAACAACCCATTCCCGCCGGAGCTCGACGGTTCACATCCGTGATCCGGTTCAACTGAGCGCCACTGGCGGAGCAAGATACAGAAAATAAGCTCCGTTCTCATCACATATCCTACCTATCCACGGCCTTCTGGCCGCGCGACCTATACACCAAGGGGACCGATTTTCGGTCCCCTTCGGCCGTTATAAGGGCTTCTTTAGCAAGCAAACGAGGGCCTCATTCGTCCCGCAGGGCTAGCGACGGCCGAATCCGTGCAGCACGTAGTGCTGGCAGTGCACTGGCCACCAAGGTGACGGTCAATGCGAATGTCACAATAGCAAAAACATCGAAAAACTCGACTCGGAAGGGCACCGAATCGATGAAGTAGATGGCGGCAATCTCGGGTCCGAAGCTCACCAACTCGAGCTCGGTGATCAGCCAGGCTGCGCCACCTCCAACCAACACACCGGCCAACGTACCCAGCCCGCCGAGGCTGAGACCGTAGAGGGCAAAGATCCACCACAGCTGGCGTGGCCCCAAGCCGAGCGAACCCAGCACGCCGACATCCCGCAGTCGCTCGCGCACCAGAATGATCAGGGTCGACGAGACATTGAACGTCGAGACCAGGACAATCAATCCCAGCACCAAGAACAACAGACCTTCCTGAAGCTTGAGCGCTGCAAACAGTTGTTGGTTGATCTTCTGCCAGCGCTGGACAATCCATTCTTCGCCGAGAGTCGTTTCGATCTGTTGTGCGATCGATTCAGTGTCGGCGGGATCGACAAGCTTGAACTCCATCACATCGAGGCCGGTTTCTCCCCGAGCTGTGGTCAGCACGTTGCGGTCGAGGAGTATCCAACTGGCATCAAACTCGGCGAAGCCGGTAGCAAACGTGCCACCGACACGCACACTGCGATAGCGAAAACGCGGCCGACGTCCTCCGAGGTCGAGGACCACCAGGCGCAGGATATCGCCCGCCTTCGCATCGAGTTGGCGCTGAAGCTCCTTACCGAGGAGCACACCCGGGACCCCCTTGGCGTCGGCAGCGAGCGCTTTGGGGTCAGGGGCAAAAAGTTCCGAAGCAGCTGGCACCGGATCTAGCGCAGGATCGATTCCAGCTTGATCGGTCGTTGGTTGTGCCGCTTCGGACTCGGCGGGCTCGACGCCGCGTAATACGACGCTGATAGCGTCCGGCTGGTTGGTGCTCGAGATTGAGCCTTCGCCATAGGCGACCCGGCCCATACGAGCAATCCCAGGAATCTCACCCGCCTGCTCGAGCAGCTCGGAGTCTTGATCGAAGCCGCCTTTGACCAATGGCGATGCGATCACTTCACCCTGCAGCCCGATCAACTTACGCTGTAGATCCTCGGTGTAGCCGGTCATCATCGCCATGGCGATGACCATCGCCGTAACTCCGAGAGCGGTGGCGATGAACGCTGCCCAGGCCGTGGACGACAGGATCTGGCTGCGCTCCCCGCGCATGTAGCGCCAGGCGATCGCCCAGGTCAGAGGAATGCGGCGTTGGAGAAGCTTACGCTCCATCGTCAGGTTTTCGAAGGGTGGGTCGAAAGTCGAACGGATCGATCGAGTGCTTGGGGGGGCGGCGCAACTCGCGCTATCATACAAGAGGTGGGCATCGTTGGTTGGGTCCACGGCGAGGCATTACCTTGAACACAAGACGCTGCCGTGAACACCAAGACGCCTGGCGAGCGCGTCGTGGAGGTTTCCCCAGCTTCGGTCAAAGGTTCAGGTCAAACACTCGAGGAGTGATTCATGAGTCGATCCCGTTATGGTTACGGTCTTTCACCGATGCACCGTCTTACGCGGAAGCACCGTCTTTCGCCGATCCGGTGGATCGTAGCGGCAGCGATGTTCTTGCTGGTGAGTCCGCCGGTTTGGGGCTACATTGTGTTCTTGAAGGACGGCTCGCAGCTCACCACGAAGTCGAAGTATCGCATCGAAGGGGACAAGGCGATTCTGATCCTGCCTAGCGGTACCGAAGCGTCTTATGATGCTGCACTGATCGACTTTGAGAAAACCGATGCGGTCAACGTGGTCGACTACGGCAACGCCAAGCTGCTCGAAGGTGTGGGTGGCCCAAAACTGTTGGCGAAGAATGTCGAGATCGAGGACGAAGATGCCGGCTTTGGTGAGTTCATCTCTGGCCGTAGCCTGGCATTGCCCGAAGTCCGGAGACGGAATCCCGAGGCCTCAGCCTCCGCCGACGACGGGCCTCCGACAACCCCGGCCGGATTCATCGACCTGCTGGCGCTTCGTCGCAAGCCCTATCCGAACACCGAGATCACGACCGAGGTGCTGGGTTACCTCAAAGGCCAAGGGATTGATCGCGTGCGGATCTATCAAGGGACCGAGTCTGATCGGCCGTTGATCGAGATCGTCGCAGCGTCCGAAGCCTCGGTCTTCAAGGCGTTGCAGGATTCAGCCAACGGTTTGGTCCAGATCCACGAGCGTTTCCCGCGCGATGTTGCCGCTTTCGAGTTGTTGTTGATGAACGAGTCCCAGGCGCTGGCTGGCCAGTTCATCCTCACTCCGGAGCGGGCCAATCTGTTGGCTTCTGGACAGCTCAATCCATCCACTTTCTTTTTGCGGTTCGTAGAGTTCTAAGTCCGCCCTTCTCCCAAGCCTCCTTGCAGCGGGGCCTTTGATGAATGGAGTTGGTGAGGAGTCCGGGCTAGCGTGCGCCTCTGCTGGCAGGCGCTTCGCAGTCTCGTGTGGTATGTCGCTTCGCGAGAGCCACCGGTAGAGGTCACGAGATCATGCAGAAGTACGGCGAAATTTTTCTCGATGGCTACAGGAACTACGCCAACTATCTGTGGGCGGAGCTGACCCATCCCCATTGGGGGAGTTACCTGGTCTGGCTGGTTGTGATCTCTCTGTTCTTCTTCGTGCTCGAGGTACTGCGACCCTGGAGGCCAAATCAGCCAAGATTCCGTAAGGATTTTTGGCTCGACGCCTTCTACATGTTCTTCAATTTTTTCTTCTTTTCGCTGCTGATCTACAACGCAGCCTCCGATGTCGTCGTGACGCTGTTTCGCGATCTGCTGCGATCAGTCGGCGTCGAGAATCTGGTGGCGATCGAGATCCAGTCCTGGCCAGGTTGGTTGCAACTACTGACCCTCTTTGTGGTCCGTGATTTTGTGCAGTGGAACACCCACCGTTTACTCCACCGAGTGCCGTTTCTGTGGGAGTTCCACAAAGTCCACCACTCCGTGGAGCAAATGGGATTTGCGGCCCACCTGCGTTACCACTGGATGGAGACCGTGGCCTATCGCACCCTCGAGTACATACCGTTGGCGATGATCGGTTTCGGTATCGATGACTTTTTTGTCGTCCACATCTTCACCCTGGCGGTTGGGCACTTCAATCATTCGAATTGGCGCCTCAATTTAGGGCCGTTGAAGTACCTCTTCAACAACCCGCAGATGCACATTTGGCATCACGTCAAGGAGTGGCCCGAGGGTCGCGATCACGGCATGAACTTCGGGCTCACGCTGAGTGTTTGGGACTACCTCTTTGGCACGGCGTGTATTCCGGAGGACGGTCGTGACATCGAGCTCGGTTTCCCGGGGATCGAGACCTTCCCAAAGACGTTTGTGGGCCAGAGTCTGCACGGTATCCGGGGCTCGGATCGAGATTGAGTTTACGGCGTCCCGGCCGGGGAAAAATTGCAGACCTTAAACCGAGTTAAATAGTTGGTCTATTTGACTCCTCTGCCGTCCAGGAACAGGGGTCGATCGAACAGTAGGTCGCTCGAGAACAGTAGGTCGCTCGGGAACAGCAGGCCGCTTGGAAACGGTGGTTCATCGATAGGGCCACGTCATTCACATTGTGGAACCCGACCCGCATTGACGGCAGCGTTATAGCGGGTGAGAGAGGTGGCGAGCTGTGCGATCAGGTCGTCGATGCGGTGGTCCGGGTCGGGATGGGTCGAAAGAAACTCCGGCGGCGAAGCGGGGTTCTTCTTCGTCATGTTCTTCCACAACTGGATGCTGGCCAGGGGATTGAAGCCGGCATCCGCCATCAGCCCGAGGCCCTCGGCGTCGGCCCGTGATTCTTGTTTGCGATCGTACGGCCGGCTCAGTCCGAGTTCCGCTCCCAGACCGAGGGCGGTGGCGGTACCCGTTCCGCCGCCGAGAAACCTGGTTGTTGCGGCGACCAGGAGACGATTGCGGACCTGCTTGCGGGCTCGCTTCAACGAATGCTGAGCGACGACGTGGACAATCTCGTGACCGATCACCGCCGCCAGGCTGTCTTGGTTGTCGGCAACGCCGAAGATCCCGGTATACACACCTATTTTGCCGCCGGGCATGGCGAAGGCGTTGGCGGCCCGCAGGTCGAACAGCTCGATCTCCCAATCCAGGCTGCGGTAGGGCTCGTCGAGTTGCGCGATCAGCATGCCGGCGACGCAGGACACATAGTCCTTGGCGGCGATGTCCTTCGAAATCGGTAGGCGCGCTTTCATTTGTTCGAATGCGTACTCCGCTTCACGGGCGATGGTCGCTTCGGACACCAAGGCGGATGGAGCCGCGGCAGGCAACCCGACGATCAGGCAGAACATCGCTACCATCAACCCAAGGCGACGGCGTTGTAGTACGCAGCTGGCTGGTTGATCGTTGATACCGAGCGTCATACGCTGCAATCCGGGGACAGCCTTGTTCTCTCCTGAGGTCGCCAGCCCACACGACGGGACGACCGGAGCGGAATAGAGCCTCGCAACAGCTCAAATATAGCAAGCTTGGTGCCAGATCCGGGTGGTCAGCGTAGGGGCTCTGGGCTAGCTAGATCTCGTCCAGGTTTGCCATTCTCGGCTCAGTGAGGGAGGTCTTGTGGAGCGAGCAAGCAGCGAGCCTGTTTGAGCGTCGCACCCGTTGGCATCTCGTATCCGTTGGCACCAAATGAACTTAGGCATACCGCAAGAGAGCCGGCGAGTTCCCGGAGCTGCTGCGCAGCCCACAAGGCCGACCGAACTCTCGACGCGTTCTTGGACGGGATCTAGCTAATTACTCTTCTCGATGGCGGCGCGCAAGTCGTCGAGGTCCTTGGAGCATTCCTTGAGGATGGTCTTCCTCATCATCTTGGCGAGGAGGAACGACATGACTTTGGCGAAAAAGCTCACTGGCGTCGCCTCGAAATGCCATTCGAGGTCGGTGCCGCCGTCGCGCTCTGTAAGGGTGTAGGTGCTCAGGTATTCGCTGCCATGGCTGGCAGCGAACAGCGTATAAAGACGTGGTGGCTCGAAACGTTGGACGGTCATGTCCTCGGTTGCTTCTTTGCCGAACATGACGCGGGTTTCTCGAAAGGAGGTACCAGTGCCAACCGGGCCATCGGTCAACATCTCGAGCTTTTCGATGCCGCGGAT
The DNA here is from genome assembly GCA_029263395.1 of Acidobacteriota bacterium. GTDB lineage: Bacteria > Acidobacteriota > Thermoanaerobaculia > Multivoradales > J023 > JAAELT01. The sequence goes on along the minus strand of JAJCXO010000282.1, from coordinate 36,797 downwards.
CACGTTGGCAGCGTTGGGGAAGTCGGTGGCGCGGGCGAACACCTCGTCGATGGGTGCCTGAATATGTTGTTTAAGGGTGACTTCGGACATTGTGGTTTTCCTTCTTGGACTCAGTTTCCTGGATTCAGCCGCGTTGGCGGCTGAACTTAACTTCGATCACTTTGGCGTTGTGCTCACCGATCGGAAGATCGTGAACTTCGAGAATAATTTGGTCGGCGGACTGAAACCGCCAGATGTACTTGACCATCTTGTCGTGCTCTCCGGTCAGGTATTCGTCGAGGGTGCCATAGGTGATCAGAGCGTCCCCGCTGGGATCGAGATCACCCTCGGAGGTCAACATGGCAGTATCCATAGTGCTGACTCCCACGGTGACGTAACTCTGTTTGAAGTTGTCGTAGCCGAGGATCATGAAGCCCTCACTCGGCATCGCCATCATGGTCCCCGTGGACTCTTGCTTGAGCCAGCGACCTTCGATCAACCAACTGAAGGTGGCGATTCCTTTTTCGGCCGGCCCGTCCATGCCAGGCATGGTGAATTTCAGCTCGGTATCCCAGGTGCCGAGGAAGCGTTTCAAGAGGTTGTGGTGTTCGCTCGGCTGAGTGAGGACCTTGGCCTTGGCCATCATCGCGGCCATATCGATCTTTTCGGCCTCCTTCTGGGGCTCGGCAAAAATTGAGCTGGTTATGAGAACGCTGCCCAACAGGAGGTTCAGGGCACGGTGTTTTTGATGGGATGTTTTCATCTGCTCTCCTCGGTTAGATCGCTAGGGGTCGGTGGTTGAAGGGGGAGATTTTTCGGCGGCTGCCGCTTGCTCCTCCGCAAGGCGTTTCAGGACCATGTAACGGAGCGGTAGACACCCGGGAGGTCGATCGATGACGTCACCGATGGCTGCTGCGGTTTGGTCCGCTGCCTGGGCGGTCGGCAGGCTGATGATCAGCAACGCGAGGAGCATGGCGATCGTCGTGAGCCGACGGAGCCACGGACGGCCGAACGAGTCTTCGAGCAGTCGCAAGCGTAGAATCAGCAAACTTTCCGGGCGAAGAAAGGCTAACCCGCCCGCCGCTGGTTCGAAACGTTGGGCGGCAAAGTAGAGCAGGGTCCGGCGGTAGCCGTCGACTTGGTTGTCGAGTGCTCTCGCAACCGTCTGATCGCAGCACTGCTCGCGCAGAGCGCGCAGGCGCCGTTGAGTCCACCATACAAAGGGATGGAACCAGTAGATCACGGCCACCGCGGCACAGCAGGCGGCGATCAAGGTGTCTCGGCGCCGCACGTGGGCTAGCTCGTGTAACAAGACGTGCTCGAGCTGTTCGTCGGACAACGACGTAACCAAGTCGTCCGGCAAGTAGATTGTCGGCTTCAGGATCCCGGCGACAAACGGTGAGCCGATCGCCGGGCCGAATCGCACGGCGGGTAGCCGTGACAGCCTCAACCGTCGACCACACTCGACGAGTACTGGATGGAAGTTGGGCGGCGCATCGGTGTGACTGCCACGGCGCCAAGCCAAGCTGGCGCGCCGATGCCACACGCCAACCGCGATGGCGAGGGTGAGCGCGCCGATCAGCCAGGCGGCAACGGCCAGAGCAGCCCAGAACAGCACGGGTTGCCGATCGGCTTGCAGGACGCTACCGGGCAGGTCTGGGGTGGGAAACGTCGCGTTGAGCCAGGGGTTGTTCGACTGCCACGGCGCCAAGCCGACAGGCAGCCACCAGGTTGGTGGTAAGACCAGCCTGATCATCACGAACAACCACAGTGCCGCTCGCAACTGCGGCCAGGTCCGTCGCGGCAGCAGTCGATCGACGAGTGCGACCAGCGGGACCAAAACCAACGCCTGGGCTGCCACTGGGGCAATCGAGCTCCACCACAGGACCGTCGCCCGTTCGATGAGTGCGATGTCGGGGCCTAGGCTCACGAAGGATCACCCACTTCGTTTGCGGGTTGCTGGTCTTCGGACAGCATGGTGCGCAGTTCATCACGCTCTTTGGGAGACAGATGTTCGTCGGCCAACAAGTGCTGAACCAGCGATCCGAAGCCGCCACCAAAAGCACGTTCGGCCAATGTCATCAAAGCGGAGCGCCGGGCCTCGTGGCGACTCACCAGAGGATCAAAGAGGCTAGTGTTGCCCCGTTTGCGGACCGACAGCGCTCCTTTGTCCACCAGCCGGGCGAGCATCGTTTTGACCGTCGAATAGGCCCAACTGGTGTCGCTCTCGAGGGCTTCCAGAACGTCACGCACCGCCGCTGGGTGGTGTTCCCAGACGACGTTCATCACTTTCCACTCGGCATCGCTCAAGCGCATTCTAGGCCCTTTCACAAAGACGGGTATGCCGCCAACGAAACTCTCTCGCTACAACTGTGGCAGAAGATGCCACAAGTGTAGCTGTTGCGTCAAGAGTTGATGTCGTAGCACGTTGGCTGCGCGTTGACGACAAGCGAGGGGCGCGGGATACTTAGCCGTATGAAGATGCCGTCCGATCAGACCATGTCTTCCAAACAGGCCGTGCCTTCCGATCAGACCATGCCCTCCGATCATCTACCGACCCTGATCGGCGAACGGGTCGAGCTGCGTTGGTTGGTCGAGTCCGACGTACCGTCGCTATTCGAGATCTTTTCGGATACCGAAGTAGCCAGGTACTGGAGCTCGCCGGCTTACGATGAGCTGTCCCAAGCCCAGGAGCTATTCGAGGAGATCCGGAAGTATTTTGCGGATGGCAGTCTGTATCAATGGGGGGTTGCGTTGCGGGACACGGGCAAGGTGGTGGGCACCTGCACGCTGGCGTCGATCAGCACCCAAAATCGCCGGGCTGAAATTGGGTTTGCCCTCGGTCATTCCCATTGGAAGAAAGGCTACATGATGGAGGCTTTGCCCCTGCTGGTAGATTTTGCCTTCCAGGAGCTCGATCTACATCGCCTTGAAGGGGATGTAGATCCGCGCAATTTGGCTTCGATCCGAGCTCTCGAACGTTTGGGGTTCAGCTCCGAAGGGCTCCTGCGCGAGCGCTGGATCGTCAACGGCGAGGTCTGCGACACGGCGTTCTACGGGCTGTTGCGGAGGGAGTGGCGCCGGAGCCCGGCATCCGACGCATGAAGGCTATCGTCGCACGTCAGTTGGGTTCGCCAGAGGTCTTGAACATGGAGGACGTGCTACGTCCGGAACCTGGGGCGGGGCAGGTGTTGGTGCGCCTCCTAGCGACGGGTGTGAATTTTGCCGAGACTGAGCGTCGCCGTGGGACGTACATGACACCGGCCTTTCCTTGGTGTCCCGGGTCGGAGGGTGCTGGCCATGTAGTTGGCCTAGGTCCCGGAGTGAGCGAGGAGCTGCTCGAGGCACGGGTGGCGTTCTGGGTGATGCCACCGGCGGTGAGCGGCACCTATGCCGAATACGCGGTTGCACCAGTAGATGCCTTGTTCCGATTGCCCGAGTCACTGTCGTTTGAGGTTGGTGCAGCCCTACCGTTACAAGGGCTAACCGCTTACGGGTTGGCCTTTTTTGCCTCCAACATCCGCGCTGGGATGTCCGTGTTGGTGCATGCGGCTGCCGGTGGGATCGGTCAGCTGTTGACGCAGCTAGTGCTGCGCCAGGGAGGCCGGGTCCTGGGAACCACCTCGACCGGAGACAAAGCTGAAGTTGTTGCCGCTTTAGGAGCTGAAGCCTTGGTCCATGGTCCCGATCTCTGCGAGCGGATTAATGCCGTGACGGAGGGTCGCGGCGTTGATCTAGTCTTCGACTCGATTGGTCGAGTGACCCAGGCTCAGAGTCTCGAAGCGCTCGCGCCGTATGGCGAATTGATCCACTTCGGTGAGGCGAGCGGAGCACCGGCTCCGATTCATCCCGACCAGCTCTATGATCGATGCCTGAAAGTGAGCGCGTTTGGCCTCGATGTCGATCGCGATCCGACGGCTTGGAGCACGGCACGTCATGATCTTCTGCAATGGGTAGAGCGTGGGGAGCTCAAGCTCTCGATCTCGCTCGCGATGCCCTTGGCTGAAGCTGCGGAGGCCCATCGACTGTTGGAGAGCAGGGCAACGACAGGCAAAGTGATTCTGCTACCTGCTGCCTAGTGGCACGAGATGGCAAACCTTTTCGCTAGTTTTGACGTCGAAGAGGGTTAGAGACCAGCCACCTTAGGAGACCGTCTTGATCAATCTTCGCCTTGCGTCCCGTTCGCTGCTGAAGACTCCGTTGGTGACGATTGCGGCCGTGTTGTCGCTCGCTCTTGGGATCGGAGCCAACGCTGCGATCTTCTCGCTCTTCGAACAGATGCTTCTGAAACCGTTGCCGGCAGCGGCGCCGGATCAACTGGTGAATTTGGTGTCGCCAGGCCCCAAGTCGGGCTCCCAGTCTTCCAATGCTGCTGGCGATGTCGAAGCGGTGTTCAGCTATCCAATGTTTCGGGATCTCGAGGGCGCGACAAACGCCTTCACGGGTATCGCGGCGCACCGGGCGTTTGGTGCCAACCTCGCATATGACGGCGATACCCTGAGTAGTGAAGGCATGCTGGTCTCGGGGAGCTACTTCGAGGTTTTAGGGCTGCGTCCAGCCCTCGGCCGTTTATTCTCCCGCCAGGACGAGGGAGCCCCCGGTGCGAGTCCACTCGTGGTGCTGTCCTATGGCTACTGGCGGACACGATTCAGCGGTGATTCGACGGTTGAAGGGAAGACACTGACGGTCAATGGCCAGCCAATGACCATTATCGGCGTGGCACCGAGGGGTTTCTCTGGCACAACTTTGGGTAAAGAGCCGCAGGTTTTTGTGCCGATCACCATGCGTGGCCAGATGATGCCACGCTGGGGAGGTTTCGACGATCGTCGCAGCTATTGGGTTTACCTCTTTGCACGCCTGGCGCCAGGCAGCAACATCGAACTGGCCACAGCGGCGATCACGACCGCGTATCAAGGAATCCTTCACGAGGTAGAGGTGCCGCTCCAAGAGGGGATGAGCGACAAAACCCTGGAGCGATTCAAGGCCAAGGCGATCGTGCTCGAGCCGGGGCAGCAGGGGCAGAGTCGGTTACACGAGGAAGTCCGTGCGCCGTTGCTCCTGCTGTTGGCAATCACGACATTTGTGCTGCTGATCGCTTGTGCGAACATTGCCAATCTGTTGCTGGTGCGGGCGACCCATCGGGCTGGAGAGATTGCGATCCGGATGTCGATTGGAGCCCAGCGCCACCAAGTGGTAGGCCAGCTTTTGGCCGAGTCGTTTGTGCTCGCCGCGTTTGGCGGCCTGCTCGGTTTTGGCGTTGCCAAAGTGACCCTGCGAGTGATGGCTTCGCTGTTGCCGGCCGATAGCGGCCTGGCGCTGCGCTTCGAGCTTGGACCTCAGGCCTGGTTGTTCGTCGGAGTCTTGTGGCTGGTGACAGGATTGGTTGGGCTGTTTCCGGCCCTACACAGCACTCGCACCGACCTGGTCGCCTCGTTGAAGAGTCAAGCCGGTCGGGTTGCGGTATCTCGGGGCGCCAATCGCTTTCGAGCGGCCATGGTGACGCTTCAGATCGCCCTGTCGATGGCTTTATTGATTTCTGCTGGGTTGTTCACCAAGAGCCTGCTCAATGTCGGCCGGGTTGACCTCGGCATCGAAGTCGAGCAGGTTGCGACCTTTGGGGTGTCGCCAGAGCTCAACAACTACTCTTCGACGGAAGCGCGGTTGCTGTTCGAGCGACTCGAAACGGAGGTTCAGGCTTTGCCGGGTGTCGATGGTGTGGTCGCTTCGATGGTGCCGTTGATTGCCGGCAGCAATTGGGGGAGCAATGTTTCGGTGCAAGGGTTCGACGCCGGTCCGGACACCGACACACATTCTTTCTACAACGAGATCGGCCCAGGTTTTTTTCGAACGCTCGGCATCCCACTGCTCGCCGGTCGGGAGATCGAAGATCGGGATGGGTTGGAGGAACCCAAGGTGGCGCTGGTCAATGAGACCTTTGCGCGCAAATTCGATCTCGGACGTGATGCGGTCGGCAAAAGGATGCAGGTCGGTTCTGGCGGCGAGCTCGACATCGAGATCATTGGTTTGGTGGAGGATGCGAAGTACAGCGAGGTCAAGGACGAGGTGCCGCCGTTGTTCTTTGTTCCATATCGGCAGAATAAGAATTTGGGTGCGATCAACTTCTATGTCCGGACGTCTGGCGAACCGTCGGATCTGTTGCCGGCTTTGCGCCAGAAAGTCGCCGAGCTCGATGCCAATTTGCCGGTCGAAAATCTCCGGACGTTGGCCCTCCAGGTACGGGAGAACGTTTTTCTCGACCGCATGTTGACCACCCTGTCAGCGGCGTTCGCAATTCTGGCCACAATTCTGGCGGCGGTAGGTCTTTATGGAGTGATGGCCTACACGGTCGCGCAGCGCACCCGCGAGATCGGTCTCCGTATGGCACTTGGTGCCGATGCCGGCAGGGTGCGGCGGTTGATCCTGCGGCAAGTGGGTTGGCTGACGCTGGTTGGCGTCATCGTCGGAACGGCCGGCGCTCTGGGCTTGGGGAAGGTAGCGGCTTCGTTGCTCTTTGAGCTCAAAGGCCACGATGTGGGGGTGTTTGGGCTGTCGATCGCCGTATTGGTGATGGTGGCCCTATTCGCCGGGTTGGTGCCAGCCCAACGGGCCTCCGGCATCGACCCGATGCGTGCCTTGCGTGATGAATAGCACCGATCGACTGCGCTGACGGTGATCCTTCTGGAGCCCTTTTGGGACGTTGAAGGGTAACACTCACCGGTAGACGACGGGCAGAACCTCGCACTGTCGACTCGGACTCCCTACGCTCGTCGACCGCCACCGATCAGAGGAGATTGGAATGGTCAGAATCCGTAGGTTGTCGATCAGAGGTCTGTGTCTTGTCTTGCTGATGACCGCAGTGCCAGTGCTGGGTGGTGATGTCTTGTCTGGGCCGACCAAGGCCGAACCGCTGGACAACGTGCTGAGTTTCCTCGAGTCTCAAAAGGCCGCGCTCGGACTGACCAGTCTCGACCTCGCCGAGCTGACGCCGACCGACCGAGTGGTCAGCCAACACAACGGGGTGACCCATCTTTACCTTCAGCAGCGCCTTGCGGGTATTCCGGTGGCCAACCGGATCAGCAACGTCCATATCGCTAGCGATGGACGGATCCTGAATTTCGGCAATCAGCTGGTAGCAGGTCTAGCTTCCAAGTTGGACTCGCAGACGCTCGCGATCTTGCCGGAAGCGGCCTTGATGCGGGGTGCGGTGCACCTTGGCTTGCTGCCTGACAAGTCGACGTCGTTAGTGCTCGAGACCGTTGGTGGTCCGACCCAGAAGGCCGTGTTCGCAAGTCCCAACATCTCGCGAGCAGACATCCCGGTGGAGCTGGCGTATTACGAAGTTGCCCCTGGACAGTTGCGGTTGACCTGGCAATTGACGCTGGACCTACCGGACAATTCGTTCACCGGTAACGTGTGGATCGACGCCGAGACCGCGGGTGTGGTGGCCAAGGCCAATTGGATTACATTCGATTCCTACAATGCCTACGCTTTGCCGAAAGAGAGCCCCTCCGATGGTCCGCGGACGATCGAGATCAATCCAGCAGATGCCGTCGCTTCACCCTTCGGCTGGCACGACACCAACGGTGTTGCCGGTGCCGAATTCACCACCACCCGCGGCAACAATGTGATTGCACAAGAGGATCAAGATGCCAACAACGCTGGTGGCTTTCGGCCGGATGGCGGCCCCTTGCTGGATTTCGACTTCCCCCTCGACCTGACCCTCCAGCCGACCGCTTATGTCTCCGCCGCGGTGACGAATCTGTTCTACATCAACAACATCGTGCACGACATCCTCGTCCAATACGGTTTTGACGAGGCCTCGGGCAACATGCAACAGACCAACTACAGCGGCGCACCGGGCGGTACCGACGCTGTCCGCGCCGATGCTCTGGACGGCTCAGGCTTCAACAACGCCAATTTTTCGACGCCGCCTGACGGCAGCCCGATCAAGCCGCGGATGCAGATGTTCCAGTGGAAGCCACCGGTTGATGCTTTGACGACGGTCAACGCTCCGCCGGCCATTGCTGGCGACTATCAAGCAAGCACCGGCGACTTCGGTCCCCAACTCGACGCCACCGGCCCAGTGACCGGCAATGTCGAATTGATCACCGACGCAGGTGGGGCGGGTACCACCACCGATGGCTGTGAGGCTTTGGTCGGTTTTACCGCTGGTAACATCGCACTGATCGATCGTGGATCCTGTGATTTTTCGACCAAGGTGCTGAACGCGCAGAACGCGGGTGCCACCGCCGTCATCGTCGCCAACGACCAGCCGGGGATCCTCCATATGGGGGCCGGCGCCGGCGCCGGTGCGGTCAATATTCCCTCAGTGCTAGTCACCCAGGCAGATGGCGACACCCTCAAGACCGGCCTCGGTGTCGGTGTCAACGCGACGATGGATCTCGATCCCACCGCGCCGGTGCGTCGAGACAGCGATCTCGACAACGGCATCATTGCCCACGAGTACGGCCATGGTGTGTCCAATCGCCTGGTTGGTGGCCCTAGCGCCGTCACCTGCCTGAACAACGACGAGCAGCCCGGGGAAGGTTGGAGCGACTGGCTAGCTCTTATTTTGACCGCAGTGCAGTCCGATGGCCCGACCACCGCGAGGGGTGTCGGCACCTACGTCAGCTTCGAGCCAGCCAATGGACCTGGAATCCGCAATTTTCCCTATACGACGGATCTGGGCGTCAACCCCCAAACGTATGCCGACATCGGTACGACGAACATTCCGCATGGGGTTGGCGAGATATTTGCCAGCACGTTGTGGGAGATGTATTGGCGTTTGGTGCTACGGGACGGATTCGACGCCGATCTCTACAGCGGTTCTGGTGGCAACAACCTCGCCTTGCAGCTGTCGATCGACGGCATGAAGATGACGCCTTGTCGTCCGGGTTTCGTGCAGGCACGAGATGCCATCTTGGCAGCCGACAACGCCAACTACAACGCCAGCAATCGGTGTGTGATCTGGAAGGCTTTCGCCAAGCGGGGCGTGGGCGAGAGTGCGGATCAGGGCATGATCGGCCTCAACGGCAACGGTGTCGGCGACGAAACCGAAGCGTTCGACATCCCAGCAAATTGTCAGGGCCTGGTATTGACCGAGCCGTTTCCTGGCACTGCCGGAGTGGAGAATGCTTTCCATCTCACCGGGGCCACTCCCGGAGATCGGGTTTACCTGGTGGCCGGACGCCAAACGGGGTCGACCACCATCAACGTTGGAGCGTGTGGCCCTGTCACCTTTGGTGTGGCTCCCGATGTCCTCAAGTACGGGGTGACAAATAGTTCGAAGGTGGGTGACGGCAAAATCACTCGAATGATCCCCGCCAGTCTGTCCGGGGGCACTGCACATTTTCAATTGCTGGACTTGACGTCCTGCACCACTTCAAACGTCGTAAGCTTCACGTTTCCCTAGAGGGACCGCGTGATCCCCTCCGTGTCCTGGCAATCAGGAGATAGGGCACGGAGGTTAACGATCACGATTCGAGCAGAGCAGCCAGGGACGAAGAGCAGGTCCACCAAGTAACGGCGCGGCGTAGCTAGGTATCGGCCTGAGTTCAGGCAGCAAGCTACTGAAGGTCCGGCATCTTCGAAGTCAAGGCACGAGCCGCCGAGGGGTCGAGTGTCCGTACCGTCTCGAGTAGCAACCGACTTTGCTCTGGCCGCTCCAGGCGCCAGTTGCGGAGATAGGTTTCGACTTCTCGGACGATGCGCTCGTTGGCACACGCTTCGACGATGGCCAGCAGCCCTCGAGCCGGCAGCGCAGATGGGGCAGCGCGGTTCGATTCTTGTTGCAAGAGTTGCTCGAAACGTTCTTTCGCATCAGCGCCACCGCGACCGAGGCGCTCGGCGAGCTGAGCAGCTTGTTCTGCGATGATACGCAGCTCGTCTCGTCGGGTGTCGGTGAGCTCTGGGGAATGGGTGTCGTGGGCCATCCAGGCCTTGAGCAGCCATTGACCGAATGCTGCAACGTCTGTGGGCTCGAACAGTCTCGCCTGCTGGCGCAATTCGGGACTTGCCTGCGGTGCGCCGCGGAGGAAGGCCGCCGCCAGCCAGCCACGTTGGACCACCGCGTCGACGGTCGTGCGGTCATCTTGCCAACGCAAGGGCGGCAGTTGGCCCAGCGCCAGCCAGTCGAGCTCCTCGGGGATCTCGCGACGCACAGTCGCGACCATCTCAGCTTCGAACTGGCTGCGCATGATCGGAGAATGTCAGCGGCGTTGGCAATCGACTTCGATCGATGAAGCCTGACCATTACCGACGGATGTGAATTGGAGATCCGGCGTGTCATTGATGATGACCGCTGAACGGCCCCGAAAGTCCGCGTCGCGGTAGAGTGTGGCGCGACAGCCAGGAGCAACTCGAACCGACCGTATCGCGTCATTGCCGATCCTGGAATCGCCAAGGTTCCGGACACTGCGGTCAAAGCTATCGCTACTCCCTCGATAACCCGCGCCTGAGAAAACGGTCACGGTGTCGCGACTGCTCCCAAAGGAGCCGCCGTCTCGAGGAGGATCGTCGTAACGCGGCCGGTTGCCGCGGCCGCAATCGAGACGCATCGACGAGGCCCGGTCATTACCCAACGAGGTGCTGTACAAATCAGGCGTGTCGCCATCGATGACCTCGGACCGTCCGCGATAGTCGGCGTCTTCGAACAGAATCGCCCGACAACCACGTCCAACCAGAATCGAGCTGGCGGTGTCGTTGCCGAGTTCGGTCCGTCCGAGACTTGGCACGTCGCGATAAAACGTCTCGTAACGCCCATCGTAGTCACCGTCTGAAAAGAGCGTGACGCTGCCAGGAGGAGTCCGCTGATTGCGCCGATCGCGGTCGCGTCGTCGGTCGCGGTCGCGACGTCGATTACAGTCGACTCGCAACGAAGAGACCGAGTCGTTGCCGATCTGCGTATTGCCTAGGCGGCCGTTGTCATATCTCAGTACCGCATACCGTCCCAGGTAGTTCCTGTCGGAGTACAACGTAACCTCACAGCCCGGAGCGATCCGTAGCGAGCTCGCCGCATCGTTGCCGATGCGGTTGTTGCGCAGGTCATTGTCGTCGCGGGTGAAAATCTCTTGGCGACCACGGAAGTCGGCATCGCTGTACAACGCAACACCTCGGCGCGAGCTCCAGTCGACGTCGTGGTCGTCTCGAATGCAATCGATCTCCATCGACGAGACCGAGTCGTTGCCGATCGCTGAGCCGGCGAGGGAGTTGACGTCCTGAGTCAAGGTCATCGACCGTCCCCGAAAGTTGGCATCGGAATACAGTGTCACCGTGCAACCGCGAGCAACTCGTACCGAGCTTGCCCGGTCCTGTCCGAATGCGGTGCGATCAAGACGGGCGACGTCGCGATCGAACGATTCGCTGGTGCCTCGGTAATTGCCGTCCGCGTAGAGAGTGACACCTCGGTCGCGGTCGGCCGTAGCTGAGGGAGCCAGGGCGATGGCGAGCATCGGCGCCAGCCCCAGAATGAAAGTGCGAAGTGAATCGAGACGCATGTTGTATCCTCCTGTCGTCAAAGCGAACATCTTATAGAAGGGGCTGTGCAGAAGCGATGCCAGGTCTCCATGGGTTCAAGTCTGTAGGCGGTCCGCCCCAGCAGGGATTAGGGTTGTCCGTGCTGTCGGTCTGTCACGGGAGGCTGTCATGATCACTATCCTGTCGCGTCTCCGAGGTCACGTGGAGACCCGGCCGCAAGCGATCGCGTATGCAGCTAAGGCTGGCGATCAGTGGGTGACAACCTCTTGGGCAGACTTCGACGCACAGGTGCGCCAAGCGGCCCGTGCCTTGGTTTCGCTAGGGCTGATGCCCGGTGAGACGGTCGGTATCCTGGGTTTCAACCGGCCGGAGTGGGCAATTTCCTGCCTCGGCGCGATGGCAGCTGGTGCGGTGCCGGTGGGTATTTACCAGACCTGTGCTCCCAATCAGGTGGCCTACATCGCTCGCCATGCCGAAACCAGGGTGGTGATCGTCGAGAACCGTGAGCAATGGGAGAAAGTGTGTAGTGTTCGCGCTGAGCTGCCGGCGCTCGAGCATGTGATTGTGATGGACGCGACCGGTGTCCCTGGCGAGGAAGACCATCCAACAGCGAACGGAGTCTCTGCTTGGCAGGACTTCATGATGTTGGGAGGTGATACCGCCGACACCGGCAATGCCCTCACCAATTCGGTGCTCGAGGAGCGGATGGCGGCGATCGAGGGTGAACACTTGGCGGTGCTGATTTACACCTCGGGGACCACCGGCACCCCCAAGGGAGTGATGCTGTCGCACGCGAATCTCGTCGAGACCGCTCGGATTTGTGATGATTTGCACGGTCTCGGGGCGCAAGATTTGACGCTTTCCTACCTGCCGATGGCCCATATCGCCGAGCAGATGATTTCGATCCACATGGCAGTTTATTCCGGCTACGCCGTTTATTATGCTGAGTCGCTGGAACAGTTGGGGGCCAATCTAGGAGAAGTACAGCCGACCATCTTCTTCGGTGTGCCGCGGGTCTGGGAACGTATCCATGCGTCTGTGTTGGACAAGCTGGAGAGCGCCCCAGCGTTACGCCGAACGCTGGCCCGGTGGGCACTCGAGATTGGTCGGCAGACGGCGTCGCGTCAGTTGCGGGCCGAGTCAGTTTCGGGCTGGTTGAAGGTGCGATACCGTCTGGCGCAGAAGCTGGTGCTGTCGAAGGTACGATCGCGGCTGGGATTGGGGCGTGTCCAGCTTTGTTCAACTGGGGCGGCGCCAATTCGCCACGATGTGTTGGAGTTTTTTGCCGCTTTGGGGGTTGTGATCTACGAGGTTTACGGACTGTCCGAAACCTGTGGTCCGGCCACCTGGAACCATGCCGGCTTGACCCGGCTCGGCACGGTAGGCCCGGCTCTGCCGGAGGTCGAGGTCAAGATTGCGGACGACGGTGAGGTGCTCCTGCGTGGCCCCAACGTTTTCCAGGGTTACTTCAAGAATCCCGCGGCAACCGCCGAGGTGCTGGCAGGCGAGTGGTTTCACACCGGTGATCTTGGTCAAGTCGACGCCGAGGGATTTCTCACCATCACCGGGCGCAAGAAAGAGTTGATCATCACCTCGGGTGGCAAGAACATTGCTCCCACCGGAATCGAAGCCGCGCTCAAACGGGTCGATCTGGTCGATGAAGCGGTGGTCATCGGAGACGCTCGGAAGTTTCTCACCGCCTTGCTGACTTTGCAGGAAGACGCCGCGGCCCGGTTTGCTGCCGAGCACGGACTCGAGGCACCTTTCCATGACAGTGAACCGGTTCGCGAAGCATTGCAACGCGGAATCGACCAGGTCAACGCCACATTGGCCCGGGTCGAGTCGATTCGCAAGTTCCGGGTTGTGCCGCGCAGTTTCAGCGTCGATCATGAAGAGCTGACGCCGACGTTGAAACTGCGTCGGAAGCGGATCGAGGAGAATTGGTCGCAGCTGATCGAGGCGATGTACAAAGGCTAGCTCGTCCCGTCCAAGAATGCGCGTCGAGAGTTCGGTCGGTCTCGTGGGCTGCGCCGCAGCTCCGGAAACTCGCCGGATTTCTTGCGACATGCCTCAGCCCTCTTGATGCCAACGGATACGAGATGCGAGCAGATGCGAAGCTCAAACACGCTCGCTGCTTGCTCGCTCCACCAGACCTTCCTCCCTGAGCCACAAACGGCAAAACTGGACAGGATTTGGCTGTTTCCTGCCCTAGTTTCTCCGAGTCCCGTTAGGGACTTCATCCCTGAGCGAGGGGTTTCAACCCCTCGTGCGGGCTAAATACAGACGTCCAACGCGCTGGGCAGCGCCTCGATCGACTGTGGGACGATCTTCAGGATCTCACCATCGACCATGACTTCGACCTCCTCGGTGGTTTCGAACTCGATCCGAGGACTGCTGTGAGTCGAGACGGCGGGATGTTCGAAATGGGTACCGCGATAGATCTTGGGGAAGGTTCGAATGATGTCGAAACGTCCGAGAGCCTCGACTCGAACCAGGTCTGCCAGCCCGTCGTGGACGCTCGCAGCAGGTGCCATCAACATGGCGCCGGCGGTATAGCGGCTATTGCACACACATAAAAACGTCAGGGGACGAGCGTCGAACTCGCCACCCTCGATGCGGGTCGGCAGGATGGGATGGCGCAGTCGGGCAACTGTGTGCAGCACACCGAGGACGTAGCCGAGCGCGCCGTATCGCTTGTACCGTCTGCGGACGGTGTTGATGGTGACATCTGCCGCAAAGCCGAAGCCGAAGAGATTGACGAAGTAGGCCTGGCCGTCGCGATGGGTCAGGAGCAAGACATCACATCGGCGTCGACGGCCTTCGATCAGCGCTTGAATCGCTTGGTCTGTTCCGTCGGTTGTGAACTCACGCAAAAAAGAATTACCGGTACCAAGCGGTAGGACCGCCAGGCTGGCACGCCGTTCGCCCCCTTCGAGACCATGCGGTGCAAGTCCATTCAAGACCTCAAAGCAAGTACCGTCGCCGCCTGCGGCGATGAAATTCCGATAGCCTTCGTCGTAGGCCTCGCGGACGATGCGCACGGCGTCGCCGTTGGCTTGCGTCTCCCTCGCCTCGACCTCGATACCGGCCCTACGTAACTGCGCCAGCGCGGCCGGAGCCCGACGCCCGCAACGTCCGCCACCCGCCGCCGGATTGACAATCGCTACGAAGGGTTGGGTCGAGTGAGTGTGCGAGTCCATAACGCGAAATCCTAACCTGTATTCGCTGCCAGAAGTTTGTTGCCATGACCACCAAGCCGTCGCCCGCTACTTCGGAGACTCTGGACGCGGTGCGCGACTTGGTGATGAGCCATGGTTGGAATGCGACGTCTTACCAGATTCTCAACCCGGGATTCATGCGATGGTTCTCGCAGCGCGGAGATGCGGTGGTGGGTTTTGTCACCGCTGCCGGGTACCGCGTGGTGGCGGGGGCACCCATCTGTTCCCGGGATCGACTCGGTGAGGTCGTCGAAGAATTCGAGGCCGCAACTCGGGCCCGTGGCTTGCGGACTTGCTATTTTGCGGCGGACGGACAGTTGGCGAGTCAGCTCGAGAAACGGGGGCCACTGGACCGTATCCTGCTGGGGGCGCAACCGGTTTGGAATCCGGCTCATTGGCAAGACATTCTGAACGCCAAGGCGTCGTTGCGGGCGCAGCTCAATCGGGCGGGCAACAAGGGGGTTGTGGTCACAGAGTGGTCGGCCGCTCGTGCTGACGAACATCCTGAGCTCCACCGTTGTCTAGAGGAGTGGTTGGAGACCCGCGGGCTGCCGCCATTACATTTTTTGGTCGAACCCGAAACGTTGGGGCGCTTGTACGATCGGCGGGTGTTCGTCGCCGAGCAATGCCGGGCGATCGTCGGCTTCTTGGTTGCGTCACCGGTGCCGGCACGGGGCGGTTGGTTGATCGAGCAGATCATCCGTCGACAGCAGGCACCCAATGGCACAACCGAGCTATTGATCGATGCTGCTTGGCGCGCTTTGGCAGCTGAAGGTGTGGACTACGTCACCTTAGGGCTGTCCCCACTCTCCCGTCGGTCAGGCGTCACCCCGCCACGGCAGCATCTCTGGCTGCGCGGGTTGCTGGCGTGGGTCCGAGCCCACGGTTTACGCTTCTACAACTTCGACGGTCTCGATGCCTTCAAGGCCAAGTTTGTACCGGAGCGCTGGGATCCGATTTGGGCGATCACCAGTGATCGCCGGCTCGGGGTGTGGACGCTTTATGCGATCGCCGAGGCCTTCGGCAAGATGTCGCCGGTGTTGTTGGTCGGGCAAGCCCTCGGCCGGGCAGTGGTGAAAGAGCTCGAGTGGCTGCGCCAACGGTAACTCCGAATCCCTCACCGCAAGAGGTTTCATGCCTCGCACTCCTCCAGGTGAGGAGACACCACCTGGAGGGGGTGCTTTAAGCAGATCTCTTGGCTGGCGACAGTTAGGGGTCTGCTGGCTTCTTGACCAGCTTGTGAAGATCTTCGCATCGTGCTGCTACCAACACGTCCTTGCTACCGTTGCCACCCAGGTAGTCCTTGGGTGCAAAACCCTCGAGACGGATGGTGCCTTGAAGGTCTACCTTCCACCCCTTGATCTCCCAGCTCACGGAACGTTTCTCCTTGAGCTGGCGCACGTGTGTTTTGCTGGCAGACCGCGAGTAGAGAGGCGTGTTGTTGTGGTAGAGATCGACGCGGCTGACGTTCTCGACCTTGATCGTGAGCTCGGCCTGATCGCCGTTTTCCTCTGAAGCAAAGTCCTTTGCTTTGACGTTGAGTTTGTATCTCGGCATGCCTTCGAGGAGTTTCTTGGCAGTATCAAGCAAGTCCTCGTTGTGATGGAGAAGGTCGTTACGGGTCAGGTGGTGATGGTCGTCGGGTTTGACCCCGAGATCCTCGAGCAGCATTCCGGAGCGTTCTCCGACGCGCAAGGAGCGGCGAATTGCGACTCGCATGCTGATGCCTGGGGGTAGGTCCTCATTCAGCAGTTCATCCAGCTCGTTGGAATGGACGTTGCCGTCATCAGGTGGGATGGGATGTTCCGCTCTCAGCTGCTTGGCGAGGGCGACCAATTGGCGGTGGTCGATCACGTTGGCGCCACCAGCGCCGGTGGTGCCATCGACGCCGAGGATCCGGCCGATGTTGTGGTCCTGGAAGCCGGCGGCGAAGATGTCAGTCGTGCTGTAACACAGAGCGTTGGTGATCAGCACCACCGGGCCGTGATAACGCTGGCCAACTCGGTTACAGACCGCAGGGTAGCGCCTGAACTCGGTCTCTTGCTCAAGTTCCAACGCCGCCGTTTCGCGGTCGAGGTCGCGGGTGATCGGAAACCCTCGGGAGTGGGTAGCGCCAGTCTCTTGAGCCTCATCGATCGATTCTTTCCAATGTTTCCAGAACGGATGTCGGCACACCAGCTCGAGCACTGGTGGCGTGGCGAGGAACTCGAAGCGCGCGGGTTCGATTTGCTGCGGAGTCAGGTATTGCAGCAAGCGTTCGCCAGTGCGGATTTTGCCGCCGGGGTTGTCGCGGACATCGATAATCAGGCCGTCCGGCGGCAGCTTTTCGATCAGCATCCGGAATTCGTTCGCAAAGGCTTCTTCAGTCACTCCAGTATGGCTGAACGTGTAGAGTCGGATGTAGCCGTAGCGCTTGCCGTCTGGCTCGGGCTCGAGCTCCCAGGCCCGCATGTAGTTGCGGAATTTGCAGTGGGTATTCTCGGTGCCCCGTGGGTCTTTGCGGACCACCGAAACTGCCTTGGCCTCGGTGGCGCTCGCGGTGTTGGGCTGAATACCGAAAAAAACCCCGCGCATCATGCGGGCAGCCTCGCCCTCGTAGTCGAAGCCGTCCAGGAGTTCGTCGACTGGCTGGTTGGAAATCAGTTGCCGGCCGCCGAGGTGGGGGTCGAATCGGATCAGCTGCCAGTGGAACAGGATGGTTCCGACCGCTCCGTCCGGCTCGTCCGGTCGGCGGTAAGTCACGACGACGTGCTCCTCGTCTGGCGGCAACGAGGCCTCGAGCGGCCGTAGGGTCAGCAGCGACAAACCATGGGCATGGCGGGCCGCCGAGTTGCTGCCTGCCTGGCGGGCAGCATTGAGCTCCACGGCGCGGCTGATAGGCATGCCGTTCCAGCTCAGCACCTCGACGCCTTTTTCGAAAACTACGCCGTGCGATTGCTGCCGGTAGCGAGTACGTTTGAGCCGTTGGACAACATGGGCGACCAGGTATTTGCGTCGTAGGGTGTCGTCCTTGGCGGGCTCATGGTAGGCCTCGACCTGGAAGCCGAGGAAGGCACTCCAGTTGCCTCCCGGGTCGGGGCTGGGGTCGAACAGCTCAGAGGGTGAATAGCTGACGTGGCGATCGCGGACCGAGGTGAAGATCTCGTGGATCTTGAGATGGAAGTCGAGCATCTCGGTCCGCGGATCTTGCAGCACAATCGGCTCGGGTTCTTTGTTCGATCCGGCATGGCGAAGCCGGCTCTCGAGCTGCTGGCGCCGCCGCTTGAGTGCGTGCTGAAGCAAGGTGAGGCGTCGGACCGGCTCCACTGCGTAAAGGCTCTCTTTGAGAGGTCGATTGGCGTAGAAATTCTTGAACAGAAGACGGGCGTGGCGGGTAATCTTGAGGCGGCAATCGAGGTCGGCGATGCGCCGTGACAGTGCCGCTTTTGCGGTTGGAAGGCTGCTCGGAGCATCGGCGTCGGGCTCTGAATTTTTGATGATCTTGTCGAGGACTTCGCCGAGGAGTTTGCCGTCGGGCAGGATGTCTTTACCGGCGTAAGCGATGTCCCGAGTCATAGGAGGCGGTTGGTGGTCAACTCGGGACGGCAGGTCTTCGAGTTGAGGCGTTCGCTTGGAGCGACCCTCAGTCCCTGACGGGGTGTTAGCCCCCGCGGGCTCGGGAGGCGGTTTGTTTTCGGCAGCCAGGTCGTCGCCCGGGCAGTTGTCGTCACCAGGCCCGTCGCCGGTTTGCAGGTCCTGGTAGATGTAGAGCGCAAGCTGGCCGTTGTCCTGCTGACGAATCTCAACCTCGGTGGAATAGGCGGACCGTGGCTCACCGGGTATGAAGAGGTCGTCAGAACCGGGCTCTTCGACGATGTTGAACACCATGTCGTGGCGGGTCTGGTTGCGATAGGTCAGGGTTTGCCCGCCGGTGACGTCACCGTCCGAGATGTCGATCACCGTACCCGGGCCGCCGTTATCGGGGTCGTCTAGGAACCTGACGCCGTTGCCGTCCGAGATATCGATCACCGTACCCGGCCCACCGTCTGCATTCTCGCCAGAGGTCGGGGTTTTCGTCAGCACCTCGAGCAGTACGCGGATCAGGATCGGGTCCTGAGCGCAGGTTTCCTCGCTGCTCGCTGGTTCCAGCACAATGAACCGTTGGATGTTGACCACATCCACAAAGGCGCCGCTGGCCATTGCGAGCTCCCGTCCAATTTCAGCCCCTCCGAGATTGGCTCTTCGCAGACGAATGACTGCTCCCGCCGCATTGCGAAGTCTCATAGATCGCCTCCTAATAGATGCCCGAGCAAGCTCGGGCAAGTGTGTCCCTCTCTTTGGCTATTCCAGTGAGACGGCGGCAGCGACTATCCCACCAGCTACCGGAGGATCTTCAATTTCCTTGCAAGACGAAGGCGGCCCAAAAGTAGGGCTGACGCCAGGCTGTCCTCGCGTCGCCCTCGAGCATCTCGATCTGCGCTGACCGCAAGGCAGCGGCGGGAGTGAGATCGCGCTGCAGCAGGCCCTGATAGAAACGACGCATCAGCTCCGCAGTGGCGCGATCGTCAACCTGCCATAGGCTGGCTAGGACGCGTTCAGCCCCGGCGTACATGAAGCCACGGGTCAGGCCGATCAGCCCTTCGCCTCGAATGGTCTTACCGAGGGCTGTTCGGCAGGCACTGAGCACAACCAGTTCGGCCTCGAGCTCGAGGTGATAGATGTCATGCAGGCGTAAGAAGCCGTCTAGGGCCGCGCCTTCTGGATTGAAGATGGAGAGGGCTAGACCGGAGAGCTCGGGATCGCGATCGTCGAGGACGCCATGGGTGGCGAAGTGAAGGTAGCGGTAACGCGCCAGATCGGGGTTGGTCGCGGCCTCCAGCGAGGCGGCGAAACCGAGGGCGAGGGACCTCTGGGTCTCGGGCACCAGGTCAGCGATAGCCCTTGCTTCGTGGCCTGAATGCCGGAGTCGAGGTAAATCAGGACCCGCGGCGTCGCGTTCGGTTGACTCCGGTAGGCGATCATCGTCCGGTCCGACAACCGGGTCGGCGAGGATCGCGAGGGTGAGGGGAGCTTGCAGCCGGCTCGCCAGTTGGTGCTGTTGCACCGCGAGCACCGAGGCGGAGGGTAGGTTGACGATCTCGTGGTCCATCACGACCGGGCGCCCAGCTGGGTCGCCCGGAATAGCGCGTCCGGTTCGAGGATCATTTCGTGGACTGTTCCCGATGCCTCGACAGCTTGGATCTGGCACGTGACTTTCGGCAGGCCCTGCGGGACGGAGTTGCTGAGAAGATGGTCCGTAGCTCACTGGCGGCGGGATTGGCGGCGTGGTTTGGGCGCCCTCGTCGAACTTGGATTTTGGGCTTATGCGGGACCCTCGCGGCGCTTTCGACGGTGTGGGTGGTCGGTGGACGTTTCAGTCCGTCTGGCGTACTGGATGAGCTGCAGCCCCAGGTCAATATTCCGACGTTTACACTAGGAATGACTCGCAGTAATACGTCGCCTGGGGTCGAGTCTCCGGCGTCCGATTGGTTGGCTCTCGAAATGGAAGTTGGTGACCTGGCGGGAAGTGACGAGCACGCACAGTTCGCTGGCTATCGGGTGACCCTTCGAACGACCAATGATGTTGTATGGCAACAAGACGTCGAACCCGATCGTCTGGGCTTCATCAAGCTGACGCTTCCGCCAGGATCGCTCAAGGCAGGTGACTATCGCCTCGAACTCGAGGGTTTGGAGTCGGGAGGCCGGGCTGTGATGCTCGAAGCCCACCAACTTCGAATCGTGGATTAGCTTTGCTAGCTACCGGACAACCGGCGTTCTTGGATGGGATCTAGCTAGCGGCTGACGACTTGACGCAGGTTGCGGGCTTCGGCCAGCAGATGTTTGCTGGCAGCCAGCAGGTCGCTAGGTCCGCGGGTGGCGGGCGGCAGGGTGGTGCTCGGCTCGGTGATGGGCGGCTCGACCGTCGACGTATCGACCATGGAGGTATCGTCCGGATCGCCAAGGCCAGCCGAGCGCAACCGGCGCAGGCGCTCGAGGATGGTGTCACGGATTTCGGGCGCGTTCGCCACCCCTTTGAAGTACCCCAGGTGCAGATTGTCGGAGAACTCGTTGTTCTTACCGGAGCCCCCCTGGGAGCCGCCACCGCCAGCGGTCCGAACCTCGAGGTCCGAGATACCGAATAGACGCTGAAGCGGACCCTGTCGGATAGAGACGTTCTGGATGTTCGAGAAGGTCATGGTGCGTTCTTGCACCTTGAACAGCCCTTCGCGAATGCGCAGGCTACGATCCGTGACCATGTACCAGCGGTATTCGAAATCGAGCAAGATGAGCAGGAACGAAATCGGCAGCAGCAGCAAGAAGGTGCCGATACCCAGAACCTCTAAGACGGTGAGATATTCAACCCATTTGAAGTCGAAGTGCGGACGAACGACCAGGAAGAAGAAGACGATACCAAACACGGTTCCGGCGTGGCCGAGGACCCAACTCAGCAGTCGGTATCGAAAGTAGCCTCGAGCCGCGCGGAAAGTTTGGATCGTGCCTGGAGCCCCAAACGGCGCTTCTGGTTCGGCTGGCACCTTGAGCACTCGGCGAATCAGGCGTTTGAGCGGGTTAAGCATCGTTGACCTCACTCGAAACGGTTGTTCTCTCGGTCAACGCAAGGCGCAAAGCCCGGAGCTCGGCGGCAACCTGATTGAGGGTGGCGGTCAGTTCGCTGGCGGTTGCTGGCTCCAGGGTATTGACGGTGGGATCGCCACCGGTTGGAGCCACCGGCTGAGCCATCGAGGCCTTCTGATCTTCCCGGTTACCGCGCATGCGTGCGTACAGGAAATCGCGCAGCGCTTGAAACTCGCCAATCCCTTCGACGGTCATTTCGGCTTTGGCACTACCGCTCGCCGTTTGGATTTTGATGCGTGCGAGCCCAAGCCAGCGTTCGACGATGTTGCTGACCAGATGGATGTCTTGGATGCGGGCATAGGTGAGGTTGATCTCCCGGTGGAAGAGAACACCCCATCGCATCGAGACGCCTTCGTCGTCGAAGCGATACCGCATCGTACGGTAGCGAAAGTAGAGAGCGATCAGCGGGATGAAGAAAAAGGGACCCGCCAGGATCGAAAGAAAGGCGTAGTAATACATCAGGCCGGACTCAGGGCGATCGAGGTCGAAAATCTCTCGATCGGTCACGGTGGGCTGCTCAGTCATGGATCGGGAACTCCTTGTCAGCACTGGGGCGGTGACTCAATTATGACTGGACTACGCTAGACCGCCGGGAAAATTCACCCGATCGAGGATCGACGTCGCAGCAAGGGACTAAACTGGGCGCTCATCGAACCCTGAGGCAAGGCAAAGTATGAATCTACAATTCGATAACACCTTCGTCCGGGACCTTCCAGCCGATCCCGAACCCCGCAACCA
Source organism: Acidobacteriota bacterium (assembly GCA_029263395.1). GTDB lineage: Bacteria > Acidobacteriota > Thermoanaerobaculia > Multivoradales > J023 > JAAELT01. Next base: position 14,733 of record JAJCXO010000282.1, on the reverse strand, counting down.
TCGCCGCCAAGTGCAGGGGGCGTGCTTCTCGCGGGTCGACCCGACGGCAGTCAGCGAGCCGCGGGTTGTTGCCTGCGCCTCAGAAGTTGCGGAGTTTCTTGGCTTAGGCCCCGACGCCTGTGACACCGAACGGTTTGCCCAGGTTTTCGCGGGTAATCAAACCGTACCTGGCATGGAGACCTATGCCGCCTGTTACGGTGGACATCAATTCGGTAATTGGGCCGGGCAGCTTGGCGACGGCAGGGCGATCTCCCTAGGCGAAGTGCTGCACCATAACCAACGATGGGAGCTGCAGCTCAAAGGCGCCGGTCCAACGCCTTATTCGCGGACCGCGGATGGCCGGGCGGTGATGCGTTCGTCGGTGCGGGAGTTCCTGTGCAGTGAGGCCATGCACCATCTCGGGGTACCGACAACCCGGGCCCTGAGCTTGGTCGCAACCGGCGACTCCGTGGTGCGGGACATGTTCTACGACGGCAATCCGAAGCCCGAGCCCGGCGCGATCGTGTGCCGAGTGGCACCTTCCTTCTTGCGTTTTGGCAACTTCGAGATTCTTGCCGCCCGCCAGGACCACGATCTCCTGAAGACCCTCGCTGACTATGCCATCACCACCCACTTCCCTCACCTCGGTGAGCCTTCGCCGGACGTTTACGTCCGTTGGTTGGAAGAGGTTTGTCGAACAACGGCGGTCATGATTGTGCATTGGATGCGGGTGGGGTTCGTGCACGGTGTGATGAATACCGACAACATGTCGATCCTCGGCCTCACGATCGACTACGGCCCGTACGGTTGGCTGGACAACTACGACCCGAACTGGACACCCAACACCACCGATGCGGGTGGGCGGCGCTACCGGTACGACTACCAACCCCAAATTGCCCACTGGAACCTCGCCCGTTTCGCCGAGGCCATCTATCCACTGGTTGGAGATGTTGCGCCGCTCGAAGAAGCCTTGGCAGCCTATTCCCAGACCTTCGAACACGAGCGTCGAATCATGATGGCTCAGAAACTGGGTCTGGAGGCACTGCAGTTCGACACACCGCAGCTCGAAACACCGCAGGTCGAAACACCGCAGCTCGATCCTGTAGCTGAGGACGAGACCGAGGGCCAGAACGCTGGCGGTGACGGCGCCTTGGTGGGAGAATTGTTCGAGGTCCTGCAGCTTGTCGAGACCGACATGACCATCTTCTACCGTCAGCTCGCCAACGTCCCGGTGGGGACGAGCACAGAGCCAACATCCGACCCTTCGGACGACGAGCTGCTAGCGCCTTTGAAAGAAGCTTATTACTCCCCTGATGAAGTTTCGCCAGCGCACCGCGAGCGCACCCTTGCATGGCTGCGACGTTACGTCGCCAGGGTGCGTGAAGATGGCACCCGTGACGAAGACCGGCTTGCTCGCATGAACGCGGTCAATCCCAAGTACGTGCTGCGCAACTATGTCGCCCAGTTGGCGATCGACAAAGCCGAGCAGGGTGATGGCTCGCTGGTGCGCGAGCTGCTCGAGGTCATGCGTCATCCCTACGACGAGCAGCCGGGGCGGGAAGAATATGCTGCCAAACGGCCCGAGTGGGCGCGACATCGGCCGGGCTGTTCGATGCTCTCCTGTAGCTCTTGACCCACGGCCCGGCGCCACTCGTTCGCCATCATCTTGTCGACGGGTGCTGCTGCTGGGGTGCTGCTGGGTGCTGCTGGTGCTTCGAGTGCTGCTGCTGGTGCTGCTGGGCGCTGCTAGGGAGCAGCAACACCTCTATTTTTCTCGTTTTTGGGCCAAATCGGTCGAATCACGACCTAATCTGGGTGATTCGGTCAACCGAACCTGAAAAAAGTGCCCGGGAGAAGACCTTTCGAAGGTCCAAACTGGCACCCAAACGCCGGGAGAAGACCTCTCCAACGTTGCGACTCGCGTCCAACCGTGGGAAGACGCCATTCGCTCGGCACGGCAAGGGGTCTGCAAGCGGGAGAAGACCCGTCGGACGTTGGGACACGTGTTCTTCCGGGCGCGGAGCGGCAGTCAGAAGACGGTAGCGACGTCCTCCCGCCGTTGGAGCGCTAGTTGGACCTGGGTAGTGACGCGCTTTTGACGCCAAGGCGTCAGTGTCAAGATGGGTATGACTGCCGGCTAGGCGGCTGACATCGTGGGGAATTGAAACGGTGTGGGTCGAGCGACGTATCTCGATACAATATGCCTGACGATTCTGAGTGCCGATTTCCTCCTTGTTGTTTGCTTCGAGACCAGCCGCTTTGAGACCTGCTTGCTTCGAGACCCTAATGATCCAGCGTGTTCGATCGCTACTCGTCCCTGGTCTAGTCGCTTTGGGCCTGTTGGTGCCAGCGTTTGGAGCTGACGCTCAGGACCCAGCGTCGTTGTTCCAGTTTCGTCTCGCTAACCCCGGTGCCCGAAGTCTTGGGTTTGGTGGCGCTTTTGCGGCGTTGGCGGACGATGCCACCGCGGCCTACGCCAACCCCGCCGGTTTGGTCCAGCTGGTGGATCCCGAGATTTCGGTCGAGCTACGCGTTACCGTGTTCTCGGCCGATGAGATCGCCGATGATCGAGACGCCTCTGGCCTGGGTTTTGCTGCGTTCGTCTTGCCGCGCAAGAAGTGGGCCGTTGCGGTTTACGAGACCCAGCTGCTGCAGGTCAGTTCGATTTTTGCTGGCGGATTCACTCTTGGTCCCTTCCTCGGCAGTGGCACCACCGGTTCGGTGCAGGTCAAGAACCAAGGATTGGCCGGTGCCTATCGCTGGAGTGAAAATTTCAGTATCGGTCTGGGGATCTCGCGCTTCGAAGGGGAGTTCTCGTCGACTTCCGAGCTCGCCTTTGACCCCCCACGCAGTCGTTTTCTCCTGGTCCGTACCACCGAAGATTTGGACGTGAGCTTCAATGCTGGTTTCCTCTGGAACTTGCCTGGGCGCTGGGATCTTGGTGGCTTTTTCCGCCAAGGACCGAGGTTTGGTTTGGCTAGCGATCTGATCGCAGGCCCGACGTCGGAAGTACAGCCGCCGTTGACGATTCTGGACTCGACGACCGGAATTCCGTTGGATCTGCCAAACTTGTATGGATTGGGGATCGCTTACGAGTCCAAGAACGGCGGCATGACGGCGAGCTTCGAGTGGGACCACATCAGCCCGTCAGCGAGCTTCCGTGCCGCTGAAGAGCTTCACCTGGGGCTCGAGCTGTTGGTCCTGAGAACGTCACCGGTGATCGCTTTGCGTCTTGGCGTGTGGGGAGATCCCGACCGTCGACCCGACAAACAGGTTTTTACGCCATCTCTTGTGCCGATGGGATTCGACGACATCCACACCTCGATCGGCGTTGGGCTCGCCTTCAAGAGTTTAAAGCTCGATCTGGCGGTGGATCAGTCCAGTCGGGTGGATACCGTTTCGTTCTCGATGGTGTATGCATTCTGATTTTTGGTGAGGTGTTTGGGCTGCCTGAGTCATCGTGCCCAGAGAGACGCGAAGGAGATCTGGGTGGTGGTGTAAGTCTTCTGAACGCCCATATTCACATAGATCAATTTTAGGATGTCTCGTCCTGGGAGCTCAGCCTCTACCGGCGGGATATTTGATTTGAAATGTATCTATATTGTGCTATCGGTATGGGAGAGCGTGAAGGCGACCTTGCCTTGACAACCGAGGGCAGCATTTCTGCGGTTTTTCAGGTAGAAGAAGCCTTTGGCGAAGTGAATAGCCTGTGTTTGGAAAGTCTTTAATGAGCTATTCCATGTATGTCTAAAATTCTAAGTTCTAGTTGAATATTTCGACGGTTTTGGCAAGAGGATGCGTCACTCTGGGGTGGGTTGGCCTCTATATACTGTAAGGGTAAGTTACTTTTATGATCTGCCATTCTTTCCTCGTCCTGCGGCAGCACGAAATAGATCTCTATTGAAGTCGAAGTGACCGCTTCGACTTGTTGGAGGTCTCGACATGGAGAGAAGTCAGCAGCCAGCAGTAGACAGGTGTCAGCCGAACTTTTCGAAGTGGGGTTAGGCCCATTTGGGTGTGCCTCGGGCGGCTTCGAGAAGGTGGCGTGCAGCGAACGTGGAATGGTCCACTCGCTGTCGTTGTCATCGTTTCACCCGAGCGGTAGCTATTCAAAAACCCCACACTCCAAAGGACACTGCATGAACGACATCTGGTCCATCAATCCCAGGAAGCTCCTTGCGGCATCTTTGTTTGCCGCCGTTGTCTCGGCGGTGCCAGCCAGCGCACAACCGACGTTCAGTAAGTCTTTTCAGCCTGCCACGATCGGTCCGGGTAGTGTTACCACTCTGCGTTTCGATATCACCAACGGCAATGCCATCGGGGCTCGGAACGTCGCGTTCGTCGACAACCTGCCGGCCGGCATGACCATCGCCGCGCCGGCCAATGTCGAATCGAACTGTTTCGGTACGGTGACCGCTCCAGACGGTGGCAGCAATATCTCGTTGGTTGGCGGTGGAGTGCCGGGCGGCGGCTCGTGTTCGATCACCGTGGACGTCACGTCCAGCACCGTCGGCGTCAGTTCCAACGTCACCGGTGACCTGACCTCGGATGCCGGCAACAGCGGACCTGCCAGCGCCGACTTAACCGTCGATACGGGGCGCCCTGGGTTCAGCAAGAGCTTTTCGCCGAGTACTGTGCTACTCGGTGGCCGCAGTGTTCTGACGTTCACGATCGACAATACTGCCAACGCTGCCTCTGCACTCAGCCTGACCTTCACGGACAATCTGCCGTCAGGGATGGAGGTCGCGTCGCCAGCCAACGCATCGACAGATTGCAACGGTGGCAACATCACTGCGGTGGCGGGATCCAGCACAATTTCCTACGCGCCAATGTTTGGTGGTGACGCGTCGGTGGCTGCGGGCGCGAGCTGTTCGATCTCGGTTGACGTGGTGGGTACTTCGATCGGCTTGATCGGGAATACGACGGGAGACTTGACCGGCATCATCCTGCCTAACCCCTCACCCATGTCGAGCGGCAAAGCCAGCGCGGTGCTCAACGTAACTGTCGAGCGGATCGCTTTGGAGAAGAGCTTCTCAGATGATCCGGTGGCTCCCGGCGGCACGGTGACACTCGAATTTACCGTCCGCAACCTGGATCGCAGCTTTCCAGCGACCAGCATTGCGTTCACGGATGATTTGACGGCGACCCTGGCGGGTCTCGAGGCAATCGGTCTTCCTGCCAACGACGTCTGTGGTTCCGGTTCGTCGTTGAGTGGTACAAATTTCCTCACCTTCACAGCTGGTAGCGTCGGTATCGAACAGACTTGTACGTTCAGCGTGCAACTGACGGTGCCATCCGCTGCCGCCCCAGGAGCCTACGCCAACACCACCAGCGATATCACTGCCGATATCGACGGTCGTCTCACAACGGGTAGTCCGGCTTCGGACTTGCTTTTCGTCAGCGCTGCGCCGCTCTTGACGCAGACCTTTATCGGCGATCCGGTGGGCGCAGGGTCTTCGGTAATTCTCGAGTACACGTTGACCAGTGTCAGTGCGACCTCAACCGCAACCGATATCACGTTCGAAGACCCCTTCGATTTCGACATATCGGCGATTTCGGTCTTGCCTGCCGGCGGCTTCTGTGGCGCTGGCTCGCAGGCGATCCAGACCAATGTCTTGGGTGTGCAGACTTTGGTGGTGTTGAACGCTAGCCTGGCGCCGGGAGCGTCGTGTACCTTTGCTGTCACCTTGGACATCGACGAAGGCGCCGGTGGCGGTACCGTGATCAACACCACCAGCGATGTAACAGCAACCGTCGACGGGGTGGTCTCGACCAGCGGTCCGGCGAGTGACGATCTACAAATTGCTGGCCCGCCGGCCTTCAGAAAACTGTTCACCGACGATCCGGTTCAAGCTGGCGACACCGTCACATTGTCGTTTACTCTGATCCACGGCGAAGAGGCGGTGGGAGAGGCAACCGACATCACCTTCACCGACGATCTCTCGGCCACTCTGGCTGGGCTGACCGCCATCGGCCTTCCCGCCAACGATGTGTGTGGAGCCGGCTCAGTGTTCGATGGCACGACAACCTTGTTGTTGACGGGCGGCAATTTAGCAATTGGCGAAACCTGCACCTTCAGTGTCACGCTGCAGGTTCCGGCGACCGCGGCGCCCGGCCCACACATCAACACCACCAGCAGTCTGGTGGCAACGGTAGCAGGCGTTGCGACGATGAGGCAGGGTACCTCGGACACGCTCGATATCGTCGGCGTGACCCTGACGAAGGAGTTCACCGACGATCCAGTGCTGCCCGGTGGCACGGTCAATCTGCGGTTCACCGTCGACAACCTGAGCCCGAGCTCTGACGCCACCGCGATCAGCTTCCGCGATGATTTGGCCGTTGCGCTCAATGGATTGGTGGCAACCGGGTTACCGCTTACCGATGTCTGTGGCGTCGGCTCTCAGCTGATTGGCTTGTCTGCCGATAGCCTGCTGATTCTTGTCGATGGATCGGTAGCTGCTGGTACGAGTTGCAGCTTCGACGTTGCTCTCCAGGTGCCGGCCGCGGTTGAAACTGGGACCTATGTCAATCGAACTGAGAACTTCTTCGCCACGCTCGATGGCCAAGTGATCGCGTTTCCGAACGCACGCGACGACTTGGTCGTCGAAGCGGACATCCTCTCGCTGACCAAAGAATTCACGGATGATCCAGTCGCGCCTGGTGGCACAGTGAATCTGCGATTCACAGTCAGCAACCAAAACACGTTGCTCGGAGTCACCGATGTTGCGTTCAGCGACGATCTAGACGCGGCACTTGCTGGCTTGGTCGCGACTGGCTTACCGGTCACCGCCTGCGGCGGCACGGTTGCGGGAACCGACGTGATCACTTTCACCGGCGGTACCCTGGGTGTCGGCGAGTCTTGCAGCTTTGACGTGGCACTATCGGTCCCGGCTGCGGTCGAGTTGGGAACCGAAGCCACCAACGTTACGAGTTCGGTATCAGGCGCGGTCGGGGGTATGGCGATTGTCACCGGGCCCCCGGCCACTGACAGCTTGCTGGTCGACTTCTTGACCTTCAGCAAGTCTTTTGCCGGCCCGATCGTCCAGGGGCAGACCGGGGTGCTCTCATTCACCATCCAGAACCTGAGTCAGTCTCAGAGTCTCGGTCGATTGAGTTTTCTCGATGATCTCGATGCCATGCTCAGCGGTGCTGTGGCCACCGGCCTTCCGGCATCGGATGTCTGTGGATCGGGCTCGACCCTCAGTGGCACGTCGACGTTGGCGCTCACCGATGGCTCGGTGTTGCCTGGTGGCTCCTGTACCTTCAACGTGGATGTGATGGTGCCTGCGACCGCCACCCCCGGGAGCTATGTCAACACCACGTCGGATCTGTTCCGCGACGGCAACTCGGTGGCCGGATCGGCATCGGCGACCTTGGTGGTGGAAGAAGAGCCCCAAGAAGACGATACCGATGGTGACGGCGTGCTCGACGTCGACGACGAGTGTCCCGATACCGTGATTCCCGAAGGCGTACCGACGTTCTTTCTCAAGGGCAAACGTTACGCACTAGTCGATGGGGATGGCATTTTCGACACTGTTAATGGGCCGGACGTGTTCACCATCCAAGACACCCGTGGTTGCTCTTGTGAGCAGATCATCGAGGAAGAAGGTCTTGGCCTAGGACACGTCAGGTTCGGTTGCAGCATCGGCGTGATGCGAAACTGGGTCGATGACGATGACGAAGACAGCGACAGCGATTCGGATAGCGACAGCGATTCGGATAGCGACAGCGATTCGGATAGCGACAGCGATTCGGATAGCGACAGCGATTCAGATGGTGACAGCGAAGGCGACTCCGACAGCAAGGATCCCAAAGATCTAAGCGCCGTCGGTTCGACGAGCCTGTTGGAATCCGCCGCAGCCTGGGTTGCCGGGACGGTTTCATATCTGGATAGTCTGTTCGGCTGATCGACCGTTGATGACTAGTGGGTGAAACTCGCTAGTCCTGCAACCAGGGTAGCCCCGGTGTCTCGTGATGCCGGGGCTTTTGCTTCTTTATCGAAAGAAGAACCTTGTAGACTCGTGGTCCGCATCCCAACTCCGATGATCGTGCCGCAGCTACCCAGCATAAGCCCACCACTTCAGGAGGTCGAGCATGGTGAGACAGCCCCATCTTTGTGCCGCAGTGACCCTCAGTTTGTTGTTCGTGACCTCGACGGCCTGGGCACAGCGTGAGTCTGATCTCGACGACGAACGCCGAGGTAAGTTGAAGGCGATCTCAGAGCACGAGGAAACGGTGATGGTGCCGATGCGCGATGGAGTGCGATTGGCCACCGATGTGTATCGGCCCAAGGATGCTGCGGAGCCGCTGGCGACGGTCTTCTGGCGCACGCCCTACAATTTCCATCAGATGGGTGGAACTCGACTGATGATGGCTCTGGAATCGGTGGAGCGCGGTTACACATTTGTGATCCAGAACGAGCGTGGAAAGTTTCACTCGGAGGGAGAGTGGGAGATTCTCGGTTTTCCGCGCACCGATGGTTATGACACGTTGACTTGGATCGCCGAGCAGCCTTGGTCCAACGGTAAGGTTGGGACCATCGGGTGCTCGTCGTCTGCTGAGTGGCAGATGGCGCTGGCGGCAACCGATCATCCGGCGCACGCAGCAATGGTACCGATGGCGGCGGGAGCCGGTATTGGGCGGGTTGGAGAGTTCTACGAGCAGGGCAATTGGTACCGAGGCGGTACCACGCAGATGTTCTATCTGACTTGGCTCTACGGAGTGCAGAACACTCAGCGGCCACGGTTCGCCGAAGGGACGTCAGATGAAGATTTGGTGCGTCTATCCAAGTACTTCGACCTGGCGCCCGAGATGCCGGAGGTGAAGTGGCAGAAGAAGATCTGGCACTTGCCGGTCGACGAAGCGATGCAAGAGGCCGCAGGACCGAAGGGCATGTATGCCGACTTCTTTGCCCGTAAGCCGAACGATCCGGCTTGGTACGAAGGCGGGCTCTATCATGACAACGAGGATTTCGGGGTGCCGGCGCTGTGGATTAACTCCTGGTACGACGTCTCGATCGGCCCCAATTTGGCGCTGTACAACCATGTGCGTCAAAACGCCTCGGATCCGGCAGTGCGCGATGCCCAGTATCTGGTTGTGGCGCCAACGCTACATTGTCGCTTCTTTCGCCCAGCCTACGATTTGACGGTTGGCGAGCGCAAGATGGGGAATGCCAACTTCGACTACATGGGGCTGATCTATCGTTGGTTCGACACTTGGATGAAGACTGACGACGAGGCCGCAAAACAGGCGTTCGCTGAAGAAACCCCGAAAGTCCAGTTTTATGCCATGGGCGCCAACGAGTGGCGATCGGCGGATGCATGGCCACCGAAGCAGGCCGAGCCGATGACGTTCTACTTGGATAGCGACGGTGGGGCGAACAGCTTGTTTGGCAATGGTCGGCTGACACGCGAGGTTTCGGAGGGTGAGCAGTCCTCCGACCGCTTCGTCTACGACCCGACGGTACCGGTGCCTTCTCTCGGTGGTGGCATTTGTTGCATCGGTGGCACTATTGAAGGCGGGTCGTTTGATCAGCGTCCGGTCGAAGCACGGGCTGATGTGCTGGTGTATACCTCCGAGCCCTTGGCGGAGGCGTTGGAGGTGACCGGTCCGGTGAACGTCACCCTTTACGTCTCATCGGACGCCAAAGATACGGACTTCATGGTCAAGCTGATCGATGTTGATCCGGAGGGGCGAGCGTTCAACCTCGACGAGACCATGCAGCGGGTGCGTTATCGGGAGGGGTATGACAAAGAGGTCTTCATGACCGAAGGCGAAGTTTACGAGCTGTCGGTCAGCCCGATGTCGACCAGCAACGTCTTTCAACCCGGTCACCGCATTCGAGTCGAGGTCACGAGCAGCAACTTTCCACGGGTTGCGCGCAATCTCAACACCGGTGGTCCCAATCACAACGAGAGCGAACCGGTCATCGCTCGTAATGTTGTGCATCATTCCAAGAGGTTTCCTTCGCGTATCGAGCTGTCGGTTGTGCCTGGTGACTGATCGGCGTGCGGCCAATGGCGCTTGGCGATAGAATCCTCGAACTGTTCCGCTTGAAGCTCGAACTGTTCTCTTGAAGACTGTTTCTTTTGAAGACTGTTTCTTTTGAAGACTGTCTCTTTTGAAGACTGTCTCTTTTGAAGACGGTGTTGAAGTTGTTCCTTCTGAAGATGAGTCTCGGTGAAAGACTTGTTCTGTAGACGATAGATCCGGTGTGATGGCCAATCAAGAAGAGATCCGTAGCCTGGTTAGACAGGTGTTGAAGGAAATGGACGGCGACGAGACGGCGTCTTCGTCCCAGACCTCAGCAACGCCTAGCCCTGGGGTGTGCGTCGCCATCGGTGCCGACCACGGCGGTTATCCCTTGAAACAGAAACTGGCGGGTTGGCTCGACAACCTTGGGTACGGTGTCTGCGACTGTGGTACTTCGAGCACGGACTCGGTCGACTACCCTGACTTTGCCCACGAGGTGGCACGGCGGGTGAGCGTCGGCGAGTGCCAGTGGGGGATCGTCGTGGATGGTGCCGGCATCGGTTCGTCTATGGTCGCCAACAAGGTGCCTGGTGTTCGTGCCGCTCTCTGCTACGATCTATCTTCGGCACGGAACAGTCGGGAACACAATCTAGCCAACGTCCTCACTCTGGGGTCAGGGTTGATTGGCGAGGGTCTTGCCAAGCAGATTGTGCAGACTTGGCTCGAAACCCCTTGGGGTACCGGTCGCCATCAGAGCCGAGTCGACAAGATCACCGCAGTTGAACGGAGATACCTGAAAGCCTAAGCCATGAGCGATCGTGAGCACATCGTCGAGACGGTCACCCAAAAGGTACTGCAAGCGCTGATGACCGGAGGTGGCGGCCCTCAGGGTAACGTGGCAGCGGGAAACAAGTCCTCCGGCGTTCACCAACTAGATCAGGTTTGTGCCGAATGTGTGGGCAACTGTGTCGCCAACTGCACCGGCAAGGTGCGCGACATGGTAGCCGCCGGTGCATCCCGGGTGGCCTATGGCGGCTGTGGAGCCGACGTGCCGGGCGACCTGGCGAAGTACATCGATCACACTCTGCTCAAGCCAGCGGCCACGGCCGACCAGATTGACCATCTGTGTGCCGAGGCGGTGGAGCATCGGTTTGCGGCGGTTTGCGTCAATCCGGTGTGGGTCAAACGGGCCGCTGGTCATCTGCGTGGTACCGGCGTCAAGGTGGCGTCGGTGATCGGTTTCCCGCTCGGCGCCTCGCTGCCGGAGATCAAAGCACTCGAGGCGCGGCGCGCATTGCGTGACGGTGCCCGCGAGATCGATATGGTGCTCAATGTTGGTGCCCTCAAGAGTGGCGACCACGAGTTGGTGCGGCGCGATATTGCAGGCGTCTCGGAAGCCTGTCGCGAAGTGGGCGCCCTCAACAAGGTGATTCTCGAGACGGTGCTGCTCAGCGACGAAGAAAAAGTTATTGCTAGCCGCCTGGCACAACTTGCCAAAGCTCACTACGTCAAAACGTCAACCGGCTTTGGTGGTGGTGGTGCGACAGTGTTCGACATTACGTTGATGCGCGAGACGATTGGACCGAAAATGGGTGTCAAGGCCTCGGGCGGCATCAAGAATGCAGAGGAAGCTCAACAAATGATCGCCGCTGGGGCGACCCGTATCGGCGCTTCAGCCGGAGTACAGATGGTCCAAGGAGGACAGTCGAGTGAGTCGTATTGACCTCAGATCTTTCGTGTTTCTTGACAGTCTTCAACCACAGTACGCAGCCTTCCTGGGGACCGTTGCCAAGGGTTTTATGCCCCTGGCTTATGATGCCTCGCTGTTTGTTGAGATCTCGCCGGGTATCGAGATCAATCGTCTGACGGACATCGCCCTCAAGTCGACCGATGTCCGCCCTGGCTTGCAGATTGTCGAGCGCTTTTATGGGTTACTCGAGATTCACTCGCATTCCCAGGCCGAAACCCGCGCCGCCGGTGAGGCGATCTTGCGTGAGCTCGAGCTGACGGAACTCGACCGTCGCAAGCCGAAGATTCTCTCTAGCCAGGTGGTGCGAGCAATCTCCGGTCATCAGGCACAGCTGATCAATCGGGTGCGTCACGGCCAGATGATCCTTACTGGCCAAACCCTCTACACCTTGGAAGTCGAGCCTGCAGCCTACGCGGCCCTGGCGGCCAATGAGGCTGAAAAGGCAGCGGACGTCAACATTCTGGAGGTCCAGGCGCATGGCTCGATGGGCCGTATTTACCTCGGCGGTGAGGAGCAGGACATCGATGTCGGGTGGCGAGCTGCGGAGGCGGCGATCGAAGGCCTGGAAGGCCGCACAGAAGAAAAATCCTAAACGAGTTTCTAGAGCATACGACCGCGAACCCTTCAAGGAGATAGTGGAATGGCAGATGCACTTGGCATGATCGAGACCCGTGGCTTTGCCGCCATGGTCGAAGCGTCCGACGCGATGGTGAAGGCCGCCAAAGTAGAGTTGGTAGGTCACGAGCGGATCGGTGGTGGGTATGTGACCGCGGTGGTTCGCGGCGATGTGGCCGCGGTCAAGGCCGCCATCGAGGCTGGTGTACGTGGCGCCGAACGTGTTGGTGAAGTGGTTTCGACCCACGTCATCGCACGTCCCCACGGTAATGTCGACGACGTGCTGCCGCTCGGCCGCCAGGCGGAGACGGGCAAGGGCTGATGATCCTCGGACGTGTCGTCGGCACCCTGGTAGCCAACCGCAAAGACGAAGGACTGCTCGGGCAGAAGCTCCTTTTGGTGCGTAATGTGTCGGTGGATGGCGACGATGCCAGCGGTTTTGTCGTCGCGGTCGACAGTGTGGGCGCTGGTGAAGGCGAGATGGTTCTTTATGCCTCCGGCAGCTCGGCCAGGCAAACCGAGGCAACCCGCGATCGTCCGTGCGACGCGGTGATCATGGCGATCGTCGACTCCTGGGATGTCGGCGGTGACGAGATCTACCGCAAGACGGATGCCGACGGCGAGTGGGCGAGTTGAGGTTCTTGGATAACCTATGATCCGAGATCAAGAAGTCCAATCCATCCTGCAAAGGGTGCGTGGCCGAGTCGGGGACGGTCGTCCTGTCGTGATGCCTACCGCGGCGGCGAAGGCCCCGACGAGTGCGCCGGCAGGGTCGTCGCCAGCGGTGGTAGCTGGAGGTGGCGACGGCATCTTTCCGACCATCGATCAGGCGGTGAATGCTGCCTGGGATGCTTATCAGCAGTACCTGGAGATGGGGCTGGATCGACGTTTTACGGTCATCGATCGTATTCGTGAGGCGATGCGCGAGCATGCCGAGCAGCTGGCGAGGCATGCCTGGGAGGAGACCGGCCTCGGCCGGCCCGAGGACAAGCTGCTCAAGAATTTGTTGGTGACCAACAAAACGCCAGGGCCCGAAGATCTCGAACCGCGGACCTGGTCTGGAGACCGTGGCCTGACGGTGACTGAGTGGGCGCCTTTTGGGGTGGTTGGGGCGATTACGCCGACCACCAACCCAACCGCGACGGTTATCAACAACACCATTGCGGTGCTGTCTGCAGGCAACGGGCTGGTGTTCAACGTTCATCCCAGTGCCAAGAAGGTGTCGGTCGAAACGGTTCGGATTCTCAACCGTTGTGTCCTCGACGCCGGCGGCCCGCCGAATTTGGTGACCTGCATTCCCGAGCCTACGTTGGAGACTGCCCGTGAGTTGATGGTCCATCCCAAGGCACGCCTGCTGCTGGTGACCGGGGGGCCCGGAGTGGTCAAGGCGGCCTTGGCGACTCATAAACGGGCGATCACCGCGGGTCCCGGCAATCCACCGGTAGTGGTTGACGAGACCGCTGACCTCGAGCTTGCTGGCCGCGAGATCGTGCGCGGTGCTTCGTTCGACAACAACATCATTTGCACCGACGAAAAAGAGGTCATCGCGGTCGCGTCAATCGCCGACCGATTGATCGAGTCGATGGTGGCTCATGGTGCGGTGTTGGTCGACGAAAGCAAGTTGCCAGCGCTCGAGAAGACAATCTTCAAGCAGCTTGGTGAGCCCAACAAGCCGGGCAAGATCAATCCCAAGTGGATCGGCAAAAATGCGGGTTTGATCCTGCAAGAGATCGGCATCCCAGCCAGTGCCGACACTCGTTTGGCGGTGGTGCCAGTGCCGACCCATCACAGCTTGGTGTGGACCGAGCAGATGATGCCGGTCATGCCTGTCTGTCGGGTGGCCAACGTCGAGTTGGCGATCGACCTGGCGATCCGTGCCGAGCATCATTTTGGACATACCGCGTCGATCTACACCCGCAATGTCGACACCATTACCAAAATGGCGCGGGCTATCAACGTCTCGATCTTCACCGCCAACGGTCCCAACCTGGCGGGACTCGGACAAGGAGGCGAAGGCTACACGTCGTTTTCGATCGCCAGTCCGAGCGGCGAGGGTATGACCCGGCCGCGGTCTTTCTCGCGTGAGCGTCGGCTTGCCGTCGCTGGCGGCTTGAGGTTCGTTTAGCCCGTGATCCAGCCGGCTCTAGGGCTCCTCGAGCTGTCGTCGATTGCCCTCGGTATACGAGTTGGCGACGCGATGGTGAAACGTTCACCGGTCGAGTTGATTTATGCCGGCACGGTACATCCCGGCAAGTATCTGGTGCTGGTTGGCGGCGCGGTAGCTCACGTCGAAGAGGCTTTGCCGGCTGGGCGCGAAGCTGGCTCGGCAGTTTTGCTCGACGAGATTTATCTGCCAGATGTCCACCCGAGTGTGGTTGCCGCCCTGCGTGGTGTGAAGGGTGAAGGTGTCAACGAGG
>JAJCXO010000281.1 GCA_029263395.1 Acidobacteriota bacterium | reverse complement strand
CCTATAAAGACGGCAAAGGGCTCTCCGATCTTTTGGGTTTGGCGAAAATTGTTATCGCCGATCGAAACGGTTGGCGCTCCGTGATCGCACCACGGCCGGAACCGTGGCACCTCAGTGGCGCCGCGGCACCGCGTGACCGACACGGCCGGCACTCCGTGACGCACCGCACTCCGTGACGCACCGGACTCCGTGACGCACCGCACTCCGTGACGCACCGCACTCCGTGACGCACCGCACTCCGTGACGCACCGTCGTCATTGGCCTCGTGACCGACACGGCCGGCACCCCGTGACGCACCCGTGACGCCGGGCCTCGTGACCGACACGGCCGGCACCCCGTGACGCACCCGTGACCGACACGGCCGGCACCCCGTGACGCACCCACCCGTGACGCACCACCCCGTGACGCACCGTGACGCACGGGTGACGGTGACGCTTGGTGACGGTGACGGTGACGCTGGTGACGGTGACGGTGACGATCAGCGTCACCGTCACCCTGTGTTCGAGGCGATATTCGCCCAAATCGGGCTAATATCGCCTCGTTCTGGGTGATTCGTCCGAGAAGCCCTTCAAACTACACCCGGGAGGAGACCTTTCGGTCGTCAAAACAAGGGCTCTCCCGCCGGGAGGACGCCATTCGATCGTCAGGAATCGCGTCCAACGGTGGGAGAACACCTGTCGTGCGTTGGGTCAGGGGTTCCAACGGCGGGAGAAGACCTTTCCTTCGTCACAACACGTCTCCTGGTGGGCCCGGGGCGGGAGCTGGAAGGCTGGAGATGTCTTGTACCGCCGTCAGGACGCGAGTTGGAGCGCAGGAATGGCTGGCTACCGCCGTTTTCGGCGGTGATCGTTAGGCCCGAAATCTCAGGTCCACTGACAGCGCAGGCGGGCCGGCTCGGATTCGGTCGAGACGAAGAGGACGGTGACCTCGGATGTCTCCGCCCCAGCCAAGGTTGGTAGCTCGGCCATATGGCCTGCTAGCAACCTGCAAAACTGCCATGACGGGATTTTAGCGGATGCGCCTGGGGGAGTGCTGGGCAAGTTGTTTGGAGCCTGCTACCCGATCCACTGGGCTCGCCGTCGCTTGGCTGCTGGCCGTGCTGGCGCTTCAAGCGTCAGGGCAAGACAAGCCGATTGCATTTTAGCTACGGCGCGGTGAACGGGTAGCCACCCGCTGCCATCACGGGCGCTATGCATGGGGCGTAGGGACCGGGCAGCAGGATGATTTTGATCTGAGTGGAATGAAATGCCGGGGGTTGTTCAAGCGTCGCTGGATCGGGGGGCTCAACTTCGAGACCGGCAGCTCGGGCGGTGATAGACAGCTTGTCGGCCAAGGCGTTCAGGTCGCCCTGTCGAACGTGTTCGGCGAAGGCCAGATACTCGTCAGCCGGTATCTGGGTGGGTGCTTGATGACCGGGCACGTAGAGACGAAAGTAGAGTAGCGCTGGATCTTGTCGACGCTGCAGTTGCCAGCTGTTGAGGTCACGAAAGTAGTAGAACGACGGATGGCCAACGGTGCGCCCAGCCGGGTACTCGAAGAACAGACGTCCCTGCTGATCGGGTCCGAGTGCAACCTGAGGGGCGAGTTCGTCGATACATGCCCGTAACGCGCCCAGGGGCGTCGATTGGGTCAAGGCGCGCTCGATCATTGGCCGATAGAGCGCCCAAGGCAGCAGGCCAACCGCCAAGACGACGCCGACGGCAACCAGGCTGCGGGAGGCTCGGCTCGCCAAGGCCAACATCACCACGCCGACGAGCCACATGATCGGCGCACCGGGGCGTTCGGGATGCTGAATCAGCATCACTAGACCGGCCACCAAGGCCGCGATGGAGGTACCGATGACCAAAGTCTGGTTGAGCTGGCCGGTGATACGAGGGTTTACCCAGCGTTCGACTCGGGGCAACGCGGCCAAGCGTCGCAGCCCGTCGGTGACGGCTGCGGTCAAGGCTGCAAAAGCGAACCCTCCAAACAGGGCAAGTGCCGGAAGGCTAGGGTAGAGATAGTGGGCCAGTTTTGAGGCACTGGTCGAGATCACCGCCAGGGGCAGCACAATCCAGGCGACAACAAGGGCGCCTGCTGCCCAGCGTTGTTGGACGATCCTGAACAGCCACAGGGCCGCGCCGATCACAACCCACAACAAGGTGCCGGTGATCGTCAGCTCTTGGTAAATGAAGCTCAGATAGTAGGACCAGGGCTTGAGATGGTTGGGATCCAAGCCCGCGGTATACCGGTCGACAATCCCGGTGCCGACGATCTTGTGCCAGAAGCCAGCGCCATACCGAGCGGTTTGGACCCAATACCAAGGAGCAATCAGGCCAACCGAAAGCGCGGCGCCGGTCAGCCACCACCATCGGTCCTGCCACAGCCGTTGGCGCCACGGTCGATACAACAACACGATTGGAGCCAGGCTTGCTGGTGCCATCAACGCGGTCGACTTGGCGAGGATGCCGAATGCTTGCCAACCCGCGAGGAGCACGATGTGGGTGACGCGTCGGCGGCGGTTTGAACCGTCTGCGCAGTTGGCACCGTCTGCCCAGGCGAGCAAGTGATACACGCTGGCAGAGAAGTGCAGTACCAGCATCGCCTCCATCGTGCCCCAGCGCAGACCGTGGACAAAAAGCAACGAGGGCTGGACGCTAAGGAAAAAGGCTGCTGCTGCCCCCGCCAAGGGATTCATCAACCGGGTGCCGATGGCGAACACATACAACAAGGCGAGGCAAGCAAAAACCGCGTCGAATGTGCGGAGCCCACCCTCGGTGTTGGGAATCAGCCCGAGTCGAATACCCGCTGTGACGATCCAGATCTTGAGCGGTGGCTTGGCCAAGTAGGGATCCTGCGTGATACTCGCGAGCGGCGTCCACCAGTCGTCGGACTCCAGCAGGCTGTCGACTGCATAGGCGTAAATCGCTTCGTCATTGTGTAGGTCGGTGCGATCCAGGCCGATGCTCAAGACCACGAACAGGGGCACCCGAGCCAACGCCAGCGCGAGGGTGGTCACGCGCGGGAAGGTCGAGGGCCCGAGGAACCCTGCGAGGATCTTGGAGAGCATCGGTCGACCGGGCCTCAGGGTTGGGAGCCGCCCCAGAGGACGGGCAAGCGAGCCACGATCTCAGCCTTGCGCGCCTTGAATTCGTCGAGGCTCCAAGGTGATCGGGCGAACCAACCGCGGTCTTCAATGGCAACGGTGGGATCCGCTAACGCCACTTCGAGTCGTTGGACAAAGCCTTCGAGCTCGTAGGGGGAGCTGGCGAAGTCGGTGGCATGACGAGCCAGCCGCGGGTCAATGGCGCGAGCCGCCTTGAAAGTTTCGAGGCGTTGCTTGTAGATCTCTCTGTCGTCGTGGCCGCGGCGTACATTGCCGCGAAGCACGCTATCGCGGCAGTCGTCGGGATCCTTGGCGAGGGCGTAACAGTCGGCTCGTCGAGAGATCAGGCGTCCAGGGAGAACCCGTTCCAAATAGTCGTCTGCCGACAAGTTACCCGCGGCGTAATAACGTCCCAGGCGCTCGGCTTCCCCGACACCAAATAGAAATGCAAAGCCCAGAAGGACGATCGACATGGCGCTGAGAGTGATGAAGATATTCGTACCCTTATTACTGGCACTGCCGCTGGGCTCTGGCAGGTCGATGGTGAGGGCCCGCGTCTCGGCACGGCGATAGCAGCGGCCGGCGAGGACAAGGAGGAGGATGTCGAAAAGCAGATATCCCAGCCACAAGACTCCGCTGGCAGCCGCCAAGAATCGAGTTGCCACCAGGGCCAAACCTGGCAGGACAAAACCGTAGTTGGACCCTTCAGCGTCCGCTGCCTCCTGACAGAACTGGTGATGGCGAGCCGCTGCCATGAAGGCGGCGGAATAACCGAACAACAGCAGGGGTAGGGCGACAAACGCAGTTTCGGCGTTGACCATCGGCGGTAAGGCTTCAGCGCCGAGAGCAGTGCGACGAACCGTCTCCGGAAGCCATCCGAGGATCCAGACCAGCAGGCCGGAGCGTAAGAACCCGACGATCAGCAAGATGGTGACAGCCGCCAACACCAGGCCGATGGCAAATCGAACCCGGAATCGATCTCGACGCCGGGGTGGCAAGCCAGCGACAAATTCGTCGATGCCGAGATTGGTGCGATAGCCCGCCATGACAATCGCCACACTGGTGGCCGACAACAGGCAAGTCGCAAGGATGATCCAAGGCAGGTAGGCACTCGAGATCCCCTCGTGTAACACTCCGAGCACGCAGGTGCCGACTAGGATACTGAGGCCCAGGAAACCCCAACTGTTGTCGAGGGTGCGGAGTTCGCCCCAGATCAAGCCACGCCGGTGGCGTGGGCCGAAGAGCAGCGGGCGCAAGCATCGAGAGATCCAAGGAGCCCCGGGGGCTGCGACACGATCTTGGGACAGTGGGCGGCGGGTGTAGCGTGCGGACCCCCGGGTCGCTATGGCGCCACCGAGCACTAGCAGGAAAAAGACCGGCCAAATCGGCCAGTTTTTGGCGATCTCGACTTCGGTGGATCCCATCAGAGTGGCGGCAAAGAACAGCCACGGCCATTGTCTGAAGAGGCGTTCGAAGTGGGCCTGGGGTCGCCAATCCGCAAACAATGCAAAGGTCAGTGCCAGCACGATCCAGCTCGGGCCGAGGACCCAGGCGGACTGGTTGGTGTTGAGTAGATGAGGTCCGTCGAGCCCTTCGCCGCTGAGCCAGAGTGGACCATAAAGCAGCAGCCAGGTCCCAGCACTGAGCACCACCCATGCCCCTGAGGCGAGGACGAAGCGACTCCAAAACCTGAGGCTCCGATCCACCGGCAGTGCAAGGGTGAATTCTTCGACCCCCAGGCGGCGTTCCGCACCACCGAGCCGTGCTCCCAGGGTGGCTGCGCCGAAGAACGTCGGCAGTGCCCAAAACAGCACGCCAGGAGGCGCTTTTCCGAACCATACCATCAAGGCGCCGACTGCCAAGGCAACCACCCAAACGGCGACGATGGCCCCGGCTACGCTGTCCTGCCTGCCGCTGTGTAGGCGTAACTCCATCCACAACAAACCACGGAGCCGCGGTGGAAAGGGTTGAATCCAGGCCGGGCCCGCCAGCTTACCGGTCATCTGTGTGCCTCGTTCATACTTGGTCGGTGCTCAGGGACCGTTTGCCAACGAGTTCGATGAACAGCTCTTCGAGGTCCATTGGGAAGACGTCGACGGTGGCGCCAGCCTTCCGCAACGGTGCGAGTTGATCGTCGGACTCGAGGCCAAGAATGGCTTGGTACACCCGGCCATCACGATGACTGCGCCAGGCGCCGGCGAGCATGAGATCGTCGGGGACGTCACCGGGGAACACCGCCTGTACCCGGCGGGCTTGACTCTGCAGCACCTCGGTGGGTTGCGACAACAACATTCGCCCCTCGGCCAGCACACCGATGGTGTCGGCGGGCCGTTCGAGGTCGGACAGAATGTGGGTCGAGAACAAAACGGTGCAGCCGTCGCCTTCGAGCAGCAAGTCGATCAACTCTTCGAGCAACTCGCGGCGTGCCACCGGATCCAAGCCGGCGGCGGGTTCGTCGAGTAGCAGTACCTCGGGGCGGGCAGCGAGCGCCAGCAACAAGCCGACCTTACGTTGTTGGCCACCGGAGAGTTCGGACCAGCGCTGGGTCCAAGGCACTTCGAGCCGGCCAGCCAAGCGGTGGGCATAAGCGGCATCCCACTTGGGATAAAAATGCGCGACGTACTCGGCCAGTTCTTCGGCGCTCAGCTGAGGGTGAAGGGTCTGATTCTGGGAGACATAAGCCACCCGGGCGCGATGGGATTCCCCGGCGGTGATGATGGTTTTGCCGAGGATCAAAGCCTCTCCGGCATTGGGCGTCTGTAAACCCATCAACAGTCTCAGGAGGGTCGTCTTGCCGGCACCGTTACGGCCTAGCAAGCCATAAAACGAGCCTTGGGCGACTGTCAGATCGAGGCCATCGAGCACCGCTCCCTGGCCGAAATCTTTGCTCAGCCCGCGGGCTTCGATCACCGGTTCATACATGCTGATGTCCTCTGTCTCGGGTCGCGTCTTTGCCCGCCCGCTGGTACTCGAGCCGTACGAGATTGACGACACGTTCGACGTCGATCCCGAGCTGGGTTGCTTCGACCACCAATTGCCGGGCGCTATCGCGCAGGGCACGGTCGAAGTCGGCGGACGACTGGGTGCGGGCTTGATCCGCTATGAAAACGCCGCGGCCCTGTTGACGATCGAGGAAACCCTCGTTTTCGAGCTCACTATAGGCCTTGACGACGGTGGTTGGATTAACTCCCAGTCCGCGAGCCAGATCGCGGATCGACGGCAGTTGGTCGCCAGTCGCGATCGCACCCGAGCTGACGTAATAACGGATTTGGTTCATCAATTGACGGTAGACCGGGACGCCGCTGCCAGGATCAACCCGCAGATGCACGTTCCAGCTCATCCTGAGCCTATCGGTGGCGGATTCAGTTGGATCCACAGCATCGTGCGGTCGTCGGTGGGCTGGCCGCCGAGCTCGGTGTCGAGCGCTGTGACGAAACTGCGCAGCTCGGTACGTTGACAGGGGCGCTCGCCGGTCAGCTGGTCGAGACGCTCCTCGAGTCGAGTGTAGCCGAGCAGGTCGCCGTCCCCGGTTGGGGTCTCGGGCAGGCCGTCGGTGGAGATGATCAACTGATCCCGAGCGTCGAGATCGATGGTGCGGGACTCGTAGGCGACCGCCGGGCGGAGCCCAAGAGGCAGCCGTGGGCCCGGAATAGTGAGTGTTTGCAGTCCTGTGGAAGTTCGCAGGAGGACATCGGGAGAGCCCGCCGCAGCCGCGTGCAGGCGTCGCCGGTCGAGATCGATGTGGAGCAGGGTGAGGGCAACAAAGTCCCGTGCGCGAGTGCGCTCCACCAGCTCCAGGTTGAGGTCGGTCAAGACGCTGGCGGGATCGTCGCGTCCGGCGCTCATGCGCAGCGCGGTCTGGACGGAAGCCATCACCATCCCTGCTGCCAACCCCTTGCCGGCGACGTCGCCGACCGCAATCGTCCAGCGTCGCCCCGGGGTATCGCTGAACCAATCGAACAGATCGCCGGAGACCTCGTGCAGCGAGTCGGAGTAGGAGACGATCCGCAACTCGTCGCTCATTAAGTCCTCCGGCAACAGGCGCTGCTGCACCTGGCGAGCGTTTTCGATCTGATGATCGATGGATTCCGGGGTGCTATCGAGTGGCAATTGACTTCCAACTCGGTAGCCAGCATCCTCACGATCGATCCAACCCTCGCGATCGAGACGTTCCAGGCCGCGGGCGATCAGAGATGGATGTGCGCCGGCATTGCGGGCCAGGGTTCGCAGCTCGGGTAGGGCGTGTCCGCTGGTCAAGCGACCGTCGCGAATCCAGCCACGGACTTCAGCTGCCACCTGATCAGGGACGGATTGACCGGTGCCACGTTGCAGGCGCAGCGTGAGAGGCAGGTTGGTTGGCGTCATGAGTTTGTGTTCGAGCGATTATTGATTAACTGTTTGGTGCGACCCATACAGTATACGCGACTAAGGCCATGAGGTTTCGGGCAGTGGGTTTCGGCCCGACTCAACCGAGGCTTCCGCGAGGGGTCGAAACCCCACGCGACTTGGCCCGGTTTCGAAACCCGGTCCTGTGCCGTCCGACTCAACCCAGTCCGAGCTTGAAGTCGATTTTGGACGCCAACTCCGGGAAGTCGATCAGCGGATTGCGGTTGCCTTGGGCCTCGAAGATGGTCTGGTTGCGACGCAGTTCCCAGGTCGAGTCGGTCGGCGGGTGCGCCTTGTGCCAGGCGAGAATGGTCTTGAGACGTTGCAAGTCGATTGTCGCAGACGATTTCTTGATCGCTCCCGGGTACCGCAACAAGAAGTACAGCGTCGAGCGGGCGACGGCACCTTTGTTGGTTAGGGGCTCGAAGCCGTCGGACTTCCGTTTGCCGCAAGCTCCCCGAACTGTTTCTTCGAAGTCGTCGAACTCGAAGTACGGGAAGTTGCCGCGGAAACTGTTGCAGCCCGGTTCGCTGGCGTAAAGATGGTGAAGGTCTGCCTTCATCGGTAGCCGTTTGTTGAACCATGACTGCGGGACCACATGTTCGCAGTTGAACTGCAGCGAGGACTCGAAGAGGTCGAGCTCGCGGACCAGCGCTTCGCGGCCGAGTGCACTCTCGCGACTCAGTAAGTCGCTGGCGCGGGCTTCGAGTTGATCGTCGAGGGCACGATCGGCGGCAAGGAATTCGCGTGGGTCGAAGCGGGTGTCGGAGTAGACGGCGTGCAATTTGCCATCGGGATGGAGGTCGACCCGCGGGTAGAGATGACCGTGACGCGCTTGACTGTAGCTGAACTTGCGGCGGTGGGTGTTGCTCACCAGCCGACTGAGGGTGGTGTAGAGCGCGCCCTTGCTAGTGTCGAAGGAGACGTCGGCGTAGTAGGCATCGCGCCCCTGCTGGTCTGTGTCCGAGTTGTAGTAGGCGCTATCGACCGTGGGTGCAGGGGCGGGTGTCGGTTCCGGTTCCGGTCCTGGTGTTGGTTTCGGTCCTGGTGTTGGTTCCGGTCCTGATTTCGGGTCAGGTTCGGGTGTCGGGACCGGCGTCGGGCTCGGGACTGGGGCTGGTGTGGGTACCGTGATCCGTACCTTGACGGGGATCGTCACTTCGACGCT
>JAJCXO010000280.1 GCA_029263395.1 Acidobacteriota bacterium | reverse complement strand
TAACCGAGCCTACTTCAGCGTAGACATTATGGCTGAAGGTCAGACTTCGATCCCCGTGGTTGGGCCCGCAAGCACGCTTGTGCAGATCATTCGGGAGTCAGATTCCGCAGTCCTTGGCATGGGTGTGACCGATGCTCAGGGCGATGGAAGTATTGCCATTCCGCCTGCGCAACTTGGCGAAGTATACGGAATGCAGAGCACCTATAGCGCGAACCCGACCCACTGGAAGACGCCGGTCCAGTATTGGGGACTGCCGGAGAGTCTTCCGAGTGGTGCGACACTGCGGCCATTTCGATCGAGCTTGGCGTTGGATCTATACGTGGACAACCCATACTTCATGGTTGGCCTCAAGGTCGATGATCTCGCCAATAGTGAGTCGGGTAATACCTATCCGGCCTTTCTGGTCGTCGGGACGCCGGATCAAGTGGTTCCCTTCCAGGGCACGTACCTGCTCAGCTCGCCTGCCTATATTCCCACTCAACTCGAGTTCTTCGGGAACCAACAGTCGTTCCTGACAGCCGATCTTCCGATTCCGAACAATCCGGCTTTCGAGGGTGCGCCGCTAGCGTTCCAGTGGTGGGTCATAGTCGGTCCGCAAGTCGTGTTGTCGGACATAGTCTCCAGCACGATCTTGGCCGGCGGGGCAAACGACAGCATCTCAGAGAGCTTTTTCCCATCGAGTTCAGAGAGTCGCGAGGGAGTGAGCGACGGCATTGTCGCAAGTAGTGGCGACGAGAATGCGATGGCCGCTTTGCGATCATACGAACGACTCGTGCTCCAGGCCGGTGGGACCGTAGGCGCCGGCTTGTTGAATGAAGTTCGGAGTAAGCGGCGGTGAGATTCGAAGTTCGCTAGCGGGCCGTTGAGAGGAAGCGGTGATCTGAAACGGGGAGGGGATCAGTACTCACCGGCCATTGATCGTTCGGTGTCTCGTCGTCTCGTCGGCGTACTCCGCAATGCTCAGGCCGCTGCTCGCTTGCTCCGCCAGGGCCGCCGCGTACCAGTCAGACAGCTGCTCGAGAACCCGTGGGCGCTCGGTGAGATCGATGCTCTGCATCTCACCACGATCTCAGGCCAGCGCGACGATTCCACACCCACCGTTCGGAGGCGCCGGACGCTTACCTTTTGCACGAGAACTCCAATTCTCGTGATGTAGAGCCTCGAGAGATTGGGGGGCGATCAGCGGTCGCTACGAGATGCCGCGCGCCATGGCTCGCTCGAAGTTTGCGAGTATCAAAGCCTTAGTGGAGTCATACGACCGATCCCACCGCTTGCTCAGGTAATCCACAACCAACGCGATTCCCGCAGGTTCTGCGGGACAGCGATTCGTCTGGAGGAACGGGCCATCAGATTCTGTCAGGACGCACTCGGGTGGCATCTGCTCAATCAAGGACTGACCGTTCTTGGAGCGAATCATGCCGGCGTTAACAGAGAAGTAGAGGCCTGCCGCAGCAGCTCGCTTTAGCTGAGCCGTTGATCCGCTGAACCAGTGAAGGATGGCGCTACACGGGTAGTCGGTCCCGATCATGGATATGACATCCGATGCCGCTCTCCGGGAGTGAATAGTAAGAACTTTGTTGCCGGCGTCCGCGCACCACGTGAGAACGTTGCCAAGCACAGCTCGTTGATGCTCGCGTTCGTCCCGGTCGTTGGTCGTGAAGTCGAGCCCAACCTCTCCGATGAACTGAGCCTCCGGCAGCAACTCTCGTAGGACCGAGATCTCGTGACCGTGTGACTTGACCAGCTCGGGATGCAGGCCAAGCGCTACATGAACACGGTCATATGGCGCGGCTATTGCGACGTTGGGGCCAAAGACGCTCGGAAGGTTGGTCACCGTTACAACATGGATGCCCGCATCCTCGATCCTCCGGAGCATTGCCATTGGGTCAGGGTAGAGGTCTACGTGGCAGTGAGCGTCGACGAGGCCGTTGGTATCCAGGGCATCGATAGCTGGCATGTCACACCCCCTCAAAAACTGCGGCGAGCTCGGCCATGCTGAGGTGACCCCAGAATGTCGGTCCAGCAGATCCTAGGAAGACGAGGTAAAACCGTCCCTGGAGGACCACATGCGAAAGAGCCGTTTCACCGAAGAGCAGATCATCGGGATCCTGAAGCAAGCGGAGGCCGGAGCGAAGGTGCAAGACCTCGCTCGCGAGCACGGCGTCAGCACAGCGACGATCTATAGCTGGCGATCCAAGTACGGAGGCCTGGAGGTCAATGAGGCGAAGCGCCTCAAGGAACTCGAAGAGCAAAACCGGCAGCTGAAGCAGATGGTCGCTGACCTCTCGCTCGACAATCGCGCACTGAAGTCGGTGCTAGGAAAAAAGTGGTAAGCCCTGCCAGCAGGCGCGACGCGGTCGAGCACCTCCGTGGTGAGTTCGATTTGAGCGAGCGACGCGCGTGCGAGCTGGCAGGGCAGCCCCGATCCGTTCAGCGGTACCAATCTCGAAAGGTGGTCATCCCGGGACTTGAGGAGGGCCTTCTCGAGCATGCCGGAGAGCGTCCGCGTTTCGGGTACAAGAGGCTGACCATCCTCCTGCGCCGCGATGGCTTCCTCGTGAATCACAAGCGCGTGTACCGGATCTATCGCAGGCTCGGTCTCGCCGTCCGCAGGAGGCGGCGTAATCGTGCGTCGCAAACTCCTAGAGCTGCTGTGCCCACAGCTGTGGCAGTGAACGACTGTTGGTCGATGGACTTCCTGAGCGATTCGATGGTCGATGGCAGGACCATGCGAGTCTTCACCGCGATTGACGATCACTCGCGACGTTGCGTGGCACTCGAGTTCGATGTGGCCCTCCCGTCGGAGCGAGTCACCCGGATCCTCGACCAGGCGATAGAGGAGTACGGCAAGCCAAGAGCGATACGGACCGACAACGGTCCCGAGTTCGCAAGCAAGGCATTCGATGCTTGGGCTTACAGCCACGGCATCGAGCACCACTTCATCCGTCCCGGCAAGCCAGTTGAGAATGCGCTTGCCGAGAGCTTCAACGGCCGCGTCCGAGACGAACTACTGAATCAGCACTGCTTCACGAGCATTGGCCATGCCCGTCACCTCGGCGGTGACTGGCGCAGCGACTACAATC
Organism: Acidobacteriota bacterium; assembly: GCA_029263395.1. Lineage (GTDB taxonomy): Bacteria > Acidobacteriota > Thermoanaerobaculia > Multivoradales > J023 > JAAELT01. The sequence goes on along the minus strand of JAJCXO010000280.1, from coordinate 759 downwards.
ACGTTCGGCCGCACAGCGCACACAGCGGGCTCAGCCCCGAGATGTTCATCGCTCAAGAGCCTGTCGAGACCTGCGCTGACACTGCCCTTACCTGTCCCAATCCCACTGAACTCGAAACCTCTAATTCCTAGTTACGGATGGACCGACATTGGGGGTTGCCTCAGGTGGTTGCGAGTGGTTTATCCTGTGCGTTCCAGAAGAGTATCCCGAGTTCTTTCAGCTATGGGGGGAGTTGTGTTTGAGATGAGCAAGGTAGCAATGTGGGGGTTCATGCTTAGTGCGCTTCTGCTCGGTGTGTCCTATCCCCTTTCTGCGCAGAGTAGTTGCACGACGCAGAGTGGAATCCCTGGTGACCCTCCGCAGCTCATTGACGACGCCAACTGCCTGCCCGATGGTGATCCTTCGCCCCGAGATGCGCTCCAATTAGTTGCCTCTGAGCCACAGTCGTCATCAATACTATTGGGTGCGAATGTCTATGAGACTGGGATACCGTTCTCTGTTGAAGTTACGGACGGAGATGAATACTGGGTGAAGTGTGAGTGGCTGGACGAGACGTGGACCAACGTTACTTCGAATGATGCGGCCATCTACATTTACTCGTCTACTCTCGGTTCCCTTCCGCAGAAGGGCGAGTTTCGTTCCGTCGGAGGAAGCGGTTCGACAGCTACCGACGCGGCGGCTGTGTACTACCCCCCTCCGGATCTCGCAGACGGCGCCTATACGTTCCAGGTGACGTGTCTTGTAGATGATAACGGGATC
>JAJCXO010000279.1 GCA_029263395.1 Acidobacteriota bacterium | reverse complement strand
GGTGTCACCTGGAGTTATGTGACACCGGGGCCCCAGAGCGAAGACGTGCTCATGCTGCCCATGCGAGGCCATGGGGTTGGATCGGATCAGCCCAATATGATCGCCGTCTTCCAGGTTGCACGTGACGAGCCCGAGGTCTGGTACCGGACCTTGATTCCGCTGAGCGGTCTGAAACTCGATCTTGCCAGAGTGCATGCCGAGGGCTTCGGCCTCTATCGTGAGGGGGCGCAATACGCCCTCTTCTTGCCAGGTCGTAACGTCGTTCCTTTACCCGGGTTCAACGCGGATGGCCGGGTTTGGGAGTTTCACCCCCCTGACGAATCTAGTCGGTACCTGCGGGTTCACCTCTTTCCCATGCCTCTACCCAAGGACTGAACGGACACCTCAGTGGATGCAAGAAAGTCCCTGGTGGCGTCCGATTTCTTGATGCTGTGCGGTCCTTGAATCAAACCTCTTAGCCTTCTAAATCCGTGAGCACTAAGCCAGGGGTCGACACGCTAAATCGCAAAAAGCTCTGATAAGGTCTCGTCTACCATGTCCTGGGAAGAGATGCTTGAGCGATTTAGGGAGGCTTTGCGGGCAGAGGCTCGCAAGCGTTGGGGTCACATCGGATGGATCGAGCAGCGTGCTGGGATGCGGCGTGGTCGGATCAGCGATGTCTACTCTGGCCGGGTCAGGGAGTTCCCCGCCTTGTTGCATGCGCTCGATGCATTGGAAATCAACCACGGTGCGTTCTTCTCGCAGGCGCTGGGTTGGCACCAACGCCCGGAGGAGTATCTGGCGGTGCTCGAGGTAGGGGCGGAGACGGACGACGCCAAGATCGTGCGGCTGGAGCGGGCCACCTACCGGCTCGAGGTCGATGCGCCACCGCAGGTGGACAATCTGACGGATGCCAGCGACGCCGAGGGCCAACTTGAGGCCTTCCTACGTTGCAACCATCGCGAGCAGGCTCGCCGGCTGCGTGAGACCCGAGCTTACGGTACTCACGCCTTCGCCCGCGCCTACCTGGAGCATCTCGACTCGTTGCGCTATGTCACGCCAGACGAGGCCGCCAAGTTGGCCGCGATGGTGATCTTTGGGCTGATTCCGCGCCTCCCCGCACCACAGAGCGAACGCATAGAACTGGCCTGCTGGGCTCTTGGCATCTACGGCTCGGCTCGGCGAGCCCGCGGTAGGTTCACGGCCACGGCATGCGTTTTTCGCCTGGGCCTCGAGTTGGCGCGACGCCGACAGTTACGCCACGCCCAGGCTGAGTTGTTGCAGCGCGCTTCGTATTTGCTGAGAGACCTTGGGCAGTTCGAGCGTGCTCTCGCCTACCTCAGCGAGGCTTTGGCGATTTTTGTAGTGTTGGATGACCGCTTTGGCATGGGCAAAACGCTGGTCGACCGCGGCATGATGCTGGCCTACCAAGGAGCCCACAACCGTGCGATCGACACCCTGCAGCGGGCGCTCCAGCATCTTGGCAGCGATGGCGCTGTGCGAAATCGCTGCGCGGCTCATCAATACCTGGCCTACGCTTGGGAACAGTTGGGCGAGTTGACCGCCGCGGAGCACCATCTGCGCCAGGCCAGCGGCATCTCGAAACAGGAAGGCGAGTTGCACCGCGGCAAATTGTTGTGGCTGGAAGGAAGCCTGGCCTTGCGCCGACGTCTCTACGAACGCGCCGAGAAGCTATTGCGCAAGGCGCGCAGCCTGCTGACCAAGGCCGAGAACCCGGGGCAAGAGGCTCTGGTATCGCTCGATCTGTTGGACGTGTTGATTGCCCAGGGCGAAGCCGTGGAGGCTTGTGAGCTGGCTCAGGGCATGGTTCACTTGCTCGAGGCCTTCGAGGCCAACCGGCTGGCGTCGCAGGCCATCATCAAGCTGGTCCGGCCTGCACTCGCCGGCCGGATCAGCCGCACCGCGGTCACCCAAGCGCGCACCGCGGTTCAGGCGATGGGTAACGCGCGGGCTGACCTCACCACACGCTAGCCGTTGGGGTCAATCAGGGGTCCGAGGCCCGGCGGGCTGCCGCCAGGGTCAATCAAGGGCCCTGGCCTCAGCGACCTGCCGTTGAGGGCAATCAAGAGGCTGCAGCCTAGTAGGCTGCCGTTGGGTTCGATGAATGGTCCCATCCTTGGCGGCCTAATATTTGGGTTGATGAGTGGCCCAAGAGCCTTTGTGGGCACTGTCGAGCCAGCGCAAACATTCTGAAACATCGTTCAACCTCCGGCGAGCGGATCGCACGCCAAGCTTCAGCACCCGACGCCGTCCGCTCGAATCTCTGAAAGTTAACGTGGCCGAACTCGCCCCTATTCTTACCAGAGAATCTCTGTTTTAAGAAATCTATCTCCTTTAAGAATGCTTTTGAGATCCCCTGCTCGCTGAGACTCGGACACGGGTCCGCTCGATCAGACTCGCCTCTAGGTGTGCCTGGTGTTTCTGGGAGCGACACGTCGCTTGTCATAAAGGCTGAGTTTTCCAGCTGTACCGGTGAAACTCAGCGGGTTCCTGCAAGCCCATAACATCTGGCCCTAGCCTCCTGGCCCAGGAGGAACCCAGATGACACAAGACGCCGCTGTCAAAGCGCTCCATACTGCCGTCACCCAGCTCGAATTCGCCTTGGCCCAGCTCGGTGACGGCTTACAATTCCTGGTCAAGGTAGAAGGTGGACTCGAGATCGTGCGCCGGGGTGAGGACGGCTTGCCCACCCGGCCCAAAGAGGTGGTCGCCGAGCTGGCGGGGGCGGATCCGCTGTTGTGGCAGGCCGAGCGACCGGAGGGTGACGTCACCCTCGGCCCGGCCTACTCTGAGAAGGCGCCACGCTGTGCTCTCACCGGGCAGTTCCTGTCGCGCAATGGGCTGGTGGAGCTCTACTACCGGGGGCGACCGGTAGACCCGGTCGCGGTTTTTGCGCGGGCGCCGCAGCTGACCCTGCTCCATAGTTTCGTCACCACGCTCAACAGCTTGGCGGCGGAGATCTGGCAGCGGGTCTCCGGTGGCGACATTTTCGCCGAGACCGACCTGCTGCTGATGGATGTCGTGACGCGGCTGCGCAGCTTGCTGCGCCTGCTTGCCGCCGATGAGTCGGAAGCGGCGGATGAGCAGGAACCGATCGAGGCCAAGGTCGAGATGGACCCGCAAACCGAAACCGGGTCGACCCAAACCACGGAGGAGTTATGAAACGTGCTGGAACTCCCACCCTGCTCGAGTTCGCTGGACTGTTCGATTACTGGCGTTTGGAGGACCCCGACCTAGCCCTGCAACATACCCTGCGTTGGCTGATCGACCAGTCCGAAGCTGCTCGTGCACTCGACAACCGCCTTCGTCAACGGCAGACCGGTCAACCCTCTCTCGCGGATCTGGGCGAGTTGCTGCTGGCGGTGCAAAGCGAGCCCTATTCCCCGGCCACCGCCGTCACCTTGCACTGGCTGATCGGACAGTTGCCAGCGGTGAAGGAGCGCAACGATCAACTGGAAGAGTTGGTGGCGGATTGCGGCATCGTCAAGACTAATCCTGACCGGCTGAGCGAGGCGATCAACATCGAGGCTAAGCTCGAACACTGGCTGGCGGTACTCGACGAAGACCCGGAGCAAGCGGTGGACTCGAGGGGCGAACACGGTTTGGAAGAGACCCTCTACCGCCTGTTGTCGCTGTGTCGGGTTCGTATTGGCCGCTCGAAGGGTCGGGAGAAGCGGCGCCTGGAGCATCTGCGCAGGCGTTTGCAGCAATCGGCGCGGCGGTCGCCCAACCCGCTCCGTGACAAGCGGGGCCTGGGCGAGTTGCTGGCACCAAGGTCCGACCAGCGCGAGGACGGCGAGCTGTTGGCGAAGGTGGAAGAGCTGGTTGCGTGCTTGCAGGCTGGCACGAGCTTACAATCTGCCACCCAATCGCCGCCAGCAGATGGTGCAGGGGAGGAGGTGAGATGAGCCAGCCGACCACTGCCGCCTTGCCGTCGTCCAGTGAGTTGGCGAGCTTGATAGCGGCTGCGGGCAGTCACCACTCCGCCCCCGCGGCGGTACCGGCGCTGCACGCGATGATCGAGGCCTGCGAGGCGGCGAGAGCACTCTACCGTGAGCTGATGACCGCTCGCGACGATGAGCCGTCACCCTTCCAGCTGGCGCACCTGTTGTTCAGCGTCAACTACCCCTACGAGTCACCACCCGATGTGACCGTACTACACTGGTTGATCGCGCAATCCCCGGAGGCTCGTGAGCTCTTCGAGCGCCTCGAAGCGATGGCGGACGATGCTGGGTTGTCTCCCTTGAAGCCTGGCGAGGCCTATCGTGTGATCGTCAGCCATAGCCAGCTCGATCAGCTGCTTGCCGCAGACGATTGGCAAGACCCCGACGACGTCCTCGACCCTACCCACTACCTGGGAATTCACCCGGCGGAGATGCTGGCGATCTGTAATACACGCCTGGCACGCGCTCGCGGCCCAGAAGCGCGTCAGCTGGCGGCGGTGCGAGCCAAGCTGGTACGCTCAGCCCTTATCGATCGCCTGCAGTCGCACAATCCGCCTCAACTCGAGCAGCTCGTCAACTGGCTGCGCGAGATCGATTGTGTAGACGCTGCTGTCGAGAGTCTCCAAGACCTGGCGCGTCTGCTGCGTTCTCGGGAAGCTGGCACATGAGCGAGCCAGGGTTCACCATCGGCCAGGCATTGCGCTTGTTGCGCATCCGTGTGGGCATCACGCAGGTTGAGGCCGCCCAGCGGGGTGGCCCAGATTTCCGCACCATTTCCCATTGGGAAACCGCTCGCAAGCATCCGAGCACGAGACTCCTGGCGCAGTATCTGGCCGCATTGGGCTGTGACTTTCACGACCTTCAAGACGCGTTCGATCAGCTCGGCAACCGCCCCGGCAGCTTGCAGAACCGCCTAGCGGCCATCGAGCGCCGTCTCGGCGCCCTGGAGCGTGGCTCGTGAGGTCTCGCCGCAAGCGCGCCCGCGCATCAGAACCTCCCAAGGCGTTACTCGATCCGCAGTACACACGCTTCGATGCTGTAGTTGAGATTGGAAGACCGGGTCCAGTTGTGTAGAAGGTCTTCGAGGCTGGAGTTTCCGATCTTGCCGAAGACGGTCGTGGCGGCGTTGGCCCTCGCCAGGGCTTGGCTGGCGAACTCCAGTTGCCAACCGCCCTCGGCTGCCGCCCATTCCAAGGCATCGAGGAGCAGAGGCTCCTCGACGTCGAAGGGGTTCTCGAGGCGTGTTTCAACCGCCCACTGCCATTCTGGGCCACAGGGCGACAGCTTGTTGACTACGGATCCGTCCGCCGTCGCCGTCAGTTCTTCGCCAGCGCTGACGGTCTGCAGCTTGGCCTGGCTATCTGCGATTTGCACCGCTCCCTCCCGGACTCGGACTCGCAGCCAGCTGTTGTCAGGAGCGACTCTGACCTCGTAGCGGGTGCCAACGTTGGTCACCATCCCCCAGTCCGTCTGAAGCTCAATTTTGGCGCCTCGAGAGTCCACGTAGACCGTGCCGCTCTCGAGCTTCAGTTCGGACTTCGACTGCATCAGTAGGCGGGTTCCGGAGTCGAGCCGCAAAGTTGCGCCTGAGGCCATCTGCACGACCAACCGTGAAGGCCGGGTTCTGTCGCCGTCGGCTGTGGTCACAACATCACTGGCCCACAGCTCCTGTCCTGGGGAAAACGCCAACTGTGTATCGGTCGAAGGCTGTCCGTTCACTGCAATCACCTGTGCTACAGGTGGTGTGACAGTTCTCAGGAGTCGATCACCGATGTTTGTATTGAACATCAGGATCGCTGCCGCCGCTGCCGCGAGTAGGCCGCCGGCTCCGCGGAAGAAACGGCGTCGCTGTCGTTCCATACGGACGGTTTGTTGCCATTCGGCATGGGCTGCCGCCTTGATAATTGCGGCATCCTCTGACGGCGCTGGCGGTCGGTGGCCAGCAGCCTTCAGCAGTCGTGCAACGGTATCGTCTTCGGCTGGATCATCGATCGGTTGAGGACTACCGTGTTGGGATCCACCGTGTATCGGTTGAGGTCCACTATCCTGAATATTCATAACTGGCCACCAGTTCGTTGGTTTGATTTCGTGCGATGCAGGCTGTCGAAAACGGACGAGCTTTTCAGGCTGTGCTGTGACTCAAAGCTTCGGTGTTGCTTCCGAATGATGAATAACCGTCACGGAAGGCCTGGCGCGCTCGGGTCAAAAGCGACTCGGCAGCTTTGGGGCCGACGTCCAGGCGCTGGGCGATCTCTTTGACGGACAGCCCATCAACATATTTCCACTCCAAGGCTCGTCCATACTTTGGAGGTAGGTGATCGAGGGTCGCGTGGACAAGCTTTGCCAACTCCTTGCGACGTAGCGATTCTTCGGGTCCCTTGAAGGCCACGGGTGCTGTTTCCAGGGCTGCCCGAACCTCCGGTTGATCTTCCGCCAACTCGACGGGGGATGGCGCTCGCCGGTTCTTTCGATAGTGCCCAGAAATCTCGTAGCGGCAGATCGTGAAAAGCCAGGCGGTCAAAGACGCCTCACCGCGGTAAGTCTTGAGATGCGTGATCGCCTTACAGATCGAGGTCTGGACGATGTCTCGCGTCAGTTCGGGATCCCTCAAGCGGGCCAGGGCAAAACGATACAGCCCAGGCAACTGACCCTCGAAGAACTCATCGAAGGCTCGCTCGTCACCGGCGAGGATTCTCTTGGCTAGAGATCGGTCGTCGTGCTGAAGCTCGGGAAGCGCGTTGGATCTTATGTCCATACCCATAGGGAGTCCAGACCTCTGCAAATCCTTCGTCTGATGGAAACTTTGTTAGATGTTACCACCTCGGCCTGCAGGTCCAGATCTACTCCAGTTTCCCAGATTTCGATTTTCTGCGAAGGATTTTTGGTGCGTCCAACTCGTTTCAAGTATCAGCAACGACACGGGAGTGGTCTGATGCGTGTCTTGTTCGAAACCTTTTTTATTTCGAAAGTGTGTTGCGTTCTGGCCTTGATGAGTAGGACTCATTACATCTGAGATTCTCGAGAATTCATCTGGAAGAGGAGACGTTATGAAAGCGATGTTTCGTTCCAAACAGTTGGTTGGTTGGTTTTTGGCAGTGGTGCTCGCGATCGTCATGCCGGCTGCGGTTTATGCACACGACCCGGAATTCACGACAGACTTCAATCGTGGTAACTGTACGTTTGCTACAGCGGGCAACAACCCCTATTTGCCGATCTGGCCGGGTTATGCGATGACCCTCGAGGGTGAGGAAGAAGATGACGGTGAAACGATTTTGGTTTCAGCCATCATCACGGTCCTGCGCGAGACCGAACTGGTCGACGGAGTGGTCACCCGCGTAGTCGAAGAGCGGGAATCGGAAGACGGTGAGTTGGTGGAAGTCTCCCGTAACTTTATGGCAGTTTGCCGCGAGACCGGTGACGTGTGGTATTTCGGTGAAGACGTAGACGACTACGAGGATGGCGTAATCGTCGGCCACGAAGGGGCATGGCGGGCAGGCATTGGTGGTGCAACTCCGGGGATTCTGATGCCGGGAAGCCCGCAGGTCGGCGCCCGCTTCTTCCAGGAAGTTGCCCCTGGGATAGCACTCGACCGAGCCGAGATCGTCGGGATGGGCGAGGAGCGTACGGTGCCCTTCGGTACCTTTCAGAATACCGTGGAAACCGAAGACACCAGCGCATTGGACCCTGATGAGTCGAACGAGAAGTTTTATGCCCGGGGGGTTGGCATCATCCAAGACGACGAACTGTTGTTAGTGGATGTGCAACTCCCGTCCTGTTTGCCAGACGGGACTACGCAGTGTCTCAGCGACGGGCGCTTCGAAGTCGATGTGGAGTGGAAAGATTCAGTTGGTAACGAGGGGGATGGTGCGGCGATTCTTCCTTCCGGTGAT
>JAJCXO010000278.1 GCA_029263395.1 Acidobacteriota bacterium | reverse complement strand
ACCTCCAGGCGCTCGAGGCCAGCCGCCGCCAGAATGAGCCCGGCATGGCCACTCTTGATCCATTTGCGGAGCCGAGTCCCGACATTGCCACGGATCGGCTCGACGACCAGGTCGTCACGAAAATGGAGGAGTTGGCATTGGCGGCGGTGGGCGCCAGTCAACAGCACGGCGCCGGGCTCGAGCTCGTCTAGGTTGGACGCGACGTCACAAATTAACGTATCCCTAGGGTCAGCGCGCTCGGGATACGCGGCGATCGTCAAGCTGTCCGGCAAGTTGACGGGTAGATCTTTGAGGCTGTGGACGGCAAAATCAATCGATCCGTCGTCGAGGCGACTCTCGAGTTCCTCGGTGAAAAGGCCTTTACCACCGATCGGCTTGAGATCCCCGAGCTCACGATCGCCGCGGGTGGTCATCGGTACCAACGCGACCTCGAGGCCGTCATGAAGCTGTTCGAGGGCTGTCGCTACTTGGCGAGATTGGGCAAGGGCGAGAGGGCTGCGGCGAGTGCCGAGCCGTAACTTCTTATCAGGCATGTCAGATCTCAGTCGTCGTCGAGGCGGAAAAGTTGGCGCACCGCTTCGAGTTGGCGATAGTCGGGAGAATCATTGGAGCGCAGGTGGGTGCTAGGGTGGTGCAAAATTTTACGCACCAGAGAGCGAGTTAGGCGATCGAGGTTGTCATGGGTCTCTTCAGGGAAGTGACGTCGACTATTGGCGACCTCACGCTGGCGGATGTGCTCAATCTGTTTCTGGAGTTGTGCCACTAGCGGTTCGGCGGCTAGCCCACGATACCAGGAGGTAAAAATTGCTAGCTCGCGATCCAAGATTTCCTGCACTCTCGGAATCTCGTCGCGCCTCTTCCTCAGATTCTGCGCGATCAGTTGCTCGAGCGAGTCCACATCTTGCAGGAAGAGATTGTCCAGGTCGCCAGCAGCGGGGTCGAGGTTGCGAGGCACCCCAAGGTCGGCAGCCAGCAGAGGGCGGGCCTTGCGCGAAGACATCGCACGCTCGAAATCGTCACGGTACAGAATGGGCTGATCAGCACCTGTGCAGGCGACGACTAGATCCGAGGCTTGAAGGGCTTGGTGCCGATCCTCGTAGGGGATGGCGCGAGATTGGGGGAACAGCTGCTGGAATTCTTCGAGGCGCCGGCTGCCACGGTTGGCGACGACAAGCTCTCGCGCCCCCCTTTCGAGGAGATTCCGAGCCACCTGCCGAGCGGTTTCGCCAGCACCGAGCAACAGCACTGAGCAACTGTCGAGCCGGCTGAAGATACTCCGTGCCAGATCGACGATGGCATAGCCAAACGAGATCGCTCCACTACCGATAGCAGTGTCGTTGCGGGCTCTGCCGCCAGCGGCTACCGCGCCCCGCATCAAGCGCCGTAAGACAGTGCCGCTGGCTTCGAGCTCCTCGGCAGTTAGGGCCGACCGACGGACTTGGCCAAGAATCTCCGGTTCACCAAGAACCATCGATTGCAATCCGCTGGCGACTTCGAACAAGTGTCGAACCGCTTCTTGCCCTCGCTTAACGTAGAACCGCCCTTCCGCTTCGATCTCCGACGCTCGCTCGAGAAAAACTCGCTCGAAGCCGGTGCGATAAGCCTCCGCTTCATGCTGCGGCAAGAGGTAGATCTCGGTACGATTGCAAGTCGAGACCAGACAAGCTTCGGTGATGTCAGGACTCTCCTGCAGGGAACGCAACAACTCACCCGTCTCGTCTTCGGAATAGGCCAGCTTCTCACGCAGCTCGATCGGAGCACAGCGATGATCCACACCGATCAACAGCACTCGCGGCAAGCCGCCTTCGGAGTCGCGTCGAGAGTCGCGCATTCGGGAGGTCACAGTGGTCCGAGACCCTAATGGAAACCGTGCAGGTCGGTAAGAAAAAAGTTGACCGCGATCAACGAGAAAAGCACCGCCACAAAGCCCGCCAGGCTGGCGATGGCGGTCTGGCGTCCATGCCAATGGCGTAGTCGGCGTAAGGTCAAGGCGAGCCCGTAAAAGGCCCACGTGGCGACCGTGAAGAGAATTTTCGGATCGCGTAGCCAGGCGCCCTCGAACAGTTGCTCCGCCCAGATCGCCCCCGAAACCACCGCACCAGCCAATGCTACGAAGCCGGTGATCAAGGAGCCGACCATCATGCGTTCGAGGACCTCGAGCGGCGGTAGCTTGCCAAAGAAAACACTGAACCGGCGGCGCTTGATCTCATGATAGACACGCAGAAAGAGGATGCCATAACCGGCAGCAACCGCAAAGGCAGCATAGCCGAGTAGACCGAAACCCGCGTGGGTGGAAAACAACGGGTTGTGGAATATTTCGCGATAGGGAGGATCAGGCGTTCGGAGGAGTGACGACAAGACCTCCAACAACCCTGCGATCGACAAGATCAGGAATCCGGTGGAGGAGGCCTTCCCGTGCCACTCGACAAACGCGTAAACCACTGCGACGGCAAAAGCCGTCGCCGACAAGGCCTGCGAAACGGTGGCATAAGGAAACTGTTGCCAGCGGATTGTCAGTAGAATGAGGTATCCAAGATGTAGTCCCAAGGTGAAGTGGAACAGCGGACGTGCAAACTTGCGGGGAAGCGGGTGATCAGCAACGAACAGCCACCCGTAGGCCGCTGCCACCAGGGCGTAGAGCAACGGTAATAGAACCACAGCAATCCTGAGAACCAAATCCAAGCTGATGTCTCCTCGTTTGGCACGAACGGGCGAGTGCTAGGCCTTCAAAGCTTACATGATGCACCCTCGATAAATCCGAAGCTGACGGAGAGACGTTAGCTTGTCCGCCGCTATCTGCATCTGCTAGGGTCCGACGTCGACATATTCCACGGCGAGCCATGGTTCCTAATAAGGTTCCGGTTTTCAGCGCTTTGCACCCCTCAACAACGATTTTCTCTGTCAGGCAGGTCTTGAAACATGGCGAATACGATTGTGCTCGGGATGCAGTGGGGTGATGAGGGTAAAGGCAAGATCGTAGATCTGATCTGCCCGGTCTTCGATGCGGTTGCCCGCTATCAGGGAGGGCACAATGCTGGCCATACAGTCAAGTTTGGCGACCAACATTTTGCATTGCACTTCCTGCCTTCCGGCATCTTGCACGACGGTATGAGCTGTGTACTGGGCAATGGCATGGTCATCGCTCCGGAGGCATTCTTCAGCGAGCTCGAAGGGATCGAGGCCGCCGGGATCAACACCAAGGGACGCATCTTCGTATCGAATCGCGCCCACATCATCTTGCCGACCCATGCCTTACTGGACCAAGCGCGTGAGGAAACGCGCGGTGACAGTAAGATCGGCACCACAGCTCGCGGTATCGGTCCAGCCTACGAAACTCGCTCGGCCCGAAGTGGACTACGAGCTTGCGATCTTGCCTCCCCAGAGCTCGATGAACGATTGCGGATCCAACATCGCCAGATCGCCCCACAGCTCACAGATCTTGGCGGTGAACAGCCGCCTCGGCCGTCGTCGTTGGCCAAGCTCTGCGCCGAATGGGCGGAGCGTCTCGAGCCCTATCTGTGCGACACTGCACTGTTGCTCAACCAATGGATGGACAAGCGTCGCCGCGTGTTGTTCGAAGGCGCGCAAGGCGCCTTGCTCGATATCGACCACGGGACCTACCCTTACGTCACTAGCTCTAATTCGACCGCGGGGGGAGCCTTGACCGGCACCGGAGTGGCGCCACGCCGAATCGGTGGTGTTCTGGGGGTCCTCAAGGCCTACGTCACCCGGGTCGGGGGCGGTCCGTTCGTGACCGAGCTCGAAGAAGAGATTGGGGAACATCTTCGGGATCGCGGCAATGAAGTTGGGACGACCACCGGTCGCCCGAGACGCTGCGGCTGGTTCGACGCCGTCGCCGCTCGCTACGCTTCGATGCTCAACGGAATCGGCGCGATCGCACTGACCAAGCTCGATGTGCTCGACGAGCTCGAAGAAATCAAGATCTGCGTCGGTTATGAGGTGAAAGGTGAGGTGCTCCGGCACTTTCCCGCGGATCTCTCGGCGCTGACTGAAGCTGAGCCGGTTTATCGCACCATGCCGGGCTGGCAACAGTCGACGGTAGGGGCACTCGTAATGGATGATCTGCCTCAGGCAGCCCGTGATTACATCGCAGTGATCGAAGAAGAGGTTGGGGCGCCCGTGGGCCTGGTGTCAACCGGGCCACGGCGAGAAGAGACCATCCTGATCGACCGCAAAGAGATGCGGAAGCTACTCTCTGGTCGGCTAGACGAGGTGATCGCACACCGCGACAAGTTGACCGAGTCAAGCTAGCGGGTTCGGTCAGCAAGACTCGGTCAAACCAACTCAGTCCTGGAGCCCCGAGCTCCAGGCAGTGGTATCCCCCGATTCGAAGCCATCGCTGAAGAGTACGCTGGGATCGATGTTCGACAGGCAATAGAGACGGCCGGTCAGATCGCACGGTATGTCCGAGGGGGGAAACCGCGTCCAATAGCCGTTGGCAAAGTTTGGCGTCCCGGCTTCGGCCAACTCTCCGGCCGAGGACGAAGACCACTCGGAGCATCGCGGGGGAGCGGCGGTGCCGTCCTCGTTGGTACCGGTCCACATGACGAAGTTGGCCTGGTACGTCCCGTCGCTACGGACATTGATCGGCGCCTCGAGGGTGCCGTCGAGAAGGTCGGCATTGTTGATGGCCACGCGTTGGCCATCGAGCCGCACCCAAGGGCCATCCCCAATAATCAGGTCTCTGGCGTCGGTGCTCTCATCGGAAAGCCAGGCCATGTAGGTCTCAGGATGGTCGAGACCAGCGTTGGCCGCGTCGGTGCGACAAATTGCGTCACCTGCCTGGCGTCCCGAAAAGCCCCCTGCGCCGGGCCAAGCGGCAAGATTGCCTCGACCGGTTGTTGTGGTCACAAAAAGTGGGCGCCCGATCGAGTTGGGTGCGGGCACAGCGTCACCGGCTCCAGTCTGAAAACAGTAGATCGGCTTGATGTCGGTGCATACTGTACCTCCATTCTGATTCCAACCAAACGTGGTGGTAAACGACGAACCGAAAATTGCACCACTATTGGTCGTCATCCAGTCCTCGCAATGCGCGTCATTGAGAACTAACAGATTGGTGCCGGTGAAGACGCGTTCTTCGAGTAGAAGGTCGCCATTCTCATCGAACCACAGCGGCACCCACATCGGGCCTTCTGGAAGCAGCCCGGCGCTCGAGGGCATCAAGGGTGTGCCATCAGTACGGAGCCACGGTCCGGCGAAGGTCGGCAACTCGGGTTGACCGCAAGGGCTTGGGTCGAAGATGCGACCGGTCATGCCATGGACGCGACAGTAGGCATCATCACTCGAATCTGACAGCCAAGCAACAAAGTCGTCAGGATTCTCGAGACCAGCCGCCGCTGCCAGGTTCTGGCACACGCGATCGCCACCGTCGAGTCCAGCCAAGCCATCGGATGATGGCCAAGTCGAAAGCACTCCATTACCGACCTCAGAGGTCACGAAGGCAACTCTTGGCACTGCGAGCAGGGGCGCTGATCCCAACCAGACGGTAAGAGTGACACTGATCCAAGTGAAGGCGTAACGCTTCATGCTTGTCTCCTTTCGGGTCATATCGATTGACGAACCCCTTGGGGGGCCAAAGCAGCCGCCCAGCGGATCGCCACGGCAGGTTCTAATCGAGTATTCGGGAGACAGCACGCCTCTCCGTCATCAATCTCGAACCTTGGGGGGAGATGCCCTCGAGATGTGACGAATGAGCCGTTCGCGTGGACGACAGTCACCGGGACTCGAGCTGTGGATCAGGCCTAACCGTGGTTGGGAACGGCCTGATCGGGGCCTCAGGAGGCTAGCGCACGGTCAAACGCTTCGACAGTACGCTCAATCTCTTTCTTGCCGTGAACGGCGGAGAGGAACAGCGTCTCGTAAGGCGAAGGCGGCATGTGGATGCCATCGGCCAGGAGCTTGTGAAACACCTCGGAGAAAAGCTCATGGTCTGAGGCGTCGACATCTTCTAAGCATTCAACCGGGCGGTCAATGAAGAAGAAGCCGAACATCGAACCGTCGCGCTGTATTCGGAGCGGCACGCCGTGACGCTTAGCAGCCTCGAGCATGCCGGCTTCGAGGGCTGCTCCCGCAGCTTCCAAACGATCGTAGAGTTGCGGCTTTTGTTGCAGCAGGCGAAGGGCCGCGGTGCCAGCAGCCATGGCCAACGGATTACCCGACAGGGTGCCAGCCTGGTAGACCGGGCCAGCGGGGGCCACTTGTTGCATCAAATCCCGACGCCCACCATAAGCTCCGACCGGTAAGCCGCCGCCAATAATTTTGCCCAAGGTCGTGAGATCGGGCTCGATACGATACTTGACCTGGGCCCCGCCCCAGGCCACTCGAAACCCTGTCATGACTTCGTCGAAGATCAGCAACGAACCATGGCGCCGAGTGATTTCTCGTAGCCCCGCAAGGTAACCGGTGACCGGTGGTACCAGCCCCATATTACCCGCCACTGGCTCGACGATAATGGCTGCAATCTCTCCCGGATAAAGTTCGAAGAGGTCACTGATGGTGCCGAGATCGTTGTAAGGAGCGATCAACGTGTCGTCGGTGACAGCTGAGGGCACCCCCGGAGAGGACGGCACACCAATGGTCGCGGCGCCGGAGCCTGCGGCGACCAAGAAGGCATCGGCATGGCCATGGTAACAACCTGCCAACTTGATGAAACGTTGGCGACCGGTAGCCGCACGGGCCAAACGTAGCGCTGACATCGTGGCTTCGGTGCCGGAGTTGACCATGCGGACCATATCCATTGCAGGAAAGGCCGAGCAGACGAGTTCGGCAAGCTCGACCTCAGACGCTGTCGGCACCCCAAACGTGGTTCCTCGTTCCAGCGCTCCCTCGATCGCTGCCACAATCTCTGGTGGGCGATGCCCAAAAATCAACGGGCCATAGGATCCAATGTAATCAAGGTACTGCGTGCCGTCTTCGCCTTCGAGATAGGCGCCGTCGGCCGAACGTACGAAAACTGGCGACCCGCCAACACCGCGGAACGCTCGCACGGGTGAGTTGACACCCCCCGGCAGCACTTTCTGAGCACGCTCGAAAAGGCTCAATCGAGACCCCCTTCCCGGATCAGGCGCGCCGCATCGCGGGCGCCGTAGGTAATGATCAAGTCTGCGCCAGCCCG
Source organism: Acidobacteriota bacterium (assembly GCA_029263395.1). Taxonomy (GTDB): domain Bacteria; phylum Acidobacteriota; class Thermoanaerobaculia; order Multivoradales; family J023; genus JAAELT01. The sequence continues at coordinate 27,861 of JAJCXO010000278.1, read as the reverse complement.
ACGGATTGCTGTCAGAGACTCCATGAGTGTTCGCTCATAGTCGATCCAGCCCTTCGCGCCAGCAGCCTGGAGCATCGCGTACTCACCACTGACTTGGTAGGCAACGAGCGGCAGATCAAAGTGGTTGCGGACCTCGCGAATGACGTCGAGGTAGGGTAGGGCTGGCTTGACCATCAACAGGTCCGCTCCCTCGTCGACATCGAGAGCCACTTCCCGTAACGCTTCGCGACCGTTGGCTGGATCCATCTGATAGGTGCGCCGGTCTCCGAATGCAGGGGCCGAATCGGCAGCCTCTCGAAACGGACCATAAAATGCGCTGGAAAACTTGGCGGCGTAAGACAGGATTGGGATGTCGCCGCAATCTTCGAGGTCGAGGGCTTGCCGAATACGACCGATTCGTCCATCCATCATATCGGAGGGAGCGATGATGTCAGCCCCGGCCTTGGCCAAGGACACTGCCTGCAGCGCAAGGTTGTCAAGCGTTGCATCATTGTCGACGGTCAGCACATCGTCTGGGGGAATGCTGTCTGCCACCGATCGTCGCGTCAGGACCCCACAATGACCGTGGTCGGTGTACTCACAGAAGCAAACATCGACGATCAACACCAAGTCTGGCACCGCTGCTTTGATCGCTCTCAGCGCCTGCTGGACAATACCATGCTCAGACCAAGAGCTACTCCCGATGGCATCTTTGCTCTCGGGTAGCCCGAATAGCAGCACCGCAGGAATGCCTTCCTGTGCGACCTCACGACAGAGCTCGACGAGGCGATCTACAGAGTGCTGAAACACCCCAGGCATCGAGCTGATTGGCCGCGTTTGGCCCTCACCGGGTCGAACGAATAGGGGATAGACGAGATCCGCTGCATCGAGGCGGGTTTCTCGGATCATCCGCCTCAAGGCCGGGGTGCGGCGCAGGCGTCTAAGTCGCGTCTGTGGAAATGCCATGGCGGTGCTGGTGCCGGAGGAGGGAGTCGAACCCACACGCCCTTTCGGACAACGGATTTTGAATCCGTCGCGTCTACCGTTCCGCCACTCCGGCCCAAGATCGGTCGGCCATGCTAGGGCCTTTTTGCCTCGGGTGTCAACAGGTTGAACGATCGAAGGCGCCTGGGTGCCTAGCCCCCTCGAAGCGGAGGCCCAACGACTGCCCCAGTCAGCGCTGTCGAGGCATCACCCGCCCCCTTGCCTCTTGACGTTAAACCCATGGCAATGTATAATTTAGGAGATGGACCGCACATGGTCATCATCAAATGCACTCAACCCAACAAAATTTCATCAGCGCTGCCGAGATCGTCTCTGAACAGGCCGATCATTGGGAGAGCGCCGTTCGAGTGTAGTTGGTCGGCTGCGACGAAGGAGCTCAGTAACGGACTTCAGTCGCCTAATCTTGGCGCAGATCGCAGGAATATCGGTAATCGCAGAGATATAAAACACAGAGCTGGCGGAGACACCGCTCTCAGTGCGGATCAACGTTTACCGCAAGCTGTTTGGACGCCGGGGAAGGATGCGCTCAGAGTCGCCCGGCTAGAACTCGACGTAAGGGGGTAGTGAGCGTGACATTCGAAGTTGGACAAAAAGTTGTGTACCCGAACCATGGAGTCAGTGTGGTCGAAGAAATTTCGTCTGCCAAGTTCGATGATATCGAGCAGACACTCTATCACTTGAGGCTGCTTTCGAACAATTCCAAGGTCATGGTGCCGAAGGACAACCTCGAACTGGTTGGTCTGCGGCCGCTAGGGGACAAAGCACTGATTCAGGCCCTCTTCGACACGCTCGAAGACGGTAATATCGATACCTACAAAGACTGGAAGGGGCGATATAAGCAGAATCTCGACAAGATGAAGACCGGGCAACTACAGGAGGTTGCTGAGGTGCTCAAGAATCTCTGCCTGGTCAGCCAAAAGAAGAGCTTGTCGTTTCGCGAGAAGAAGATGTACGAACGTGCCAAGTACTTCATCGTCAGCGAAGTCGCCCATGTCAAGGACATTGATGAGTCCCAGTCCGAAAAGCTTGTTGATGACTCGCTGGAGACCAGCCTCAGCAAACTGCGTAAGGTCACTGACAAGGATGTCGATGTGGACGGCGCAGAAGCCGATATCGACTCGGATACCGATGACGAGAGTGTCGAGGCAGCCACAGCGCTCGCGGGCTGACCGGGGTCACGTTCGTTGCCATTGCTCGATCGACTGCACTGACTCCAGACGACTGCTGGCGCCAGACAACCACAGACCTTTGATGAAGAGCCGCTCCTCTGACGGAGCGGCTTTTCCTTACCCGGAGTAGACACTTGACTCGTGACAACGTTCTCTTCCTAGTCATTGGTGCGCTTGTTGGATTCATCAGCGGGTATGTCATGCATGAGGCTATGGCAGTTCATCAACCCGCTCCGCGACGGGCCGTAGAGGGACAGACACCGGCGCCGGGAAGTGGTTCAGTTGGTGGTGGTACGCCGCAGGCTGGACCAGGCCCAGCGATGGAGCAGGTCCAACAACTGCGGGCACGGGTGGAGCAGAACCCCAACGATGCTCAGGCTGTGAGGCAACTTGCCAATCTCAACTATGACATCAGCAATTGGGACCGTGCCGCCAGTCTGTACCAGCAGTACCTAGAGTTGGATCCAGGCAATATCGATGTCATGACCGATTTGGGTGCAGTCTTCCGTCAACTCGGTCAACCCCAGCAAGCTCTCGAGCAGTTTCGTATGGCGCGCCAATTGGCTCCGGACAATTGGCAGTCGCTGTACAATGAAGTCCTCGTCCTAGGGTTCGACCTCGCTGACGGACCGGCAGCCCACGAGGCCGTGAACAGGCTGGTGGAGATGCAGCCAGAGAACACCGACGTCGAGCGATTGGCTGCCGAAGTGCGCAAGAGATTTTCCAACGAATGAGCGAGCCTGTGATCGATGATACGACTCTTGATTCTGGTGGTTGTCGTGTCGATCTTGGCCTATTTCGTCAGTGAAGGGATTCGGCGCCTTAAATCTCTGTTGCAGTCGGCGATGAGTTTGTCAGAACCCAAGACTCAGGCTGTCGGAAGGCCCCAGCGCCGCGGTGGATTAATCGCTTGTGCCGCCTGTGGTGTTTACGTTCCGAGAGGTCGTGCGATTCTTGGACCACCCGCAGCTGATGGCAAGCTCGGTTCCTCCGCGACGTTTTTTTGTTCGAGCGCCTGCTGCAGGGCGGCCGGCCGCTCTCACTGAGTGCCCGACATGGGACAAGAGCTGACTCTTCCCATCATCGAAGCTGGCGACGTCTCCACCTACGTCAAGGTCGCGGTTCCGGTCCCACTTCCCGAACCGTTGATCTACGCCATACCAGCCTCTAGTGGCCATGTCTCGCCAGGCTGTCGCGTGCGTGTGCCTTTAGGGCGACGTCAGCTGGTCGGTGTTGTGCTGTCTAAGGAAGGGCAGGCACCTGCCAAAATGAAAGTGAAAGAGATCTTGGAAGTCCTCGATATCGAACCGGTGTTGAGTGAGGAGTTGCTTGACTTAGCCAGTTTCGTTTCTAACTACTATTTGGCGCCGATCGGCGAAACCGTTCGAGCGATGATTCCGAGCGATCTTCCGCCCTGGGGGAATCGCCGCATCTCTCTAACGGATGCCGGTGCGATTGCACCGCCTCGATCTCCAGAAGAAGCGAGTCTGATCAATCTACTGCTAGAGCACCGACGCATGCGGCTAGCGGAAGCTCAAAAACTCACCGGTAATCCTCGTCTTGCCGGCTTAGTGGACGATTTGCGAAGCAGGGGCCGCCTGTCGGTCGAAGACCCGGGTCGGCGCGGCATGCGGTATGTCAAGGCAGTCGAGTTGCGTCCGGGTCAGTTGTCGACTCAGTTGGAGGCTTGTGGTCGCTCCGCACTCGGCCGTAGCGTGGTGGAGTATCTCCATGCTCTAGGGCGTCCGGCAACGTTGCGGGAGATCAAAGTAGGCGTAGGCTGCGGGGCTGGTGTGGTACGTCGCCTGACCTCTCTCGGATTGTTGCGGGAGTTCACCCAGCCCGAGCGCTTGGACTTGAATCGTCACCGATTGGTAAATTCACCAACAGCCGAAGCGATCGTTTTGCGCGCTGATCAAGCAGTTGCAGTCGAGTCCCTCGAGCAAGCGCTGCGTCGGCACAGCTTCGAACCGTTTCTGTTGCGTGGAATTACTGGTGCCGGTAAGACTGAAGTTTACCTTCGGGCAGTCGAGGAGAGCCTCCGCCTTGGGCGTACCTCGATTCTGTTGGTACCGGAGATCGCCATGGTGCCTGCCCTCGCTGGCACTTGCAGAGACCGGTTTGGCTCAGACATCGCGATCTTGCATTCCAACTTGGGTACGGCCGAGCGGCAGCAAGAGTGGGAACGCCTCCGACGAGGCGAGGCGCGGGTTGTCCTTGGCCCTCGATCAGCGCTGCTATCACCGATGAGCAATATCGGGCTGATCGTAGTGGATGAAGAGCATGAGAGTTCGTACAAGCAGGACCGGACACCACGTTACAACGGCAGAGACCTAGCGTTGGTTAGGGCCCGCAACCACCAAGCAACCGTTCTGCTGGTATCGGCGACACCGAGCCTGGAGAGTCGGCACAATCTGGTGTTGGGCAAATTCAAGGGGCTGGAGCTGACCAAACGAGTCGGCAGTGGTCAGCTACCGGAAGGTATCCTGGTAGACCTTCGTCAAGAAAAAGTTCGGCTGAGGCCTGGCGAAGTACACTTCTCGGAGCGTCTCTGTGACGAAATTCGTGCTGCGACGGAAGCTGGCGACCAAGTCATTCTGCTGCGCAACCGCCGTGGCTACGCACCGGTCCTTCTTTGTCGCGCTTGCGGCGAGAATTTCGCCTGCGAGGACTGTGGCTTGCCTCTGACTTTTCACCGCCGCGAAGGACGGCTGATCTGTCACTACTGCAATCACAATCAAGCCAAACCGACCAACTGCCCGTCGTGCGAGGAACCAGCTCTCGAACCGATTGGTGCCGGCACGGAGCGAGTCGAGGAACGGTTCACTGAGCTGTTTCCAGATCTCACCGTTGATGTGCTCGATGCGGATGCCACACGTCGAACTGGGGGAGCGGCTGCAATCTTGGAGAGTTTCGCCAACGGACGAACACAGGTCCTCATTGGCACCCAGATGGTGGCAAAAGGCCATCATTTCCCACGTGTCGCCTTGGCCGGGATCTTATTCGCTGACACTTACCTAGGTTTTCCCGATTTTCGCGCCGTCGAACGAACCTACGCATTGTTGACGCAACTCGCTGGGCGAGCTGGCCGCGGTGAACGTCTTGGAAAAGTGGTGATCCAGACTTTCCACCCAGACCACTACGCCATTCGCTCAGTGTTATCAAACGACGATCAGTTGTTCTTGCAGCAGGAGATGCTTTTTCGTCGGAACTTCCACTACCCACCGTTCACTCGCATGGTGCAGTTGTTGGCCGAACACAAACTCCGTGACCGGGTCGAAAAAGGGCTAAGAGAAACTACCCAGCATCTCCTCAACCACCCGTTGTCGGCAGGCCTGAGACTGGCTGGCCCCGCACCAGCTCCGCTCGAACGACTTCGTGGCAAGTGGAGATTCCAGCTCCTCTTACGCGGCGCTTCGGGGACCCGTCTGCGGCGCCTGGTTCAACAGGTGCTCGAAGAACACCCGAATCCAGACATTTCCGTCGACGTTGATCCATACGATCTCATGTAGCGGTCGGTATGGAGCGGCTCACTGACATCACATTGGACCAGCAGTTCAAAATTTGGCGATTCGGGGCTTTAAGCCATCGTCGATTGACGCTCTCCATTTGCTCTGCTAGCTTCCGCGCCCATGGCCGATGAGAATAACTTCGAAGCACCGCTTGTCGATCTGCGCCGCCGGATTGAGGAGTTGGAGGGTTATCCCGAGGGTAGCGGGCACGAAGCCGAACTCGATAGGTTGCGTGGCGCTCTCGACAAGAAGGCGCGGGAGGTGTTCGGAAAGCTCACACCTTGGCAGACGACTCTCGTCGCACGACATTTCGATCGCCCTTATACCCTCGACTACATTGACCATTTGATGGAGGACTGGGTCGAGATCCACGGTGACCGCTCGTATGCTGACGATCCCGCGATAGTCGGCGGCCTCGCGACTTTTCGCGGCCGTTCCGTGGCGGTGATCGGGCATCAGAAAGGCCGTGGCACCAAGGAGAGGATCTTCCGCAACTTTGGCCAGCCTCGTCCTGAGGGCTATCGCAAAGCTCTGCGCATTTTCAAGATGGCGGAGAAGTTCAACCTGCCGGTTCTGACACTGATTGATACTCCCGGTGCCTACCCTGGAATTGGCGCCGAAGAGCGAGGGCAGGCAGAGGCGATCGCCCGCAACCTGATCGAGATGGCCGCACTCAGAGTACCGATTATTGTGACAGTGACCGGTGAAGGTGGCAGCGGTGGTGCGCTGGCTCTTGGTGTCGGCAATCGTGTCTTCATGCTCGAATACTCAATCTACTCGGTTATCTCACCGGAGGGCTGTGCGGCGATCCTTTGGAAGGATCAAGATCGCAAAGCTGAAGCCGCCAGTGCCTTGAGGCTGACTGCCAGCGACCTGAATCGGCTTGGAGTGATTGATGCAGTGATCCCAGAACCGATCGGTGGGGCACATGCTGATCATCACGCTGCTTGCCAACGCGTCGGAGATATACTCGAACAAGCGCTCAATGAGCTATCGGAAGCGACTGCTGAAGAGCTGATCGCCGAGCGACACCACAAGTTCTCTGCCCTCGGGGCCTTTGAAGAGAGGTAGAGCGCCTGACTGCTAGGGCCGAATGGTGTCGGGCAGCCTTGCCCTCGGCGGCAGCTGCTCTCGAAGTCTCCGGCTTTGCAGGCTGGGTCGCGGAGCTACTAGCACGGCGTGGGATCGAAGACCCCGCCAGCGCTGATGCATTCTTGCATCCGGCTATGGACCACTTGCACGACCCAGGGCAACTGGCAGGGATGGCCGAAGCAGTCGATCGCTTGATTGCGGCGAAGAATGCTGGCCATGAGGTGGCCTTGGTGGGCGACTACGATGTCGATGGAGTAACGGGCTGCGCGATCCTGGTCGCGGTCTTGCGTGCTTGTGGCCTGGTAGTGCATCCGATTATTCCGCACCGGATGCATGATGGGTATGGGTTTCAGCCAGTCCATGTTGAACGGGCCTTGGAGCTCGGAGTGCAGTTGCTGATCACGGTCGACTGTGGTGTCAGCTCACATGCAGCTGCCGCAGCGTCACTCGACGCCGGGATCGAAGTCATCGTGACAGACCACCATCTTCCAGGAGAGCCGCTCCCTGAGAAGGTCATCCAGATCAATCCCCATCAGGATTGTTGTAGTTATCCTTTCGGCGAATTGTCGGGAGCCGGCCTCGCATTGAAGTTGGCTGTCGCGGCGGCGAAGGCTTTTGAACGCGTGATTGATCCGCGGCTGCTGGTTCGGGTGGCCTGTCTGGGGACCATCGCAGATCTGGTTCCGTTACGTGGTGAGAACCGAGCCATTGCGGCAATTGGACTGGAGGAACTCGCTCGTACCCGTTCTCCAGGGCTGAAGGCCTTGATTGAGGTTGCTGGCCTCAAACCACCATTCACCGCTGCTGATGTTGGATTCCGTCTTGGTCCTCGTCTCAACGCACCCGGCCGGCTCGATTCGGCTGAGGGAGCATTGGATCTCCTCCTGTGTCGCGACCCGCAACACGCACGACGCCTTGCCGGTGAACTGGATCAGTGGAATCGGGACCGCCAGCAGGAACAGCGGCGAGTGGTAACCGAAGCCCGCGAAGCGCTGACCGCTGATCGCGATTCGTTGCCTGCGATTCTGGTCGCCTGGAAAGAGACTTGGCACCGTGGCGTCGTCGGTGTTGCTGCCGGTCGTCTGGCTAAGGAGCTCAATCGACCGACGATCCTGTTGGCTGTCGACGGCGATCAGGCGACCGGCTCGGGGCGTAGCATTCCCGGCATACACCTTCATGATTTTCTCAAGCAGTGGGATTCTGACTTGCTCCGTTTCGGAGGGCATGCACAGGCCATCGGAATGACCGTCAAGGCCACGGAGCTCGAAGACCTAAGGCGGCACTGGCAGGAAGCGGCCGAAGTCTGGAGAGAACGGGTTGATGTGCGACGATTCGAGTACGAGTTGGAACTCACGCCGCGACAGATCAATCATCAGCTGTTCAACCAGCTTTCGGACTTTGAACCCTTTGGCCAGGGCAACCGCCAGCCCTTGATCCGAATACCGGGGCCACTGCATTTGGAGAGAAGTCCGCGCTTCTTTGGACAAGGACACCTTTCCGCACAGGCAATGGATCGGAATGGCGGTAGGATAGCGTTGCTCGGCTGGGGATGGCAGGAACGCTCAGCTTCGCTCGAAGGCGAGTTCGAAGTGCTTGGCTACCTGGAGAAGGATCGCTACCGGGGCAGTGTTGTGAGACTGGTCGACTGTCGCCCGTTCGCAGCTGCTGACAACAACACGAAGGCAAACGGTTTGGGAGAAGACGACTTGGGAGAAGAGGGTAGTTAAGTGGCTGTCGTCCGAGCACGAAACCCAGTGGTTTGGATCCGCCGAATACTCTTGGCCGTTGGCCTACTCGGAGTATTCTCGGTAGGCCTGCTGCTTTTCGCCTATCAGTTCGGCAAGACAGGGCTCGACGAGGGCGATGAGGAGAACTTGCCAGCGGCCCAGACCGGCGAGGGTGCCGTGACTGCAGGTGAAGGTTTCACTTTCGTTCACACGATCGACAGCCGACCAGTTTTCCACATCCAAGCCGAGCGTAATCTGCGTGATCGTGAAGAGACAACCTATCTCGAGAATGTCATTCTGGATATTTTCCGCGAAGATGGTGAGACCTACCGCGTCACGAGTAAGAACGCGCGAGTCAATGAGGCGACTCAAGAAGCACGTCTGGAAGGTGACGTTGTGGTGTCTGGGTGGGGTGATCTCGAGCTCGAGGCTCGAGCCTTCGACTTACAACACGGAGGCCAGTTACTGGTCAGCTCAGGTGCGGTCGAGTTTCGTTATCCTCCCAACCTGGAGGGGCGAGCAACTGCGCTGAGAATTGATCGTCTCACAGACACTATCGTCCTTTCCGGCGGTGTGCATATTCGCAGTGTAGACGGGGCGGAGATTCCGATGCGCCTAGACTGCGAGCGCTTGGTTTACCGCCGAGGCGAGAGTGTGATTCGGGCCCGAGACGACGTGTTCATCCGTTTTGGAAACCAAGAGCTCAAGGCCCGTGCCCTGACGATCAATCTTCTAGAAGATCAGAAGTCTCTGAGGTCATTACAAGCACGATTCGATGTCAGCGGAACAGCACGCAAGGCAACCGATTTCGGCGGTGAGACACGTATTGATTTTCTTGGTGAGTCCTTGGAACTGGAGCCTGTTCCTGGTGATCCCTCGAGTCGGATGGTCAAGCTCGATGGTAGCGACGCCAAAGCCGCTGTCCTGAAGATAGTCGATGCTGACGGTTTGGGGCGCGCGATGCGGGCGCGTTACCTGGAGAGCCAGATGACAAACGACCAGCCTGTTTTCATCCGCGGTACTGGTGCTCCTCTGGTAATTGACGAGTTTCTCGATATGCCAAGGCCATTCCCGCTGCGACAGGTGTGTGCGGACTCGGTCAGTGCCCGCTTCTTGGCTGACGGTAGCCTCAGCCAGATTTTCCTGGAGGACCAAGTCGAGTTGTGGAATCAGGATGTCTATCTCAGTGGCGGCTCGAAAGCAGAACTCAGCATCGCTAGCGGCCAGGTTGTTATCGAAGGACCGGAGGTGGAGTTGTTTAGTGAGCGTGGTGATCTGGCAGCGCCCCGCATCACCTATTCTCGCAAGAGCGGGTTGATTCGGGCAGAGTCCGGGGTGAGGGCTAGCTTGGAGCCAGGGACCGCGATCGCCTTGGAGCAATCCCCGTTCGGTCAGGGCCGAGGACCGATCCGGGTGGAATCAGATGAAGCGTTCTATACTTCTGAGCCATCCTCGTTCACCTTCGCCGGCGGTGTCCGAGCATGGCGTGGCGAAAATTTGTTGCTCGCGGAACAGTTGCGAGCGGATCAGGCAAAACAAGAGATGTCGGCTAGCGGCGGTGTCCGGTCGCTGTGGTTCACGACTCCCAAGTCCAACGGTGCGAGCGGAGAAAAGCAGTCGATTGAAGTAACGGCGGACTTGCTGTCTTACCACCGGCTCGACAATGTCGTCATCTACTCCGGCAACGTGAAAGTGGAGCAGGAGAAACGCACACTGACTTGCGGTGAGTTATCGGTTGAGCTCGAGCCCAATGGTCAGGATGCCAAAGAGATGACGTGCCGTCGAAACGTTGAGATGGTGGATCCAGAAGCCGATCGTCGGATTTCAGGAGACATAGCCGTCTATACTGTAGCGGAAGACAGGGTAGAGGTCTTCGGCGAGCAAGTCTTGTTGCTCGACTCGCAGAGCAATCGACTCGAGGGTAAGTATCTGCTCTACAACCTCGGCGCCGGAACGGTGCAGATCCGGAGCCGGGCCCCAGCATTGCCAACACCATGAAGCGACTGAGCCACCCGACAGTGAGCGCTAAATGACTGCTGCTCGTTTGACAACCCACGGCCTACGCAAGGTCTACCGTGGCAGAGCCGTAGTCAATGATGTTTCGATTTCCGTTGAGCAGGGCGAGATCGTTGGACTCTTAGGGCCCAACGGAGCCGGCAAAACGACGACGTTCTACATGGTCGTAGGCTTGACGCCACCAGATCGCGGCGAGGTCGTATTGGGTGATACCGACATTACTGCTTTGCCTATGTACCTTAGGGCGCAACGCGGGATCAGCTACCTGCCGCAAGAAGCTTCGATCTTTCGCAAGATGACGGTCGAGGGCAATCTGCATGCGATCTTCGAGACGCTCGATCTGCCGCGAGCCGAGCGCAAACGACGATGTCAGCTACTGATCCGAGAATTTGGTCTAGATGGCGTCGCCAAGAATCCAGGGTACGCTTTATCAGGTGGTGAGCGTCGACGAGTCGAGATTGCACGTGCCTTGGCAATCGACCCCCTCTTCATTCTGCTGGATGAACCCTTCGCTGGCATCGACCCGATCGCAGTGATCGATATCCAGTCCATCATCCAGCATCTCAAGTCGATGGGTATTGGAGTGCTGATTACGGATCACAATGTGCGAGAAACTTTGAAGATCACCGACCGTGCCTATATCATCAACAACGGCGAGATACTCCGCACCGGTTCACCCGCGGAACTCTCCGCGGATCCACAGGTGAAGAAGATCTACCTCGGCGAAGACTTCAGTTTATAGATCATGGCGCTTGAGCAGAAACTGTCTCTCAAACTAGCTCAGAAGCTAGTTATGACGCCTTCTTTGCAGCAGGCGATCAAGCTGTTGCAGATGACTCGCCTCGAGTTGGAGGGAGTCCTCACACAGGAGATGGTCGAGAATCCGCTTCTCGAAGAGTCTGAACCAGTCGACGAGGCCCCAGTACCTGAGGCTGCCGACGACTCAGAGCCGGCGGAGAAGGACGCGTTGTCTGACGTCGATCTCGACGCTTTTTTCAGCGACTACGCAGAAAGCTGGGAAGGCTCCGGCCAGTCCTCGGTCTTTGAAGAACGCCAGGGGCCACCACTCGAGAATACACTGAGCCGTGAGGCTGATCTCTACGACAATCTACTCTGGCAACTCCACATGATGTCCATTCCTCCCTTGCGGCGGGAGATTGCAGAGTTGATCATCGGCAATCTGGATCCTGATGGGTTTCTGGTCGCAACCATTGAGGAAATCCAGGCCATGGGTGCCGACGGGTTCGGTGGTTCGATCGAAGAAGTTGCTGATAGGACCCAAAGCACTCTCAGCGCTAAAGATTCAAGTGGCCTTGAAGATCACGGGGATGCCGAAAAGCACGGCGATCACGGTGATGTTGAAAAGCATGACAAGGCCGAGATGCACGGCGACGCTGAGCATCAAGCCACCTCTCAAGAACTCGTCGACGCTGACGATCAAGTTGATGAAGAAATTGCCGGCTACAGCCGAGCTTCTGTCGAAGAAGCCTTGGAATGTGTCCAAGGACTCGAGCCGCCAGGGATCGCCTGTAGCAGTCTGCAGGAGAGCCTGTTGCGTCAGCTCGACGCCCAGAATGAGCCTGAAGACTCGCTGTCACGCTTACTTGTTGCGGAGAAGTGGGAACAATTTACGCGCCGCAAGTTCGAAGCAATTGCCAAATCCCTCGAGATTCCGCTTAAAGATTTGCAGCCTGCTGTCGAGGCAATCAGTCGCCTAGATACGCGTCCAGGCCGAAGGTTCTCGACCGATCGTACACACTACGTTGAGCCAGACGTCCACATCGTCAAAGTGGCGGACGCTTATGTTGTCCAGTTGAATGACAACGGCCTACCGCGTCTTCGGGTCAGTCGTGCCTACCGCAAAATGCTACAGGCTATGCGGGAGCAGAAATCCGAGGCAGACGCTCAACAGTACATTAAAGACAAGATGCGCTCGGCTGTCTGGCTCATCAAAAGCCTTGATCAGCGGCAACGCACAATCTACAAAGTTGCTACTTCGATCGTTCAGCAACAGCGGGCTTTTCTGGATCACGGCGTCGAGCACCTGCGGCCGATGGTTTTGCGAGATGTCGCTGAAGATATCGACATGCACGAGTCGACGGTTAGTCGGGTGGTGTCCAACAAGTACATGCATACACCTCGCGGTCTTCTGCCGATGAAGTTCTTTTTTCATAGCGGCATCGATCGTGACTATGGTGGCGATATTTCATCACTGACTGTCAAACGCAAGATCGAGCATTTCATTCAGGGGGAAGATGCCAAGAAGCCCCTGTCCGACAGCGAGTTGATGCGAATCCTCAACCGCGAAGGGATTCACATCGCCCGGCGGACTGTTGCTAAGTATCGAGACGAGTTAGGCATTCCTTCTTCGACCGAACGCAAGCAAATCTTCTGAGCAGGTTTTCTTCGAGCGTGTCCCTAATGTCACAACCTCGTAGGAGTATGTGGGATGAAGATCGAATTCACTGGTAGGCACTACCACCCAAGTGATCGGATCAAAGATTACACCGAAGGCAAGCTCGCCAAGCTGGATAAATTCCTCGAAGAACCGGTGGACGTCCATGTCATTCTGGAGATCGAAAAGCGGCGACAAATCGCCGAATTTCACGTCTCCTATCGGCACGGCGTGCTGCAAGCGACCGAGGAAGCCGAGCACATACGCGAGGCAATCAATGCTGGTATCGATAAAATCGAGAAACAGGCCCGGCGCTCCAGGAACAAGTTCCTTGACAAACGCCGCAGAGTTCAGCGTCGTGATGACAATCGGCATTGGCCGGTCGAGGTTCTGGACGGAACTACAGTCAGCTCTGGAGAGCGCCCCCAGATCATCAAAACCTCACGTCTTTCTATCAAGCCGATGACGATCGAAGAGGCTGCAATTGAACTCGAACAGTCCAAGAACGAGTTTTTTGTCTTCCTCGACTCTGGGACGGAACGTGTCAGTGTCATCTATCGTCGGAAAGACTCCAACTATGGGCTTATCGCCCCTGAGTTCTGAACATTCATGCGACTGGAAGCACTGACAGACCCCAAGCTAATCTTCGCCGACCTGCCGTGCTTCGACCGCTCGAACCTCTTGCGGACTCTTGCCGCACGGATCGTCGACACGGGTCGACTAGATAACGCAGAGAAGCTCTACAACAGCTTGTGGGAACGCGAGCAGCTAGGCTCGACTGCAATCGGCGATGGCGTCGCCGTCCCGCATTGCAAGATGTCGGGGCTCGAGCAAGTCATTGTCGGCGTTGCATTGCTGCGTGACGGTATCGATTTCGGCGCTCTCGACGACAAAGACGTTCGCCTGTTCTTCGTTGTCGTTTCCCCCGAAGATCAACCGGCAGCTCACCTCCAGTGTTTGGCCGCGATCTCCAAGTGGATCAAGGTGGACCAGCACGTCGAACGGATCATGAAAGTTCGAGACCCTGCATCGATTCTGTCTCTGCTTCGGGAAGAAGGCTAGGTGGCTTCATCCGTTCCTCACGTCGAAGTTACAGAGCTTCTTGGCGCGGAGCTATCGGATCTTCATCTCAGGGTTCTGTGCGGTGACGTGCATCTCGACCATTGGATCACCAATCCTAGAGTTCAAAAGCCGGGATTGGCCTTCGCAGGCTATTACAAGTACATCAAAGAAGGTCGAGTTCAGATTATCGGTGAGAGCGAAACCGAGTATCTGAAGACGCTGAGCGCAGAGAAGCGGCACCGTCGTTTTCGCAATATCCTCGCTCTCCCTATCCCGGTTTTCGTGATCACCAAAGGAATCGAGCCTTTCCCCACCTTTCACGAACTATGCAGAGAAAAGGGCGTTCCCATTCTGGGCTCGACATCCTTGTCATCGACTGTAATCAACCGACTGAGCTTCTTTCTCGAAGACCATCTGGTACCCGTTACGCACTTGCATGCAGTGTTGGTCGACATCTACGGTCTTGGACTCCTACTCATTGGGAAGAGTGGAGTAGGCAAGAGTGAATCGGCTCTGGACTTGATCACCCGCGGCCACAGTCTTGTTGCCGATGACCGTGTGACAATCCGCCGGTACCCAAGCGGCGACCTGATCGGTTACTGCGAAGCGCCTGTGAAGCATCATATGGAGTTGCGTGGCCTCGGTATTATCAATGTCAAGGACTTATTCGGGCTGGCCGCGATTCGAGAACGCAAGACGATTGATCTGGTGATTGAACTCGAACCGTGGGAAGAAGGACGGATCTACGATCGCCTTGGACTAGACGAAACGGTCTATACGATTCTCGATACACCGGTACCCTATATTCGTATGCCCGTTGCAACTGGCAGGAATGTCGCCAGCTTGGTTGAGATTGCTGCCCGTAACCACGTGCTGAAACTACAGGGGCACGATTCTGCTCGTGAGTTCGCGCTACAACTCGAGGCCCAACTTGAACAAAGAAAGCAGCGCTAGCTCCGCTCGCCCACAGCGAGCCCGACTCCTGGTGATCAGCGGGCTCTCCGGATCAGGGAAGAGTACTGCCGCCAATGCACTTGAGGACCTTGGATATTATTGTGTTGACAATCTCCCTTTGCCGTTGTTGCGGACGTTCCTCGCAGATCCGTTAGCTCAAGTAGGAGACCGTCGTCTAATAGCGGTGGTAACAGACGTCAGGGCACCGGGTTCGTCGGAGGAACTCCCAAGGCTTCTTGAGACTGTCGACCCCGAGACGTTTGATGTCCTCGTAGTCTTTCTCGAAGCTGCCGAAGAGGTACTCCTGAGACGCTATTCAGAGACCCGTCGCAGCCACCCGATCGGAGTTGGCGAACGACCGGTAATTGATGGAATTCGACGGGAAAGGGAGATGCTCGTTGCACTCCGAGGAAGGGCTGACTTGATCTTGGATACTAGCGACTGGTCAGTCCATGATGTTCGAAGGGAGATCTACCAAGAGTTTGCTGAAGGTAGGGATGGGTCACTGACAGTGTCACTTGTAAGTTTCGGATTCAAACATGGAGTACCATCCGGTACCGACCTGCTATTTGATGTCAGATTCCTTCCCAATCCCTATTTTATTCCTAGGCTTCGTGCGTTGAGCGGCTTGGATCTACCGATCCAAGAATTTCTCAATGAGCAAGAAGATTTTCTGGAATTACAGCATCGACTCGAAGACCTCCTTCTATTTCTTCTACCTCTCTATCAAAGAGAAAATCGAAGTTATGTCACGGTAGCAGTCGGCTGTACTGGCGGGCGCCATCGTTCAGTTGCACTCTGCGAAAGTCTCGCACCACGCCTCCAGCCCTCTGGAGCCAATGTTCGAATTCGACACCGCGATGTGGATCGAGCTAGTTGACCACCTCAGCTGGATGCCGCCTCAGGTCTAGCCAATCATTGCGGACTGCCAAGTTCGACGATACTATTTCTGGCTTGTTGCTCGAGCGAGGTCACCATTGATTTCGGTTTTGATACTCACCCACGGTGGAGTAGCCCCTGAATTACTCTCCGCTGCGCGGATTATCTCCGGAGAGCTCAAGTCGTTTGCAGCCTTGCCGCTCGAATGGACTGATGGATTCGACGATGCAAGTCGAAAAGTCAGAGAAGCTTTGGAGTCTCTTGATCACGGGGAGGGGATATTGATCCTCACTGACATTCTTGGTGGAACGCCATTCAACGTCGCGATGAAGTTTTACGAACCAGGCAAGATAGAGGTTGTCTCTGGAGTCAATCTGCCCATGGTCGTCCGACTGGGTTGCATGGTTAGCAGTCGCAAGCCGTTGAGAGACCTCACACCATGGCTCCGGGACAAAGGACGCTCGAGCATTTGTTGTAGCGATGACCTGCCGCTTGCGGTCTTGCCACTTGAACCTTGCGAGGACGCTGATGACTGAAAGAGATCTCGAAATCGTCAATCGCCTGGGGCTTCACGCACGAGCGGCTGCAAAGTTAGTGCATACTGCCGGGCGTTTTTCCTGCAACGTGACCTTAGTCAAAGACGGCGAAGCCGTCGATGCCAAGAGCATTCTGGGACTTATGGCTTTGGGGGCCGCCCAAGGTTCTGAGATCACCATCATCTGCGACGGTGATGATGAAGAAGATGCTGTCAACGCTATCGCTGAATTGGTGGTCAACCGCTTCGATGAGGAAACCTAGGGCCGCGGTTCTAAGAGCATGCAAACACTGCAAGGCATCGGGGCCTCCGAAGGGATCGCTATCGGCGCGGCTGTCTGTATCAGCACGCGGATCGGAGACATTTATCAGATCCCCGTACCGGAGAATGAGGTCGAGACTGAGATTGCCCGGTTTCTAGAAGCTGTGGAGAAGAGCCAGGGAGAAATCAAACGCCTCCGTGACCGTGTAGGCGACGAGATGGGGGATGAGCTGGCAGGTATCTTCGACGCCCAAGCCCTGGTGCTCTCCGATTCGACCTTTCTCGACAGCGTGATCCACCACATCCGAAGCGAACGCGTCAATGCTGAATGGGCCCTGCAGGAGACGGTCAGCGAAATCCAGGCTCGCTTTGATGCGATCGACACAACGTATCTTCGGGATCGACAAGAAGACCTCCGCCACGTCTGTAGGTATGTAATTCAGGGGCTGCGTGGCATTCATTTGCATCAGCTCTCAGAAGTGCCAGACGGCATTGTGATCGTCGCTGACGACCTTTCACCAACCGATGCGGTCCGGCTGGGCCGCGAGAAAGTTATTGGCTTCGTGATCGAACATGGCAGTGCGACATCCCATACGACGATAATCGCACGCTCATTGAATCTTCCCGCTGTACTTGGTGTCAGTGGGATCAATCGAATGCTCGTCGATCATGCAGAGGTACCGATAGTCATTGATGGCTCGACGGGGCAGGTGATTCTGTATCCTGATGCACAAACGTTGGCGCGCTACGAGACAACACTCGCCGAACGACGCAGAGCAGACCTGGAACTTCTCGAAGACATCGAGCTACCTTCGGAGACGACAGACGGTGTAGGCGTCCAAGTCATGGCCAATATCGACCTGCCAGAAGAGCTCGAAGATAGTCAGCGATTTGGTGCCGCAGGAATTGGCCTCTATCGCAGTGAGTTCCTCTACATCGAACGGAGCCCCAAGCTTCCATCAGAGGAGGAGCATTTGGCGATCTACCGACGGATGGTAGAGGCTGCTGCCCCTCATCCCGCGATCATTCGAACCTACGACTTGGGGGGCCGAAAAATCGCTCGTGAAGTGATGGAAACCCATGAGGCAAATCCGGTCCTTGGATTACGTGGCATCCGTCTAACCTTGGCGCGCCTCGATATCTTCAAGACTCAACTCAGAGCTTTGATTCGAGCAACGATTTATGGTGATCTGCGCATCATGCTGCCGCTGGTCACGATACCTGAAGAGATCATCGAATTTCGTCGCGTCTCCGAAGAGGTCATGCAAGAACTCGATCAAGAAGGTCTTGCGTTTAGGCGGGACTTCAAACTCGGAGTCATGATCGAGGTGCCAGCAGCGGCTATGATCTCAGACATCATGGCGCGCTACGTTGACTTCTTTTCGATCGGCACTAATGACCTCATCCAATATGCGCTGGCGGTTGATCGTAGTAACGAGCATGTCGCAAGTCTGTACCGACCACTCCATCCCGGCATCTTGAGGATGCTTCGCCTCATCATCAGGAATGCCGATGAAGCGGGTATCGAGGTCAGCATGTGCGGCGAAATGGCAGGAGACCCAAAATTGACAGCAGTACTTATCGGCTGTGGTTTGCGGCGACTCTCCGTCAGTCCAAGACGTGTTCCCGCTGTCAAGCGGCAGGTCCGAATGTTGACCAGCGCGCCTCTCGAGGCAATTGTTGATCAGTGTGCTCAACTAGCGACCGCCGAAGAAATCGAGAAGTATCTACAAGAGCAGATCTCCGCGGCTAACACTAGCTAGCTAGCTAGACCCCATCCCGAGTTGCCATTTTCGGCTCGGGGAGGAAGGTCTCGGGGAGTAGCGGCGCAGCCCACGGCACCGACCGAACTCTCGATGCGTTCTTGGGAGAGATCTGGCTAGCTCCTAGGCAAGCCAACCTGGCCCCGGGCGAGAAAAGCGGAGGCACAGAGCCTGCTTTGCCCCTAGGCTCTGATCATGTTCCTCGGGATATTCATTTCCCGCCGGATCACTCGATCAATTGCTGGTAGGCTTGTGATATGCCGAAGAGCTTGGAACGATTTGAGGAGTCTGAATATGTACGTTGGAAAACAATTTCTCCGGTGCTGTAGTTGGTCCTGCACGATCTGTTGCTTCGCTTTAGTAGCTTGTTCAGACAACCAAGAACCGGAACTCTTGCCGTCACAAACTCTGACACAGGTGACACCGCAGCTAGCGCCACCGCCTCTTCCCAGGGCACCGCTACCTCGTGAGATTCAACCGACTAAATCTACGACGAAGGTAATCGATGCTGGCGGCGGTAGTGGGCAACCGAAAACTCTGGTTGAAGCATCACGTCTTGCCAAGGCTCGTAAGGGACAAGCAGGAGAGTCTGTAGCCGTCATCAACGACGAGAACCTCCATGAGTACGCCAAGGATGCTGACATTATTTTGCTCGAGTCTGCACCGGCCGCTCCTGTTGCAACACTCGAGCCTGTTCGAGAGCCAGAGACCAACCGAGGGGATGAGATTCGTGATGAGCAGTACTGGCGTAACAGAGCTCTCGAATTGCGGATGGGTTGGCGTCGCGCCATCGATCGCATAGCAGATCTGGAACTCGAGTCAGCCGCCCTGAGACAGCAATTCTATGCGGAGGATGACCCTTACCTCCGAGATAGCCAGCTCAAACCTTCATGGGACCGAGTCTTAGATCGTTTGGACCAACTCCGTGATCAAGCAACGCAGTACGAGCAAGAGTTGGATGTGCTCGTCGCAGAGGGCCAACGAGCGAATGTGCCCCAAGGTTGGTTGAATCAAGGTTGGGAGTTGGAACCTACTCTAGAAGAACGAGAGAGTGCTGAGAAGGCGAGCTCTCAGGCTGTCGATCCACCGATTGCAGCTACAGCTGTAGAACCTAAAGACTACACACCATGACGATCGATTTTCCGAAACGTTTCCTCGTTGAAACTTGGGGCTGTCAAATGAATGAGCTGGATAGCCAAAGACTGTCCAGCCAGCTGATGCAGGAAGGGATTCTACCGACCAGCGATCCACAACAAGCTGACCTCATCTTGCTGAACTCATGCAGCGTCAGAGAGAAAGCAGCTCATAAAGCCTACTCTAGGCTTGGTGAATATCGCCTCCTAAAAGAGAAGCGCCCGGGCCTGCTCCTCGGATTCTGCGGATGTGTTGCTCAGCAGGAAGGGGATCAGGCACTCAAGAGAGTTCCTGATCTTGATTTCGTGATCGGGCCCGCCCGAGTAGGGGAGCTTCGCCAAATTCTGCGGCAGCGACTTGTTGGGAAACGGGTAGTTGCAACAGGTTTTCCTGATGCTGCCGAGCGAAACTACGATATGGACACTCTCTCGCGAGAGGGTACTCATAAGGGCATGGTGACCATTATTGAGGGCTGCAACAAGAAGTGCACCTTCTGTATCGTCCCTTCGACTCGTGGACCAGAACAAAACCGCCCACTGGATGACATCTTGAGCGAGGTCCGTCATCTGTTGGATTTCGGTTTCCGTGAGATCGAACTCCTCGGACAGACTGTCAACCACTGGCGGGATCCCGCAACGAGCGCTGACTTCGCAGTGCTTCTTGACCGAGTCGCCTCTCTGGACGGTCTGGATCGCCTTAGATTCGTGACGTCTTATCCTCGAGACTTTACACAAGAGATGGTCGATCAGTTTGCTCGTCATTCAAATATCTGCCCCTACCTTCATTTGCCAGTACAGTCAGGCTCAGACCGTGTGCTGAAGATGATGGGTCGCGGATATGCGACTGAGCTTTACTTCGATCTGATCGAACGGCTCCGCAAGAGTCGGCCTGGCATTGCACTTTCGACCGATATCATTGTCGGGTTTCCGGGCGAAACTGAGCAAGACTTCCAACTGACCCTGGACCTCCTCTCGAGGGTACGATTCGCTTCGGTATATGCCTTCAAATACTCTCCACGGCCTGGTACCGCAGCCCTGCGCCTCAATCAGCCCGAAGTGCCACTTGAAGATGCAGACCGCCGCCTACAAACCTTGTTTTCGCTGCAGCGAGAGATCCAGACCAAAATCAATCAAGCTCTGGTGGGTGAGGTATTCGAAGTTCTGGTGACTTCATTGGGTAAGAGCGCGGGTACCTTGACTGGGCGCACGCCTTGCCATCGCGTAATTCATTTTGAGCATGACACCGCTACATCGTATATCGGCAGCCTCATCGACGTGAAAGTGGAGCGGGCTTACCCGCACTCGTTGATTGGCAGCACTGTACTCCCAGGGTGGCCAGAACAAATCGACCGCTCGAGATCGTCTTTACCGATCGTCAGTTGACCGGCAAACGCACGTAACCGTGCGATCAGAGTCACCTTGGGTACAGCGCTCTTGACCTTAGCAGTGGAGAAGCGCACAATAGTTTCATGGCAATCATGGACGACACGATCCCGATGGAAGTCAAGGGTCTCATGATGGACCCGAATTCGAATGCCCCTATTGTGATCCTTCAGAATGAGGAGCATTCGAAGGTCCTGCCGATCTGGATCGGTATCTTTGAGGCAAACGCAATCGCGCTCAGTCTTGAAGGTATTCAAGCGCCACGCCCAATGACTCACGATCTCTTTCTGAATCTACTCGAGAGTATTCACTGCACGGTAGATCGGATCTTGATCCACGACTTGATCGACAATACCTTCTTTGCACAGATCCATCTGCAATCGGCTGGCAGTGACGTCGTCGTTGACTCAAGACCAAGCGACGCCATTGCCTTGGCCTTGCGGGCTAGCGCACAAATACTGGTGTCGAGTACCGTCCTCGAGAAGGCAAAAGTCGATGTCCTCTCGGCACAATCACCAGACAAAGACAAGCTCAAGAAGTGGTTGGAAGAGCTGGATCCAGAAGATCTCGGTAAGTACACAATGTGACACGACCTCTTGTCGTGTCACATTGTCGGCGCGCCGACATCGATGGTAGAACGGTCTGAGAGCCGGTAAGAGCAGCTAGGCTAGACAACTCGCGAGCAGGTCTGGATGTCTCCCCTAGCTGAAGTGAGATGAAGACAGGAGGCTTGCCCCAGCTCCCTGGGAAACACGGCCGTACACGATGTATTTGGCTCGGTCACTCGCTGCTCACCACATAACACAGTCGAGGACAACCTAGGAAAGAAGGAAATGGGGAGGAGCAGATGAGTACCGCGTGAAAGCAGTGAGTGCTACTAAGCACTACACGACCAAAGAAACTTGCCGCCAACCAACAGAGAGCACAAACCGAGTCTGCGTAGATAAGACGAGTGTTTACCTAGGTTTAGCTGAATTGTCGGCGCGCCGACAAGAGCATACAAACAATTGACCTACCTGAGAGCTTCTCGTACACTCCAATTCAACCATGATCATTGCGATAACGAACCAGAAGGGCGGTGTCGGCAAGACAACGACCGCCATAAATCTTGCGGCCGCCCTCGCGACCAAGGGTTTCCGTACGCTCCTTATCGATGTCGACCCACAAGCTAACAGCAGTATGTCGTTCCTCGACGTTCATGGGCTTCAGGGCTCAATGTACGAAGTGTTGACCCAAGAAGACGTCAGTCTCAACGACATCATTCACGAGGCACCCAAAGTACCTCATCTCTACGTTGGGCCATCAGGCATATCCCTAGCCAAGATCGAAGCTAAGTTACTAGGTGAACTCGACAGTCATTTTAAACTCAAGGATGAAATCGACCGCATACACGATCAATTCGATTACATCATCATCGATACACCGCCTACCCTCGGCATCATTACCGTTAACGCACTTGTTGCCGCAACTCACATCTTGATCCCTATTCAGTCCAGCTACTTTGCACTAGAAGGGACCGATGACCTGCTCGAAACCATCGACAAGATCAAAGTGCGGGCGAATCCAGACCTCCAGATTCTGGGTGTAGTTATCACCCTCTACGACAAACGCACCATCCTTTCCCGTGACATTCGGCA
The DNA here is from genome assembly GCA_029263395.1 of Acidobacteriota bacterium. GTDB lineage: Bacteria > Acidobacteriota > Thermoanaerobaculia > Multivoradales > J023 > JAAELT01. The sequence continues at coordinate 5,359 of JAJCXO010000278.1, read as the reverse complement.
AGAGATAGGGGAGGTCTTCGGTGACAAACTCTTTGAGACGAGAATCAGCAAGAGTGTCCGCTTGGAAGAAAGCCCGGCATACAAAGAATCCATCTTCAGTTTCGCCCCTCGATCGAGCGGTGCATACGAGTACTACAAACTGTCTGAAGAGGTACTAGCACGTGTCTAACGTTGCAGCTGATCGAAGAGGGTTGCCCAAGCGCAAGCGGATGCGACATAGCAGCCACTTCGTCGAGGAGCTCGCTGCTCGAAACTCAATTCCTATCGGCAACATGATTCCGCTTTCCGCTGTGGAACCGGACCCCAATCAACCTCGCGCCACGATGGGGAATCTGACAGAACTTGCCAACTCCATTAAGGACAAAGGCGTTCTAGAGCCAATCCTTGTTCGCCCACGAGAGGCTTCGGCAACTGGAAGCACCTTGCTGATCATCAGTGGGGAACGTCGTTACAGAGCGGCGATGGAAGCTGGGCTGCAAGAGATTCCTGTCATCGAGATGGACGTCAGTGAAGAGGAAGCTCTCGAGATTGCATTGATCGAGAATCTTCAACGGAAAGACCTGACTCCATTTGAAGAGGCAGAGGGCTACCGCTCATTGGGTGAGAGATTCAACTACACCCATGAAGAGATCGCCACTTCGGTCAGTAAGTCAAGAACGGTTGTAACCGAGAGTCTTGCGTTGCTCAAGATGCCTACCAAGGTGCGTGAGGCGGCACAAGCTCTTGGGATCAGCACCAAGTCACTGCTGCTCGAGGTTCTGAAGGCGGAGACTGAGCAAGAAATGATTCAACTCCTCGAAGCTGTTGATCGTCGAGGGTTGAGTCGAGACGACCTACGCCGTCAGAAGCGTGGCGAGAAGAAGAGCAATCGCCCTAAGCCTTTCGTGTACAGCTACAAGCCGCAGGACAAGAAATTCAATCTGTCTTTGAAGTTCCGCCAGAGCCAAGTCAGCAAGTCCGAGCTAATCGAGACACTCGAGTCTATTCTCAATGACTTGAGGCTAGAGAAGTAGCGGCAGGCAACCTAGGACTTCAGGACCGGTGGCTCGCAGCTCTAGTTGAGTTGCGAGACCGCGCCTGCTGGTTTACATAACACATCTTATCGGCTTGATGTGCCTGGGCGAAGGCATGTGAAAGCATCAGCTCAACGCGTATAATCTCGCTCTTATGCGCCGACTTGATCGCTACATGTTGTCCGAGATCATTGGTCCTTTGATTCTGGGATTTTCGGTCTTCACATTCATCCTTCTTTTGCAGGCGCTCTTCAAGTCTGCAAAGTTGATTATTTCGAGCGGCGTCGAGGCCAGCATGGTCGGTCGCCTCTTGCTCCTGTCTTTGCCATGGATCGTTGTCATGACGATTCCGATGGCATTGTTGTTCGGTATCTTGATTGCGGTCGGGAGACTCTCCGCGGATAGCGAGCTCATTGCAATCCGTGCTGGTGGCGTCAGCCTGTTCTCGCTCTACCGCCCAATCGTCTTCCTGTCTCTCTTGTTGACGGGAGTCAACATCTATCTGATGATTGATGTCCTTCCTTCAGGTAATCATGCTTTGCAGCAGCTCCGCCTCAAGATTCTGGCCCAAAGCCTTACTGAGGAGGTCCAACCCCGAGTCCCACACACCGGGTGGCAAGGAAAGGTCCTGTACATCTTTGAGGCGCCACCAGGCGAAGGCCGCTGGAAGGGCGTGTTTCTCTCTGAGTCGATTCCGACTCAGAAGAGCGAAGTTTTCGTCGCGGATTGGGGCTGGGCCAGCCCAGACCCAAGCGGCACTGAAGTTATTCTGTCGCTGGAGAACGCCCATATCCATCGCATGGACCTCCAGAATCCACGCGAGCAAGGAGTCATCGTTCAGAAGGAGATGGGCATCAAGCTGGCAACATTGCCTCAGATGTCGAAGAGCTCAGTAAAGCGAGGTATGAGGGAACTGGCTTTCGATGAGTTACGTAGGCGAGCCAGGGATCCGAGCCAACCTGAAATGGTTCGCAACATCGCACAGGTAGAGCTTCATAAGAAGTTCAGTCTTCCGGCTGCCTGTATGGTCTTTGGCCTCTTAGCTCTTCCGCTCGGATTCAATAATTCTCGCGGCGGGCGTTCTTCAGGCTTTGCGATTTCCCTTGGAGTGTTTGTCGTTTACTACGTCCTGCTGAACTCTGGGGAGGACATCGCACGCGATGGATCTGTCGAGCCTTGGCTGGCCGTCTGGTTTCCAAACATCGCCTTACTCATACTCGGTGTGTTCCTACTGACAAGGCGAAACCGAGACAAGAGCCTTATGCTCTCGAAGATCGATCGTTGGATTCAGGAGACCTTTTGGGTCCGGCTTCTCCACTTCCAGGCCAAACGAGAAGAGCGCAAGCAGAAGCGAAGGTCTGCTGCCTCTACCCAAAGGCGGAAACCCCGGTTGGTTCTGCGATTGCCGGAGGTACGACTACGTTTCCCTAACTCTGTCGACCGGTATGTACTCGCCACATTCTTCCGAGTCCTGACCATCGCGTTCGTAAGCGGTGTTGCTGTCTATCTGGTCTTTGATCTCGCTGACAACTTCGACAGCATCCTCGACAGCGAAGCACCGTTCGGCATCATTGCGGACTACTACAAGCTCAAGATCTTCTCGATCGTGTACCAGATCGCGCCCATTATGGTTTTGGTGACGACTCTTATCAGCTTCGGTTTGTTATCCCGCACCAACGAGATCATCGCGTGTAAGGCTCTTGGAATGAGCCTCTATCGACTTTCGGTTCCAGTCGTCTTGGCTGCGGCACTCGTCGCAACTCTGTGCGGAGTCTTGCAGTCCGAAGTCTTGGCAGCTTCGAACGAACGTACGGCCGAGCTCAGGTCGATCATCAAAGGGAACCAAAGTAGCCTGACAAGGAATCGAGCTGATCAGCGATGGCTGTTCGGAAAGGGGAACTTCCTGTACAACTACGCGTTTCTCGATGAGGAACGTCAACAGTTACATCGACTCCAAATTTTCAAGTTCGATGAGGACTACCGGCTGACAGACCGTCTGTGGGCTGAAAGTGCAACCTATATCGAGGACGGTTGGTGGGCGTTTTCGAGTGGCTGGTCGAGATCTTGGGAGGGACAAGAAGAGACCGGCTTTGTCACGTTCGATGAGCCTCGTAAGTACCACCTGGATCAAGGTCCAGAATACTTCCGTGGAGGTCTGCGCAAGCCAGACGAGATGGATTTCGCAGAGCTGCGAGAGTACATCAACGAACTTCAGAGTAGCGGCCAAAAAGTGCCACAGCTCGAGGTAGCGCTCCACAACAAAGTAGCGTATCCGGTCATTACGCTAGTCATGGCCTTGGTGGCTCTCCCTTTCGCATTCAAGCTAGGGCGCCAAGGAGCCCTATATGGGATTGGCCTCTCCCTTGTACTTGGTGTCATTCTCATGATCTTCTTGAGCATCTTTGCCGCTTTGGGTGAGAATGCAATTCTGCCGCCGGCTGTTGCAGTCTGGACTCCCAACGGAATTTTCGCGATCTTTTCGCTGTATCTCTTTCTCGGCGTCCGAACCTGATCACCAACGAGGAAAGGGCTTTGCCGAATCAACGACGAAGCCCCCTCTCTTGCTCGGTGTCCGAACCTGATCACCAACGAGGAAAGGGCTTCGCCGAATCAACGACGAAGCCCCTCTCTTACGCAGTTGTGGCCTAATGACGAGGCTATGAGCGTTCAGCCTACGGCCAGATATCGAGTGTCAGCCTACGGCTGAACGAAGATCATCGACGTGATCAAGTGTCTCCCATGTGAAACCGTCACCGGTGCGACCAAAGTGGCCATAGGCGGCTGTCTGCCTGAAGACGGGGCGCCTCAAGTTCAGATGCTCAATGATCCCTTTCGGAGTCAATGGGAAATGCTCGCGAATCAAGGCCTCGAGACGGCGATCACTGACTTTTCCGGTTCCGAACGATTCCACATGAACCGACACAGGATCCGCGACGCCGATAGCGTATGCCAATTGAACCGTCAGCCGGTCCGCTAGGTCTGCTGCCACAAGGTTCTTGGCGATATGGCGAGCCATGTAGCTGGCGGAACGATCAACCTTGGTTGAGTCCTTTCCGGAGAACGCTCCTCCACCATGACCGCCGTATCCACCGTAGGTATCAACAATAATCTTCCGTCCAGTGAGGCCACAGTCTCCTTGCGGCCCGCCAGTTACAAAACGCCCCGTCGGGTTGACATGGAAAATCGTATCCTCATCCATCAGGTCGGCGGAAATTGTCGGCTTGATCACTTTCGCGATGATTTCTCGGCGGATTTCTTCTTGCTCTACATCGGCGTCATGTTGAGTAGAAATAACGACAGTATGCACCCGCTTGGGTGACTCCCCTTCATACTCAACCGTCACTTGGCTCTTGCCGTCAGGCCTCAACCACGACAACTGCTCTGCCTTTCGAACAGATGCTAGCGACTCAGTGAGGCGATGTGCCAAGGTGATCGAGAGTGGCATGAGCTCTTCGGTCTCTCGACAGGCAAAGCCAAACATCAACCCTTGGTCGCCCGCTCCGCCTGGATCGACACCCAAGGCGATATCCGGTGACTGAGGATCAATCGCAGAGACTACAGCGCAGCTTGCTGCATCGAATCCCAATCGACTGTCGACATAACCAATCTCTTCGACGGTCTTGCGAGCAATGCCAGCAAAATCGAGATAGGCCTGAGTGGTGATTTCGCCAGCCAAGAGCACCATTCCCGTCGTGACGAGAGTCTCGCAAGCGACGCGGCTCATCGGATCTTGGCGCACGGCCTCATCCAAGACTGCATCGGAGATCTGATCGGCCATCTTGTCTGGATGGCCTTCGGTTACCGATTCGGAAGTGAATAGGTAGGTGCTGGGCTCAGTCATCAGCGGTACTCCTTACGTCGAAAGCACTACCAGCTTTGACGTCGAATGGTATTGAGCATCCGCGGCGCGATGCTGAAGGGATGCTTGGAGTTGAAGGGTCGAGACGGGGCGACTTGCGTGTCTAGGGCAGCCATCTTCCGCGCAGCTAGCCGCAGTTGAATCAGGACCTAGTCTGGAAGAAACCGGATCCTAACAGACGCGCAAAAATATGGTCAATGTAGCCGGAATCCACCTGGCCAAACGCTCGATTGCCAGACCTATCTAATCCTAAATTATCCTAATTCAAATATTTTGGAGAAATTTGTATTCAATTGTAAGGACTGTAAACAATAGATTTATCCCTATAACGGCTCGAATACCACTTCCCTAATTCATCATCCTGCGATATTTTTGTAGGCCATCTTGAGATCTCAGCTCTGGCCGGCTGAGGGAGGAAAGACCGGAAGCATGGCAAAGTTGGCAAATGAACGCTCGCGGGCCTACCCCTCTATCTGCCTGGAAGAGG
>JAJCXO010000277.1 GCA_029263395.1 Acidobacteriota bacterium | reverse complement strand
CCTTGCCGACCACGGTGGTGGTTGTTTGCAGGGGATTCCGTGGATCGATGATTTCCTGATAGTCCTCAATGAAGAGGTAGTTGACCCGTGCGTCGGCCTCGAGCTCCACGGTGCGGTAGAAGAGGTTGGTACCGGCGACACGAGTCATCGCCTGTTCCAAGCGTGCGCCAAAGGGGTCGCCGGCAACGGCTACGTCGTTGGCCGGTCCGCGATAGACGAAGTGGACCAGATGATCACCTTCGATGATCGGTAAGCTTTTCTGAGCGCCGATAAATCGATCGACGATGGCGGCCTTGGCGTCACCTTCTGCAGCGTCGACTTCGGCTAGGAATCGACCGAAGGCAGAATCCGAAACACCCCGGGACGCAACATCGACCCGGGTCGAGAGCTCGCTACCGGCAAAATCGAGGCGGGCGATGCCGTCGAAACCGCGGACATAAATGCTGCCGTCCGCAAAACTGGGAGCGGTCCACGACAGGTTTTCGAAAACCGGTGTTGTGGCCAGTTCGGTGTATCCCTCCGGGGTCGCGTCGACGAGGTGCACGCTACCCTTTTTGGTGATGATCACCAGCTTGCCACCGACGCCGATGAGGAAGCCATCGCCCGGTTCGCGGGAGCGCCATCGGCTTTCACCGGTGGTTGCGTCGACGCAGGTGAGGAAGCGGCTGCTGAAGGCATAAATGTGGCCGTCGTGATAAATCGGCACGTTGTAGCTGTTGCGGATTGAGCGTTCGGTCCACGTTGCCTCAAAACTGACGGCATTGTTCTGTTGGCTGAAGGACACCAAAGTTGAGGAGTCGTCGCGGTGGGCGAGGAAGATCTTGTTGTTACCCACCGGGATCGGCGTCATGCTGTGGGCGCCGCGGCCGCCTTGGCCGCCATGTTCCCACTCCCACAACAGCTTGCCGTTTTTGGCGTCGATACCGAAGAGTTTGGTCTCTCCAGCACCGACAATCTGGTGGTGGCCGTCGAGCTCCATCGGGACAGGCACCTGATAGCCGATGACGTCGCTGCCGGCGCTCCACTGCTTCTCGCCGGTTGCTGGATCAAACGCGATCATCGCCTTGCCTTCGCCCCCTACCTGAAGGATCAGCGTGCCGTGGTCGAGAATCGGCGAGGTACCGAAGCCATAAAACGGCGCTTGAGCACCGTGGTCTTCTTCGAGGTGGCGCTTCCAGATTTCCTGCCCGGTGGCGACATCGAGTGCAAAAAACTGACCGCGTGGCCCGACGCCGAAAACCCGCCCATCGGCGATCCAAGGCGTTGCGATCGGCCCGTCATGCGAACCGTCGTGCCCGCCATAGGTGTCGCCGAAGGAGTAGGACCAGAGTTGACGTCCATCCCGCGTGTCGAAGGCCGCCATCACATCTGAGGCGCCGGCGGAATACATGGTGACCGCCCTGCCGTCGGCTACAGCAATCCCTGAGTAGCCGCTACCGATATCGGTTTTCCAGGCAACTTTCAGGGTGAGCTTGCCGAAGTCGCTGGTTGCGTGAGGGTCACTGGCGACTCCGGCGACGCCGGGCCCACGGTAGCCAGCCCATTGCTGGTCGTCCGCTGATGCCGACAAAGCGAACCCCGTGGCGAGTAGCGCCAACAGCCATGTATGGATGCGCGGACCTTGAGAGATCGAGCGCCGGATGGACTGGATTGAAGTAGTGCGAAGCGTATGGACCTGCATGATGCCTCCGATAGCGCGAAATGTGTTCGCGCCAGCCTACCGCATCTTGGCAGGTTGTTGGTCGGCGGACCCGCCCCGAGAGGAGCCTGCTCGGAGGGGTCCGGCATCGAGTCCTGGGCTGTCCGACTCGACTCTGATCTGACCGTGTCAGCTCTGATCTTGGAAGTAGGGCTCACAGGCGGTGAGAAAAGCGTCGAACTCCAGGTTGAGTTGATCCCATTCAGGGGTCCCTTCCAAGTCCGCGCTATCCTCGCGCATCTTGGCAATCTCGACCTTCTTGTGGGTGCAATCGGCCTTCGCTTGTGCCCATTCGCGACGGTTCTCAGCATACCCTGCCATCTCGGTGGCTTTTTGCGAGTCACCGGCCAGTCGGAAAGCTTCAGCAGCTTGATTAAACTCTTCTCGGCTGCGGTAGGTCCAACCGCGAGCTTTGTGGATTTTCTGGGTCAAGGTTGGGTCGGGAGAACGTTCCAGCGCATTCTGCAGATGCGTCAAGGCATCATCGTCGCGTTTTAGAGCCTGGTAGGAGCTCCCAAGGTAGTAGTGGAGCAGAGCATCGTCCGACCCTGAAGCATGCATGCTCTCGAATCGTTTTACCGCGTTGTCGTACTCGTGTGCTGCCATCTCGGCTTCGCCTACCCGCTTGAGGTTCTCGGCGGTGGGGAATTTGGCCACCAGAGGTTTGCCAAACGTTGCGGCCTTGCGGTACCACTCGGCTTGGGCGTTCTCGTCGATCGCGTCTGACTGGGCCATGGAGATGGCGACGTACAGCGTTTTTCTGCCGAGTTCGGCATCTTCGGGGTCGATGTCGAAGGCTTTGTTAAGCGCCGAGAATTTCTTTTCCGGCTGATTCAGCTGCTGAGACACCTCGGCGAGCGCCACCCACAGAGATTTTGATTTAGGGTCGACGGCCAGCGCCTTTTCGAGCAGAGATCGGGCGTCATCGGCTCGGCTTCTGGCGACGAGACCTGCTGTGCGAGCCAAGAGTTTGTTGTAGTTGCCCCTCAGCGCCGGTGGCACAGCTGATTGTTTACCCAGGGTCCCGAGCGCGTCATCGGCTCGGTTGAGCTTCAGCTGGGCTTGTGCCAAGGCCAGCGTGTATTGAGCGTTGGTTGGGCCGAGGGTGAGAGCTTGGCTGAGCGTACCCACGGCTGTGTCATAACGCTGTAAGCGATACTGGCTCATGCCGAGCATGTAATGCCCTTCAGGGGCGTCTGGACTCTGGGAGACGACGGACTGGAAGGTTTCGGCGGCCTCTTGGTATCGACCCGCACGAAAGGCAGCAACACCGTCTTCCCAGGATGCAAAGGATGAAGTTGCCGTCGTAACGGCGATCAGAGTGGTGACCAAGGTGACGATGCGGAATCTTTTCATTTGGGGCTCCTTTCAGTGGTCCTCCTCAAATGCATAGACCCGGTGCAAGGTCTTAGAGTTCCCGTCATCTCTCCTGCCGCATGGGTGCTCGATCCGGGTATCTCATGGATCATCTGGCTGCGCTGTAACCTGAGAACCGCAAGGAGACTTAATTCATGAAAGAGACCACCCGTCATTTGCTCCATCTGGCTGGCCTGTCGGTGCTGTTCTACGGCTTCGCGTTTGCTGCTCGAGGCCTCGGAATCATGGTCGTCTGCATCCTCTTCTTTCCATTGGGGCTGATCTTCGAGTGTCGGTTCTGGTGGCACCTGTTTCGACCGAGTAAAAAACACGATGCACCGTCTGTCGACTCATCCGATAGCAGGTAGAGTTAGCCTCCGCAAACGGAGAGGTTATGGACGAGTTGAAGCCGGCGATCGTTTTGGTAGAGCCGCAACTAGGCGAAAATGTCGGGTCGGCGGCCCGTGCGATGTTGAATTGTGGGTTGACCGACCTCCGTCTGGTCAGTCCACGGGATGGTTGGCCTAATCCTCGGGCGCAAGCGATGGCCTCGGGAGCCCGAGAGGTCATCGATGGAGCTCGAGTTTTCGAGACGCTCACCGAAGCGGTCGCGGATCTCCAATGGATCATCGCGACAACGGGGCGTCGCCGGGACATGGTCAAAGACGAGTTGACCCCGGTGGCAGCGGCCAACGAGATCCGCACCCGGTGCGCCGCGGGCGAACGGTGTGGTCTGCTTTTCGGTCGGGAGCGGATCGGCCTGACCAACGAGGAGGTGGTCATGTCCGATGCCATTCTCCAGGTGCCGCTCAATCCGGCCTTTCGATCACTCAATCTAGGCCAGGCAGTGTTACTTGTCGTCTACGAGTGGTTCCGGGCCGGTGATCAAACGCCGGCACGCCAACAACTCGATGATGGGCATCCGAGGGCTACCACAGGTGAGGTCATGGCCTATCTCGATCATCTCGAAGAGGCGCTCGATGCCAGCGGGTATTTCAAAGCCGAGGAGATGAGGCCTTCGAGCCTGCAGGTCATTCGTAACATCTTCACCCGTGCCGAGTTGACCGATCGCGAGGTACGGACTCTCCACGGCATCGTGACCGCCCTGGTTGGTCGGCGGCGGGACCAGCTGTGACGGCTGGGTTCAGGCAACCGTCTTGCCGAAGGTGTTTGAGTCGTGTAAGATGCCGCGCTCTCGGCATGCGAAGTCATTTCGCCGTCCAGGAATTCCAAGTTGCCTCCAGTTCGTCATGATCCAAGCCTGGCCGCGTGGCTGTAACCACGTAGTGAGTGTACGCATCTCAAGCATGTGTACATCTCGAGATAGTGGCCGGACTAGTCTCGAAACAGACAGTGTCTTCTAGCAGACAGCATCTCCTAGCAGGCAGCATCTGGAAACGAGATAGGGTCTGGAATAGACAGGTCTCGAAAAAAGATAGCGCTCGAGTACAAAGCCTCGAGATCGCAGAAGGAGTATGGCCATGAAAAAAGATCTTCACCCAGCGCTGAACCTCATCGAAGTGACCTGTGCCTGCGGCAATAAATTTGAGACGCATTCGACGCTCGATGAGCTTCGACTCGAAATCTGTAACGATTGCCACCCGTTCTTCACCGGCAAGCAGAAGTTCATCGATACCGCCGGTCGCGTCGAGCGTTTCAAGCGGCGCTACGGTCTGCCCGCCGGCCAGTAGCTAGCTCGGTCTCCAGATTCGATTAGGGGCATGGGCCCCTCCCTGCTATTTTTGCGGAGAATCAGGAACCGGCATCATGCAAGAGAAGCTAGCTCAAATAGAAAGCACGTACGACGATCTGACCTTGATGTTGGCAGATCCCGACGTGTTTTCCGACCCGGCAAAGTACCGGGAGACCAACAAGGCATTGGCCGAGATCTCTCATGTTGTGACCCTCTATCGCGAGCTGAAGAAGCTCGAGGAAGAGCGTGGCGGTGCTGAGGAGATGCTTGCTAGCCTGCCTAAGGACGACGATCTCTATCTGATGGCTCAGGAAGAGCGTGACGGTTTGAATGACCGGCTCGCTCAGCTGCATGAAGAGATAAAGCTTGAGCTGATCCCCAAAGACCCGAATGATGCTCGCAATGTCGTGCTGGAAGTCCGGGCCGGAACAGGTGGCGACGAGGCGACACTTTTTGCCGCTGAGCTGTTTCGGATGTACAGCCGATATGCAGAGCAGAACGGCTGGAAAGTCAGCATTCTGAATATCTCGGAATCCGAAGCTGGCGGCATGAAGGATGTTGAGGCGATCATCGAAGGCAAGGGTGTCTTCAGCCGTCTGAAGTATGAAGGTGGGGTCCATCGGGTTCAGCGGGTACCGCAGACAGAAGCCTCTGGTCGTATCCACACGTCGGCGGTGACCGTTGCGGTGCTACCGGAAGCCGAAGAAGTCGAGATCGAGGTCGCCGAGAAAGATTTGCGGATTGATCGCTACTGTTCGTCGGGACCCGGCGGGCAAGGCGTCAACACAACGTATTCCGCGGTGCGACTGACGCATGTGCCGACCGGTCTCGTCGTGACTTGTCAAGACGAGCGCAGCCAGATTAAGAACAAAGCCAAGGCGTTGCGGGTGCTGAAGTCAAGGCTGCTGCAGATTGAACAGGAGAAGGCTCAATCTGAGCTGAGCGCGGAACGGCGGAAGATGGTGGGGTCTGGAGACCGATCCGAAAAGATCCGTACCTACAATTTTCCCCAGAACCGGATTACGGATCACCGCATCAACCTGACGCTGCACAAGCTGCCGATGATTCTCCAGGGGGACTTGGATCCAGTGATCGACCCCTTGGTTGGACACTTCCAAGCCGAAAAAATGCAGCAGGACGCTGCCGGCACGGCCTGACTGCCGGGATCGATCCCGAGTTTTGATCAGTCCGGGTATCGGAAGCAATCCGTGGTGTGGTCGTTGACCATGCCGGTCGCCTGCATGTAGGCGTAACAGATCGTCGATCCCACAAACTTGAAGCCGCGGCGCTTGAGCTCCTTGGACATGGCGTCGGAGGTCGGTGTGCTGGCAGGTACATCTTTCAGGCTATTCCAAGCATTGATCTTGGGTTCGCCGTCCACGAATTGCCAAATGAATCGGTCGAAGCTGCCGTATTCTTGTTGGGTATCCAAGAAGGCTTTGGCATTGGTTATTGCGCTGCGAATCTTGAGTTGGTTGCGGACGATGCCGGCATTTGCCAGGAGCTCTTGCACTCGGCTCTCGTCGTAGTCTGCGATGGAGCGAGGATCGAAGTGGTCGAAGGCCTGGCGGTAGTTTTCGCGTTTCTTGAGGATCGTGATCCAAGACAGTCCAGCCTGCGCGCCTTCGAGCAGCAGAAACTCGAAGAGTGTTTGATCGTCGTGGACCGGGACACCCCATTCTTCGTCGTGGTAAGCAATGTAGAGCGGGTCGTCGCTCGCCCAGCCGCATCGTTGTGTCATAACATCCTCTTTTGTTCTGCAGCTGAGCTAGATCCCGGCCAAGGAAGGGTACGGGTTGTCCGGTCGCTCCCTGTGGACTGCGCGGCCTGGGCGGCCCCCTGGCTGCGTAACTCGCCTCAGTAGTTCGGCAGTGCTCTAACCGCTGAGATGATGTCGCTGGTGGCATGATCTTTGGGGTCGCCAACCAGTGCCGTACGACCACCGTAGGCGCGAACGATCTCATACTCTGGGACCCGGTCAGGGGTGCCGTAGTCGGTGCCTTTGCAGTGCACGTCTGGCCGAAGCTCGTCCAAGAGAGGGCCTGGAGAGTCGCCGTCGAAGATCACCACAAAGTCAACCGGCTCGAGTGCGGCGAGCAGCTCGGCGCGCTCTGTCGCTGGCACGATGGGTCGGCCTGGACCTTTGAGCGATGCGACGGAGGCGTCGTTGTTGAGGGCGACGACTAGGACGTCAGCCTCTCGGCGGGCATCGCGCAGGTATCGTAGGTGGCCGACATGCAATAAATCGAAATGCCCGTTGGCAAACGCGGTGGTGCGGCCCTGGTTTCCCAGTTCTCGGAGGATAGATCGTAGCTCTCCAGATTCGACGACTCGACCCATGGTGTATGACCTCGCAGACTGGTTGATCTTGCAGAACGACGGCTTCTACAGACCTATTACGCGTTGATAGACCGACCCTACCTAAGGCCTGCCAGGTTTACTTTATCGTCGAGGGGTACGACTGCCAACGGATGGTTTCGAGGGGTGTCGTATCGCGTTCGACCGCTCGTCGCAGTTCTTCGCGGGTCAGCGTTGCGGTGCCCATCTTCATGACCACCACACCCCCGGCGTAGTTGGCGAGGCAAGTCGCTTCGAGCGGCGTAGCGCCAGCTGCCAGGGCGAGCGCAAACGCACCGATCACCGTGTCGCCAGCGCCGGTGACATCGGCTACTTGATCGGTACCGTGGACCTGGAAATGGGCTGACCCGGCGTCGTCGAAGAGCGACATCCCGTCGCTGCCTCGGGTTACGAGTAGAAACCGGGCTGCCAATCTGGTGAGAAGCTGGTGTCCAGCTTGCTCGAGGTCGTCACCATCACCTTCGATGGTGCGTCCCAAGAGTGCTTCGGCCTCTTCCGCGTTGGGGGTCGCCCCGTCGAGGCCAACCAAATCCCCCAGACGGTATCGACTGTCCCCCACCACGGCACACTCCGGGCCGAGCACCTCACGCAGCTTGGGGAGAACTTTGGGGTCGACAGCGCCATATCCATAGTCACTGAGCACCGCGACCTGCGGGCGGTGGATCGAGCTCCGCAGAGTCTCGAGCAAGGACGCCCATTCGTCGTCGGTGAGGGTGATCTCGTCTTCGATATCGAAACGTACAATCTGCTGTTTGATGGTGTGGCGTGCGCCGCCGAGGATCCGTGTTTTGGTTGGCGTGCGATAGCCGGGGCGGGTCAGAATGCCTGCGGTAGAGATGTTCCGCTGCTCCAAGAGTTGGCGTAGAACGTGGCCTGATGGATCGTCGCCGACAACGCCGAGAGGCAAGGGGATACCATCGAGCGCCGCCACATTGGCCACCGCGTTGGCGCCGCCGCCGGGTGTTGTCGTTTCCTTGTCATGGCGCAGGATCAACACCGGTGCCTCGCGACTGATACGTTTCGGCGTTCCAGTGATGAAACGGTCGGCCACCAGGTCGACGAGCATGGGCACGGTTTTGCCGCCCATGCCTTCGATCAGCTCTAGGAGTCGCTCGGTCGTGGGGGATTCGAACTCGGGTGTCATGGCGTTGGGTGGCATGAAGGCTTCGAGGCCAGGCTCATGACGCGCCGCGTCCAGATAATACGGCCGGTACCGTCTTCAGCAGGATCTTCATATCCAGCCAGGGTGACCACGAGTCGATGTATTGTAGATCGAGCTCGATCCAGCGGTCGAAATCGACTTGATTGCGGCCGCTGATTTGCCACAAACAGGTGAGACCTGGCTTCATCGATAGGCGACGACGTTGCCAGCGTTGATAGCGAGCGACTTCGTCGGGTATCGGCGGGCGGGGTCCGACGAGACTCATGTCGCCCCGCAAGACGTTCCACAGTTGGGGCAACTCGTCGAGGGAGAACCGTCGCAAGAAACGGCCGATCCACGTCACCCTCGGATCGTCCTTGAGTTTGAATACGGGGCCGTTCATCTCGTTCAAGTGCAGCAGCTCACCTTGTTTGGCCTCGGCGCCCGAGATCATCGTGCGAAACTTGTAGAGCGTGAACCGTCGGCCGTTGAGCCCACACCGTGTCTGTCGATAAAGCACGGCGCCGCGGCCGGTGAGTTTGATGCCGACGGCGATGCCTAGAACCACCGGTAGCGCCAGCACCAGCAGCACTGCCGAGGTTGCGATATCGAGCAGGCGTTTCAAGGCCAGTGGGATCGGGCGTTCCGGGGCAGTCGAGAAGGTCAGCAGGGGCACCCCATCGAGATCCTCGAAGTGGGTCCTGGCCTTGGTGTGCGGAAACAGATTGAGGGCGAATCGAGTCCTGATACCCTGCTCGTGGAGGGCAAGGAAAAGATCTTCCATGCGGTCGAGGTCGCGGCGATTGACGCAGAACAGGACATCATCGACCGAGTTCTCTTCGACGATCTGCAAGATGTCTTCCATCTCTCCGAGCAATCGATAGCGAGCGGGAAGCTGGTCAGCGGTTGAGCTTCCGGCCTTATCCGCGGCGCCTTCTGGGTGAGCGACGAAGCCCAAGATTCGAAAGCCCCAATAGCGGTGATCGAGGATCGAATCGGCGAGCTTGACCGCTCCTTCGTGGGTGCCGACAATCAACACGGTGCGATAGTTGTAGCCGCGCCAGCGGACATAACGCGAAAGTGTTCGGATCGCGATTTTCTCGGTGATCAAAAGCAGGCATGCAAACCCTGCGACGAGCAGCACCCAAACACGACTGAACTCGTCATTACCCAACAGCTTGGCATCGAGGCGCAAGGCATAGATACCCAGGGCGAGGACTGCCAGGGCGGTGGCGCAAACTCGCAGGACGGTCCAAGCCTCCTCTCCCAGAGGCACCGTGCGATGCGAGCGGTAACAACCCGAGGCCAAGAGCAAAACGCCCCAGATCAACAGGACGTAAGGCAAGAGAGGCAAATAGGTACTCAGCGGATAGAACGACGAGATCGACTCTGGGAAGAGTACGGGTAACCAGGTTGCTCGGATCCAGAAGGCGAGAAAAAAAGAGGCCGCCACCAGAGCCAGATCGAGGGTGAAGATCCCGATCACTAGGGGTTTCGACTGTTCTTTCAGCATCTCAATCTAACCAAAGAGCACCCGACCTAGCTGAGGTTGGCTGCAGCCATGGGTTCACTCTCAGCCTGCTGAGAGTGAACGTTGATTGGGCTGTCGAAGCCGTGACAACCATCACGTACTAGGTGCTTCTCGCTAGTCAGAACTTTAGTGCCGCCGCTGGCAGACACGTAGCAGTTCATGACCTTCGGCATCGACGCCAGCGTTGTGAAGTGCACAACAAAACTCTTGCGAGTCAGAGCAGGGTCGGTTGGGTACGAGCCACCGTGGAGCAAAGAATGGTGCCATATCAAGACGTCGCCTCGTTGGCAGGTCAGGGTTTCGAGCTCTAGTCCGGCTTCGGTGAAGTGCCGTTGGTCCCATGCCTGGGCGGCTTCGAGAGTCTCTTGATCGTCGACGGAGTGGTCGAACGTATAACGGTCCGGCTCATAAAGGTAATACGGCAGTTTGTGCGAGCCAGGGACGTAGATCAGCGGTCCGCAGTCCGGACCGATATCCTCGAGTGCGATCCACGCGGCGGCCAGGTGGCTAGGCGGGTTCATGTGGACATACACCGGATCACGATGCAGGCCCTGCTGACTACCCCACTGAAAATACAGTGACTGGGTCGCCACTGACGATTCGCCAAAGATCTCATCGACTAGATCGAAGATTTCTCGATGCAGGTAGAGGCTCAGCGCAGCCTTGGACACGCTTTGAAGATCGGCGATTCGGCATGAGGGTTGCCGATGCTCGGCAGCAGCCAACGAGAAGGGGGTCAAAAGGCTGTGGTAGGCGTAGGCTATGTCGGCCGGTCGTTCCTGCCACAAACGGTCAACGTCGTCATCCAATTGACGATAGATCGATTCGTCGAGGTCGAGTGAGAGTTTCAGATAGCCCCGCTCGGCATATTGCCGGAGTTGCCGAGCTTGCGTCTCGTTGATTTTCCCTTTGCGTAAACGTTTGGTGATTTGCCGGTCGGCATTGTGTTGATCGAGCCACAAACGGCTCCAAAGTTGGCCGTCAGGATTCAGCGGGCCTTGTTGCCGCCTTGCACGAATTACGTCGAGGATGCTCATTGCTAAGACTCAGTCCAGCTCGCTCTCGGGTTTTTCAGTGGCTGACATCGAGCTAATCTCGACGATCCAAGAGGAGGCAACACCCGGTACGGTGTGACGTTGTGCGTTCAGTCATGATGGGGTCAATCATAGCTCAGGGGCATCCTCACCATCGAGCCTTGATGCTCGATAAATGCTACGAAGACATAGTACGATGGGTCAGCCGATTCCGTTTGAGTGTGCCGAGAGTCGTTGAAAGAGTTCGGCGTATTGACCGGTCACGGTGTTCCAGGAGTAACGGACATTCGCTCGCTGAGCGGCGGCTTGTCTGAACTTCATGGTCTCGTCGTGATCCCTCAGGACCCGTTCGAATAGTGCGCTGAGGGTAGCAGGCTCTTCGGCTCGAAAGAACAGACCAGCATCGCCGACCACTTCACGATTTTCCGGAGCGTCGTTGACCAACAAGCAGTTGCCATAGCCCATGGCTTCGACGAGGGCTGGATGGGTGCCACCGACCTCGGTGGCATGGACATAGGCCAATGCATTGGCTTGGAGCTCTCGGTAACCTTCTCCATAAACGCTGCCTGGGAACAGGACTCTAGAGTCCGCAGCTTGTCGCAGATCGGTGATGAATTGTTCGGCATATGGTGCGTCGCCAACCATGATCAGTGGCGTGTCACCGCTGACTTGACGGTAAGCTTCGACAACACGGTGAGGATTGTTCTCAGGCTCGAACCGACTGACATAGAGGAAGTAGCCTCGAGGCTGGAGACCGAGGCGATCCAGAGTCTCGGTTGTCTCGGGAGCTCGCGGTTCGACACCGTAGGTAATCAACGACGACTCCGCTTGGTAGCGAGCCAAGTAATGATCGCGGATCACAGCAGCATCGGTGACTAGGGCATTCGGCAGGATACAGGCTAGGCGCTCCGATAACGCATAAACCCAGCGGCCCAAGGGGCCCCACTTGGCTCGGCGTTTCTCAATCCCATCAACATGGAGCGCGGTCGGCGTTCCACCCAGCCGCAGCAGTGGTATGAAGATGGCATTGGCCGAGTTGACCACCAGGGCCGCATCGTAATCTTGGCTGAGAGCATGTAGACAGGAGAGGCAGGTGTGCACCGGTGTGTCGAGGTACTTGGTGCGCACGGTCGGTAATACGACCAAACGTACACCACGGTGGCGACGCATGCTTCGCGGTGTGTAGTGTGCACGGCAGTAGACCGTGACCGTATGTCCGAGCTCGTGTAGACGGACGGAGACCTCTTCCATCAGTGTTTCGTAGCCACCGTAGTTTGCAGGGATACCGCGGCTCCCTAGCAGGGCAATCTTCAGAGCTCTCATGAGTCGTTGGTGCTGAGTGTGGCGGCGCGGTGCAGAGCACGGTATTCGTCGGCGCGTTCGTCTCGTTCCCAGGCTTCGTATAGGTTGACGAGATGCTCGGCAATTTCACGGGTGGGTAGCGATGCGAGTCCTGTTTGCTCGCGGACCGTCGAGAATCCGGCGAGTAACAACAATTCAGCTTCCTCGAATTGGCCTAGGCCTGTGAGGCTCGCGCCACGGACGCTCTCGACGTAGGCTCGTCGCCAATGACTTTCCGGCAGGGACTGCGACAAGATCTTCAGGGCTTGGCGGACTTTCTTCTCGGCCTCGACGTGTTTTCCCTGTTGGATCAACAAGTTCGAGTAGTTGACCAATGCTTGCGCCACGCTGGGGTGGTTTTTGCCCAGGTGCTCTTCGCGAATCGCGAGGTTGCGAGCGTATAGTTGCTCTGCCTCTGCATACCGTCCTTGGTCCTTGAACAGGAGTGCCAGGCTGTCGAGTGCTGTGACTGCTTCCGTTGCAGCACGTTTGGCTCGCATCGTCGAAGAGACAGCGATGGTCGATAAGACGCCCACCAGCAGGGCAGCGCCAACCAGTGCTATTGGCATTAATGTGCGCCTGTGAGCGGATCGTTTGAGGCGGTAGGTGAACGTCGAATCGTGGGCTTCGACGACTTCACCGTCGAGAAACCGCCAAAGGTCGTTGGCAACTGCTCGCGCTGTTGGATAACGCTGATCAGGCCGCTTCGCCAAGCATTTCATCGTCACTGCCTCGAGCTCTGTCGGCAGGGACGGGTTCCGGGCTCGAAGCGAGATGGGCTCGTCTTCCCGGACCTGGCGCAACATCTCGCCGAGGCTTGGGTGGTCGAAGGGCAACTCACCACAAAGAAATTGGTAAAGCGTGACCCCTAGGCTGTAGATGTCGCTGCGGACATCGACATCGCGCTCGTCACTGAGCCTTTCGGGGGCTATGTAGAACGGCGTTCCAGCATGTGCGGCGCTCCAAATGGAACCGTCGTCGATCATCATCGCGATACCAAAATCGGCGACCCAAGGTCTCAGTTTGCCGTCAGGGGTTCTCTCGACCAGGATATTCGAGGGCTTGACGTCACGGTGAACCAGGCCTTCGCGGTGGGCAGCGTGGAGTCCTTCCGCAACCTGGGCCATCAGTCGCACCTTCTGCTCCAGAGATGTTTTGTCACGGATTGCCATCAACGTCGGACCGTTGACGTAGTGCATGGCGATGTAGGGTTGATCCCCGAGCTCGCCGGTTTCGTGAACATTGAGGACATATTCGTGGCGAACTCTGGCTTGGGTCTGTGCCTCCCGCAGAAAACGGTGCAGCGTCTTGCTGTCGGTCCGTTTGAGCAACTTGAGTGCAACCGGACGGCGGAGGTGCCGGTCAAAAGCCTTATACACCCTCGCCATACCGCCTTCGCCCAGGCATTCTTGGATTTCATAGCGTTCGACGCTGGCGATCGTCGTCGACAAAACCTGTGTTTCGGTTTCAGCTTGGCGATCCAAGGGGTCGAGGATTTCGGCTGCGGGAACCGCCAAGAAGCCGGTCGGGAGATCGGCTGCGCAGCGCAACCGTCGTTGGGCTTCTTGCATGAGGTCGGGCTCAGTTCGAGCGAGGCAACTGAGGAAAGCTTCGCGTTGACCGGTCTCGAGGCCGGCTGCGGTGAGGACAATTTCGTCGATCCGGAGCTGTTGCCTGGTGGCGAACTCGCGACAGGATCCCGAGTCCCAACTCGCATCGAACCCCTGCGGACCGTGATCAGGTCTGGGGTTGTCGCTGGAGCTCGCCATAGAGCCAAGTCCTCACCGCGCGCCAATCGCGCACTACCGTAGGCCGGGAGACGTTCAGTGCATCAGCAGTCTCTTCCACCGACAAACCGGCAAAGTAACGGGCTTCCACGAGACGTTCGTGGCGAGGGTTGACCTTTGCCAGACGAGTTAGAGCTTCGTGGACCGCCAAGATATCCTCTGGTCGATGGTCAACGGGATCGGCAATATGCTCTGGAAGGTCTGCCTTGACAGCATCCCCTTCCCGTTTCATCGTCAGTCGTCGTCGGGCTTCGTCGACCAGCACATAACGCATAGCGCGTGCTGCAATCGCGAAGAAATGTCCTCGATCATTCCAATCGATGGTCGAAGTTGAACCGACGAGACGGAGGTAGGCTTCGTGCACGAGGGTCGTTGCCCCCAACTGTTGACTGCCGGTACGTTTCCGAATGACGCTTCTGGCCAGGCTCCGAAGCTCTTGGTAGATGATCGGCCAGAGTTCTTCCTCGGCTCGGTGGTCACCACCGCGCCACTCGCGAAGCATCTGGGTGATCTCGTAAGGTGAAGGGCGACGCATTGGAGTTCTACAAGATGTGCGAACAATGAAAATATAAGGGCAATTATGCCCTCCGCGCAGCACACTAGTATGGTTGTTCCCAGGAAATCGAGTATTTACAAGGATTTTCTCGTGATATTCAGTTCGACGCAAATAGTTCCTTTAGATCATCAATGATCAATAGTCCTGGTATGGTCCGTCGGATCACCCTTTAGCTGTCAGGGAAAGTGCTAAAATAAGGAACATGACACAGGTCGCGGCGCGGCAAGTATCAGAACTGCTCGACGCCTGGAGTGCCGGCGATCGTCAAGCACTCGACAGGCTGATGCCTTTGGTCATCGGAGATTTGCGTGCCCTCGCACGGGGTTATCTGGCGCGCGAAACTCCCGGCCACACGCTCGAGCCGACGGCTCTGGTTCACGAAGCTTACCTGCGTCTCGTCGGGCGCCGCCAAGTACAACTCGAGAATCGAGTGCAGTTTTTTGCGGTGTTGGCAGAGACCATGCGCCGGATCCTGGTCGACCACGCACGGCGTAAAAAAGCCGCTCGCCATGGCAGTGGTCAGCCCCCTATACCGCTCGAGGAAGCGTTGGGGCTGCCGATCAAGGTCGATGTTGATCTGATCGCACTCGACGACGCTCTCGAGGAACTGGGATTCATCGCGCCTCGCCAGAGCGAAGCGATCGAGCTGAGCTATTTTGGTGGCCTGACGTTCGAGGAGATTGCAACCGCCCTCGAGGTGTCTCCCGCGACTGTCAAACGCGATCTGAAGACGGCAAAAATCTGGCTACTGCGCGAGCTCAAACGAGGTCAGGCTGGACCAAAGGACGAGGCTGTGTAGTGACGAAGACTCGTCAGCGGCGCGTGATGGAGTTGCTCGATGCAACACTCTCGGAGCCGCCTGGGTCGAGGCCGGCGTTCCTTGGGCAAGCTTGCGGTAACGATGCTGCCTTACGTCGTGAAGTCGAGTCTTTGCTTGATCTGGAAGAGGAAGCCGAAGGTTTTCTGCCCGAGCCGGCGGTGCCGCTCGATGCCGAATCGATGCTCGAGAAAGGCAAACGAATCGGGCCCTATCGGATTCTCGACCTGCTTGGGCGCGGTGGCATGGGGGCCGTCTATCGGGCGGTGCGTCAGGACGATTTCGAAAAGCAGGTGGCGTTGAAACTACTTCAACGGGACCTGGTGAGCGAGGCGACCGTTCGTCGATTTCACAATGAGCGCCAGATCCTGGCCCGACTCGAACATCCATCGATCGCTCGCCTGCTCGATGGCGGTACCACAAACGATGGACGCCCATTCCTGGTCATGGAGTATGTCGAAGGGGTACCGGTCGACGAGTACTGCGATACCCATCAACTGTCTACACGGAAACGATTAGAGCTGTTTCTTGGCGTGTGCTCGGCACTCGCTTTTGCACATCAGAACTTGGTGGTACACCGTGACCTCAAGCCGGGCAACATCCTGATCACCCCGGAAGGCTTGCCCAAGCTGCTCGATTTTGGCATCGCCAAGTTGTTGGACGATGAAGAGGCGATGCGTCGTGATCTCACCCGTGGGCACGAGCAACCGATGACTCCGCGCTTCGCCAGCCCAGAGCAGGTCAAGCGCCAGCCGATCACTACAGCCAGCGATATCTACTCATTGGGGACGCTGCTCTACAGACTGCTGGCGGGCCGCTTACCCTGTGGGGTGGAAAGCTGTCGCTTCGGGGAGATCGCATGGCGTATCGTCGAGCAAGAGCCGGTCAAACCCAGCCTAGTCGTCGGTCGTACCGAAGAGATCGGAACCTCCGCCGGCATTCGACGGTGGACACCAGAGTCGGTGAGCCGTTCGCGCGATGGAGATGTCGACAAGCTCCGCCGGAGCCTGGTGGGTGATGTCGATGCGATCTTGTTGAAGGCGTTGCGCAAGGAGCCCCAGCATCGTTATGCCTCGGTTGAGCAATTCTCCGAAGATATTCGTCGGCATCTGGCTGGTTTGCCGGTCACCGCGCGTAAGGGCACGATGCTCTATCGTGGGGGAAAGTTCTTTCGCCGACATCGGTGGGGACTGTGTGCGGCGATGATCGTGCTACTGGTGGCGACAGGTTTACTGGTACGCGAGAAGCAGCGGCTCGAGACCGAGCGCCAACGTGCGCAGCGCATCACAGAAGTATTGCGTGGGCTGTTGAATATTGCTGATCCCGACCGACGGGATGATGCAACCATCATCCGGTCCCTTGAGCGTGTCCGCGACGAGCTGACGGTGCTCGAGGCTGAGCCCGAGTTACAAGCTGAGTTACTGGCCACGTTAGGGCGTATACACCATGCACTCGGGAATTCGGAAAAAGCGCTAGAGGTTTCGCGAGAGTCGTTGGAACTGTGGCAAGTTCAGCGGCCTGACGACCTCTCCGGCCTCGCCGCCAGATTCAACAATCTTGGAGCCTTACATCTCGAGCGTGGAGACTATGATGCGGCAGAAAAGGCTCTGCGGGAAGCGTTGATGCTGCGCGATCAATTAGGCGACACATCGCCCAATTACGTCGTCAATCTCAACAACTTGGCAACCATCTCGCTTTATCGCGGCGATTATGATGATGCCGAGGGGTTCTACAGAAAAGGCCTCGAGATCCGTCAACGACTACTGGGTCGTGATGACCCTCAGGTAGCCAAAAGTCTACGCAGCCTCGGGGCGGTTCTGCACGCCCGTGGAGACTCCGTGGCCGCGGAGCCGATGGTGCGCGAAGCCCTGGCAATTCGGCTTCGCGCCTACGGTCCAGACCACACGGATGTTGCTTCGGTCCTCGATCTTCTGGGACGTATTCGTTTCGCGCAAGGTGATCACTGGCAAGCGGAGCGGCATTTTCAGCGTGCTCTCGAGATACTCCGTCAAAGACTAACCAGTGATCATGCCGACCTTGTGTGGAGTGAACGCAACCTGGGATTGTTGTTGTTGGCGGAAGGTGACTTGGTTGCAGCCCGGGCGATTCTGACGCGGGTTTTCGAAGTCTTGAGTCGCGACAAACCGCCAGGACATTGGAGAATTGCAGCCACAAAGAGTGACCTCGGGGCGCTACTGGTCGAAGAAGGTCGATTCGAAGAGGCGGAGTCTTGCTTGCTCGAGGGCTACCGAGATCTGCGAGAAGTTCGAGGCGATCATGCCTATACACGGGCATCTCGACAACGGATCGCTGAGCTTTATGATGCGTGGGGACATCCCGAGCGGAGCCAGACGTTCGAGGTCGCGATCGGAGCGGAGGTCGGACCGGAAACGCTTCGTTGAAGTCACCTCGATCCACCGCTATGGTGTTTTCCGGTGGGCCGCCACTAGACTAGTTCCCGTCCAGTTTTGCCATCTTCGGCTCAGTGAGGGAGGTCTTGTGGAGCGAGCAAGCAGCGAGCATGTTTGAGCTTCACACCTGTTCGCATCCCGTAACCGATAGCACCAAAAGAGCTTAGGCTTCTCGTAACAGATCCGGCGAGTTCTGGAGCTGCGGCGCAGCCCACAAGGCCGACCGAGCTCTAGGCGTGTCATTGGATGGGATCTAGACCAGGACCAGTTTGAAGCCTTCGGGTTCGATCTCGATCTGTTCGGGATCGGCTGCCAGCTTGAAGCCTTCGGGTTCGATCTCGATCTGTTCGGGATCGGCTGCCAGCTTGAAGCCTTCGGGTTCGATCTCGATCTGTTCGGGATCAGCGGATGGGCTCGGAGTCAAAAAAATGCTCGACGCGGCTAATCCTCGAAAATCCATCGCTAAGGTGGTCTCGCCGGTGGAGCTCAGGATGGCGAAACAGGTCACGAAAAGGAGGCTGCAGAAGGTCGTTTGGACGATCTCTTTGTGAATAGTCATGGCTCTTCTTCCCCTTGTTTGCGGGCATTGCCCCCCGTCGCAATGAATTGTCAGATCTTGCGGATTGGGGTGGCCACCTCATTTGCCGCTATGTTTCAATCCTCGGGATTGGTGGAAGAACAGGATCATCAAAGTTGAACTTTGTTGCGAATTCTGCAAAACGAGGTCGGCAGCACCTTCCCACGGGTCGGTTGAGCCGACCGAGAGAGTGCCCTCGACCACGCGCCGGACGTGAGCTCTGCCGACGCCGGGTCTAAACGAGAAGAGCGCTAGGGCCGTAAGCCCTAACGAAAGCAAAGCAACGCTTCTCCTCAATCCTCTGCATTAGCCCCGTCGAGCCGGGGCAGCTTTGTCCGCAGGCTGGCGGTGGACTATCGCGAGGGATTGGGTCCGGTGCTCTCCGACGACGAAGAGTTGTCCGGGCGAACCTCGGGCTCGACGTTCTCGGCCGGCGGTCGCGCACGTCTGTGAGTTGGGCGTCGTCGCTGTCGTCCACCGAGCTCTGATTGCCAGCGTTCGCGAAACCGTCGTTCGAGGTCGGAGCGGACGTGGCGCATGCGGCGCAGGAATCGCATGAAAAGCCGTTCCTGCTCGGCATCGAGCAACTCTCGAGAATCGAGCAAGTTGTTGACAAAGGCTCGCTCGAGATCGGTGTGGGCTTCCGAAAGCTCGATCAGCAGGACGTCGAGCGTGTCGCGATTAGGCTCGGTGGAGGTGATCTCGCGACGGATTTCGAGCTGGAGACTAGCCATACGCCCTCGCGCCGCCATCGTCTGCTCGAAGAATCCCCGTTGAATATCTACGAAGGCATCGCGTTTGGCTCCTTCGAGACCAAGCTCCCGTGCCATGCGTTGAACAACTTTAGGTAGTCGCTCAGTGGCCTCTCGAGTCTTGTCGACTGTTCGCTCGCCGGTATCGACTCCCTCTGCCGGTTTCCGCAAGATGCGACTAGCAAACAGGCCTACGTTGAGACCCACAGAGATCAGCAGCAGAATCGTAAGCCACCGGCGTTTCACGGCACCGAGCCTCCCGGCGAAGTCGTGGTGGCTGGTGCTTCGTCTGTCGCCGACTCGGTGAACAGCAGTTCCTGATCATCAACCGACAACCAGTAGATTTCTGCCAGGCTGAGTGGGCCGAGATCGAGTTCAGCCTGCAGAGACTCAACCTTAAGGCCGTCAACCTGAAAGACCCCAGCCTGAAGGGCCGAGTCTGCTGTCAGCCCGGCTTCACTGAAGGTACCTCCCAACAACAGCCCCAGGATGATGCCGGTGCTGAGAGCTGTTGCGGCCACCGTCCGAAACCATCTCGGCGCTGGCAGGGGCCCCAATCCGAGCTCGAGCTGCTGTTTCGCGGCGGCTCCGATCTTGTTGGAAAACTCGAGTGGGACCGGTTGAGGTGTCGGCAGTTCAAGGCTGTGCCAAGTCGACGCGAGGTGCTCATAGGCCGCACGCAACTCGTCGTCACCTTCGATCCTTGCCTCGAGCTGTGCAGCTTCCTCTGTTGTCAGCTCTCCATGCAGGAGACGCATCAGTTGTCGCTTGTCGTGGTTCATGGCGTTGGCCTCTTGGGAGTGAAACACATCACTCTCGGTTTTCTTGCGGTGCTCTCAGCCGTTGCATGGCTCGGAACAATCTGCTCTCGACTGCACCTTCGGTGATCTCCAAAACTTCTGCGATTTCACGGTAGGAGAGGTTTTCGAATTTTGCTAACACCAGAACAGCGCGCTGACCGGAAGGCAAAGCGTCGATCTGGCGTCGTGTTTCGTGCCATCGTCGCTTCGAGGCCAAACGGTTTTCTGCATCAGGAGCCGAGTCTTCTGGATCGAAAGTGGTGTGGTCGTCTCCGTAATCGGGTTGTGTTCCGCCGGCCTCGCCGAAGGACAAGAATTTTGCCAGCTTGCGGCGACGCAGCAAGTTCAGGCAGTGATTGACTGCAATGCGATACAGCCATGTGTAGACCTTACCCCGAGGACGGTAGGTCCCTGCCTTGCGGAAGACCTTGAGGAACACTTCTTGTGCAGCGTCACGCGCTTCCTCCGGGTGGTGCAGCATTCGCTCACACAAGCCCACGAGGCGTTGTTCGTGGCGCCCAACCAGAACAGCAAACGACTCGATGTCGCCGCCGGCCACCCTATCCAGGATGTCTCGATCGGGATCATGCTCGTGTTCCTGGGGGCTCTCCGTCATCGCAGGTTCCGGTGGTGGCCATTTCAGCGGCACACCAACTCACTTGGTGAAACACCTGGCACGCTGAGAACTTGCGGCTATCGGTGCAAAAACCTTGGTCAATCCGATAGCTAAAGGCTCATGCAACATCGCGCAGACTTGCGAGTGCAGCCAAGAACTCGTCGAAGGAGCTATAGCGGCTCTCCGGCGCTTTGCTCAGGCAGCGCGCGATAACCTGCTCGAGCTCTGGCAGTGAATCTTCGATGATTGCGCCCAACGGCGTGGGGTCTTGCATCAGATGTTGCTGGCGAATCTCATCCACTGTCGAGCCCGGATAGGGCGCCTGGCCACTGAGTAACTCATAGAGCAAGGCACCCATTGCGTAGATATCCGTTCTAGCGTCTCCGCCCCGCCCATCGAGCTGCTCGGGGGCTAGGTAGGACGCAGCGGAGGTCACTTCAGTGGCCGCAGCAGAGAGACCGAAGTCCATCACTTTGGCGCGGCCTTGAGGCTCGACCAGGATGTTCTCCGGTTTCAAGCCGAGGTGCAGCAGATTCTCTCGGTGGGCCGCGGCTAATCCCCATCCGATCTGTCGTGCAAGGTAGAGAGCTGCGGCGGTGTCCAGTTTGCCACCCTGTTCGAGCAAGTATCGCAGCGTCAAGGCGCGCACGAACTGCACTGAAATATAGGGCATGCCTTCAACTTCGCCGAAGTCGAGAACATCCAGCACATTGGGGTGTCTCAGGTTGCGGGCCTGTTGCACAACCCGCATCAACAGGTCGAACCTTGCGGAGTCCGCTGTGACTTCAGGCCTGAGCATCTTCAAGACCACCATGTCTCCAAGATCGCGGTCTTGAGCTTTGAAAATCGAGCCCATCCGCCCGACTCCGAACTCGGCCATCACCTCGTACCTGCCGCCGAGCACGACGCCTGGCTGAATATCGGAAACATTTCGTCGTTCATCTGTTATCGGGGAAGCCGCGGAGGGTGTCGGCGTGAAACCGGTCGCCTGTGCGGCCATCTCGCCGGTCAGCACAAACAGCGGCTGTGGACTGAGCAAGCCGCGTTGTGCCCGGGCCTCGACGTTCCTGCTCTGAAACAGCTCAGCGAGCAAAGCGTGGATATTCTTGGAAAGATAAATCTCGCCCGGAGTTGCCTCTCGGAGCAGCGACTCGAGCAGCTGAACTGGCAATCCGGCGACGGCGGACGTCGGGCGATCTCCCCACACCACCGAGCCGGTGACGACGGACCCACCGGCCAGCGCCACCACGGGTGGCTCAACTTCGTCAAAAACGTTCTCGCGTTCAGACAACATGTGGAGGATTTCGGTTGCTGCCGTAAGCGCACGAAACGGTGCCCCTTCACTATCGAAGAGCACTAACGCTCGGTGTCCATACACCGCGTCGAGGCGGCCTTGGCGCGAGCTGGCGACGGTCGAGATACGTCGCAAATCGCGCGACAACCGGCCGAGATTCTCCTCTGGATCGTAGCCGATCTTGGGATTGGCGAACCGTCGCATTTCGACCGCTAGCAGGATGGTCGGGCGAGCTTGTGCCTTTGCTAGGGTCGATCCTTTGTCGGGCTCGGGAAGGTAGCGTTGCACCCGTGAGACGTAGAGGTCGAGAGACTGCTGGCCACTGAGATCCTCGAACAGGCCGTCGAGAGAATTTCTGAGTTGTCCGATATGGCCTGGGCCACCAGCTGGTAACGGAGCCGAATAATCACCCTGACTCGCCCGTTGCGCTGCATCCGCCAGTTGCCCGAGAGGTCTGAGAGATCGACGCGAAAGGACCTGCGAAAACAACAGGCCGGCAATCATGGCAGCGATCCCGAGGCCAGCTAGAAGGAGCTGCAGGAGACGGTAGTCTGAGAGACGTTCGTCGAAGGAGGTCAAGGTGATGATCGCGCCCAGAGATCTGTCGGCAGCGTCACGTAGAGGTGCGAGAAAAGCCACCCAATCGCGCTCTTGGAGAGTGATGTCGACGCGGTTGGCGGTTTCTCCGCGCTGAGTCACCCGACCGAGGATTTCCCCTTTGAGACGCAGGCCAGAGACGAGTTCTGCTGCCGCGGCCGGATCAAGAGTTGATGCCGCTACCGCCGGCCCGGTTGGCGAGTTGATCAGGAAAACCGTATCGGCATCGCCGATGCGTTGTATCTGGCGAGCCAGGGCCTCGTTGATCGACAAGGCGACGACGATGAAACCGACTTGGTCAAAATTGCGCACCAGCGGCAGTGCCACCGCGTGAAAGAGGTCCTGGTCCTGCTGCCAGACGCCAAAGGCCTGCTTTTCTTCCAGGGCGGCCGCGATAATTGGATCGCCTGAGAGGTCCTCACCAAAGGCTTGACGGTCATCGGTGCGTCCGAGCACGATCCCGTGCTGATCGAGAACTACGGCCAGGTCGAACGTCAGGAGGTTTTGGTACTCCTCGAGAGCATCGAGAATCGACACTGGGTCTCGGGCTTCCGCGGCATCCGCTAGGTAGGAAGTCAACAGGCGGTCGGTGGCGAAAATTCTCGAGATTAGCTGTAGGCGTCGATAACGCTCCTGCTGGAGTACGATCTGGGTCGACTGGCTAGCCTCCAGAGCCTTGGTCGCGGAGCTTTCGGCGAATCGTTCTCCGAGAATCCACGTGGCCACCGAAGCCCCGCCCGCGGTCAGCAGGACGAGCAGCCCGATGATCAGAAAGATCCAGGTGCCGAGAGAAATCTCGAACCTCTTGTCGCTGGCATTTCGGGCCAAGTCAGACTCCCATTTTCGGTGCTCCGCGGGCCGACCAAAAGTCGGCTGCGGCTGGCGGAGCAGCGGGAAGGTCCGCCTGGCACCGATCGATACGTTAGCTGCGCTCGCACTCTATCAAACAGGCTGCCGTGCTCTTCAGCAGCAAGAGGACGGGTTCGGATTGAATACTGCCAGCAGCAATGGCGTATAGTTGCAGTCAATTGAACCGATCATAGAGCCCTGGATATGGCAAGGCATTGAGAATCTGGACGATGGATCAGCATCACCAGCCTTCGATAGACCACCAGAAGCACATCGCTGACCTCCAGGCAGTTCTGGAAGTTTCCTTGGAGCTGTCGGTGACCGACAATCTTGCCCACTTGGTGTTGGCGGTGGAACGTGCCGCTTGCAAAGTGTTGGAGTGTGAGCATGCGGCGCTTCTACTCTACGATCGCGGGCGAGATACCCTGTGGCGACCGGAAGACGCTGGTGTTCCAAGGTTTCGAATGCAAAAGGTGATGGCTCTCGAGGTTGTGACTAGCGGTCAGCGGCTCGAAATCGACCAGCCGTCAATCGATAGTCGATTCGACAGTGGTCTCGATGCCGACACCAGCTCCGAAACCTGTAATTTGATGATGTTGCCCCTGCTCGATGATGGGCAGAACATTGTGGGTGTCCTTCAAGTCCACAATATTCCGCCGTTGGATCCTTGGGACAACGAGCTGATCAAGGTCTTCGACGCTCAGGTTGGAGTAGCCGTCCAACGCCACCTTCTGCTTGAGCATTATGCCCAGAAGCAGCAGATCGAGCGTGATCTCAAGCTGGCCCGGAGCATTCAGCAAGGGTTGCTGCCGAACGGTGACCCGACGGTGGCGGGATTCGACATTGCCGGGTGGAATGATCCAGCGGACGATACCGGTGGCGATTTTTGGGATCATTACGTGTTGCCGAGCGGCTCACTTGCGTTGGTGCTGGCGGACGCGACCGGCCACGGCATTGGCGCCGCCTTGATGATGGCAACTTGTCGTTCCCTTTTCCGAGCCACGACCTTCGTCACTGACGATCTGACCGAGGTGGTTCGTCGAGTCAATCAGCTGCTCTATGAGGATTTGCCGGACAGTCGCTCGGTCACTGCAGTGCTTGGCTTCCTCAAAGGTGACACATTGTCGTTCTTGAGCGCTGGGCATGGCCCTGTATTGCGTTATCTGGCGGGGGAAGATCGGGTTGTGAGGCAGAATGCCCATGGCATCCCGCTTGGGATTTTCCCGGATGTGCCGTGGCCAGCCGCAGAAGACTTCAACATGGTCTCTGGAGACATCATGGTGTTGCTGACCGATGGCTTCTTCGAATGGGAGAATCAACTTGGGGAGCAGTTCGGCATTGATCGGCTTCAGGAGCTGATCCGGACGCACAAGGACCAGCCAGCGGAGGAGATCATTGCTGCAATGCACAACGCTGTGATCTCGTTTGCGGGTGAAGTGCCACAGAATGACGACCTTACAGCGTTGGTCGTCCGCAAGCTCTGAGGCTTGACCTCAGCTATCGGCCTACTGTGACATCCCGGGTCAGAGTGGCAGGCTGTCGCGTTTGAACCAGCGGTTGATCGTTTCGGGAGGTTCTGTCCGACGGCGCTGGATCATCCGTCGTCGGTCGCGGATCTGGAGCCGATGGTGCCAAAGCCAGGAGTAGGCCGGCAACGATGTGTGTTCGAAGAGCAACACGTAGATTAGAGCTTGAAGGTCCCGTGCTGTAGTTGGTACCAAGGTGCGCCAGAAGTTGTTTCGGGTCTGGTGATAGGCCCGCAGTAGATAGCGATTCTTGAGCGAGTGGTAATTCACCGCTGCCGATAGCTGGCGTCGGCGGTCAGGGAGCACTCGTCGACGGTGCTCAGTCACCGCAGCTGGTTCATAGATGACTCGCCAGCCTCGCTCTTGAAGCCGGAAGCAGAGCTCGGCATCCTCGCGGAAGGAATGGAACAATGGATCGAAGATCATAGGTCTGGTCGCTGGTCGTTTGGTTGCTGGTCCTTCGATCGCTAGTCCTTCGATCGCCGAATCCTCGATCACTGAATCTTCGAAGGCCACGTCATTGAGGGCCGAACGGGCAAAGAGAGTTGCGGCACCGGTGGCGCCGAACACCTCTCGTGCTTCGTTCCACTGACTTCGGTCGACTTCTCCCGAACCGCGGTCGAGATGGCGCCAAGTGGAGGTCAATCGCATGCCACAAGCATCGATCAGACGCTGTCCTGACGCTGGACCCTTGGGTCGCACCAAGCGGCCAGTTACCGCACCAGCACGCGGGGTGGTGGTGAGTCTGGTCAGCAGGCGGCGCACGTAGTCTGGCTCGGGTCGGGCGTCGGCATTGAGCGTCAGCAGGTAGTTGGCGTCGGTGTGTCGGAAGGCAGTGTTCATGCCCCCCGCGAAGCCGAGGTTCCGGTCGAGTGCGACAATCTCCTTGCGGACCCCCGGGATATCAGTTTGGCGGGCAACTTCGGCGCTGCCGTCGGTACTGGCACAGTCGACGACAATCACGTCGAGCGGTTGATGATCTTGTGCCGCTATCGCGGCAAAACACGCCGGCAGGTCTGCAGCGGAGCCGTAGGTCACAATGCAGACCGCAACCCGTTCACCCAACCGAGCCTTCATTCACGCTCCTCGGGCGAGAACCGCCTCCGATAACTTGCCGGCCAAAGCCAACCGCTCATCACGCCACCGATGACCGCCAATAGACCCGCAGCAGCTTGGCGTCGGCTCCGTGCTCGGCGTGGTCGGCGCAACGGCAGGGTGATGAGTCGTAACAGCATGCCGAGCGATAGCGTCAGGCTCGCGAGAACGGTCCAGCTGACGCCATGGTGCAAGCGAAGGTAGCGCAGCAGGTTACGGTAGTAGATCCACAGAAAGGGGCCGTAACCGAGGGTTGGCACCGTTGCGCCACCCATGTGCTGGAATCGCGCTCCGGGTTCATAAACCAAGTGATGACCAGCGTCGGCCAGCCGCCGGGCAATGTCGACATCTTCGAACCAGGCCGGAAAGAAACCTTCGTCGAAGCCCCCGAGTTGATCCAGCACCTCGCGCCGCAGCAATAACGCTGCTGCCGCCGGTTGCTCGATCGAGGCGCCTCGGGGTGGTGCGGTCGCAGCACCTCGTTGGCCGGCGAGAAACAACGTCTGCAGCACAAGGGTCCCGGGGGTTGGAAGTGGCTGCAACTGCCAACGGTGTTGGGGCTCACCGTTGGGTCCGACCAATGCCGGCACTAAACCGGAGGCCGCGGGGAGAGCCTTCGAGGTTGCGGCCAGAGTCTCGAGGGCCCCTGGCTCAGGTCGGGCGTCAGCGTTGAGGATCAGAATCCACGGGGCTTGCGCCTCGCGGGTGCCGAGGTTGACGCCGCCAGCAAAACCGAGGTTGTGCTCGGGGGTGAGATGGCGCGTCGGCGCTGGAAGCCCATTGAGTGAACCGCTATTGTCGACCACCAGCAGTTCATACGCTGGATTCTTCGGCCAAGCTGCGACTAGCTCAGCGAGATTGGCCTCGTCTCGCCAGTGAATAACCACCGCGCTCAGTTGGACACCCACCGCAGTCATCGGTCGACTCGAAAGCGGCTCAGTTCTGCCAGCGGGATGGTTGGCGGCCCGAAATGGGCAAAATAGGGTGCCTGACGCAGCGCACCGGCAAGGCCTGCAAGAATGCCAGCAACAGCGGCGCGATCCCGGCGCGCCGCGGCCTGCCAGAGATCGACGATATCGCGCGTCAGGATTCGAGGTGAGCGAGGCCAGATTGAGCGCCCGAGGAGCTTGGCCAAAACCAGAAGACGGTTACGGTAGATCAAGGTTGCGCTACCCCCTGCCAGCTTGCGGCCGCTGACCGATCCCGCGTGTCGGGCGCGTGCCGCCGGGACCCGCAGCGCGCGATACCCAGCAGCCTTTAGACGGCAGGCCAGATCCACGTCTTCGTAGTAGGCGAAGAGTCGAGGGTCGAACGCTTCAAGTCGGCGGCCGCTGACCTTCTCCAGGGCCGAGCGGCGATAAATTGCCGCCGTTGCCGAGACGCCGAAGATTTCGGTGGGTGTGCTCGACAGCGTCGTGACAGGTTTACCGTGGCCGATCTGGACGGCTTGCCAGTGATGATTCCAGGCCAGGCCGGCGCCGTCGATCCTTGACGGATCGTCGAGCATGAGGTTGATCCCTTGGACGGCGGCCAGGTCAGGGTCACTGTCGAGGGCCGACAGTAGCGCGTCGCTCCAATCGGGATCGACGATCGCGTCATCGTTGACCGTGGCTATGTATTCGCCTCGGCAAGCGGTCAGACCGCGATTGTTGGCGGTAGCAAAACCTTTGTTCTCGTCGAGTTGTAACACGACATCAGCCAGCTCTTCAGCTCGGTGCTTGCGACTTTGATGACGCCCGTCGCCTTGGCTGACGAGAAGTATCTCCAGGTTATGATCTGATTGCTGGTGTAGGGCGTCGAGGCATTCGGTCAGCCAACGGCTCCATCCCAGAGTCGGGACAATGACGCTCAGGCGCGGCGGTGCAGAAGTCACTGCCATGTGAGCTCTGCCCGGTCGAGGCTCAGGGAGCCTTCGAGAGTGCGGATCACCAGCGGTTCACCGCTAGGCCATTCGATTGGCCCTAGGGTGGTGCTCGGCCACTCTTGCTGTGCCGTGCCAGACTGCTGCTTCGCGTTAGACGGTTGCTCAGCAACCGCCGTTTGCAGGTCGAGCTTCGCCAGCTGGTGCTCGCCTGCGCCGATCCACAGGTGTACCGGCTGTTGGGCTTCTGGAAGCGCGAACAGTCGGATGGTGACCCGTTCACCGCCCGCGGTCACCGGTGCTGCCAGCCAGCGTCCGGCGGGTAAGGTCCAAGCCCCAGTAAAGGTTGGACGTTGCAGTACCCAGGGCGGCGGATAAACTATCCCTCGTGGTCGAAAGACGAATGCATCTTCAAAATGGACAACCCGGGTCGGTAGTGTGCGATTAGCGAACATCAGCGTCGGCAGCAACAGTATCAATGCCGCCACACCCCAGGTCGTTGCAGGTTGATTGCCCGTCAGCCGGCGTCTGGCGTCCAATCGCATACCAACAGGGATCGCCAGCACAGAGGTGGCGATCCACCACCAGGTAGCGGGTCGAGGCCGCACCGTGCTGGGAAAGAATCGTGCGATGTCGGCACCCAACCGGTTGCCGGCTTGGTCTAGCAGATGGGTACGACCATCGGCGAAGTTGTAGGTCCAGCCAGGGATGACCACCCACACCACGGTCAAGACCAAGGTGAGGGCCGCCAGTGCCATGGCCAGAGTACGCACTCCGGGGCGCCACCGTTGGTCGAGTATCGGAATCAGAGCGACTGCCAATAGGGGTAGGAAAACCAAGGGGTAGCGAAACGGGGGCGCCCAGCCGCCAAACCATTCGATCCGAGGTGCGATCAACAACACGTAGGGTCCACAGATCATCAGTGAGTCGATCAGCAACGGCGCACGGCGGCGGATCAGGAGGCCGCAGGCTGGCAGCAGCAAGAACCAGATCGGAGCATTCGGAAACAGTCCAAAAGCGCAGTCGTAGAACATGCCGAGGCCGCCGCGTGCAAAATCCATGACGGAATACTGCAGCAGATCGAGCTCGCTCCATGAGTAGATTCGTAAGGGATTGCCGAAGCGCAGAGCGTTGAACGCCATCAGGCTCGCCGCCAACACCGCGAGGGCACCACCCAGCCAGCCGAGCGTAAGGTTACGCCCGCGGGACCGCCACACGGCGAGTAGGAGTAATGGCGCCACCAAAAGCCCGAAACGCATTTTTAGAATCGGTAACAACAACGTTGGACCCGCCAACGCTGCGAGTTGTGAAGGGCGCGGTTGGTCGATCTGTCGCAGGTCTAGTAGGCGGTCGAGAGCAAGGCTCAGCAGCAACGCAGCGGGGACTTCGACCCAGATTTGGTAGCTGTAGAGCAGCAAGGGTGGGCTGAAGCCGACGATACCGTAGGCCAACAGCGCCGCCGATGGCGACCCGGGCATGTAACGATAGGCAAGGCGCAAGACCATCCAGGCGAGGGCAGCCGTCAGCGCGGCCATGATCCACATTGCACCCTTGAGGCCGGCGAGGCGGTAGGCAGGAGCCAATACCAACGGCAACAGGAAGCCATGGCGCGAATAGATTTCACCATCGGTACCGACCGGATCGCCGGGCTGCGGTTCGATCCGTCGCGTCATGAAGTGTTGCCAGTCGGCGTCGTAGTTGTTGCTCAAGTCGACGTCGAGGTCATAAGCCAAGCTGTGGGCCACCAGCAGGTAGTAGGGCTCGTCACCATCCGGCTGCCGATGGGCGCTCGACCACGGTTGAATCGCCAGATAGACCACCAAAGGCAGAAAGAAGAAGGCAAGGGGGGGCCGCCGTGGGAGTTCTCGGCCAAGGCTGGGGCGCAAACCGATCAGCAGCGTCGCCACCCGCTGGAAGAGCAACAGCAAAAAGCCTGCCGCCAGGAACCAATCAGTGGCCACCAGGCCGAGGCGTTGACGAAAAATGGTCAGGAGAATCCAACCGCCGAGAGTCAACGTCGCCAGCCACTGGTTGCGTTGTGGGGCCCGCCGAATCTCAGTGTGACGTTCGATGGCACGCAGTGCCGCGACCACCAAGGGAAGGATCCAAAACGTGTCGCGAAATGGATCTTCGACGCCGAGGCACCCGCGAAGCACCCAGGCCGTCAGCATCGCTGCCACCGCCTCGACCAGCGTCCTAACACGGTGAGGGGATGTCATCGCCGAATCTCCAATCGGACGATGGAAAGTGCGGTTTCCGGCGGCAAATCCTCAGCGCGTCGAATCCTCAGACGAGACACAGGCATGGGTCTCGTTGTCTCGAAGTGGGCGCGGTAGCTACGGGCGAAGAACGTGCCCTCGGAAGCGACCCGGGTCATCCAATGAGGGGGCGCCACAACGTCGTCGCGAGCCGACGACCATTCGCCGGTTTCCTGTCCGGTACGTAGTGGCCATCCAGCCAACACCTGGTCGCCATCCCCGAGCAATTCGACTGTTGCTACAGCAGACCCTGGGATCAACTGGCCACTGCGGGTCAGGTGGCTGTCGACCGCCAGGGCGACAATAGGTGGCTCGGAGCCTGATGATTCGGAGACGGTCACTTGCCAAGTGTCGGTGGTGGCATCGAGAGCGATGGGCCCATAACTGTTGACCAGCACCTCCGTTGGCGCGATGCCTTGCCGCAGAGTGAAGCGGAGGTTGCCTTGGCTGAGCAATAGAGCAATCGCGAGGAGCAAACCAGCCACAACTCCCGGTTGCGGTGTCCAACGTGGCTCAAACCGGCGTCCTAACTCCAGCAGTAGGCCTAGTCCAACAACGGCGGTTACGACCACCAGCAGCGCGATGGCTTCGGTATGCCATCCCAACAGTTCCAGTAGATCCTGCCGTGGCTCCTGGCGAACCCAAGGATAGGCACTGATTAATGCCGTGCCGATCACGAGCGTTGCACACCAGGCTCGCTGCAATGTGGCGACGGCCCCACGGATTGGCGTGCCGAGGGCGGCGAGTGCAACTCCTGCTGCCATGGCCTCTGAATAGGAGGAGACTAGAGCCGCTGCCAAGGCAAGGATAGCGCCCAAGCGCATTTGCCAGCGGCCCGCAGCCGGCGCCATGATGGCAGCCGGAACGAGCAGCACTGCGCCCGCCCAGGTGCGCAATGCCACCATTGGACTTTGCAGCTGGGGGCTCATGATGGCTACGAGGGCTGCAGCTACCGTCAGCAATGGCATCGGAGCGAAGGCTTGGCCGGTTACTGCCAGGGCTGCGAGTAACAGCAGCAGACCTTTCGGCAGGTTCCACAGTGGCAATAGAACGAGCCCAGCGATCGCTATCCAACGGAGAGCACTGGGCTTGGCGCCATCGGTGACCAGGGTGCCCGCCGCCAAGGCGGTGAGCGCAAAGGTTGATGTCAGGGTCCAACCGGGGGCCAGGACGACCACCAAGCCGCCAGCGAGTACCGCTCGCCGGGTACCGAAGCGGCTAGCCAACACACTGATGGATCCACCCGCCAGCATCGGCAGCACGAGTAGGCTGACCAGAGTCCGAGCCTCGAGCAATGGTGGCAACAGAAGATCGCAGCGCATCAAACATTGGTAGCCAAACGCCAGCGGCACTGAAATTCCGGGATCGAGTCGATCCTCGACGCGCCATCGACCCCTGTTGTCGAACAGAGCCCGTACCGTAGAGACTCCCAGGCCGAGCCCTAGAATCAGCGACACGACAGCACCTCGTGACGGACCCTGGTATGCGATCCACACCACTGCGGTTGCCAGCAGGGCAGTTGCTGCCAGCTCGGGTGATGTTCTACTTCCCGGAGTCCGGGAGCCGATCGCAGCGATCGCAGCCACGATGCTGGCGATCAGCACTCCGAGCAACGAACCTTCTGCCCTACCCGCCGGGTCGAGTTGGCTCCCGGTGTAGGCGGCAACCGCCAGCCAGGCGGCTAGTGGTATGACGAGGCGCTCGAACAAAGACAGCAAGGGCATAGAGAATCAGTGTAGGTAAGTGAAATGCAGCTAAATGACGGAGCCCTGGATGGCGCTGTGGGACCAGAACTGTGATGATGTCCGGCGCCGGTCCGTATATGCTCTTTAAGCATACAATGTTCAGCCCGACCAACCTCTGTCCGAATCTTCATTGAAACTTGCCATGTCGAATCACCGCAGCTTACTAGGACAACGTATCTCGTTAGGGCCTCGCATCTCGGCCCGGAGTCTAAGCGCCTTTTCGTGGCTAGTCATCTTCTTGCCACTGACCTTCTACCTGACCAGGGTTGCCGGCTTCGGTGAGCTCCAGGGTAATGATTATTACGGCATTTTGCATCGCATCCTCGAGGGTGAAGAGATCTCGTTCGACCCTGCACGTTGGCTAGGCCTCAAAGCCAACGAGCATCGGGTCAGCTTGCCGGTGTTGGTGTACGTCGCGAATATTTTTGTGACCCACGGCCACAACCTCGGGTTGACGGTCTTCTCACTGTTTTTGCTGGCGACGACCTTGGTCATCCTGGTGCACCTGCTGCCTGCCGATCTGCGATCGGATCCATGGGCGCGCACCGCTTTCGGCTTTACTCTTGCGCTGTTCTGCTTCACGCCCGTTGCATCGCATAGCGTTGTGATGGGTTTCAGTGGGTCGATCTGGTTTTTTGCCAACACCTTGTCGATTGCCGCGATTGCAGTGCTGTGCTGGCGTGCCGAGGACGGGCCATTTTGGAGGTTGTGGCCGGTGTTGCTCTTGGGAGGCTTGGGAGCCTTCACCCACAGCACCCACCTGATGTTGTGGCCGGCGGTGCTTGCTGGTGCGTTCTTTCTTCGCCAGAGCTTTCGACGGTTGATTTTCTTGAGCGTCGGTCTGATCGGCATCCTGACGCTCTTCGTCTTCACCTACCAATCTCTCGCCAGGCATCCCGCCCCGACCACTAGCGGCGTATGGAGTCTCCTGAGCTACACTGCGGTTTACCTCGGTGGGCTATTCAGCTCCGACGTCCCCCTTGCCCGAGTGTTGGGAATGGTTGCAATTGTCGGATGTGCGGTCGGCCTGATACTGATGGCTGGTGTTACCTGGTCTCCGAAAGTACTCCGTTCGACTGGGATGCGTGTCGACCAGGAACGTGCTGACCTGTTGCGCAAAGACCTTGCCCCTTGGCTGATGATCCAACTTTATGGCCTCGGTAACGCTGCCATGACCGCGATTGGACGTGCCGGCTACGGCATGGAACAGGCATTGGCGTCGCGCTATGCGTCGTTGGCGGCTCTGTTTTGGGTTGGGTTCTTGATACCGCTTGGCCTCGTGGCATGGCGGTGGCGACCGGTCTCGAAATCCGCTCGCATTGGCATTGCAGCAGTGTTGGTCGGCCTGGTGGGTGGCGCGGCGTTGGCGATGCACGCCAGGGGCACCGAGGTGATGGACCGTTTCCTCGCCCGTGGCAGCCGTCAGCCGGTGGCAGCGTTGGCCCTGCACCTGGGGATCGCCGACGATCATGTTTTCAGCCGCGCAGTCACGCCCGCACCGCGCCAGATGTACCGCGTTTACGAGTACTTGAAAGCTTCCGGCCACGTACCGTTCCACCGCCCGTATCGTTGGCGCCTGGGTGAGCCGATCGAGGCCTCGCGCCTGAGTGAACAGCCCCATCCGCAGCTCAAGGGCGAATTCCAGCGTCTGGCAGAAAATCTCCACGGCGGCTTTGCTCGGCCGAACGGTTGGGCCTATTGCCAATCGACAGCGGTGGCCGAGGTGGTCGTATTGGACAATTCCGGGATCATCCAGGGCGAAGTCCTCACCGGGATCCATCGTCCAGAGTTGCGCCAACGGGTGGGGGACGAGGCACTGTCTGCGGGTTGGGAAGGTTACGTCCGGATCGACCCTGAGGCGCGTCAGCTCAAAGCTTGGGTGCGATTGGAAGGAGACCCGCTGTTTTATCCATTGCCGACCAGCTCTGCCGTCGCTCAACAGCTGCAAGACGGTTGATGGCTGATTATGGGCTCAGTAGCCCTTGACGTGTTTCGAACGCGTTTCGAAAATGGTGGGATACACTGCGTCGGCATCCCACCGCTACCCTCCCACCGTCGATTCTCCCAACCTCCCACGCCAAGGTCTGAGACGTCCAGCTCATGATGCCCCCTGAAGACGAGCCGCCATCGATCGATCCACCCCCGGGGGGGGCGAAGCCTCAGCAGCGAGGCCTGCTCCTCAGCGTCCTGTCTTGGTTGATCATCATGTCGCCAATTGTGGTCTACCTGGTCGACTTTTCGAGCTTCGGCCGCATGCAGCACAACGATTATTACGCCATTCTCGGCGACATGATCGAGTCTGAAGCAGACGGCGGGGGACTATCGACGGACCCGTTGCACTGGCTGAATCTGAAGTCGAACGAGCATCGTGCGTCGTTGCCGTTGGTGGTTTATGCCCTCAACATCATGCTGACCGATGGCCACAACCTCGGCTTGACCTTCTTTTCGCTGCTGCTGTTGACGCTACAGCTGGTGCTGTTGGTGTTGGCTTTACCAGCGAGTATCCGTGCCAGTCCCTGGGCCCAAGTGCTCTTTGGGTTGGGTGCTGCGTTGTTTTGTTTTACTCCTGTGGCGGCGCACAACGTGGCGATGGGCTTCAGTGGCTCGATTTGGTTTTTCGCCAATGTGTTGGCGGTGGCGGCTATTACGACCCTGGTCCGACGTGCCGAGGTCGGCCAGATATGGGCGTTATGGCCGGTGTTGGTGTTCGGTATCGCCGCCGCGTTCAGTCACTCGACTCACTTGATCCTGTGGCCAGTCCTGATTGCTGGCGGCGTTTTCCTGCGCTTGAGCTGGGGCCGTTTGGTGTTGCTCGGCGGTGGGATGGCGTTCGTCGTTGCCTTATTCGCCTTGTCCTATGAGTCGCTGCCGTATCACCCGGAGATGCAGACCCGTCACCCCACCTCGTTGCTACGATATGCAGCGGTCTACCTAGGGTCGATCTTTTCGGGTGAGCTCGCGACAGCGCGGACGATTGGCTTGATTGCGATCGGCGCTTGTGCCTTGGTGGTGGCGGGATGTGCCGTGCTGTCTTTCACCTCGAAGTCTTTGCGCTTCGACCTCGCGCCGTGGCTGATGGTCCAGCTTTATGGCCTTGGGAATGCCTTGATGACCGCCGTCGGGCGCTCCGGGTTCGGCGAAGCGCAAGCGATGTCGTCGCGTTACGGCTCGTTGGCAGCGGTGTTCTGGATCGGGTTGTTGACGTCGATGGGTGTCTTGGCCTGGCGCTACCGTCCGAGCCCAACGCTGGCACGGGCCGCGGTTGCTGGGATGTTGTTGACGCTGGTTGCAGGGTTGGCAACGGCGATGCACGTCCGTGGTGGGCCGGTGGTCGATCGGTTCGCAGCGCGCGGCGCACGGCAGCCGGTTGCCGCTCTCGCGGTGGTTCATGGCGTACCCGACAACGAGATCATCATCGCGACGGTTGCGCCCTGGCCTGAACACATCTGGATCCGCCGACCGTATCTCGAGCGCACCGGCCATGTGCCGTTCGATCGCCCGATACGCCTGCGTCTCGGAGTGCGCATCGAGCCGGAGCTGATCGCGGATCGTCTAGCGGACGGCATGGCAGGCTATGTTGATCGTTCGACCCAGATCAGTGAGGTGTTCGTTCGACTCGGAGGTTGGGCGTACAACCCCGACGCGGAGGTTGCCGAAGTGCTGGTGCTCGACGGTCAAGGCGCAATCCGCGGCGAGTTGGTGACCGGCGTCCATCGTCCCGACGTTGCGAAGAACCTTCATCGCGATGCCTTGACCGCCGGGTGGGAAGGGTATGTCGTCACGATGACCGACGAGCCGGAGGTCGAAGCCGATGTGCTTGAAGAAGTGCTCGATGAACCGGCGCTCAATGAAGACCAGAGCGCTTCGAGCACCGGCGAGATTCGCGTTGTGGTTCGCTTCGAAGGCGATCCGATGTTTTACCCGTTGCCGGCCAGCATCGAGCCCATCGTCTTTGGTACACCGGGGTCCTGACGCTCGCCGCGGCGACTTCTCGCGGCAGACCTACGTCTTGTGGCAGGCCCACGTCTCGCGGCAGACCTACTTCTTGCGACAGACCAACAGGTTCAAGAAGCACCAGCCGGGTACGGCGAAGAAGGTGTTCAGAAAGCGGTGCCATCCCACCATCTTGCTGGGGATCTTGACGGTCAGAAAAAGCGCCAACGGGAACGTCGGGAAAATTCCCTTGCGGTGTTCGATCACAAAATGGGGCTCGATCAGGTCGATGTATTCGGCAATCGGCCGATCCCCAGGATGACGCTCGACCTCGGAGGTGCGCAGCAGGCGTCCCAAGAGCAAGAACGAAAACCGTGACGAAAAATGAGCCAGGTTGGGCAAGGTAGCGATCAAACGACCACCTGGACGCAGCAGTCGACGGATCTCTCCCAGCGCCTTGACCTGATCGTCGAACTGCAGGTGTTCCAGAACATCGAGACAGAGAATGGCGTCGAACGACTCACTCTCGAATTGGGTCTGGGTGATGTCGTCTTTGATCACCGCCTCGGATTCGTAGTTGAGATCGATGCCGATCGCATCGCGTCCCTGGCCGCGTAACTCCTCCACCAGAATGCCTTCGCCGCAGCCCAAGTCGGCAATTTTGGCGTCCGATGGCAGCTTGGCGAGCTGCTCGCGCACCCTGGCCATCTTGGCGACATAAATGGGATAGAAGCGCCAATTCTTGTCGAGCTGGCGGTGATAGTCGCCCTTCTCGGCGTACTCCGAGCTGCGCACGGTCGTCATGTTTGGGGGTCTCCGGAAAGGATCCGTCGAATCGAGTAAATGGGTTTCTGTTGGGACTCATGGTAAATGCGAGCCAGCATCTCTCCAAGCAGACCCATACTCAGGAATTGAAAGCCGGTGAACAGTAGCAAAACACCGAGTAGCAGCAGGGGTCGATTGCCGATGGCCATACCGAGGACCAGCTTCTGAAAGCTGAGGTAGAGGTTGACTGCCATCCCGAGGGCCAAAGAGATCAAGCCAACGCTGCCGAAAACGTGCAGCGGCCGGGTGGAGAAGCTCATTAAGAACTTGACCGTCAGCAGATCCATGATCACCCGCAAGGTGCGGCCAATGCCGTACTTCGAAGTGCCTCGGGTACGAGGTCGGTGGTGGGTTTCGACCTCGTCGATTGTCGCACCCTGCCAATGACACAAGGCTGGCAAGAAACGATGCATCTCACCGTACAAGCGGACGTCTTTCATGATTTCGGATCGGTAAGCTTTGAGCGAGCAGCCGTAGTCGTGCAAGCGGACTCCGGTGACGGCAGAGATCAGGCGGTTGGCCAGCATCGAAGGCAGCCGCCGCATCAGATTGTCCTGCCGGTCGACTCGCCATCCACTCACTACGTCGGACCCCTCGTCTAGCTTGGCGAGTAGACTGGGAATGTCGTTGGGGTCGTTCTGCAAATCACCGTCCATGGTGACCACGATCTCACCCCGTGCCTGGGCAAAGCCCGCCGCAAATGCAGCGGTCTGGCCGTAGTTGCGGCGCAGTAACACGGCGGTGG
>JAJCXO010000276.1 GCA_029263395.1 Acidobacteriota bacterium | reverse complement strand
AGCAGGGCATCCACCTGATGGACACGGCCGGAGATTCGCGGGCTGACATGAGCCAGGCGGGTTTCGTCGAAGTCCACCTGGCCAGTGGTTTCGAGTTGTGCCGCCAACACGCGACGCTCAGCCGGCGCCGTCTGGATGTCGATCTGGGAAGCGGCTTCCGCCGTCAGCTCGATGACCCCGTCCTCGTGTTCGTCCGTTGGTTCTGTCGCTTCACGCTCTGCGCTGTGTTCTGTCGGTTCCGAAGTTTTGCTGTCGGTTGCGGGGTTTAGTTGCTCCGAACCGGAGCAGGCCATCGGCAGGGTTAGGAGTGCAAGGAGGGAAATCCGGGGCAGCAGTCCGAGGTATCGGTGGATTGGCCAACTTTGTCGGCGCGGTTCGTTGCGAAACATTACAGATCCTTTCGATCAACCAGGTCTGGGGGAGCGAGCAGTTGGAACTACTCGGCACCATCTGTCGTCGCGGATGGCCTGAGCCTTGGGCCATCGCAGCGGCAGCGCCGTTTAGGAAACGGCAGCAGGCCGCGGGTTGCAGGTGGACTGAGCCGTCAAAGGGGTAGGCAGTGCGGCAAGGCGCACTGATCCATCACCCGAGGCTCGAATTCAGACCTGAGGAGGATGATCGATCGACGGTCCGAAGCCGATAGCCTGAGCACCT
Organism: Acidobacteriota bacterium; assembly: GCA_029263395.1. GTDB lineage: Bacteria > Acidobacteriota > Thermoanaerobaculia > Multivoradales > J023 > JAAELT01. The sequence goes on along the minus strand of JAJCXO010000276.1, from coordinate 35,518 downwards.
GGACCCTGCTGACCAAAAGATCCGACGACGTGAAAACTGATCGCGGCAGGGGCACGGGAGCTCATAAAAGCCAGGCTAGCGTGGCAACCACAAGCGTGGAATACCGGCGTGCAGCCATGTTCCGGGCCGGCCGGCTCGTGGTGGTCCTCATGGGCCTCAGCGTGGGCCAGATGGCCCTCGGCGAGCAAGTGACCAGCGTTTTCTATGAACTCGACTGAGCCTGGCATCATGGCCAGGGCCAGCACGAGAGCACAGATCTTGTAGTGCCAGGCATTCATTGTCTCTCATCATACGTCATTGGTCGGGATCAGGTTCAGATCCCTGACCGATCCCGAGTCAAGATCCCGATCCCGATCCCGAGTCGATCCCGATCCCGAGGGACTTCAGTCCCTCGGGATCGCCGAGCGACAGATCGGCTTCTGATATTCTCGATTACCGCGAGGACGCTCCGCATTTCCAAATGTCACCCCACCAGGGACGTCATGACTGAGCGAGGGATTCCCATCTCTCGGCATCTCGAGGAGGCCACCGTGCTGACCCTGCTTTCCCCTGCCAAAACACTCGACTTTTCGGCCACTCCCGAGGGCCTGTCGACGACTGTTCCACGTTTCGAGAAAGATACCGCGGTGCTGATGAATCGCTGCAAGAGGCTGAGCGTGCGGTCGCTACGTCGGCTGATGGATCTGAGTGAGCCGCTTGCCGAACTCAACCGCCAACGCTTCCAGGAAATGAGCTTCCCGTTCACTCCCGAGAACGCCAAACCATGCCTGCTGGCATTCCAGGGGGATGTCTACAAGGGCCTCGACGCCGGAACCTTGTCGCGCCGAGAGTTGCATTGGGCTCAGGACCGGCTACGCATTCTTTCGGGTCTTTTCGGCTTGCTGCGCCCGCTTGATCTGATGCAACCCTATCGCCTCGAGATGGGTACCAGGCTGTCCAACACCCGAGGCAAGAACCTCTACAACTTCTGGGGCAATCGCCTTGTCGACGCCTTGAATGCCGAGAACGCGGCGCGGCCGATGACAGTGCTCAACCTGGCTTCGAACGAGTATTTCAAGGCAGTGCCGACAAAACGTCTCGAGCCACCCCTAGTCCACGCCGTCTTCCAGGAGATTCGCGACGGTAAACCACGGACGATTAGTTTTTTTGCCAAACGCGCCCGAGGACTGATGGCTCGATTTGTCGTTCGTCATCGGGTGGAAGAGCCGGCGGGGCTGAAGGCGTTTTCCGAAGAGGGTTACGGCTTCAACCCCGACCTCTCAGCCAACGATCGATTGGTCTTCACTCGCCAGCAAGCCGCGTAGGAGCGCGGATTCGCTCGTACGCTGTCTGGTTGATCAAAAGGTAGGTGATCTCGCCTCGCGAGTTTTCTCGGAACGACAACAGGACTCCGTCGTCACGCTGAAAGTCCAAAGGGCCTACCGGGTAGGCTTGTTTGCCTTTGAACACAACCCCGAGATCGTTGGTCTCAACCATCAGCGGCCGGCGCCTCCAACCGGTTGAGGGATCGGTGTGGTGATGCATGTTGTTGGCGTAGGTGCCAGCAAATCGGGATAGGTCGACAGCCTGTTCGTAACGAGGCCTCAGCTCTGGGGTCGAGGATCGACCCGGAGCCAAGACGGCTATCAAACGAGAGATGGCCGCTTCCGGAAGTACTCCCGATTCCTGGTTGTAAGATAGATAAATACCGAGCTCGAGTTCCGGCACCAGATACAAGTAGGCGCCGAATCCAGTCATCGATCCACCGTGACCGAAGGCCGGCACGCCGTGGCTGGGGTCTTCGATGAACGTGAGTCCGTAACCGGGATGATCAGGGTGGTTGGTGTGCTGCTGCGTCAGCATGGCCTGTGCCGACTCGGGCGTCAGGATCTGCCGGCCTTTGAACTGGCCATCTTGCAACATCATGATGGCGAAGTTGGCCATGTCCGTAACTGTGGCATTAACTGTAGAGGCTGGCGCCGTGTTCATGAACTCCCATCGCATGGGCAGCCACTGATCCCGGAAGTCGTATCCCACCGCAGTGTCTGCTGCCAAGGCTGGAGGTACTGCGATACCGCTTCGAATCATTTCTAGCGGTTTGAATAGGTGTTCTTGTAAGTATTGCTCGAACGACTGTCCAGATAACTGCTCTACCAAATAGCCCGCTAGGGTAATCGCATAGGTGTCGTAACAGCTGACCTCACCCGGCGGCCGGACTCTGATCAAGTTGCCATCGAGGAACTCGCCGAGAGGCAGCACTTCTTCGAGTTTCATCACATGGCGGCCGAGGCCTATCTGGTCAAAACCTGCGGTATGGGTCAGTAAATGTCGCACCCGTACGGGTTCATCAAAGGTTTCTGGAACCTTGAATTTGGTCAGGTAGTCGTTGACGTCAGCGTCCAGGTCCAACAAACCTTGATCGACAAGCTGCATCACGGCGACGCCGGTGACAACTTTGGAAATCGAGCCGATTCTAAAAATGGTGCTGCGAGAATCGACAGGCTTTTCTTGGTAAACCTCCAGGTTACCAAACCCCTGGTCATACACCAGCTTATCTTTGTGGACGATTGCAATCGCAGCCCCTGCAATGTGATGTTCAGTCATCGTGTCGATGAACAGGGGGCGGAGTATCTCGTCGAGGGCGGTGCGATTCAGGAGCGACTGTTGGAGTTCGATTTCTGACGACTCGGTACTCTCTGAAGGAGCCCCCGTGGATAGTGCCTGCGGCGCCATGGCCATGGCAACAGACAAGATACAGAATAGTGTGACCATACCGAACGTCACAGATCGCCTTGGTGCGCCGTGCGGTCGGGCGCAATCGAGTACTGTGCGCAATCGTGTCTCGAGCAAAGAATTACCTAAAATAGAGTGGGCAGTGGGCAGCAGCGTCGGTCGTGAGCCAGTGAACTCTCGAAAGGTTCTGAGCAGGCACTGCGCGTAATGTGAAGGTTTGATGCCGACGTTGATCACCAGGCTGTCGGCGGCAAGCTCTTGCAGCTCGCGGATCCGGCTCGCCGTTTTCCAAACGAGTGGGTTGAACCAAAAGCAGGCGGTCGTCAGCTCTGCGGCAAATGTTGCAAGTGGGTCCCGGCGGAGTAAATGAGCGAGCTCATGGAGAAGAATCATTTCGACTCGGGCGGGAGACTGGCTGTCGAAACCAGCTGGTAGAAATACCACTGGTCGCAACACACCGCCTGCTACGGGTACATCGATATCGTCATGCCTCAGCAGCCGTGGCACTGAACGGACACCATGTTTTTTACACGCTCGGCGAAAGGCCTCGGCCAGAGGACCCGCTTCGATGGGCACGGCCTGGGTTATCAAATGTGCTGTTTTGATTCGTCGACCGATCATGCGTGCTATCAGAACGATCAAGCCCAGGCCCCAGATCAGTAAGGTACCGCGAATCCAGATTGGCGCGGGTGGAGCGAGGGTCGTTTTGTGATCGGAGCCCGCAACGTCTGCAAATTTTCCCATGGCTGCGAAAGTGAACTCTCGCTGACTTTGGCCCGTGGCCTCACTCGCGGCGGAGCGGCAATCCGTAGTCAAGCAGCCGATCGGCTCTGGCTGGACGGTCAGAGCGACGGAGAGGATTCCGAGGCAGCACAGAAGGGCACCGAGAGCAACTTGGCAAAGGACAGGGTGGGGGTGCGAGCGAAGATGGCGCATCACAAGACGCGCACCTAGCAAAAGGATGGACCCGCCGATCGAACTCACTAGCAATCCATCGAACAGCAGCGCTGGACTTAGTCCCACCATGTCTAGCGTCACCATGTCTAACGTCCTTCCTTGTGCGCAGCTTCGATCAGTTTTTCGAGTTGCTCGAAGTCGATTCTGGTCTCTCGATCTCGCGAGACATCCATTAGCGCCTGCAGGGCATACTCCGGGGAGCCCTCAAAAAAGGTGTCGAGCAGTCGTGCCATCGCCGAGCGAGACGCCTCCTCCTTAGGGGTGGTGGGGAGGTAGACGTAGCGGAGTCCTTTTTCATGATGCTGCACGAGCCCTTTCTTTTCTAACGATCGCAAAATGGATCGTACGGCCGAATAGCTGGGGACATCCGGCACTTCGCGCAGAATGTCAGCAGCTGAAACTTCTCCGATCCGGTACACAACATCCAACACTTGTCGGGCTCTCGCACTGAGCTCTTTCATCGAGATGTCCTCTTCTGTGCACCGTGTTTTGATTCGTGTCTGCCCGGATGCTTGTTTCCGCGCAGGGTGCACTTTATTGTGCATCTAAGATAGCGGCCACTTTGGAGCCCGTCAAGGGGATATCTCTTGGTCGGAGAAAATGGGTTGGCGGGGCGCAGTGATCCCTCTAGGGATCGGAATCCCTAACTAACTAGATCCCGTCCAGTTTTGCCATTTTCGGCTCGGTGAGGGAGGTCTTGTGGAGCAAGCAAGCAGCGAGCTTGAGCTTCGCACCTGTCTGCATCTCGTATCCGATAGCACCAAAAGGACTTAGGCTTACTGTAAGAGATCCGGCGAGTTCTGGAGCTGCGGCGCAGCCCACAAGATCGACCGAACTCTCGATGCGTTTGTAGATTGGATCTAACTAAGGGATGTTCGAGGCTGTTCGGACCGCAGGAGCAAGCGCTAAGGAGTTGACCAGGCGGAGGTGTCTCCCGACTCGAAGCCATCGACGAAGATCAAAGGTTCGGCGCCGTCCTCGGCGCGGCCGTCGAGCTGACGCAGATAGGCCAGCAGGTTGGCCTGGTCGGTGGCCGACAACGCCAACACGGTACGGTGGGGCTGGGCGGTGGCCAACAGGTCTGGAGTCGAGATCACCACGTCATCGATGCTGACGTTGGGGAATTCGTGGCTGGTAAAAACCGCCACGGTGTTGGTTGTACCAGGGTTGAAGGTCACGTCTTCAACTCGGAGCTGCAGCCAGTTGGTGTGGCGCCACCGGGGATCGTTGCCCGGATCGGTGAGCGTCATGGTCCGTGACACACCGTTGACGCTGACTTGAATGTCCTGGCCGTTCCACGAGCTGTAGCGGATCTCGAGCGCTCCGGTGCCACCGGCACCGCCGTCGACGTTGCTCCAGGTTACCCGTGCGCCGGTGTTGTTGAGTCCAACGTAAGCGCGATTGTGGACCGTGTCATCGTTGTTGAGGTCGACATATTCGGTGGTGATAGTGGCGCCGCCGGAGACCGTGCCGTCTTCAGCTTGCAGAATCTCACCACCGGCCACTCGAAAGACGGCATCCAGGGTTGGGGCCGAGCCGTCGTGGAAATACGGTGCGGTGTTCCAGACCCCGAGCAGCGTAGGCGTGTCGATGCCGTTCAGTGGGCCGCCCAACCGCTGTCCCGAGGTGGTGCGCAAGGTCCCGACATCGTGCAGGGTAGCGCTGCCCAGGGTGCTGTCGGTGAGATTGGCTCCGGCATGGCAGGTGGCGCAGCCAGAGTTTTGGAAGACGGAACGTCCGGCTATGGCTTCGGCAGTCAAGATGCCATCGGCACTGCGAAATGGGCTGCGCGGCAGGGATTCGTTGGCCAGCGACGTGACGTACGCGGCGAGGGCATCGAGGTCGGTACTGAGACCGGTTTTGGGCGGCCCGAGGGTGGCGCTGGTGGCGTCGAAGTCGGCATCGTCCATGAAGCCTGCACCACCGAAGGGACCACGGATATCGTTTTCGAAGTCCTGGATTTCGTCGAAGTTGGCAGTCCAGTGGACGTTGCCATGGGCGATGCCGCTGCGTCCTCGCAAGGTGGTGGTATTGCGGAAACCTTCACCCCGGCCATTGAAGTCCCATACCCGGCCATCGTGGCCACCGTCGAGATGGCAAGTGGCGCAGCTGATGTAACCCTCGGCGCTCATTCGCGGGTCGCTGGCGTTGTAGAAAATACGTTTGCCGTTGAGCACGGTGGGGGAAAGGTTTTCGGTAGTGACCGTTGCGAGGTCGGTGGCGGCGACGGTCTTGTCGCCAAAACGAAACAGGTCGTCGGTCTCGAAGGCGGTGACGTCACGGCTCATGAAGTTCTTCACGAAGACCCGGTTGGTCACAGGATCGGCGCAGATGCCCCGGGGGGCCGCACCGCCGCCGAGGCGAGTGACGAGGCTGACGAAGCCATTTGCCGGGTCGGTAGCCAGCGCGTCGAACACCACGATTTCGTCATTCCCTTGGAGGGCGACAAAAAGATAGTCACCGAGGGGTGAGAAACCGGCGGCGGCGGCGGAATCACTGTTGTCGAGGTCGATGGCGCCGGTCAATGTGTTGGTAGTGAGATCGATCTGGGACAACACGTTGCGTACGGTGTTGTCCTGATCGAGATCATCGGCAAAAAACAGGCCACGCTCGGCATTGGGTTTGTTGGACGCAACCCAGGCGTTCTCGCCGTCGGGTGAGAGGGTGATGCCGACCAGGTAGTTTGCGACGCCTCGGCCTGAGGCGGTACTGTCACGATTGTCTTCGCCGCCGAACTTATTGAGCCGCAAGGTGCGGGTGAGGGTGAAGCTGCCGGCATCCACGTCGTAAACCTCGGCGTGATGTTGGGGCGACAGGAAACGGGTCACCAGCACTCGCGTGCCGTCGCCGCTGACTGCAATCGCGCGCGGCGTTGGCCCCAGGGTGAGTGTACCCGTGGGTTGGCGGGTGGCGGCGTTGAATCGCTGCAGTTCGCCGCTGCCTTGCAGGCTGACGTAAACGGTGTTGCCGTCGGGGGAGACAGCCAGGCCGATCGGCGCGCTACCGTAACCGGTGAGCAGATCGGTGACAAAGCCGCCGCTGGCATCGAGCACACGGACGCGGTCGTCGTCATGGCAGGTGATCCAGAGTTCGCCAGCAGCGGACTGCGCCACACTGCGAGGATCGCCGCACACCGCCACCTCAAGTTCGTTGGCGAGGCTGTCGACATCGATTGCGGTCACCGAGTTGTTGTCGGGGTTGACGGTCCAAAGGCGTCGTCCCGTGGCGTCGCAAGTCAGCTCTGCGCTGTGGGTGGGGAGTGGGCCAGCTGGCGGTGTCAGCACGGTGACAGTCAGGGTGTCGGTAGCGAGCGCGCCGGAGTCGTCGCGAGCCTGGACGGTGGCCTGGTAGTGACCTGGGTCGGCATAGATGTGTGGCGCCGAAGCGGCACTAGACCAAACTGTACTCGGTGAGCCGTCGCCGAAGTCGAAGCGATACTCCACCGGATCAGTTTCGGGGTCGGTGGCAGTTGCCGCCAAAGTGACGGTCTGGCCCGGCGGTACCGGATAACTCGACGCGGTAAAGGTCTGGACGGTGGGTGGGGCATTACCGCCGACGCTCGAGCCGGTCGAGAAGGTGAAGGAATACGCTTCCATGCCGTTGCCGACAGCGTCTTGGATACCGCCCGCGGGCAGTACAACCTCATAGGTGGTGTCGGCTTGTAACGGGGCGTCGGGAGTGAAGGTCAGGATGTCGTCGAACGCGTAGATCAGGCGGCCGGGGATCGACGCACCGCCGAGGGGTCGCACGATGAACGTGGTGCCGTTGACGAGGGTCGTGGTGTCGAGGGTCTCGTGGATCAGCACGCTGATCGGAGCGCCGAGCGGGTAGTTGGAGCGTCCAGCCCGCGGGATGTGGTAGCCGACCGACGGGCCGCGGGTGTCCGGTGTCGCTTGATGGGCCCAGATCGCCATGCCTTGATTGGGGCCGATACCGCCGGTCACCAGCAGGTTGCCGAGCGGCAAGGCGAATTGGCTGGTGCTGACGCCGGTGCCGCCGTCGTTGGGACGGACCACGTTGGCGCCGTCCAGATGCAGCACCGACTCGAAGGTCCGCATATCGACCTTGTGATCGCCCATGAAGGCAAATTCGTCCTGGAATTGGATGTACATCGACTCTTCGCCGGGCAGCGCACGGTCGGTGACAAACAGCAGATCCGTCGGGTCGGTGGCGTCGACGATGCGGAAACCGTTACCGCCGGTGCGATAGGGGAAAACGATGTAGAGCTTGCCGTCACCGCCCCACAGCTCGGGCCAGTAGCCACCCGGGCCGCCAGTGGTCAGCACGTCGAGCAAAACCGGGTTGGTCGGATCGCTGACGTTGTAGGTGGCGACACCGGTGCGGCTTTGATCCGAGGCGAAGATCAGCAGGTCGCCAAGCAAAAAGGGGTGCCCGATGACGCCGGTCAGACCGAGATGATCCCATTCCGCCAGCCGAGTGCCCTCGAATTCGATGAAGGCGTTGCCGGACACCGCGTTATAACTCCAATAAGTGTCGCCGACATACCACGGTTGAAACAGCTGGCCGCGTACCCCGGGGCCCATCAGACCGGGAAACTCGGTCCGCTCAACCGTTCCTGGTCCGTTGGCGCGGAACGACCAAGGAGCTTCCGGCGGCCAGTTGGGGCCGATCACCAGGTAGTCGCCACTCTTGAAGTAGCCGTGGGCGTTGACCGGCTGCGGGGTGATGCCCAGGCTGTCGAGAATGGCAGGATTGGCGGGGTCGGAGATGTCCCACGTCCGGACCTGAAAGTCGGAGCCAGGCTGGCTCGACGGTTGTTCGGGGATCGTAAAGAGAAGGCCGTTGTGGTAGGCGATGATCGCCAAGCGGCCCTGCTGGGGCGCGTTGAGGCCGCTCAAAATAGCGCCGGGAGTTTGCGCGACGTTGGGGAATCCCTGGGCGGTGGCGATTCCAGTCAAGGTGAGGCAAGCAGCGGCAGCAATTCCAGAGACTTGTTTCATAAGCTCCTCGCAGCTGGGAGGCATGATCGTGGTGAAGTGGCCAACTCGATGAAGAGACTCGGTATATAGATAATAAGCTATATCCGATTGGGTGGGCAAGCCGCTTGCATTGGGCCTAGAGTCGACCTGACCCGTTGTTCGAATTGTTCTATATAACGGATTTGGTGCGAACACCCCGTCATCGTCGCCGCACTCTCTGGTATGTGTAAGATAGGGCTTACATACGATGGGTCAACCGCGATGGGGTAACAGCGATGGACAGCAGAGTGAGGGTTGTAGGCCGGTCAGGTCGACTCCTTGTGTCGACATCTGTCAAAAAGCCTAGCTATGAGTGAGCTCATCGGCACTGCCGATCAGCGCGACGAGCCACTGGCCCACAGGCCTTCGTTGCGGACTCACGATCGGTTGCAGCGTGCGTTGGTTGAGCGTCGCTTGGCGGAAGGCGAGGCCAATGAGTTGGCCGAGATGCTCTCCTATCAGGCTAGTCACGATGCGCTGACCGGGCTGCTCAATCGTTATGAGTTCGAAAATCGTCTCGAGTATTTGCTCCAGGATGCTCGAGAGCATAGTCGGGAGCACGCTCTGTGTTACATGGATCTCGATCAGTTCAAAATCATCAATGACCGGTGTGGTCATGTTGCCGGTGATGAACTGTTGCGCCAGTTGGCGGGCGAATTGTGCGACGAGGTGGCCCAACCCGAGGTTGCTACGGATCACCACACCGTAGCTCGGTTGGGCGGAGATGAGTTTGGGTTGTTGCTCGAAAACTGTAGCCTGGTCAGAGCGCGGCAAATCGCTGAAGGGTTGTTACGACGGATCGAGGGCTTCCGCTTTTTGTGGCAGGGTAAACGGTTTGCTGTCGGAGCCAGCGTCGGGCTGGTGTCGATCGACGAGACCAGTGATAGCGCCAGCGGTCTGCTACGAGCTGCTGATTCCGCCTGTTACGTCGCCAAGGATGGGGGGCGTCATCGGATTCACGTCTACCGGCTCGACGACGCGGAGCTGGTCAGACGCTCCGGTGAGATGCGCTGGGTCAACCGTATCCGGCGGGCGCTGGAAGAGAATCGCTTCTATCTCGACTACCAGCCAATTGTCGGCATCCAGCGATCCCCCGGATCAGAGGGTTTTGTCGAGTTCTTGTTGCGGATGGAAGATGAGGCCGGCCACCGCATCTCGCCCGACGCCTTCATGCCAGCTGCCGAGCGTTACCAGATTGCCACCCGTCTCGACGAGTGGGTGTTGAGGTCGGCATTCGACTGGGTACGTAGCAACCCGGGGCAAGTCCCGCTCTGCTCGATCAATCTTTCTGGACAATCCTTGGGTGATCTCGACTTCTTGCGTTTCGTCTTGCGCCAGTTCGAGGAGACTCAGATTCCACCTCACAAGGTCTGTTTCGAGATCACCGAAACTGCGGCGATAGCCAACCTGGCGCTGGCGACTCACTTCCTGGAGACTCTGCGCTCGTTGGGATGTCGCTTTGCGCTCGATGACTTCGGCACCGGATTCTCGTCGTTTGCTTATCTCAAAAAACTGCCGGTCGATTTTCTCAAGATCGACGGTCTGTTTGTCCGGGGCCTAGCTGATGATCGTTTCGACCTGGCGGTGATTCGTTCGATCGTGGAGATCGGCCGAGTTTTGGGCAAACGGACGGTCGCTGAGTCGGTCGAAAACGATACTGTGTTGCGTCGGTTGGAGACGATTGGGGTTGATTATGCCCAGGGTGATGGTATCCGTCCGCCGGAGCCGCTCGAAACCTTCGATTGGCCCGGTGGTAACGAGCTTCTAACCGGCAGAGCCGCCGGCAGACTTCACCCGTCTGCCGGCCAGTTGATCTTGCCGTTCTGAACGATGACCAGCTGGCGCTTGGTCTGTCAGCTCTTCGTCTTGATCACCGTGCGCCACACCAGGTAGCCGCCGCCAGCCAATAGGATGAAGGCCCACAACATCTGTGCCGACGGCAGGAACTTCTTCAGCCAGTCGAACCGTGCAGCGTAGCCCATGACACCGAGGCCAACGAGGACACCGCCGGCGATCATCAAGTTGTCGTTGCGTCGTTTGTCAGCGAGCCAGGTGGCGAGCATCGCCAGGCCGATAATGAAGGGGAAGCTCGGCAACCAGTTGAGGATCACGCCAAAAGTAGTGACTTCGACAACGTCGAAGGTGAACGTAAACGCGAGCACACCAAAACCGATCCACGCCACCGCCCAACCTGCCGAGCTCGGCCGACGCAGGAGGAAAAAGTAGTCGACTAGAGATCCGATACCGGCGGCGATGAACAGAATCGGCCACAGGTCTTTGAATCTCGGCACCCCAACTTCCATGGAGTTGAGTAGCAGCCACAAGCCGCCGACAACGGCCATCAATCCGATCGTCATGCCGAAGGTACTACCTTGGCGAGGTTGCGTTGCGGTCATTGAAATCTCCTTTCGGTGGCCGCATTGTAACCGGGCACCAACACCTTCGCCTATGGTTGCCGCCCGTAGTGTTCCAAGATCCGTTGGATGACGGCAAACGAGAGTGCCGTGCTCCAGCCGCCCCCCCCTATACTTGATGGCAAAGCGAACCCACGGAGGACACGCCTTGAAGCTCGAGACTCTTCTGATCCACGCCGGTGCCGAAGTCGACTCTGCTACCGGCGCGGTAGCGCCACCCATCCATCTATCGACCACCTTCGAACACGCTCCGGACAACCGTGAGCCGCTACACGATCACATTTACATCCGTGAGTCCAATCCTACGCAGACTCGGTTGGAAGCTGCGCTGGCGGCGTCCGAGGGTGGTGAGACGGCCCTGTTTTTTGCCTCCGGTTTGGGGGCGAGCGCGGCGGTGCTGCAATCGTTGCCGGCCGGTTCCCATGTCTTGCTGCCCAACGATGTCTACCATGGTGTGCGCGAAATCGGGCGCGATTTTGTGCCGCGTTGGGGCGGCTCGGTGGCAACGGTGGAGATGGGAGATCTCGCCGCGGTGCGAGCCGCGTTGACACCGGAGACGCGGCTGATTTGGGCGGAGACGCCGTCGAATCCACTGCTCGAAGTTCTCGATCTAACAGCGTTGGCCGAGATCGCCCATGGCCACGGTGCAATGTTGGTGGTGGACAACACCTTTGCGACCCCGATTTTGCAGCGACCGTTGGAGCTCGGCGCCGATATCGTGCTGCACTCGGCGACTAAATACATGGGCGGGCACAGCGATGTGCTGGGGGGAGCGTTGGTGTTGAAGGAGCGCGGATCAACCTATGACGCGTTGCTCCATATCCGTTCGGTACTTGGGGCGGCGGGTTCGCCGTTTAATGCCTGGTTGGTGCTGCGTGGCCTGCGATCCATGGCTTGCCGGGTGGAGCGCCATGCCGCCAATGCCCTGGCTGTTGCAGAGGCACTGACCGGCCACCCCAAGTTGGAGACGGTGCATTATCCGGGGTTACCGGAGCATCCCGGCCATACCATCGCGCGTCGACAAATGCGTGCCTTCGGCGGCATGTTGTCGCTGTCGGTCCGCGGTGGTAGGGAGCAGGCGGTTGCGGTTGCCTCGCGGGTGCGGATCTTCACCAATGCAACTAGCCTCGGCGGCGTCGAGAGCCTGATCGAACATCGCGCATCAAGCGAGGGCCCAACGTCGACCACTCCGCAGAACCTGCTGCGGGTGTCGGTTGGACTGGAGCATGTGGACGATCTGATCGCGGATCTCGAGCAGGCCTTGGCGGGCTGATCTGGCGACGCGGTATCAACTGCGATGCCGCTGGTTGTGTTCTGCGGTCCTCAGCAGCACACGTCTGGCATCCGGAGACAGGCCGTAGTCGTCGATCTCGGCGCGCAGAGCCTCGAGTTGACCGTGACCAGCGACAAAGCCGTTCATGCGTGCCGCGGCCGTAGACCTCACCAGGTCTTCGATCCGCGGGTACATTGCCTGCAATTCGATGAGGAGGTTGCCGGTGCGGCTCAATCGATACTTCTGGTGGTAATCCTCGGCCAAATAGAACGGCCCTGCCGGTTCGATTTCGGTGTGAATCTCACCCAGTTTAACGGCGGCTGCATCGCGAGTTGCTAGCGCTCTATCGTGTTGGTCGTCGCCGTGAGTAAAAATTGCCGACATGTACTGTCGCTTCCAAGGTTGGCGTGTTGGGCTATGGCTGCGCCAGAAGATTTCCAGCAGCTCGTCATACGACGTCAGGGTTGGATCAAACTGGATCTCCAACGTTTCGGCGTGATCGCCGATCTCGTGGTAGGTCGGATCCAACGTGGTGCCGCCGGCGTAACCGACGCGGGTGCGTACGACGCCTGGCAAACTCCCAAACTGGGAGTCAGGACCCCAGAATCACCCAAGGGCGAAAGTTGCAGTTTGGACCTTGCTGGGTGCTTTGAGGTCGATTGCCGGAAGCTTGTTGGGGACCTGGTTTGGCGAGGTCGGCCGTCGTAAGGCGAAGCCCATGGAGATCTCCTCGGATCGAGTGGTCGTGATCACCGGCCGTCCAGCAGCCAGCGATCATGACAACGTCACTGAATCGGCAGGTATTCCTGGATCCTAGTGAGATCTCGTCCAACAAGGAACAAGATTGCTACCGACCTCTTTTTGTCTTCGTCCCGTCAGGCGGAGGCGCAGCCGGAGGTACCTTATCACTGGCCGCGGGACTTCAGTCCCGCGCGGAGGTGGCACTCTGTTGCTTGGCGATGAAGCGCCAACGGACGTTACTGCTGGATGCAATCTAGTGAGTCGCCGCTGTCGGTGCTCGGAGGTCGTAACAGAAGAGATGATCCTGCTCCCGTAAATAGAGGCCTGCAGCGAGCGTTGGAGGATTTCGGTCTTGGGATCACGAGGGGTTGGGAACTCTCTAGAGTACGCGCTGATAACCCGAGGTTGAGGTGGTAGCGGCGTTCTTACGGGCCCTTTTCAGCGGTGGTGCGTGCTAACGGGTGACCGGGTTGCGTGAAGCGGCTAGCGACAGAGTGAAGCAGAAGGTGGAACCGTGCCCATGCCCTTCAGACTCGACCCAGATTTTGCCACCGTGGACTCGAACGATGCGTTGTACCAGCGCCAGTCCAACGCCGGTGCCGTCGACATCGGCGCTCAATCGTTCGAACAGCCCAAAGATTTTCTCGTGGTAAGCCGACTCGATACCGAGGCCGTTGTCGCGCACCATGATGACCTCAGACTCGCCGTCCAGGCGGCTCGAGATCTCGATTCGCGGGGTGGGCTGATCACCCATGTATTTGACCGCGTTGTCGATCAGGTTTTGCAGCATGGCAAGCAGCCGCTGTCGGTCGCCATACACGATCGGCAGCTCAGGTGAGACGATCACCTGAACACCGCGCGCTTCGATCTGTCCCGCAACCTGCTCCACCGCGTCCTGGGCTAGCTCGGTGAGCGAGATCTTTTGCGGCTCGTTGGCGACCCGGCCGACCATCGACAACTCGAGCAACTCGTTGACCAGCGTGCTCATTTTGGCGGCAGCCCCCTGAATGCGCTCCATGTCGTGCGGGACCCGGTCGAGCTTGCCTTCAGAGAAGTCTTTTTCCAACAGCCCCAAGAAGCCGCGAATGGTGATCAGTGGGCTCTTGAGATCGTGGGAGACGCCGTAGATGACCCGTTCCAGATCCGCGTTTTTGGCTTCCAGCTGGCGGACGAATTGTTGCCTCTCGGCCTCATTGTGCTGCATCAAGGCGTTGGCTTCCGCCAACTGTTGGACCTGCATCTCGAGCCGGACTCGTCGCAACAACCAGCTGACGCCGACGAAGGTCGAGATTGCCAGCGCCAGGGTGTAGACGATGTAGGCCCACCAGGTGCGATACCAAGGTGGCAGGATTCGGAACTCGTAGGCTGCGATCCGACTGGGTTGATGGTAAATGTCGCGTCCTTGGACCTCGAAGCGGTAGCGGTCCTCCCTGAGAGCGGTGAAGTCGCGATAAGTTTCGTGCGTCCAGTCTGTCCAGGCATCCTCCAGACCCACCAACCGGCTGCGGTAACGATTGGCCGTCATCCCCTCGAAGCGTGGCAACGTGTACTCGAAGCGCAGCGAGCTTTGGTCGTAGGTCAAAGGTTGCGGCGCGGCGAGTCGGTGAATCTCTGCGTTGGTGCCCGTGCTCTCAGAGACAGGTTCGCCACCAAACAGCACGCTGCGGTCAGGATTGGCGAGGGTGACTCGGCGGATTATCGCCGAGAAAGTCGACTGAGGTGGCGGGGTGGCCGCCGGGGTGGCAGCCGGGGTGACAGCCGGGGTGGCGGTCAGAGTGCCGGTCGGAGCTGCACTCGGTTCAGGGGCACCCGGCTGAAACGAAGGATGTCGGGTGTCGACGCGGAAGAGGCCATCGACACCCCCTAGCCAGACTACCCCAGACGCTTCCGGCAGGATGGTGTGGGTCGAACTGGATTCGATCCGCCGCAGACTGTTGCGGTCGAGTTCGTAGGTGCCGTCTGGTTGATGGAGAGCCAGCACCAGATGGCCTCCGTGCAGACTCAACCATAAGTTCGATTGGGCGTCTGGGCTGGCTCGCAGAATTCCGAGGGGGTTGCCGCTGTCATCGGTCGGAAGCAGTGGACTGGGGGCAAAAGTGCTCGCCTCTGGATCGAATTGAAAAAGCCCATCTGGACTAGGGAAGAGCAGCCGACCGCCGAAGACTTGGGCCTTGATGCTGCGTAGGTTGGACCAACCGTGTTCGTGGCCGAACCGCTGGACGGTGAGCACCTCGAGCTCTGGACCGGGGGCGAGGGTGAGTCGCATGAGACCGTCGAAGTGCGTCCCGAGCCATAAGTTACCGTCCGGGTCCTCACTGATGCTACGGACTTCGTGGTCGGCTTCGGGCAACCGCCCGACATCAACCCAGCGGTTGTCGCGCAACGCAAGAACATGTGCACCGGTCTGGTCACCAACATAAACCCGGCCGGGCTGGCTGCGCGATGCATATAAATGAAAGGCATTGCGCGACTGGGAGCGTTGAACCAGGCCATCCTCGAGCAGCTCGAAGACTCCGGTCTGAGCCCCGATCAGCAACCGTGGTGTCCCCGCCGAGTCCTTCAGCGAGAGCAGCGCCCAATAGGGAGCTGCACGGTCGGCAATCTTCTCCGCATCCTGCCGACGCAGACGATAGAGGCCGACGCTGGTCACGGCATACAGTGAACCATCGTGACGAGCCAGTTCCTCTACCGTCCCTTCCAATCCGTTGGCTTCACTGTAGGTGGTGATCGCGGAGTCGAGCTCGATCCTGGAGAGGCCGCGATTGAGGCCGAGCCACAAGCCTCGCTCGCGGTCGAGGGTCAGGGACCATACCGAGTTGTCCAATAATCCTTCGGATTTTGTGATGCGGTATCGCAGCTGGCCTTGACGACCGATCACTACCAGGCCCCCAGTCATGGTGGCCAGGGCGAAGTCACCGTCGGGCAAGCGAATCGCTTGGTAGAGTCGGTGCCGGGAAAGGTAAGACGCCACCTCGGTCGCCAAGACCTCGAGGGTCACCGATCGGTCCGGCGCGAAGGATAACTTGAACAACTGACCGTCGTTCGAGCCAACCAGGATGGCGTCCTCGTCCATCGGTGCCATGGTCATGATGGCGGTACCGGCTAAGCTCTCACCTCCCGCCAACGGCTCGAAGTTGTCGCCGGTCCACACCGTGAGTCCCTGGGTGGGATGGTTGTTGTAGATCTGGCCTCGAATCAAGCATGGGGCGCGGAGGCTGTCGAGCCTCCAGGATTCGAAGCGCTGCTGATGCCAGCGCAGCAGCTTGCCAACAGTCCAGAAATAGATCCCGTGGTCGGTCGCAAAGGTGCGCCAAACATCGGTCAGGTTGGCGTCTTCCGGAGTGAGATAGCTTTTCAGTGAGACGTAGGTTTGGTTGCCGGTAGCATCCGGTTGGAGGTAGCCAATTTCGTTGACCGCACCGACGTAGAGGGTCCCATCGGCGCTTTTGGCGAGCGACCGCACAATCGTGTTGTTGGAGACGCCGAGCGTCTGCCAGCCGACGCCGTCATAACTCAGGATGCCGTCACTGTTGCCGAAGTACATGACGCCACGGTCGTCTTGGACGGCGGCCCAATTCTGGCTATGGGCCTGATACGTCCGCGAATCGTAGCTGGTGATGAAGGGAAGCCCAGTTTCGACGCCCGTGGACGACGAGTCCGTCGTTACGGTGGAGGCCGTGCCGGTCGGGAAGACAGGCTCCGAGACAAGCGGTAGCGAGACGCAAAGGACGCCAACTCCTAGCCAACAGCGAATTCGTCGATAACCGCCTATCTGCAGAGAAAGCTCCCTAGCGATCGTATGAGGGTGAAACAGGTGGCTCGACATCTTGCCCAACAACATCTTGCCTGAACAGAGCGACTCCGTGATGCGGCCTACTCCTCGCGAGGCCAGCCGTGAGCCCAATGAGCCCACGAGCCACACGACATCGATCGGACGAATCGCGCAATCATATACTGCCCCCAGAGAGCTCGTTGAAGGGCAGAGAGCGTCTGGGGATCCGTGGGACGTTCTCGAATCCCGTGTTGTGCGGGTTGTTTTGGCGAGAGGCGAAGGGTCGTGGCTTACAGCACCCAGGCATATCCCAGCTTGAGGAATACCGCCCGGTTCTCCTGGGTCAACTGGATGTTTGGGTGGATAACAGCGCTCAGTTGCCCTCAAGCATCGCTACCAACTCGGCAAAAGGATCTGGACCTGGCTCCAAGTCCGCCAGGGTGGTTCCACCGTGTATGTTCCCGAGATCGAGATCGCCGACGAAGGTGTGGTGACGGGTCGAGATTTTGGCGCCGGTTTCCAAAGTGATCCAGTCTTCCCATGACGTCTTGATACCACCGAGAGGGATGATCGACGTCCACATCTGCCAAGCGGTGGGTAGGCCGTCGTCGCCGACGGTCCAGAGATAGGAGTCACCAGGGGTGACGCCACCTTCGGTGTAAGTCACCAATAGCTTCGAGCCAGAGAGCTGACGGCGGGTGCCGTGGTCGAAGAGTTTCGAAATCGGGTTGAGCCAGAACGCATCGTTACACCACAGGGCCCAGGCCTTGGCAAGCAGAGGCTCGAGAGCGTCGACGCCGACGGGTTGACCGCCGTTGCGAGCGATGCCCTCCTTCGACGCTAGATCGAGCAGGACTTCATAGTCATCCCACCGCACCCGCGCCAAGTTGCGCTGGCGATCCCAAAGGTGTTGGTGGGCACCGCGAAACGTCCAGGTGACAGCTCCGGTCCGCTGCCAAGCCGAGTCGTCGATCGCGGCCATCATGCGTCGTGCGAGCTCGTCGGCACCCGCTTCGTCACTGCCTTCCGGCAATGGCTTGTCATAAACCCAGAACAGCGCCAAGCCGAGGAGGCAGATCGCAACAAAAAGCTCGACGAGCCAGAGACCGAGTCGTTTGAGTTTCATGGCTTGAGTTTCATAGGGGATGTCCTTCCGCGGATCGAAGCGTCCGCGTCGGGATCATATCCTGTGGAGATCTGTGCCTGGTTTTTCAGGCGATGCGATTCGGGCCGTTCGTTGCGGAACGATGTTGTCGCAGTCCAGCGCGTTGGTTGGTTTCGTCTTACTGGATGAAGAGGTCTTCAGAGGGCCGCAGCTGGCGCAGGAAGTCGTGACCCGGTAGGCACGAGATGCCGTCGATCAGAAGTTTTTGATCCCCGCGATAGAGCAGCACCGGGGTGCACTCTGGGTAATCGGCCCGAAAGGCCCTGAGACCACGGAGATCCTGCGGTCGCACTCGGTTGGAGTTCTTGACCTCCAGAGCCCAAAAACCATCTCCACCGTAAACGATGAAATCGACCTCATTGCCTTTGGCAGTACGCCAGAAGTACAGACGACAATCGCTGTCTGAATAGGCGATCCACGCCCGCAGATGCTGGGCGATCAGACCTTCGAAGGCGGCGCCGTCGATCTCTTCGCTGCGGTCGAGAGGACCGCGGGGACGTAAGGTGCGGAAGACTCCGCTGTCGAACAGATACAGTTTAGGGTGAACGCTGGTCTTGCGTTTAGCTCGGCGAGTGAACACCGGAATGCGAAAGGCGAGCAGAAGATCCTCGAGGACCTCGACATAACTCGCTACAGTTTTGCGCTGTACCTCACATTCCCGTGCCACCTCGGTCAGGTTGAGCACCGCGGCATGGGAAAAACTCACGGCTTCGAGAAACCGCGCGAAGTCGCCGACGTTGCGTGCCCAGCCTTCGAATCGGATCTCCTCATCCAGATAGAGACTGGCGTAGGCATCGAGAACCTTCCGCGGCTCGGCGGCGGCCAGGACCAGCGGCAGCATCCCGGAGGTGAGCGCCTGGTCGAGGTCGAAGCTTGGGAGCTCGGCCGCCATGAACGGGTGCAAGGTCTCGCGGACGGCGCGTCCAGCAAGCAGGTCAACTCCGCCACGTCGTAGTTTGCGGGCGCTGGAGCCCGTCAGCGCAAACTGTCGTTCACGGTCACGCTCGATCAACGCGTGCACAACCGTCAGTAGCTCAGGGATGCGTTGCACCTCGTAGATCACCACCGGCCGTTCGGCGGGTTCGGCGCTAACCAGCTCGCGCAGCCGTTCGGGACGTGAGCTCAGCTCGCGATAACGGTCCGGTTGCAAGAGGTCGATGTGAAGTGCTTGGGGCAGAGCCTGAAGCAGGAAGGTCGACTTGCCGGTGCCACGGGGGCCAAAGAGAAAGAAACTGCTCTTGGGAAGTTGAAAGAAGCGCCGATGAAACTGCATCCTAGACCTTCCAGTGTAAGAAATGGACTCGCCACTTCCGTTTTTGGGCCGAAATTGGAAGTAGCGATTCCAGAATACACCTGTCTAGATCGTGGATCAACGGTCAGGAGTGGACATAGGCTGACCGCCAGACGTAGTCGAGGAAGACGACTTCTTCCAAAACAGTTCCGCCTCGAAAAAATGCCGGACACGAAAAAACCGATCGGCCTGAATCATCCCGCGCATGGGTGTGATCGCAAGCTCGGTGAGGCCGACCTGGTCTGGGATGCGTAGGTAGTGAAACTCGGATCTCTAAATAGCCGATCGTCGATGGTAAGGTGGCGCTCCTATCCAACCCCGGGGACACGACATGAAGCGACTTGCGATTCCATGCCTACTATTGAGTACTTGCCTGCTGTTGGCCGCGAATGCCACCCAGGCCAAACAAGGTGAAGGCACGGGTGCAGAAGCCTTTGCGCAGCTGGAACAGCTGCTGCCGACTCCCGGGGATGCCCGGACCGCTTCCGGCGCTCCGGGGCCAGAATATTGGCAACAACGGGCCGACTATGTGATCCGGGTTGAGCTCGACGACGCCAAGCAGCGGTTGATCGGCTCCGAGACCATCACGTATCAAAACCTCTCCCCGCATGCCTTGACCTACCTCTGGGTGCAGCTCGAACAGAATCGTTTTCGGCCCGATTCCGACGACATGTTGACTGCGCGGGCTCCCAACTTCGAGGAGTTTCCCTATCGGGCACTCGAACAACTGCTCAGTCGTCGCGACTTCGAAGGTGGCTTCGATATCCAAAAGGTGGTGGATGGTGACGGCGAGCCGTTGTCGCACCGTATCGTCAAAACCATGATGCGTATCGATCTGCCGGAACCGCTGGCGAGCGGCGAGTCATTCGTGTTCCAGATCGACTGGGAAAACAACATCATCGACGGCATCGCCTCCCGCGCCCGCGGTGGTTATGAGTACTTCGAAGAAGACGATAATTACATCTACGAAATTGCGCAGTGGTATCCCCGAGTTGCGGCATACACCGACTATGACGGCTGGGTGAACAAACAGTTCCTGGGACGTGGTGAATTCACTCTCGAACTCGGCGACTATCGGCTCGAGATCACGGTGCCTGGCGACCACATCGTCACCGCTACCGGGGTGCTTCAGAATACAGACGAAGTACTGACTGCAACCCAGCGTGAGCGTTTGGAGGTGGCCGAAACGGCCGCCAAGAGCTGGCGGATTTCTACAACAGTTATGACGAATTCGACGTCACGCCTTACGATTACGCCAGGTATCAGGAGTTTCTCGAGGGGTTAGAAAAACGCGAGAAGGTTTTGTTGGCGACGGACGAGCTGTTTTATGTCGTCGATTTCGTCAACGTTGGTGGGCTGCCGATGCCATTGCCACTCGAGATCACTTACAGCGACGGCAGTGTCGAGAAGCTGACAATTCCTGCCGAGATCTGGCGCTATAACAATGAGAAGGTTTCCAAGCTCTTCGTCACCGACAAGGAAATGGTCAAGATTGCGCTCGATCCTCACCTGGCGCTGGCCGATGCGGATCGCACCAACAATCAATTTCCACGCGAGGTGGTCAAGTCGCGCTTCAAGCTCTTCAAGGTGAAGGAAGAACCCAACATCATGCGCCAGAGCGAGACGGGTGAGAAGGATGGCGGCAGCAAGCGTTGAGCGTCGTCCGACGGCAGCGATAGGGCAAGTGTTCGCCGCCCTGTTGTTGACGCTGGCGGTAAATGGCAGCACCGCAGCCCACGAGTATCATGCCAGCGCCGCCGAGATTGAGCTCAATCTCGAGACGGCTCGGCTCGAAGTTGCCCTGCAACTGATTCCCGAAGATCTCGAAGCGGCCCTCGCAGAGGTCCAGGGTAGCGCGGTCCACCTCGACGCCACCGAAGACATCGATCAGCTGATTCAGAGCTACCTCGCGGCCACCTTTCGGGTTGTGGGACCGTCCGGTGAGCCCCAGCCGATTCACTGGGTGGGCAAGGAAGTGTCCTATCGGGCGGTTTGGCTCTACTTCGAAGTGCCGGTCGATATGGCCCACGAGTCGACCCTTGATCACCGGGTGCTGCTGCACCGGGAGCCTAAGCAGATCAACTCGGTTGTCTACACCGTCGATGGGGTGAAAACGAGTTGGACGTTTACCTCGGGATCGAAGCCGGTGGTGCTGCCGTTGGCGCCGGCCGCCGGGTGATCCACGGTAGCACGGCGATGGCGTAGTCCTCAGCTGGCATCGCTCCGACGTTCCGTCGATGAGCGGCTCCGTAGAGCGCCCGCTCCAGTAACTCGGTGAGCGGTGAACCAGCACGTTGGCCGCGCGTCTGTTGCTGGGCACGATAGCGCGCCAGGGAAGGTTGGGCCAGCGCAACAAAACTCTGGATCGGGCCGGCTGCTTTGACGGCTATTGCGACCACGCTTTCCCCACCTAGGGTGGCGTCGTTGAGGCGAGTGCGATAGATCGGGAAGGCGCGTTCCCCGGGCTGTAGCCGATTACTGTGGTTGGAGCGTGGAAAGAGCGGTCGGATGCCGTAACTGCTGTCGATGAACAACAAGGTCAGGTCGACGGTATGGGGTGAGCGATTGGTGGCCGAGAAGGCGATCCATTCTCCGGGGTGGAGCACTAGCCCGTGTGGCCCCCAGGCGACCAACTCGCCAGTTCGGTCGTCTGTATCTCGAAAACGGTAAATCTCCAGAGCGATCGACAGTGCGGCGCTGTTGACCTGGCGAGAAGTCTCGAGACTGGTCAAGTGATGAGCACGTGCAATCGTCTGCAACACGGTCGAGAGCCGCTGGCTCAGATCTTTACGGTGCGATCGCTGACCGATGCGGAAGGCCTCGGCGATGGGTTCACCCGGGACGGCCGAGTCCGACCATCCCGAGGCTGGCACCAAGACTAGCTCGTCGCCGCGGACGCGAACAAACCACTCGGCGTCTGCAGTTTGATCGACTCTCCGAGTGAGGTTGTTGGGGGCCGTCGACGCGAGGCTCAGGGCTGCCTCGAGATCGGCTGGTCCGGCGCCTGCTGGCCACAGCGTCCCGTCGTCCGCTTGCAGCCCGATGCGCAGCTCAAAATCACCAAAATCCAGATCCAAGGGGGTGCAGCGCGATCCGATCGGGAGGGCTGGCGGACCGTTGCTCCCGGCCTCTGAAAAGCGTTGCTGGCGAACGATCGCTTTCAAGGCATCAACATCGACCACTTCGACTTGGCCAAGCGCCGACTCAGAGTGATTGTGACCCGTTGGTGGAAAGACGGTGAGCTTGGTGCCCACGGCAAGTCCCAAGAGCGCGCCGACGGCGAGTGGGTAGTGACCAGGGCGGGTTGCGATCTCGGGACCCAGCAGCCATCTTGGGCGTTGCGGCCACGCGCTCAGGCCCAACACCTCTCGATCCAGCCCGCCACCCTCGAACAGTGGAGTGGGCTGGGCACGGCCCATGGCGCGGTAGCGGACAGTGACGGCCGCTGCCAGCTCACGATAGGTTAGCGGTCCGGCGTGTTGGCGGAGTGCGGCAGCCACGGTGTAGGTGAAGAGGCCATGCGGGCGCCCGTCCGGCCACGGCAAAATCCGCTCCGGGGCACTCTCATAGGGTTGTGAGGCGTACATCGCGACCAGGCCATCGGCAGCATCATCGAGTCCGAGGTTGTGGCGCTCACGGATCGGGTCGAGCGTGGTCCCGTCGCGTTGGGGTTCGACCTTCGGCTGAGCTGTGCTTGGGATACCAAGAGCGGCGGCTGGCAGTTGGCGATCGATCTCGCCGCCGCCACGCACCATGGTGCCGGAGTGGCAGGCATCGATCAAGCACCACACGAAAGCGCCGCGCTCGCGGATAGCGCTCAACCAAGTCCGAAGCTCGTCATCGACGATAGCCCCTTCGACCCTGCCGGCGGACCCGTTCCAGCCCTTGACGTCCGCCGGCAAGAAGATTTCGTCGAGCCCGTCGGGCTCGAGATCGTTGGTCTCGTCGTTCGCCGGTTGTCGGCTGCCGTGGCCGCCGAGCAGGATCACAACCTGATCGCCAGGCTCAACGTCCGCCGCCAGCCGGGCGAACTGGCGGCGAATGTTGTTGCGGGTCGGACGGGAGGTTACGTCATTGGGCCAGCCCGCCAAGCGGACCATATTCTGCGATTGGACACCGAAGACCTCCGTCAGTACCTCCGCGAACAGCTCGACGTCATTCGTCGGCCCCTCGAGCTGCCAGCGATAGTCGAGATATGGGTAGTGTGAGACGCCCACGAGCAGGGCATGGGTTTTGGCCCAGCTTGGGATCGGTACCAAGAGCAGAATCACCAGCCAGCAGGCCCGGCGGTGGCCCTGCTGGAGGATTCGAAAACCGGCAGCACGGTCTCTTGGACCGCTAGCGTTCATGACCGAACATGTTTACGGGCAGGTCGCGAAGGCTTCGATCTCGATCACTGCCGGCGAGGCACGGCCAACCGGGTTGTTCCAAGTATCGACAAGGCCGGTGTCGGTGTCGGTGATAGTCAGGGTGTAGCCGACATCGGTGGTGGCGGCGGCCAACACCCAGAAGTGACCGTTGATGGTGCAGCCATCGAGCACCTTGACCAGCATCTCCCAATTGTCGGGTTCGAAGAAGGTGTAGAGGCCGGAGTCCTCTGAGCCAAACGGCACCACCTGACCCAATCCGGAAGTGTCAGCCGTCCGCCATTCGACCTCAACCTGGAATCGGTCGCCGGTGAGGCAGCGTCGGGTTGGCGTTTCGATGCAGTTACCCTGCTTGGGGGTGATGTCTGTCGAAGACTGACGGACGATGGACGCCTCAGCGCCGACCGCAAAGGTGGGTAACGCTCTCGGGCTGGCGTTTGCATCACAAACCGGTAAGGCCGAAGTCGCGGTGATGGCGTCGGCCGCGTTACCGAGTGGATTCTCATAAACCGCAGCCATTCCCGTGACGGTGTCGGTCACCGTCAGTTGGTAGGCGACGTCGGTGGTGACGGCAGCAAAGACCCAGAAGTGATGATTGATGGCGCAACCGTCGAGCACCTTGATCAACATCTCCCAATTACTTTGATCAAAGAAGTAGAGCACTCCGGAGTCGTCGGAGCGTACTCCCGGCACCGCTACTGCGGTGCCCGTAAGGTTCTCAGATGTTCGCCACTGCAGGTCGACCCGGAAACGATCGCTGTTGAGGCAGAGGGCTCCGGTACATGGGTCGTCGATGGTGCGGAAGGTTGCAGTGACGTCCGTGGCGCTGGCGAGAGTCAACACGCAGGTGCCCGTGCCGCTACAGCCGCCTCCGCTCCAGCCGACGAAGGTCGACCCAGAATCCGGGATAGCGTTGAGGCTGACCTGAGTGGCCTGGGGGAAGAGCGCCGTGCAAGTTGTGCCACAGTTGATACCCGCCGGGGTGCTGGTCACGGTGCCGGTGCCATTCTTGATTAGGGTCAGGGCGACGCCGGGAGGGATGAGATCAAACGTTGCGACAACGTCGGTGTCTGCGGTGAGGGTGACGACGCAGTCGTCGGTGCCGGTGCAACCGCCACCGCTCCAACCGGTGAACGTCGAGTCGATATCGACGGTGGCAGTCAAGGTGATTTGGGTGCCTGCCGGGTACTCCTCGAAGCAGTCCTCGCCACAGTTTATGCCGGGGACGGAGCTGGACACGTTGCCGGCGCCAGTGCCTTCCAGGGTGACGGTCAAATTGAGATCGCCGCCGCACCAAGTGAGGAACTGCGCCATCGCGTCGTTGCGCGCTGAGGATGGCAGGGCGGCAAACGAGAAACCCCAGTAGGTGGCTCGACCAGCACCACCTATCTTGGCGATCGCGGCCGGGCCTTGGGCGCTGTCGAAAGCAATCTCTGCCGAAGCGTCCGGTGTGATGACGTCACCAAGGTTCTGCAACTCTCCGAAATTCAGGTTCGTGGCTGGGATGCCTTGAAACGGTCCACGGCCCTCGACGCGAGTCGGACCGAAGTTGTTGTGGATCAAAGAGACACCGAGGTGGTCTCGCATGAACTGCGTGGTGCCGTGATCGTTTTTGTACTCCTGGGAAGCGATCAGCAGGCATCCGCCGGTGTCGAGGAATTGAGCGAGGGCAGCTTCGCCTGCTGGACCGGGGCCAGCCGCCGGAGCAGAGCCATTAGTGGTCGATGCGTCCCCGCTGAACCAGATGACTGTGCCGTAACACGAGAGCGTCTCGCCGTCTGGTTCGCTGTCGCTATTCTGAGTGTCGCGAACTTCGACTTCAGGGAAGCCGGCTAGGAAGAGTGCTGTTTTGAAAGTATCCACCAAATCGGGATCGTTATCGTCATCGTCGACCAGCAGAATCGGTCCGGCTTCGAATCCTGGTGTCGAGGTTCCTCCAGGAGTGTCAATGAAGAGCATCTCCGCTTGACCGATCATTTCCTCCGACGATCCCCACCATAGGTGGACGATGTATTCCTTGGTGGGATCGAGCCCGGTGAGAGGGATGGTGACCGAAGTTGTCGGTTCGAGTGAGAGTGAGCCTCCGCCCGATGGGGCTCCACACACGGTGTTGAATTCGTCCGGTACGATTCGTGGGGCAGTCGGATCGAGCGCAGTGCCATCGACATAACGTGCTCCGCGGAGAATCCAGTCTTCAGGGATACCATTGTCGAATGTCTCGAGCAGCACCATACCCAGGGGAGGCGAATCAGCGTCAAACATTGGAACACGAGCAGTCGCGTTTTGCGGATGGCACGCCGTGTCATCGATTGAGCATGGCAGACCGCTATCGGGAGTGCAGGGGATGTTGAAGGATGGGAGCTCAGAGATCACAATATTGTCGATCCGGAACCCAGGCTGGCATGAGGCCGGGCCGATCGTGATCTCAGCACTACCGTCCGCCAACGGTGAGAAGATGACGGCTCCGGTCAACAGCGCATTCTCGTCGACCAAGGGCGTCGCCGGGCGCCATTCTGATCCTGGTGGATATTGCCGGACGATTGTCGTCCGCGCCCCGTGGACGGGTGGTGGTGGCACGAGCAAGACACCCAACGCGATGAGTAGAGTCCAAGTGCCGCTTCTCCGCCCGCAGCCTAAGCCTCGAAATTGCCAAAGAGGTTCCTCAGTCACCATTCGACTCCTCCCAGTCTGCCGATGATTTGGTCCCGCTCTCTCAGGATCTGTCGCCGTATACTACTAGGTCCAGTGAGCCCGTTGAGATGCTTCGCCGCACCTTGGGTCGTCGTCGGCTTGTTTTGTGGCTGCGCGACGCAAGGAGCTTTGCGCGTCTCAGATAGCCGGGACCTGGAGGCAGGGGCCGAACGGCTCTTGACGCTGGAGCTTGCAGCAGGTCGTTTTAGCCAGGTGACGATTGTCCCTGCCACCGCCGACATCGAGGTCGAGGTCGAGGTCGAGGGCAGCACTCTGTCGGTATGGCGCGACGGTCGTTGGAGCGAGACCGGAATCCGGTGTCCAGCAGGTCATGAGTCCACTCTACGATGGGTTGCTAGCGTCGATCAGGAGGCCGTCCTGAGTTTGCGATCAAACGTCACGACGACGGTCGACATCCACGTGACATCGAGGCCGGCGTCGGTAGCGGAAAGCCGAGCCTGGGAGAAGACTTCACGCCTCATCGCGGCGCTCGAGGCCGGTGACCAGAATGTCCCGAGCGCGCAGATTGCCGAAGCAATAGCAGCTGTGGACGCGGTGATGGGGGAGGGTTCCGAGACGGCTCTGGCTCACATCGAAGGGCTTGCGCACCGATCGGTCGACGCCGGCCAGCTCGATCAGGCGGTTGAGCTCTTCATGCGCGCTCTGGCGCGACGACCACAGGTTGACGGCGATGCCGTCGCCGATTTGTTATCCGGTCTCGCGACTGCGACGTTTTATCAGGGGAAGTGGTCGGAAGCCTTCGATTTCGAAACTCAGGCCCTCGAGATCCGGCGTAGAGTTCTGGCACCCGACCATCCCGCGGTAGCGAAAAGCCTGGTGCAGATGGCGGTTGTGCAATGGCAGCAGGCGCGATTTCGCGACGCTGCTGTGCTCCTTGACGAAGCCCTGTTGGTGCTCGACCGCGGGGTGGGTGATCCGCTGGAGCTCGCCGAGGCGCTGCATATCCAGGGTGAGATCCTGCGCGAGCTGGGGCGCTTCGACGATTCCGAGATAGCCCTGCGGCGTTCGGTCACGCTTTGGCAGTCGAGTGAACTATCAGACTACCTGCACGCCGCCACCCGCAACAGCCTGGGCAAGCTGCTGCGCGATCGCGGCCAATATGTCGAGGCTGATCGCCATCTCACACGGGCCTTGGAATTGTCCGCAGACGATCCTACAGTCTCTCCAGCCGATCGGGTGACCTGGCAGCTCAACCGCGCCGAGCTGCTGCGCCTAAGCGGCCAGCTAGACGCCGCTGGGCCGCTCTATCGCAGCCAGCTCGAGGCAGCGCGCGAGCTCTACGGTAATGACCACCCGGGTCTACTGCTACATCTCAACCAGACTGCCGTCTACCTCACCGAAGCGGGCCTGCTCGGCGCCGCCGCTGAGCTCTTCGTGGAGGTGACGAGCCTGGCTCGTTCGGCGCTCGACGCCAACCATCCGTTTCGCGCTCAGGCCCTCGATGATCTCGCCACACTGGAGCGCCTCCGTGGTCGCCCGGAGCAGGCGATCGCTGCCTACCGTGAGGCGCTGGATATTCGTCAGGTAGCCTTTGGTAGTGAGCATCCCGAGGTTGCGGTCACCCTCACCGGCTTGGCGGAGGCGTTGGCGGACACTGGCGCCGATGACGATGCACTGCGCGAGCTCGAGCAGGCTCTGCACAGCTTACGAGGCTCGACGCTATTTCCCGATGCCCGCGCCCGCGCCCTCTACCTGCGGGCAAGACTAGCTGACCGTGGCGGGGATCGCAGCGGCGCGGTCGCGGTGTTGTCCGAAGCCTTGACCTTGGTCGAGAGCTTGCGTTCGGCGGCGGCGGCGTCGGATCGCTCGTTGGCAGGGTTCTTCGCACGTTATCGTGATCTCTACCACCTGATGGTGGAGTGGCGGATCGCTCAGCAGCGCCCGGATCTGGCCTTCGCAACGTCCGAGCGTGCTCGTGGTCGGGCTTTTCTCGACCAGCTAGCGGTCAATGGCGTTGACCTTTTGGAAGGTGTACCCGCGGACCTTCGCCAGCGGCTTGACGACGAACGGCGGGAGATGCGTGAGCGGCTTGCCGAGACCCAATCTAGACTCGCTTTGGCCCGGCAAGAGCCGGCCTCGGCCAAGGCGCAGCTGGCAAGCTGGGAACATCAGACGACTGAGCTTGCGGGTCGGCTGCAGGCGGTCGAGGCGCGGATACGCGGCGTCAGTCCTGCCTGGCAACAGCTGGTGACGCGACGCGGCCAACCGGCGACTGCGGCCGACGTCCAGGGTGGGCTATTAGAAGACGACCGGATGCTGGTGGAATACCAGATTGGTCCTGAGAGTAGCTACGTCTTCGTGGTGCCGCCGCACGGGCCAATGTTGGCTGAGCGCCTGGTCCTTGACGAGGTTTCGGCGGAGCACCTGTCGACTACTCCGGGGCCGCTCACCACCGCGGTGCTGGCAGACGCCGTCTCACGTGCGTTGCCCTGGCGCCTGAGTGCCACCCGTGGCCTAGACGAGCTCGTCGGTGGTGGATCGGAGGCGGCGCGGCACGCCCTGTGGCGGGTTCTCGTCGGAGGACCGCTCGCCCGTTACCTCGAGGGCACCGCGGGCCACGTGGCCGAGATCGCGGAGATCCTCGTGATTCCCGATGGTGCACTGCATCAACTGCCGTTCGAGCTGTTGGTCCCTGAACTGGTGTCTGACGGCACGGCACGGCGGTATTGGCTGGACGAAGGGCCGGTGCTGCGGTACGGCTTGTCAGCAACAGTGTTGCTGAATCTCGAAGATCGCCGCCGGAGCGACGAAGCTTCACGCCGGGTGATCATCGTTGCGAATCCGGCGCCGTCTACCGATCGCGGATGGATTGCCGGGGCGCTGCGAACGCTGCCCGGAACGGCACGGGAAGCGTCGTCGATCGCTGCATGGCTGAGCGCGGCGGGGGATCGCGAGCTCGTGACTTTGCTAGGGGCTGATGCTCGTGAATCCAGCGTGCGACGAGCACTGCGCGAACCGGCGGCTATCCTCCATGTCGCAACCCACGGCATCGTCGAGGCAGGTCGACACGAGTCACTTGCCGCACTCGCACTGACACCGCCGCCGACCGTGACGTCGGCCATGGACGACGGACTCCTTCAGCTGCACGAGATCTATCAACTGGATCTGGCGGTCGATCTTGCGGTGTTGTCTGCTTGCGATACTAGCCGAGGGCGTAATTTTGACGGCGAAGGGGCCTATGCCCTTTCCCGTGGATTCCTGGCCGCCGGTGCTAACCGGGTTGTGGCCAGCTTGTGGCCAGTCGACGACAGCTCGACCGCGGATCTGATGTCCGCCTTCTACCGCCACCTTGTGGCACTGGGGCCAGGGGCCGACGTTGTGCGAGCACTAGGTGCGGCCAAACATGAGATGCGTGGTCACGACGAGACCGCTGATCCCTTCTTCTGGGCCGGCTTCGTATTGATCGGGCTGAGCTGAACCTGGGGTTGCCTACCTCGGGTCGACATCAAACTGTAGCTCGAAGACCTTGCGCCCTCGGCCAACCTGGCTGCCAGAGTTCTTGACATCCACGTCGAAGACGGTGTTGAGGTTGTTACCGGCGATGTCTTCGAGAATCGTCTCGACGGTGATCGTGTAGCTGCCAGCGCGCCAAGGGACTTGCGGCAGGAGACGGAAGCGACGTTCGCCGTTGGTGACCCGCACCTCCCCGATCACCGGTATGCCGTCTGCGGTTTCTACGTGCAGAACGCGTTGCAGCAAACCATGGTCGAGGGGTTCGGGGAATCGCAGCTCGAGCGGCTCACGACTAGCGACGGCGGGAGCAACAATCGACCAGTCGCTGGGGTTGGGAGCCTGGCGGTCAGGGGCGGTGACACGGAACGTTTTTTCGAAACCTTCGGCCAACGGTTGATCGTTGGCGTCGCGCCAGCCGGCATCGATCACCAGTCGATACGTCGTGCCGGCGGTGAGTGGGGGCCCAGCCTCGAAGTGGGGTCGCAGGCCGCGTTTGATGCGCCCTGGATCAAAGAAGAGGGTGAGGCGACGCATGCCAGGGTCCCACAATTCCTCGTCGATCTCGAGGAAAGGGCGATTTGCAGGCTGCCCCTGGTCATCGATTAGGCGGATATGGGCGTAAGCTTCTCCACGGCTCATCGGTGCCGAGAAATGGAGATAAAACCGGAGCAGGTTCTCCGGCAGCTCGCTGGCGGTGGGGAACACCTGGCTGACCACCGTCGAGGATTCGGTGATCTCGGCCGGTAGAGCGAAGGTTGCGATCACCGGCGGTATGAGATCGACTGGGGCTAATGGACCAGCGGACAGATCGAGCCGGGTGACATAGGTCAGCCCAGGGTCGAAGGGGAAGCGTGGGCGAAAGCGCAGCACCTCACCCTCCACCGTCCACTTGCCAGCGACCGGTGGCCGGCCATCGGTCGGCAGCTCGGCACCGGTATAAATGGGGAAGAGCCTCTGCCAATCCTCCGCTGTCGGACCAGCGCTATCCAGCGTTGCTAGCACTCGGCGGTCGAGACCCACGGCCACCACCGAGCTCGGTGCCGTCAAGGGGTTGGTGTCGAGGTGGATCGCTATCGGTGCGGCGGTCTGCCCAGCATCCGCCTGGACCTCACCGAGGCCCAGGCTAGGCGATGCGACGAGTACCGGAGCGACTACCGCGGCGCTGATCCGCAGCGCTCTCAGAGCGCGGGAGGCTAGATCCACTCCGTCCGCCACAGCCGCAGCTGTAGGCCACCGGTGTTGAGATCACGACGCAGCACCACCAGGTGTTTGTCGTCGAAATTGTCAGCCCGCAAGACTCCGGCCATCGGCAAGGTGACGTACGGTACACCCGCGGCGGGAGTGTCGCGGGTGATGTGCTCGTGGGTGACGATCGCTTCCGCTTTTTCGACGTCTTTAGGATCGATCTTCATGCCACCGCGGCTCGAGTTGAGCACCAAGATGTAGGGCTCACCGTCTTTGTCGAAGCTGATCATGTCGAGCGGGCGGTTGCCGAAACCGAGCTCGGCGATAGTTTTGCCCTTGAGGTGTTTGCCGTCCTCCAGCTTGTCGAGCGGGAAGGTCACCAGCGGTGTGCAGGTGTAGGCCGCTAGCAGATGCGCCTCGCCCTCGATCTCATACGGCATCAGGGTGCTGATCGGCGAATGCGTCTCATAAGCACCGTGGGCACCGTGGTAGATCTCGACGCTGGTGGCAGTCATGTCGCCGGTGAAGGGGTAGGGGACCTTGCGCAGGTTGGAGGCAAATTCTTCGTTCGACAGTCCGGCGACGTAAAGATGGCCTCCGGAATAGGCGATGTCGGTGATCGCCATGGCACGCAACGGACGACCGCGGCGATCCTTGGCGTCTTCCGCCGGCACATTGGAAATCATCGCTTTGGTGTAGCTGACCCCGGTCAGGTCGACCAACGACAGGTTACCCTTGCCGTCGACCTTGACGATCGCCGGCTTGGCGTCGTCCCCGCGACCCCGGGACACCGAGAGGTAAATGTTCTTCGACTTGGGGTGGACGGCGATGTCCTGGATCAAGACCTGGCGCGGCGTGGTGCCGAGCAGGCCGGCCACTTTTTCGTCGACATCTTCGATGCCAGCCATCTCTTCGTCGGACGGCTTATCGCTGTCGCCCAGGTCGAGGGCGTACACTGCCGTGCCGCGAGAATCGGCGGCAAAGAGGATGTTGTCGGGGCCAAAGGTCAGTTGGCCGGCAGATTCGAGCGCCGGGGCGCTGGCTTTCTGGGAGGGGCTGGCATCTTTGCCCGGCTCGGCCCAGGCGAACGAGACCATCGCGAGCATAGCGACGAAGATCAAAGCGTGGCGCGCTGTCGAAGACATCGGCATTCTCCTTGTCGGTAGAGGCGGTCAGATGGCCAGGGTGGTGCAGAGCCGTGGCCGGAATCCATGGAAACTCGAAACAGAGTACGGGGCTCGGGCTCGGAAGATGTACCTTTGGGGTAACGATCGTGTAAAACTGGTTCGGCGTCAGGGGCCCGGCTTATGGTTTGCATTGAGTGTCCCAGAGATGGCTCAGGGCCGCCAATAGAGTGACTCGAGGCTGTCTGCTGGTGTTTTGAGCGTCCTGAGTGGAGGACGGCTCTGTGCTTTGGGGAGACACGTGATTTGAGGAGACACGTGATCTGAGGAGACGTGACGTGGGGAGATTTGAGGCGATCCGTGTTCTGACGGCGTTTTGGGGCCTGGTCAGCGGTGTGCAGACCGTCGAGTTGGAGGTGGCTCCGGAGGTTGCAGTGGTCGAGGTTCGGCTCGATCAGGACGTTGTGGCAACACTCGACCGACCGCCTTGGCGGTTTGATGGTGACTTTGGCGAGGGTCTGAGAGCGCACGAGCTCGAGGCCATTGCGTTCGACGACGCGGGGCGTGAGCTCGGTCGGGTGCGACGATGGATCAATGCCTCGGACGGTACAGAGCTGGGTGCCACGGATCGCACGGTGATCGCGATCGAGACGGTGCGCGACCGAGCGCTCACCGTTGACGAGATGCAAGACTGGTTCGTCGATGCCGCCGGCCAAGCGTTACGGGTTCTGAGGGTCGACAAAGGGCCGGCGGAACTTGTTGTGGTCCGCGATCCCGCCACCCAGGTGTATCTCGAGCTGTTGGCCAATCGACAAAAGGCCGACCCGGCGACGCGGGCCTTGCGATTCGAGGCCGATACCCGAGTCCGATTCCTGTCGCCGCTCGCGGCACCGCCTTCAAAGATTCGAGGCATGCGTCACTTTTTCTCAGCGTCCCCGAGTTTGCCGTTGGAGCGCGGGTTGCTGGCCCACGTCGACCGTTACGACGACGGGCCTACTGCGCGGATCATAGACGCGGTGGCCCTCGCCGGGATGGAGCTCCAAGCCGGCGCCCAGCGCCGGGCGGTACTTTTGTTGGCGGCGGCCAAAAGTGTCGACGACAGCTTCTTCACCGCACGTCAGGCTCGGGCGTACTTGCGGGACCTTCAGGTCCCGAGTGTTCTGTTGTCTTTCGGACCGGCGCGGGATTGGGCGGTGTGGGACCCGAGCTACACCATCGAGCTACCGCCCAAGTCCTTCGGTTGGAACGGCGGCGAGGCCCTCGCCGCGGCGGTCAGAGATTTGCGCGCACAGCTCGCACGCCAGCGGATCGTGGTGTTGTCGGGGAGGCATCTCCCGCAAGATATCCACCTGCGAAGTGATGTCGAGGGGGTCCGCTTGGCGGGCTCGCTGAGTGGGCGAGGCGAGTCATGATCGAGCTCACCACATGGCTGCTCGGTTTGATTGTCGGCGTGGTACCGGTGACCCTCGAGCTCGCTGGCGAGGTGGCAGCGGTCGAGATCCATCTCAACGGCGAGCAAGTGGCCAACGTCTCCGCCACCGGCTCGCCAAGCTTGGTCATCCCGATCGATTTTGGGCCCCGTCTGCGTCCGCAGCTCTTGGAGGCGATGGCACGTGACACCAAAGGCCGAGAGCTCGACCGGGTGCGGCGTTGGATCAACTTGGAACCGCAACAGGTGGTTGAGGTCTCGATGGCCCTGAGCGGTGAGCCGGGGCGGCCTCCCCGGGCGATCCATCTGGCGTGGGAGAGCCTCGGGGCGGTGCGCCCCGAAGCGATTGAGGTGACTTTCGATAGCCAACCGTTGCACGTTGACGACACGACCCGGATCCGGCTGCCGGACTACGATCCCGGAGCGCTACATTTTGTCCGGGCAACCCTCAGGTTTCCCGGTGACCGGGTGGCGGGGGCGGAGCTCGCATTCGGCGGTGGTAGTGGCAGCGAGATTGCGACCGAGCTGACGGCAGTTGCGGTGACCGTCGACAAGGGTGTTCGCCTACCCGCGGCGCGGGAGATGGATGCTTGGTTTGTCCGGGACGGGCAGCCGCTGACGGTGCATGGAGTCGAAGAGGGATCGCCGGAGATCGTGGTGGTGCGCGAACCGGCGGCCCGTCGGAAGCTGCGCCAGGTGACGGAGCTTGTGACATCGCGGGAACGGACTCGCACCACCCGCTTCAACGTGCCGGGGTTTGCCTTGCCCGACCATGTCGCCTGGCAGGCGCGGGTGCGGTTCGTGGCGTCGCAGGCCGTGCCACTCGGTCCGACGGCCGTGGCCGCCAGCTCCTTCCTACACTCGCCGAGTCATGATGCCGCCAACACCAGTCTTTTGTCGCTGGTCCGTGAGGTGCCGCCACAACGTTTCAGAGTTCAACTCGAGCGTGCGGTTGCCCTAGCTGGCATGTACGCTCACGCCAGTAAACGACCGCGAGCCGTGGTGCTGTTGCTGGGCGACGGTGCGGCGTCGGACGAGCCGACGGTGGACGATGAGTTATCCATCCCAGCCGTGCAGGGTTACCTGGCGCAGCTCCAGGTGCCACTGATCGTGCTGTCGACCGCTGAGATCGAACACCACCCTGAGTGGGGGCCAGTCGAGAGTATTTCGCCGGATGTCAAGGGGGCGTTGAAACGGTTGCAGAAGTCGTTTCAACCCCTGCGGGACAGTCTGAATGCTCAGCGCATCGTTTGGTTGGAGGGTCGACACCTTCCCCAGAGCATCGAAATTGCTCCTAGCGTCGAGGGAATACGTTTAGCAGGGACGGATTGCACCGGGGCATCGTGCGCACGGTGACGCTTGGTGACGGTGACGGTGACGCTCGGTGACGGTGACGGTGACGCCAGTGACGGTGACGGTGAGCGTCACCGTCACCCTGTTTTCGAGGCGTAATTCGTCCGTATCGGGCGAATTGCGACCCGTTCTGGGTGACTCGCCGGAGAAGCCCAGAAAACTGCACCCGGGAGAAGACCTTTCCGTCGTCAAAACAAGGGCTCTCCCACCGGGAGGACGCCATTCGATCGTCATGTATCGCGTCCAACGGCGGGAGAACGCCTGTCGTGCGCAGGTTCAGGGGGTCCAACGGCGGGAGAAGACGTTTCCGTCGTCACAACACGTCTCCTGGTGGGCTCGGAGCGAGAGTTGAAAGGCTGGAGAGGTCTTGTCCCGCCGGCAGGACGCGAGTTAAGGCTAGGGGATGGCTAACTGCCGCCGCTTTCGGAGGCGTTGAGGCCGACAACAGGTCTTCGGCTGACGACAGGTCTTCGGCTGACGGTGGCTTCCATTCCGAAGCCCAGGGCTGTGACCGACACGGCCGGCACCCAAGCCCAGGACCCCTCACCCCCTCGGGTCCCCCTCTCCCACCCACCCTTCACACCCACCCGG